>NZ_SDKM01000110.1 GCF_004519545.1 Nocardioides guangzhouensis
ACCCGTCGACGGAGTCCGGTCCGAAGTCGAGCGCCGCGAGATGGAATGGTTCGCCGCCGACCTCGATGGGTTCGTCGAAGGGACGGAAGCCGAGCGTGCGCAGCGCATCGAGGAACGGCCGGGGGTCGCGGACGCCGAGGTACAGCCGGCCCAGGTGCGGCCGCAGGCGGAAGAAGTCACGCTTGATGTCGAGCATCGCCGCGGCCTGCACACCGCTCGGGCCCTCACCGGCACCGGCGGCCAGCCAGCGCCGGTGGGTGAGCGTCCGCCTGCCGGGAGGCAGCGGGTCACGCGCGGCGTGACGCGACCAGGCTGAGACGACCGGGTCGACTCGCTCGAGCGAGGAAGGGATGTCTCTCCACTCGGCGACGATCGAACACCCGACGACCGCTCCGGTCCGGTCGTGCACCGAACGGACCGCGTCCGGACGACGGCGCAACCACGCGTCCAACACCGAGGCGCCCTCTGGTGTCTCGAACTCGTGCCACAACGCTCGCAGAGCCTCGGCGTCCTCCTCGCGCGACCTCTCGACGCTGAAGGCATGGGCACTCGCCGGGAACATCGCCTCGCGGACGAACAGGTTGTCGATGAGGAAGAGGAGGTCCGCGGTGAATCGGCGGAGCTCGCTCGCGCCTGCCCGCCGTGTCTCGTTCTGGAGATGGCGCCACGCGGCCAGGCGCAGCTCGCGGAACCGCTCGGGTTCGAGAGCACGAAGACGGGCGGACACTGCGGCCTGCACCGCGTCGTGGAGCCGCAAACCTTCCGACGTCTCGTCCACGAAGCTGAGCGCCCCAAGCCTCTCCATCGCGTCATCGGCGTCCCGGCACGCCATTGCCTCGAGGACACCTCTCGTCACTCGGCGAGGCACCGATGCGGCGTCGAGGAGTCGGCGACCTTCCTCATCGAGGCCGGCGCGAAAAGCGGTCGCCAGCGCGGAGACCACGCGCGACCCGACCTCGTCGATCGGTACGTGGGCGACGTCCGCCTCCGCAGCGAGCCGAAGGGACAGAGGGTGACCGCGCGCGACTCGGCAGATCATCTCAGCGTGGTCCTCTGCCACATTCGCGTCCGCGAGAAAGGCGTGCGCGGCCTCGTCGGTCAACCCGACGAGCGGGAGGATCTCGAGCCCACCCACCCGACCCCTCTCGGTCGACCACTCGAGCATCGGAGCGTCACGCCCGGCGATGACGAAGCGCAGCTGCGTCGACAACGACGGAACAAGCTCGTGCCGCAACCAGGGATCGGCGATGCGGAACATCTCATACGTGTCGACGAGCACGACGCCCGCGCTTCCCGCCTGCCAGCCCGCCGCGTCGAGCGCCGTGCGAAAGCTCGACTCCGTCGGATCGATGGCCGCGCAGTCGACTTGCCACACCTGCGTCCCGGACTCTCGGACGCCGCTCGCGAAGGCGTTGAGCAGGGCCGACTTGCCGATGCCCGCGACGCCGTAGACGA
>NZ_SDKM01000111.1 GCF_004519545.1 Nocardioides guangzhouensis
AGCAGATGGCGACGTTCCTGCGCAGCAAGGGTGTGGACGTCAAGACCCTGACCAAGGCCCAGATCCGCGACGGCAACGGGGGAGCGGTGCTGGACGACCTGACCCCGACCCAGCGGGACGCGTTCCTCACGGACACGCCGCTGTGGTTCTACGTGCTGCGCGAGGCGGAGCTCGACAACGGCAGGCTCACGGGCGTGGGCGCGCGGATCGTCGCCGAGACCTTCCACCGCGCGATGGAGGGCAGCCGCCACTCCATCGTCCGCAACCCCGGCTGGCGACCGTCGCTCGGCCCGGTCGCGAACCGGTTCACGATGACCGACCTGCTGGTCTTCGCGTTCCAGAACAAGAAGAAGCTGCTGGCGCCGCTGGGGGACTAGGGACAGTCCGTGCCGAATCACGGAAACCCGGCGATGTGACTGGCCCGTAACCCGCGGGACGTGACAGGTTCTCGTACGGGGACGTGCGCAGGGCGCGTCCCCGATGCGGCACGGAGGATCTTGATGGCGCTGTCACGTATCGCGATCGTCAACCGCGGTGAGGCCGCCATGCGGCTCATCCACGCGGTGAGGGAGATCAACGCGGCGGGTGGTCTGGACGGAACCCGCCTCGTCGAGACCGTGGCCCTGCACACCGAGGGCGAGAGCCGCGCCATGTTCGTGCGCGAGTCCGACCTCGCCCACGACCTCGGGCCGGCCTCGGCCCGTCCCTACCTCGACCTGGCCGTGCTGGAGAAGGCCCTGCTCGCGACCGGCGCGGACGCCGTGTGGCCCGGGTGGGGCTTCGTCGCCGAGGACCCCGCCTTCGTCGACCTCTGCGACCTTCTCGGGATCACGTTCATCGGCCCGAGCGCCGACGCCATGCGCAAGCTGGGCGACAAGATCGGCTCGAAGCTGATCGCCGAGGAGGTCGGGGTCCCGGTCGCGCCGTGGAGCCGCGGCGCGGTGGCCACGCTCGACGAGGCGCTGGCCGAGGCCGACCGGATCGGCTACCCGCTGATGCTCAAGGCCACCGCGGGAGGTGGCGGTCGCGGGATCCGGCGGGTCGACTCCGCCGCCGAGCTCGAGGACGCCTACCAGCGCACCAGCGACGAGGCGCTGCGTGCGTTCGGCAACGGCACCGTCTTCCTCGAGCGGCTGGTCACCGGCGCCCGCCACGTCGAGGTGCAGCTGATCGCCGACGGGCACGGCACCGCGTGGGCGATCGGGGTCCGCGACTGCTCCATCCAGCGCCGCAACCAGAAGGTCATCGAGGAGTCCGCGTCGCCGCTGCTGTCGGCCGAGCAGGCCGACGAGCTCAAGGCCTCGGCCGAGCGGCTCGCGATCGCGGTGGGGTACGTCGGAGCCGGCACCGTGGAGTTCCTCTACCACCCCGGCGAGAAGTCCTTCGCGTTCCTCGAGGTCAACACCCGCCTCCAGGTCG
>NZ_SDKM01000112.1 GCF_004519545.1 Nocardioides guangzhouensis
CTGACTGTGAGGATTCCCTTCGCAGCCTGATGGTGCTGGGCTGTGGGGCAGCGGCTGCGGGTGTGACCCTTCCTCTGACTGGTTTCGTGCCTTTGGCGGGACTTGTCCGCTCGCGGTTGCTGGCCCCGGCCCGGTCGGAGTAGCTGGCCTGATCAGGAGCTTGACCGCCGGGCGTTAGCGGCGCCCGTCGTGTCTCATCACAGTCCTGCCGAATCTCCGCCCCGGACCGGAAACCACATCCGCTCCCAGGCAAGGAGAGAACGCAGTGTCCAGTCTGACCGATCTACGCGAGGTGGTCGATGTCGTCATCGGCGTCGACACCCACGTCCACACCCACTCCGCGGCCATCGTCGACGCCCGCACCGGCGGTGTGCTCGAGGAGATCACCGTCGAGGCCACCGCCGACGGCTACGCCCAGCTGGTGGCGTTCGCCGACGAACATGCTGTGTTGCGGGCCTGGGCGATCGAGGGCACCGGCGGTCACGGTGCCGGGCTGACCCGGCACCTGGAGCGCGACCAGGAGGTCGTGATCGAGCTCGACCGCCCCGAACGCGCCAAGCGGCGTCACGGCGCCAAGTCCGACCCGCTCGACGCCATCCGCGCCGCCCGGGAGGCCCTTTCGCGGCCCCGGCTCGGCGGCCCGCGCAGCGGCGGGGACCGCCAAGCACTCTCCGTGCTGCTGGCCGCCCGCCGGTCCGCGGTCAACGCCGCGGGCGATGCCCAGCGGCAGGTGTTCAGCCTGGTCATCGCCGCACCCGAGCAGATCCGGGCCCGGTTCCGTGGCCAGAAGCTGCCGGCCATGCTCAAGACCGCCGCCGGTCTGCGGGTCCACGCCTCTTGGGACGTCGAGACCGCCACCACCGTGACCGTGCTGCGATCCCTGGCCCGACGCGCCCATGCGCTGGCCGAAGAGGCCGCCGAGCACGAGAAGGCGATCCGGGTAATCGTGCGGTCCTGGCGACCCGACCTGCTCGAGCAGCTCGGCGTCGGACCGATCGTGGCCGCGACCGTGCTCTGCGCCTGGTCACACCCGGGCCGGATCCACTCCGAGGCCGCGTTCGCGATGCTCGCCGGCGTCGCCCCGATCCCGGCCAACAGCGGCCAGATCACCACGCGGCACCGCCTCAACCGCTACGGCGACCGCCAGCTCAACCGCGCCCTGCACACCATCGTGCTGTCCCGGATCCGCTACCACCAGGCCACCCGCGACTACGTCGCCCGCCGCACCAGCGAGGGCAAGACCCCCCGCGAGATCAAACGCTGCCTCAAGCGCTACATCGCCCGAGACCTCTACCGGCTCCTCGAACACCACCCCGTCAGGGCTTGACGATCCATAGGAGCGTCC
>NZ_SDKM01000113.1 GCF_004519545.1 Nocardioides guangzhouensis
CTGACGACCCTGCCAAGCCAGCCCCACGCGCCGACACGAGGCTGGACTGACGCACCTTGAGGCATCACCGAGCGGGCATCTGCCCGGGAACGGGACGAGGTTCGGGTTGCTAAGGGTGTGGTGACGAAAGAGCCGGGTGCGGTTCCTGAAGCCCGCTCGGTGCTCGACCTGGTGGATCAGTCGCGGAAGCCCGGCTCGAGCAGGAAGCCCAGCGCGACTGCGGCCGGCACCTTGGAGCCGGCCGCGTAGATGTGGCCCTTGCCGGGAAAGAGCACGACGCGCCCTCGAGGGATCCCATCTGCCGTGCGCCGAAAGAGGTCCTCGGAGTAGAACGGGTCGGCGGTACCTCCGAGGACCAGCGTCGGTGCCTGCACCCTCGAAAGTTCGGGTTCGGCGTCGAAGGAGTCCTCGGCAGCGATCATGGTCAACATGTCCGACGGGTCGTCGACCTTGAAGCTGCGGCCCATGAGCCAACCAAGCCCTCGGGCCGGATAGCTGAGCATCGGCCGCGCCACGGCTCCCCAGAGCAAGGCCGACGCACCCCGGGCGTCACCGCTCTCGGTCAGCCGGGCCAACTGTTCCTGCACCGGGCGCCCGTGCGGCGCAAGCCGGCAAGCTGCTGCCGCCACCACCATCCGATGCACCAATTGCGGGTGGTCGATCGCGATCTGCAGCGCGACAGACCCACCCGTTGAGGTGCCGTGCGACAGCACCGGCCGGCCGAGGTCGCGCTCGATAGCCTCGGCGTAGTCCGCCGCGACGTCGGACAGCGTCGCGTCCCTCGCCAGACCGGGCTTGCGCTGCACGAGGTAGACCGTGAAGTGCTCGGCAAACGGCGCCGCCCAGGACAGTGTCGTGCGACGCCAGATGCCTGTCGGGTTGGCGTGCTCGGAGCTCAAGCCGGGCGACACGACCAGCGGGGACCCATCACCCAGCCGAAGGTAGGGCAAATAACGGCGGCCATGTCCCACAAGCTACGTCGGCATCGCTCGGCCCGGCAGGGGTACGGCTCGAGTGCACTGCGAGCAGCCACCCAAACAGCGCCGCGTGAACCCCCGCTGGTCACCGATCGACGAACCCGCTGACATCGCCCCGCGGGCGGCGAATTGACGCGTCCCAGGCATCACGGCGCGTGCGTTCACGCTCGGCTTCGGCGCCTCACTTCACGCTGTGCGCCAGCCGCGCGACCGCTTCGGCGACC
>NZ_SDKM01000114.1 GCF_004519545.1 Nocardioides guangzhouensis
GCGCGTGGGGCTGGCTTGGCAGGGTCGTCAGTCGGAGTCGTGTTGGATCGTGGTCGAGGCTTCCACGAAGAGTGGCGCCAAGGATGACCTCCATGCCGGGAGATCGCGCGAGAGCGTGAGCCAGGTCAGTTCACGGTTGATCTCGTCGTACTGGTGGATGATGAAGTTGCGGTTCGCAACGGCGAGGGCCCACTCGACTCCGTCGGGCGGCAACACGCCAAGCCGGGATAGCCGGTTGGCCGCCTCCCCCAGTTTCATCATCAGCGAGTCACCGGCCTCCTGTAGGAGGACGTCGGCGAGGTAGGTCTCCTTGCCGCGCTGGGTGATCTCATCGACGCGCTCAAGCCAGCCTCGGATGTGGACCAGTTCCTTGGCGGCCTTGCGGTCCATCACAGCAGCATTGCCTCGCGACGGACGTCGTCATCGATGCTCGGCTTCAACCCGCCGTAGGACACCAGGTCGACCTCGCGTCCGAGGACCTGCTCGACGAGTCGCTTGAACCTGATGAAGTCGAACGACGACGTGCCCTCGGGCGCTTCCACCAGCAGGTCGATGTCGGAGTCCTTCCGGGCCTCATGCCGGGCGACGGAGCCGAACACCGCAAGACGCGAATATCCGTGCTCGGCGGCGAGGGCTTTGAGGACTGGCGCAGCGCCCTCGAGCAGGACTTCAGGGTGGACGTCGTCGAGCTCGGAGGCGAACTTGAGCTGCTGACTAACCGCCGGCTGGGTGATGTCCAACGCGTCGGCGATCTGGCGCTGGCTCATGCCACTGACCGCCATGGCCCGAAGCGCGAGAACGCGACGTAGCCGCGCGACCTGTTCGTCGCGCTTGGCAGCTCGGTACTCATCCAGCAGGCCCATAAGGTGATCTTATCAGCACGAAGACCTGGCGACCCCGGGACGCGGTTCGCGGTCGTCCTGTGAAGCCGACCAGGGACCCGTCCCGCGGCTCGTCTCTTCTCCGAATACTTGGGGAATAAGTGCGGAACGCCGGCGTTGCGGTTCGGCGGGAAGATCTGCGTCTTCGCAGTTCAGAGGGTGGCCAGCGCCACACCTCGAGCGACTCGAACAAGCGACCACTTGGGGACTCATTCAAGATACCGACCGCCCCTTGACCTGCGTTTCCGCAGGTCAAGGGCGGTTCACAAAGTCGGGCTGACAGGATTTGAACC
>NZ_SDKM01000115.1 GCF_004519545.1 Nocardioides guangzhouensis
CGAGTACTTCCTCAAGCACCTGCTCGGCACCGACAGCTCGCTGCGCGCGACCGAGGCGTCGGAGAGCCAGCGGCCCCAGGAGGTCGACTGGCACCAGGAGGCACCCGAGGGGAAGCTCGACCTGCTGCTCACGCTGGACTTCCGGCAGACCAGCACCACGATCTTCTCCGACGTCGTGCTGCCTGCCGCGACCTGGTACGAGAAGCACGACCTCAACACCACCGACATGCACCCGTTCGTGCACTCGTTCAACCCCGCGATCGCGCCGCCGTGGCAGACCCGCACCGACTGGGACGCCTGGCAGACGATCGCGACGAAGTTCAGCGAGCTCGCCGCGATCCACCTCGGCACCCGAAAGGACGTCGTGGCGGTGCCGCTGCTGCACGACACCCCCGACGCGATGGCCAACCCGCACGGGGTGGTCCGGGACTGGAAGCACGGCGAGTGCGAGCCGCTCCCCGGGGTGACGATGCCGAAGATCGTGGAGGTCGAGCGCGACTACGCCGCCGTCGGCGCGCAGATGCAGGCACTCGGGCCGCTGATGGAGAAGCTCGGCACGCTGACGAAGGGCGTCGCCTACGACGTCACGGCGTCCGTCGACTACCTGCTGCACAAGAACGGCGCGATCCGCGGCGGGGCGGCCAACGGGCGTCCGTCGCTGAAGCGGGACATCCACGCCTGCGAGGCGATCCTCGCGCTATCGGGCACCACCAACGGCCACCTCGCGACCCAGGGGTTCAAGACCCTCGAGAAGCGCACCGGCACCCAGCTGCACGACCTCGCGGCCGAGCACGAGGGCAAGCAGATCACCTTCGCCGACACCCAGGCCGCGCCAGTGCCGGTGATCACCTCACCGGAGTGGTCAGGGTCCGAGACAGGCGGCCGGCGCTACTCGCCTTTCACCATCAACGTCGAGCGGCTCAAGCCGTGGCACACGCTGACCGGGCGCCAGCACTTCTACCTCGACCACGACTGGATGACCGAACTCGGGGAGGGCCTGCCGGTCTACCGGCCACCGCTGAACATGGGCGCGCTCTTCAGCGAGCCGGATGTCGGCGACGTGGGGGAACTGGGGGTGACCGTGCGCTACCTGACCCCGCACAACAAGTGGTCGATCCACTCGGAGTACCAGGACA
>NZ_SDKM01000116.1 GCF_004519545.1 Nocardioides guangzhouensis
CTCGCTGGCGCTCGCTCCTCAACCACCGAGGTGGCCGAGACGCTCGTCTGCGCTCGCACCTCAACCGGCGGAGGCGGCCCCATGACCTGCGCTCGCACCTCAACCGGCGGAGGCCGCCCATGATCACCAGACTGCTCGTGGCCAACCGGGGCGAGATCGCCCGCCGGGTGTTCGCCACCTGCCGCCGGCTCGGCATCGAGACGGTCGCGGTCCACTCCGACGCCGACGCGGGACTGCCGTTCGTGCGCGAGGCCGACGCGGCGTACCGCCTGCCCGGCAACGCACCCGCCGACACCTACCTCCGCGCCGACCTGGTGGTCGAGGCCGCGCGGCGGACCGGTGCCGACGCGATCCACCCCGGCTACGGCTTCCTCTCCGAGAACGCCGACTTCGCCCGCAAGGTCGAGGCGGCCGGGCTGACCTGGGTCGGGCCGGACCCCGAGTCGATCGAGCGGATGGGCTCGAAGGTCGAGGCCAAGAAGCTGATGGAGGCGGCCGGCGTACCGGTGCTCGGCAACCTCACCCCCGACAGCGCCACCGAGGCCGACCTGCCGCTGCTGGTGAAGGCCTCGGCCGGCGGGGGCGGCCGCGGCATGCGGATCGTCCGGTCGCTCGCTGCGCTTCCCGCCGAGGTCGAGAAGGCGTCGGCCGAGGCCGAGTCGGCGTTCGGCGACGGGACGGTCTTCGTCGAGCCGTACGTCGAGTCCGGACGCCACGTCGAGGTGCAGGTCGTCGGCGACGGCGCGGGCGGGGTGCTGGTCCTCGGCGAGCGCGACTGCTCGATCCAGCGCCGGCACCAGAAGGTGGTGGAGGAGTCGCCGGCACCCGACCTCGACCGTGCGGTCGCGGCGCAGATGCACGAGGCCGCGCGGGCCGCGGCTGCCACGATCGAGTACCGCGGCGCCGGCACCGTCGAGTTCCTCTACGATCCGGCCACCGAGCGGTTCTTCTTCCTCGAGATGAACACCCGGCTCCAGGTCGAGCACCCGGTCACCGAGGCGGTGTTCGGGGTGGACCTGGTGGAGCTGCAGCTGCGGGTGGCCGAGGGTGCGTCCCCGCTCGGAGGTTTCGAGACGCTCGCTGGCGCTCGC
>NZ_SDKM01000117.1 GCF_004519545.1 Nocardioides guangzhouensis
CTAGGGCGTGTCTCCCTAGTTCGGGCGTGAGCGGCTGATTTGCTGCTGGCATGTCTCGGGATCGGGTGTTGAGTGATGCGCAGTGGGATCGGATAGCGCCGCTGATGCCGTCCTCGGACGGCGTGAAGTCGCGGCCGTTTCGAGACCACCGGCAAGTCGTCGAGGGCGTGATCTACCGGTTCCGCACGGGCATCGCCTGGCGGGATCTCCCGGCGTCGTTCGGGCCGTGGCAGACGGTGTGGAAACGACACCACCGCTTCAGCACCGACGGCACCTGGGACAAGATCCACGCCCGCCTGCTGGCCGAGGCCGACGCCGCTGGTGACATCGACTGGATGGTCAGCGTCGACTCCACGATCAACCGCGCGCACCAGCACGCCACCAACGCCAGCCGGGTCGAGCAGCCCGCGGGCGGCTCGCGGGCGGCACGCGCAGCCCGCGCCGCATCGCGCACAGGGGGCTGAATCGAGTTACAACAACCCGTGGGACGAGCCACCCGATCACGCGATCGGGCGCTCCCGCGGAGGTCTGTCGACCAAGATCCACCAACTGGTCGACGGCCACGGGAGACCGCTGGTCGTCGCGCTCACACCCGGCCAGGCCGGCGATTCCACAATGCTGCGGCCGCTGCTGGCCCAGCTGGCGGTGCGACGGCTCGGTCCGGGTCGACCACGCACCCGCCCGGTCGCGGTCATCGGCGACAAGGCCTACTCCTCCCGCGGGACCCGCGCCATGCTCCGCGACCGCGGCATCAAGGCCGTCATCCCGCAGCCCTCCGACCAGATCGCCCACCGCACCCGGCGCGGCCCAACCGGCGGCCGACCCCCAGCGTTCGACCCGGTCGCCTACAAAGGCCGCAACGTCATCGAGCGCTCCTTCAACGACCACAAGCAGTGGCGAGGCATCGCCACCCGCTACGACAAACTCGCCACGACCTACCGAGGAGGCGTCGTGCTACGCGCCATCACTGTCTGGCTGACCACTTAGGAGACACGCCCTAG
>NZ_SDKM01000118.1 GCF_004519545.1 Nocardioides guangzhouensis
CCTACCTGAGATGGGTGTGGCCACTGCTGGTGATGCTCGGCGGGCTGGTGGTCGTCGTGCTCGCCGTGGGCGCACTGGTCGCGTGACCGGGCGATCACGGCGGTGAGAGCCGCGGCGGTGGGGAGGCGCGCTGCAGCCCGACACGAGTCGGCGCCGGTCGGCGCGCTGATGGTGGCGGTCACCGCAGTCCTGCTGGCCGCCTGCGGCGGCTCCGACGGGGACGACGAAGACCAGATCAGGCGCGCGGAGGCCAAGGTCACGGCCAAGCAGCGCGCGGTCACCGAAACCGAGGCCGAGCTCACTGAAGCCACCACTGCGTTTTGCGACGCGACCACCGAGTACGTCGTATCGCTCGACCGGTACGGCGACGTCCTGACCTCCACCGCTCCGACGGTGGGCGACGTCAGGGAGGCCGGAGACGACCTCACGCGGCCCCGGGAAGACGCGGTCGGGGCTGCCGAGGACGCCGTGGAGGCGCAGGAGAAGTCGGCCGCTGCGCGGCAGGAGCTCACGGTGGCGCAAGCCGAGCTGAAGGCCGCCAAGAATGGCAAGCCGCCGCCGTCGCCGACTCCCACCGAGTCGGCCGCGCCCCTGGCCCCACCAGCGACGGTCAACCGCGTGAAGCAGGCGGAGTCCGAGTTCGAGGCGGCGCAGAGCGGCATCAGCGACGAGACGCCCCTGTCGGAGGCGTCACGACAGTTCAATGCCGCAGCCGTCGCTCTGGAGATGTCGTGGTTACGGCTGTTCGCCGACGCAGGATGCCTGACCAACGACCAGGAGAAGACGGCAGCCGACGCCGTACGCGACTACACCCTGGCACTCCAGGACGCGTTGGCAATCACCGGGTACTACGACGGGGGAGTGGACGGCGTCTACGGCCCCGAGACCCTTGCCGCGGTCGAGTCGCTGCAGCAGTCGCATGGCCTCCCGGTGACCGGCACCGTCGA
>NZ_SDKM01000119.1 GCF_004519545.1 Nocardioides guangzhouensis
ACGCTGACCATCGACACCCAGATCGGCTTCCGGTCGGCCGCCGACCGGGCTGCCTTCGCCGACGACCTGACCGCCGCGGTGCTCGACCTGGCCGCTCGCTACCACCACGACGACGGGCGCCCGCACCGGCTCCTCGTCGCCGCCCACCCCCTTCCTGAGGAGAACCCATGAGCACCACCCCGAACGTCCCGTACCGCCTGGAGTTCAGCGTCGAGGTCCCGGGCACCCCGGAGCAGGTCTGGCAGGCGATCGCCACCGCCAAGGGCATGAGCGCCTGGTTCGCGCCGACCGAGATGGAGGAGCGCGAGGGCGGCTCCCTGCACTTCACCATGGGCCCGGAGATGGGCTCGGACGGCCAGGTCACCGCATGGGAGCCGCCGCGCCGCCTCGTCTACGAGGAGGACTGGGCCGCCCTCATGGGCATGGACCCCGATGCGCTCAGCCCGCTGACGTCGGAGTTCCTCGTCGAGGCACAGTCCGGCGGAACCTGTATCGTGCGCGTCACCAGCAGCGGCTTCGGGACCGGCGCCGCCTGGGAGTCGGAGTTCTGGGACACCATGGGCCCGGGCTGGATGCCGTTCTTCGACAACCTGCGCCTCTACCTGTCGCACTTCCCCGGCCAGGAGGCCACACACCTGGAGGCCACCGCCTCCCACCCCGGCGACGCGGACGCGCTCTGGTCGACCCTGCACCACGCGCTCGGGCTGCGCGACGAGGGCGCCACGGTCGAGGTGCGCGGCGCCACCGGCACGGTCGAGCGCGTCGGTGAACGGCAGACCCTGGTCCGGCTCACCGCGCCGGTGCCCGGAATGCTCAGCGTCTTCGCGTGGGACGAGGGCGACGGCAAGGCGACGGCGGGCGTACGGGCGTACCTGTTCTCCGCAGAAGCCGCGGACTACGCGCGGCGCGAAGAGCCGGCCTGGCAGGCCTGGCTGCAGGG
>NZ_SDKM01000012.1 GCF_004519545.1 Nocardioides guangzhouensis
TGGTGACCCGGCACAAGATGTGCCGACTCGGTGGTCTTCGGGGGGCGTCGGTCACTCTGGACCCGACCACGGGTGGGTGCGAGGGTGAGACATGCCGGAGCGTCAGGTATCTTGACGTCAAGAAATCTCCGTCCCCCGAGACGATCCAGGAGTCGCCGACCGATGGCCAAGATCATCTACACCCACACCGACGAGGCGCCCCTGCTGGCGACGTACTCGTTCCTCCCGATCATCGAGGCCTACGCCGCGACCGCCGGCGTCGACGTCGAGACCCGCGACATCTCCCTCGCCGGCCGGATCCTGGCCCAGTTCCCCGACCGGCTGACCGACGAGCAGCGCGTCGACGACGCGCTCGCGGAGCTCGGCGAGCTGGCCACGAAGCCCGAGGCCAACATCATCAAGCTGCCCAACATCTCCGCCTCCATCCCGCAGCTCAAGGCCGCGGTCAAGGAGCTGCAGGAGCAGGGCTACGACCTCCCCGACTACCCCGAGAACCCGCAGACGGACGAGGAGAAGGCGACCCGCGCGGCGTACGACAAGGTCAAGGGCTCCGCGGTCAACCCGGTCCTGCGCGAGGGCAACTCCGACCGCCGCGCGCCCGCCTCGGTGAAGAACTACGCCAAGGCCCATCCGCACCGCATGGGTGCCTGGTCCGGGGACTCGAAGACCAACGTCGCGACCATGGGCAAGGACGACTTCCGCTCCAACGAGAAGTCCGTCGTCGTGCCCGCCGACGACACCCTGCGCATCGAGCACGTCGCCGCCGACGGCACCACCACGGTGCTCAAGGAGGAGGTGAAGGTGCTCGCGGGCGAGGTCGTCGACGGCACCTTCATGAACGTCGCCGCGCTGCGCCGCTTCCTCACCGAGCAGGTCGCCCGGGCGAAGGCCGAGGACGTGCTGTTCTCCGCCCACCTCAAGGCCACGATGATGAAGGTCTCCGACCCGATCATCTTCGGCCACGTGGTGCAGGCGTTCTTCCCGACCCTGTTCGAGCAGTACGGCGAGCAGCTGGCCGCCGCGGGCATCTCGCCCAACGACGGCCTCGGCGCCCTCCTGTCCTCGGTCGGGAACCTGCCCGAGGGCGACGCGATCAAGGCCGCCGTGCAGCAGGGCCTGGCCGACGGGCCGGACCTCGCGATGGTGGACTCCGACCGCGGCATCACCAACCTGCACGTCCCGAGCGACGTCATCATCGACGCCTCGATGCCCGCGATGATCCGCATCGGCGGCCACATGTGGGGCCCGGACGGCGAGGAGCACGACACCCTCGCGGTGATCCCCGACTCGTCGTACGCCGGCATCTACCAGGCCGTCATCGACGACTGCCGCGCGCACGGCGCGTTCGACCCGGCCACCATGGGCTCGGTGCCCAACGTCGGCCTGATGGCGAAGGCGGCCGAGGAGTACGGCTCCCACGACAAGACCTTCGAGGTGCCCGCCGCCGGCACCGTCCGCGTGGTCGCGGGCAACGGCGAGGTGCTGATCGAGCACCAGGTCGAGCCCGGCGACATCTGGCGCGCCTGCCAGACCAAGGACGCCTCGATCCGCGACTGGGTGAAGCTGGCCGTCACCCGGGCCCGTGCCACCGGCACGCCGGCGGTGTTCTGGCTCGACGAGACCCGGGCGCACGACGCCAACCTGATCGCCAAGGTCAACGAGTACCTCCCCGAGCACGACACCGACGGCCTGACCATCGAGGTCCTGGCGCCGGCCGACGCCACGACGTACTCCCTCGAGCGGATCCGCAAGGGCGAGGACACCATCTCGGTGACCGGCAACGTGCTGCGTGACTACAACACGGACCTGTTCCCGATCCTCGAGCTCGGGACCAGCGCCAAGATGCTCTCGGTCGTCCCGCTGATGAACGGCGGCGGCCTGTTCGAGACCGGCGCCGGCGGCTCGGCCCCGAAGCACGTCCAGCAGCTGGTCAAGGAGGACTACCTCCGTTGGGACAGCCTCGGCGAGTTCTTCGCGCTGGCCGCCAGCTTCGAGCACCTCGCCGGGTACGCCGACAACGCGCGCGCCCAGGTCCTCGCGGACACCCTGGACCGGGCCACCGGCACGTTCCTCGAGGAGGACAAGTCGCCCTCCCGCAAGCTCGGTGGCATCGACAACCGCGGCAGCCACTTCTACCTCGCGCTCTACTGGGCGCAGGAGCTGGCCAGGCAGACCGACGACACAGAGCTCGCCGCGGCGTTCGCGGACCTGGCCGAGAAGCTCGCCGCCGACGAGAAGACCATCGTTGACGAGCTGATCGCGGTCCAGGGCAAGCCGGTCGACCTCGGCGGCTACTTCCGCCCCGACGCGGCCAAGGCCTCCGCGGTCATGCGCCCCTCCGCCACGTTCAACGACGCCCTGGCGACGCTGAACAGCTGACTCCTCCACGGTGACCCGGCACAGGATGTGCCGGGTCACCGTGCATTTCGGGTGGTGACCCGGCACAGGATGTGCCGGGTCGGCGGGAGGCGAGTGCCGGGACTGTGGAGACCGGGATCACGGGGATGCGGGGAATCCTCGCGAGCGGCCGTAGGTTGAGGCCATCGTGTCCGCCGCCACCACCAGTCCCCAGAGGAGCGCGCCCTCGACCCGCGCGGCGCACTTCGGGCTGGCCGTGCTGGCGCTCGCGATGGGCGGCTTCGCGATCGGGACGACCGAGTTCGTGACCATGGGGCTGCTGCCCCAGATCGCCGACGGGGTCGACGTCAGCATCCCGATCGCCGGCCACGTCATCTCGGCGTACGCCGTGGGGGTCGTCGTCGGCGCCCCCGTGCTGGCCTTCTTCGGAGCCCGGCTCCCGCGCCGCGGCCTGCTGGTGGCGCTGATGGCGGCGTTCGCCGTGGGCAACGCGTTCAGCGCGCTGGCCACCAGCTACGACTCCCTCATGCTGGCCCGGTTCTTCTCCGGCCTGCCGCACGGTGCCTACTTCGGCGTCGCGTCGCTGGTCGCGGCGAGCATGGCCGCCCCCGAGCGCCGCGGCCGCGCGGTCGCGATGGTGATGCTCGGGCTGTCGGTGGCCAACGTGGTCGGCGTCCCCGCCGCCACCTGGATGGGCCAGCACCTCGGCTGGCGCTCCGCGTTCTGGACCGTCGCCGGGCTGGGCCTGGTCACGGTCGCGATGGTCCGGGCGTTCGTGCCCGCCTGCCCGGGCAACCCGAACGCGACCGGCCGGCGCGAGCTGGCCGCCTTCCATCGATCCCAGGTCTGGCTGACCCTGCTGATCGGCGCGATCGGCTTCGGCGGCATGTTCGCGGTCTACACCTACATCGCCCCGACCCTCGAGGAGGTCGGCGGGCTGAGCCAGTCCGCGGTGCCGGTCTTCCTCCTGGCGTTCGGGCTCGGGATGGTCTTCGGCACCTGGCTGGCCGGCGAGCTGGCCGACTGGTCGGTGTTCGGCTCGCTGTTCAGCGGCTCGATCGGCATGGCCGTCGTGCTGCTGCTGTTCGCGGCGGTCTCGCCGTACGGCTGGTGGGCGCTGCCGCTGGTCTTCCTGATCACCGTCACCGGGTCGGTCCTGGTGGTGAACCTCCAGCTCCGCCTGATGGTGGTCGCCGGGGACGCACAGACCCTCGGCGCGGCCATGAACCACGCCTCCCTCAACGTCGCGAACGCGCTCGGCGCCTGGCTGGGCGGCCTCGTGATCGCGGCCGGCTGGGGCTACCGCTCGCCGGCGCTGGTCGGCGTCGCCCTCTCGCTGGGCGGGCTGGCGGTGCTGATGGTCTCCTGGTCGCTGTCGCGCAGGATGTCGTACGCCTCGTAGAGCACCTCGTTCACGGTCCGGACCAGACCACGAACAGGGTGGGGATCACCGATGCCGGTACGTCGAGCGCCAGCCCCACCTCCACCAGGAGCTGCCCGAACGGCGACGCCCACGCGCCGCCGAGGTGCGCCGGCTGCCACCCGTGCGCCTGGAGGTCCGCGTAGTTGTCGGCGGTCCCGAGGCCGACCCAGGCGCCGGTGGCGAGCAGCACCAGCCGCCACAGCCAGACCCCCGCGGTCACACCGCGTTCCGAGCGCCGCAGGTGCAGGGCGAGCCCGACCGCGATCGAGGTGCCGGTGACCGCCAGCCCAGCACCGTGCTCCGGTCCCAGGTGACTTCGCCGAGCACCGCACGGGCCAGGCCGACCAGGACCAGCGTCAGGCCCACGACGAGCCCGATCAGCGGCCGGGTCCCGAGCTGGCGCAGTCGGCGACGTGCGTGCGGCCCCACAGCCCCAGCACCTCGACCAGGTAGGGCAGCAACAGGTCGGCGGTGGCCAGGTCGCCGCGTGCGACCAGTACAGCGGCCACGGTGCAGCGCACGGTGTGCGCCCGGCCGCCGTACGTCGCGTCCACCTCGAGCACGTTCGCCCCGCCGAAGCGCGGCCCGGTCATCGCATAGGTGAGCCATTTCTCGTGGCGCCGGGCCCGTTGCCCGGCCAGCGCGACCGCGCACTGGTCGACCGTGTCCCGGTCGAGCACCCGCTCGTGCTGCGGACCTCACGGGTCACTGGCCGCGCGGCAGACCGGGCGGCGGCGCCTGCTCCCACGTTCTGCCGCCGTCGGTGGTCCAGCGCATCGGGCCGCGCAGGTTCGGGTCCTGCCCGACGACGTACTCGCCGACGGACTGGAGGGCGGTGACCTGCGGAGCCTCGTCCAGCAGGCGCGGCCCGCCCTCGCGCTCGAGCCGGTAGACCCGGCCGTCCCCGTCGGTGAGCAGCGCGCCGTCGCCGACCACGGCGACCGAGGTGAGCTCGTGGCCGGCCAGCAGTCCGAGCGGCACCTCCCGCCAGGAGCTGCCGCCGTCGAGGGTCATCCGCAGGCCGTCGACGGGGATGCCGCCGTCGGCGGCGTCCCGGGTCCGGGCCACGACCACCGTGTCCCCCTGCCCGGCGACCGGGCCGGGGAGGGCGCGGTCGCCCCGCCCCTCGGTCGACAGCGACCACCGGCCGTCCTGCCGGATCCCGGTGCCGGAGGCCTGGCCGGGCTCGCCGAGGTCGGTGAGCGTCGAGACCACGAGGGAGCCGTCGGCGGTGACGAAGCCGGAGCGGGCGATCGTGCCGCGGGGGAGCTGCGGGATGCGGTAGATCGTGGCGTCCGACGGACGGTAGATCCGCGGGCCGTTGCCGAGGTCCACGGCGATGTCGTCCTGGGCCGGCTCGATCCGTTCGTCCGACACCTCCAGCGGGTCGAGGCGGCTGTCGTCGCCGAGCAGCGAGCAGCAGAACCGCATCTCGCGGACCGCCACCAGGCCCCCGCTGGGGACCGGGGTGAGGCTGTAGAGCGGGTCGCGCAGCCGGGCGACGTACGACGAGCCGTCGGTGCGGGAGATCGCCAGCACCTGGTCCTCGCCGTTGCCCGCCACCCACACCGCGAACCGGGTCCCGTCGTACGCCTGGCTCGCGAGCAGCACCCGGGACCGGCCGGACAGGATGATCCGCCGGGCGTCCGTGCGGATGTAGTCGCTCGGGGCGGCGCTCGGCGTCGGTGTGGGCGAGCCCCCGCCCCCGGGCGTGGAGCCGGTGCCCTCGGGCCGGGTGAGGAAGAGGAGGGCGGCGGCGACGGCGGCCACCGCCAGCACCACGCCGATGCTCCGCCGGGTGGGCACGGGCGGTCCGGGCTGCTGGTCCTCGGACACCTGACCACCTCCTCGCACCGGTTCCCGACCAGTTTCCTCCGCCTGACAGAATGCCGCCCATGTCCACCACGACCACGGCACCCGAGGTCGCCGTGTCGGCCGCGGCGTCCGGGCAGGCCCGGCCCCGAGTCCTCTCGGGGATCCAGCCGACCGCCGACTCGTTCCACTTCGGCAACTATCTCGGCGCGCTCCGACAGTGGGTGGACCTCCAGGAGGACTACCAGCCGTTCTTCTTCATCGCCGACCAGCACGCGATCACGGTCGAGCAGGACCCCAGACTGCTCCGTTCCCGGTGCCTGCGCGCCGCCGCACAGCTGATCGCGATGGGGGTGGACCCGCGGCGCTCGGCGATCTTCATCCAGAGCCAGGTGCCGGCCCACGCCCAGCTCGGCTGGGTGCTGCAGTGCCTCACCGGCTTCGGCGAGGCGCGCCGGATGACCCAGTTCAAGGACAAGTCGGCCAAGGGCGGCGAGGGCGCGTCCAGCGTCGGCCTGTTCACCTACCCGATCCTCCAGGCCGCCGACATCCTGCTCTACCGGCCGCACTTCGTGCCGGTGGGCGAGGACCAGCGCCAGCACCTCGAGCTGACCCGCGACCTCGCGCAGCGGTTCAACCGCCGCTACAAGAAGACCTTCCGGCTGCCCGAGCCCTACATCCTCAAGGCCACCGCCAAGATCCTCGACCTGCAGGACCCGACCTCGAAGATGTCGAAGTCCGCGTCGTCGCCCGGCGGCATCGTCGAGATGCTGGACGAGCCGACCGTGAGCGCGAAGAAGATCCGGTCCGCGGTGACCGACTCCGACACGGTCGTGCGCTACGACGCGGAGGGGAAGCCGGGCATCTCCAACCTGCTGACGATCCACTCCTCCCTGACCGGGCGGAGCATCGACGACATCGTCGCTGAGTACGACGGTCGCGGCTACGGGGAATTCAAGAAGGACCTGGCCGAGGTCGTGGTGGACTTCGTGACCCCGTTCCGCGACCGCACCCTGGCCCTGCTCGAGGACGAGCAGGCGCTCGCCGACATCCTCGCCGACGGCACCGAGCAGGCCCGCGCCGTGGCCGACCGCACGCTTGCGGACGTCTACGAACGGGTCGGCTTCGTTGCACCACGCACCCGTTAGGGTCGAACCGTGCCGACGATTGGTGTAGCGATCGCGATCCCGGAGCCGTGGGCGAGCCAGCTCCAGCACTACCGCGCCTCGATCGGCGACGTCACGGCGGAGAAGATCCCCACCCACATCACGCTGATCCCGCCCACGGAGGTGGAGGACCGCGAGCAGGTCGACGCCCACCTCGCCGCGGCCGCCGAGACCCGCGAGTCGTTCACGATCCACCTGCGCGGCACCGGCACCTTCCGCCCGGTCTCGCCGGTCGTGTTCGTGTGCGTGGTCGAGGGGATCTCCCAGTGCGAGCAGCTCGCGGCCGCCGTACGCCGGGGTCCGCTCGCCGTGGAGCTCGCCTTCCCCTACCACCCGCACGTCACCATCGCCCACCACCTCGACGACGAGCGGCTCGACCAGGCCTTCGAGGAGCTCGCAGCGTTCGAGTGCACCTTCGAGGTGCGCGACTTCCACCTCTACGTCCACGACGACGAGGTGGGTTGGCAGCCGGACCGGTCCTTCGCCCTCCAGCCGGTCCCGGCGGTGACCTGACCTCGTGCCCTCCTTCAAGGAACGGCTCACTGCTCGGGTCGAGCGAGTCCGCGGGCGACGGCCGATGGTCGACCACGCGGTCCGTACGGTCGAGCACTACAGCGAGCTGAAGGGCAGCCTGCAGGCGGGTGCGGTCACCTACTTCGCGATGCTGTCGGTGTTCCCGATCCTCGCGCTCGCGTTCTTCGCGGTCGGCTGGATCGCGCGGCTCTACCCGGATGCCGAGGCGGACCTGGTCACCGCGGTCAACAACGTGCTGCCCGGCCTCATCGGCAACGGCGACGGGCAGATCTCGTTGCAGACCATCAAGACGTCCTACGCCACCGTCGGCCTGCTCGGCCTCCTCGGTGTGCTGTACGCCGGCCTCGGCTGGATCTCGGCCATGCGTCAGGCGCTGGTGCTCATGTTCGAGACCCCGGAGCGCAAGCAGCTCGGGTTCGTCCCCGGCAAGCTGCGCGACCTGCTGTCGATGGTGCTGGTCGGCACCGTGCTGCTGGTGACGGTGGCGATCAGCGGCTTCGTCTCGACGTACTCCGCCGATCTCCTGGACTGGATGGGCCTCGGCACCGACCTGTCGCTGCTGCTCAAGGCGCTCACCGTCCTGATCGGGATCGCCGCCAACATGCTGCTGATGTGGGCGCTGTTCCGGCTGCTCGCCGACCCCGCCCTCCCCTCCCGCTCGCTGTGGTCCGGCGCCCTGGTCGGCGCGCTCGGGTTCGAGGTGCTCAAGCGGCTCTCGTCGCTGCTGCTGGCGGCCACCAAGTCCTCGCCCGCGGTCCAGGCGTTTGGGATCGTGCTGGTGCTGCTGGTGTGGATCAACTACACCTCGCAAGTCATCCTGTACGCCGCCTCGTGGGCGCGCACGCACCCGGCGGCGCGTGCCGTCCGCGACCGGGAGGCCGAGCTGGCACACGTCGTCGAGGGACCGTCCGTGCGCCTCGACCCGTCCCTGGAGGAGTCCTCGGGGGACGGGAGCCGGACCCGGGTGGCGTTCGCCGCGGGCGGTGCGAGCATGCTTGCCCTGATGGCGCTGGTGCGCCGGGTCGTGAACCGGAAGGACTGAGATGAAGTTCGAGCGCAAGCACGCGGTGCTGTTCCTGGCGATCGCGGTGTGGAACGTGGTGACCTACGCGAACTTCGCGAAGAACCTGGTGGAGGCGCACCAGGCCGGTGAGGAGCGCGCCACCGGCTACTGGGTGGCCCACACCGTGCTGATCGTCGTGAACACCGTGATCGCCGTCGTGCTCGGTGCGCTGGGCCTCAAGGTGCTCCGCGGGGCCGGCCGCGGTGCCGGCGACCGGCAGCCCGTCGCCGACTGAGTCGGACCGGGAAACCGCGACGACCCGCCGCCCCGGAGGACGACGGGTCGTGCGGACGAGCAGCGCTCAGAGGCCGTGCCGCATCGCGGTGCGGAGGTCCTTGTTCATCTGCGAGATGACGTCGAGCGGGATCCCCTTCGGGCAGGCCGCCGTGCACTCGCCGATGTTGGTGCAGCCGCCGAAGCCCTCGGCGTCGTGCTGGCCCACCATGTTGACCACGCGGATGTCCCGCTCGGCCTGGCCCTGCGGGAGCTCGCCGAGGTGGGTGATCTTGGCGCCCATGAACAGCGACGCGGAGCCGTTGGGGCAGGCTGCCACGCAGGCGCCGCAGCCGATGCAGGTGGCCACGTCGAAGGCCCGGTCCGCGGCCTCCTTGGGCACCTGGATCGAGTGTGCCTCGGGCGCGGAGCCGGTGTTCACCGAGATGTAGCCGCCCTGCTGGATGATCCGGTCGAAGGCGCTGCGGTCGACGCACAGGTCCTTGAGCACCGGGAACGCCGAGGAGCGCCACGGCTCGATGGTGATCGTCTCGCCGTCGGTGAAGGAGCGCATGTGCAGCTGGCAGGTCGTGGTGACCTCCGGGCCGTGCGCCTCGCCGTTGACCATGAGGCCGCACATGCCGCAGATGCCCTCGCGGCAGTCGGAGTCGAACGCGATCGGCTCCTCGCCCTTGGCGTTGAGCTCCTCGTTGAGCACGTCGAGCATCTCGAGGAACGACATGTCCTCGGAGATCCCGTCGACCTCATAGGTGTGCATGGCGCCCTGCGACTGCTGGTCGGCCTGGCGCCAGATCTTGAGGGTGAGTCTCACTTGTAGCTCCGCTGCTTCATCTCGATGGCGGTGTAGGTCAGGTCTTCCTTGTGCAGGACCGGCGGCTCGCCGTCGCCCGCGAACTCCCAGGCCGCGACGTACGCGAAGTGGTCGTCGTGGCGCAGCGCCTCGCCGTCCTCGGTCTGGGACTCGGCACGGAAGTGGCCGCCGCACGACTCGCGCCGGTTGAGCGCGTCGATGCACATCAGCTCGCCGAGCTCGAAGAAGTCGGCCACCCGGCCCGCCTTCTCCAGCGACTGGTTGAGGCTGTCGGCGGTGCCGAGCACCTTGACGTTGCGGTAGAAGTCGTCGCGGAGGGAGCGGATCAGGTCGATCGCCTTCCGGAGGCCGTCCTCGGTGCGCTCCATGCCGCAGTACTCCCACATGATGTTGCCGAGCTCCCGGTGGTAGGAGTCGACGCTGCGGGTGCCGTTGACGGTCATGAAGTGCTCGATCCGCTTCGTCACCGCGTCGCGGGCCTCGACCACCGCCGGGTGGTCCTCGGGCACCTTCTCGAACGGACCGTCCGCGAGGTAGTCGCGGATCGTGTGCGGGAGCACGAAGTAGCCGTCGGCGAGGCCCTGCATCAGCGCGGAGGCGCCGAGGCGGTTCGCGCCGTGGTCGGAGAAGTTGGCCTCACCGGTCACGAACAGGCCGGGGATCGTGGACTGGAGGTCGTAGTCGACCCACACGCCGCCCATCACGTAGTGCACGGCGGGGTAGATCCGCATGGGCACGGCGTACGGGTCCTCGCCCGTGATCCGGGCGTACATGTCGAAGAGGTTGCCGTACTTCTCCTCGACCGCCTCGCGACCGAGCCGCTTGATGGCGTCGGCGAAGTCGAGGTAGACGCCGCGTCGTACGCCGTCCACCTCCGGCCCCACGCCGCGCCCGTCGTCGCACTGGTACTTCGCGGCGCGCGAGGCGATGTCGCGGGGCACCAGGTTGCCGAACGAGGGGTAGATCCGCTCCAGGTAGTAGTCGCGGTCCTCCTCGGGGATCTCCCGCGGGTCCTTGGTGCAGTCGGCCTTGTTCTTCGGCACCCAGATCCGGCCGTCGTTGCGCAGCGACTCCGACATCAGGGTCAGCTTCGACTGGTGCGAGCCGGACACCGGGATGCAGGTCGGGTGGATCTGCGTGTAGCAGGGGTTCGCCATGTAGGCGCCCTTGCGGTGCGCCCGCCACGACGCGGTCACGTTGCAGCCCATCGCGTTCGTGGAGAGGTAGAAGACGTTGCCGTAGCCGCCGCTGGCGAGCACCACGACGTCGGCGAGGTGGGTCTCGATGTCGCCGGTGACCATGTCGCGGGCCACGATGCCGCGGGCCTTGCCGTCGACCACGATCAGCTCGAGCATCTCGTGCCGGGTGAACTGGGTGACGGTGCCGGCCGCGACCTGGCGCTCCATCGCCTGGTAGGCGCCGATCAGCAGCTGCTGGCCGGTCTGGCCGCGGGCGTAGAAGGTGCGGGAGACCTGGACGCCGCCGAACGAGCGGTTGTCGAGCAGGCCGCCGTACTCGCGGGCGAAGGGGACGCCCTGCGCGACGCACTGGTCGATGATGTTCGTGCTGACCTCGGCCAGGCGGTAGACGTTCGACTCGCGGGACCGGTAGTCGCCGCCCTTGACGGTGTCGTAGAAGAGCCGGTGGACGGAGTCGCCGTCCTCCTTGTAGTTCTTGGCCGCGTTGATGCCGCCCTGGGCGGCGATCGAGTGGGCCCGCCGCGGGGAGTCCTGGTAGCAGAAGGACTTCACCTGGTAGCCGGCCTCGCCGAGGGTGGCCGCGGCCGAGGCGCCGGCCAGGCCGGTGCCCACGATGATCACCGACAGCTTGCGGCGGTTCGCCGGGTTGACCAGGCGGGCCTCGAACTTGCGGGTGTCCCAGCGCTCGTCGATCGGGCCGCCCGGGGCCTTCGTGTCCGCCAGCGGCGAGCCGAGCGTGTAGTAGCCGGCGGCGTCGTCGGAGTGGTCCCCGATGGGGGACTCGTGGGAGGGGTCGGACGTCAGGGTGGTGTCCGGCATGTCGGTCATGAAGGGTCCTTACTTAGTCGATGACGCCGACGAGGACGAAGATCGGCACGAGCGAGAAGCCGCCGGCGATGATCACCGCGAGCGTGAACGCGAACCGCTTCGCGAGGGTCCGCGAGCGCTCCGTGCCGGTGAGGCCCAGCGTCTGCAGGGCGCTCCAGGTGCCGTGGTGCAGGTGCGCACCGAGCATCGCCATCGCGACCAGGTAGATGAGGGTCAGCCACCAGACCTCGAACGAGTCGACCAGGAGGTTGTACGGGTCGTTGGTCGCGCCGCCCTGGACGTTGACCTTGCCGATGGTGAAGTTCAGCAGGTGCCAGACGAGGAAGACGAGGATGGTGACCCCGCCCCAGCGCATGAGGCGGCTCGCGAAGATCGCCCCGGTGTGCTTCTTCATGACGTACTTCGTGGTGCGCGCCTGCTTCGCCCGCACCCACAGCGTCGCGGCGGCGTACACGTGCACGACCAGCGACCCCAGGAGCACCACCCGCAGGATCCACAGCAGGCCGGAGTACGGCAGCATCGGCTCGCCGATGGTCCGCAGGTGCTCGGCGTACTCGTTGTAGGCGTCGTGACCTGCGAAGGCCTTGAGGTTGCCGTACATGTGCAGCAGCACGAAGGCGATGAAGATGATGCCGCTGACGGCCATCAGGATCTTGAGTGCGATGGTCGTCCGCGTGGAGCGGCTGCCGTGTACCAGAGTCGGGGTTGCCACGAGGGTCACGGTAGCGCCAGCCGACCCCTCCGGGCTCCCCGGGGGAGTGTGACGTTGCCCGCGCAACGAGCCGGGTGAGCCCGCCCGGGCAGTCCCGGCCGGGCGGCTCGCTCAGGCGGCGACGGTGACCGCCGCGCGCTCCAGCGTGGTCGGGTAGTGGACCTCGAGCAGCTCGTCCACGGCGTCCCGCCAGCTGCGTCGCTCGGCGAGCGCACGGGCCTCACGGCCGAACCGGGACCGCAGCTCCGGGCTCCCGACGAGGGTGGCCACGGCCCGGCGGAGCCCCCGTGACTCCGACGGGTCGTGGAGAAGGCCGGTCCGCTGGTGGCGGACGGCGTCCAGGGTACCGCCGGCGGCCGGCGCGACGACCGGCACGCCGCTCGCGGCGGCCTCGCGCAGCACGTGGCAGCAGGTCTCGTGCTCGCCCGGGTGGACGAGGACGTCGAGGGAGGCGACGGCGGTGGCCAGGTCGGCGCCGGCGAGCACGCCGGGGAACGTGGCACCGGGCATCCGGTCGGCCAGCCAGCGCCGCTGCGGGCCGTCGCCGATGACGACCAGCCGGGTGCCGGGGACCCGGTCGACCTCGGCGAGCAGCCGGACGCCGTGGCCGGTGCGCAGGCTGCCGACGTGGCCCACGACGACGCGCGCGCCACCGGGCGAGCGCTCGCGGGACCAGCGGGCGTGCAGCCGCTCGTCGCGCAGCTGCGGGCTGAACCCCGCGAGGTCGACACCGGGGGACCACACCGGCGGCTGCTCGATGCCGGCCGCGGCCAGCTCGGCGCTCATCCAGCGCGAGGTGACGACGGCGTGGTCGGCGCGCGACCGGGCCTTGCGCAGCCACGGCTCCACCGCGCCGTACGGGACGTGCGACTGCTCCACCAGGAGCGTCGGGAACCCGAGCCGGGCGGCGTGCTTGAGGGCCTTGCGGCCCACGCGACCGGGAGAGGTGACGTGGACGAGGTCGGGACGGAAGCCGGCCAGCGCAGCGCGGACCTGCTGGCCGGGCCGGAGACCGGACTCGGGTCCGGCGACCCGGACCACCCGGGCGCCGCGGTACGTCGCGAGGCCCGGGGCGGGCGCCACGAGGAGCAGCTCGTGGCCGAGGTCGACCAACCGGTCGGCCACCTGCCTGACGGTGGTCGTGGTGCCGTCGACGGCGGGGTAGAAGGACTCGGTGACCAGCGCGATCCGCATGGCACGAGCGTGACGGGTGGGCCTGAACCCGTTGCTGCACACGGGTGTCGGGACGGTGAACTTCGCCCGACCGACATTCCGGCACATCTCGGGCGCGCCTCTTGTCGCCCGGGTTGATGTGTGACAAGAGTGTTCCCCGACACAGTCCCCGGAGGTGGCGATGGCGTCGACGGACGCAGGAGTGACCGGGCCCACGAGGGCCTCGATCGACGACAAGACACTGCGCACCGATCGATGGTGGATCTACCCGCTCACCACCTTCGTGGTCTTCACGGCCTTCGTGGTCTACGCAACGATCCGCGCCTTCATGGGCCGCGACTACTACGCCGCGCCGTACCTCTCGCCGTTCTACTCGCCCTGTCTCGGCGACTGCGTCGAGGGCGCCTCGGACTTCGGGCAGCCGTTCGGCTGGTTCCCGTTGTCGGCGGCGCTGATCATCCTGATCTTCCCGCTCGGCTTCCGGCTGACCTGCTACTACTACCGCAAGGCCTACTACCGCGCGTTCTGGCTGTCGCCGCCGGCCTGCGCGGTCGCCGAGCCGCACAAGGGCTACTCCGGCGAGACCCGGTTCCCGCTGATCCTGCAGAACATCCACCGCTGGTTCTGGTACACCGCGGTGCTGGTCGCGCTGGTCCTCTCCTTCGACACCGTGCTGGCGTTCCGCAACGAGGACAAGGAATGGGGCCACATGGGCCTCGGCACGCTGCTGATGCTGGTGAACATCGTGTTCATCTGGCTCTACACGCTCTCGTGCCACTCGTGCCGGCACATCGTCGGGGGCCGCCTGCGGCACTTCTCGAAGCACCCGGTGCGCTACCGGATGTGGACCTGGGTCTCGCGGCTCAACACCCGCCACGCGGCGTACGCGTGGATCTCCCTGTTCTCCGTCGCCATCGTGGACTTCTACGTCTACCTGCTGGCGACCGGCACCATCGACGACGTGAGGTTCTTCTAGATGTCGGACCGACACCCGATGACGGGCAACGAGATGTCGGGCAGCGAGCGCGGCGGCCTGGAGCGGCACTCCTACGACGTGGTCGTGATCGGCGCCGGTGGTGCCGGTCTGCGGGCCGCGATCGCCGCGCACGACGCCGGTGCCCGCACCGCCATCGTCTGCAAGTCCCTGCTCGGCAAGGCGCACACGGTGATGGCCGAGGGCGGCATCGCGGCGGCGATGGGCAACCGCTGGCCCGAGGACAACTGGGAGGTCCACTTCCGGGACACCATGCGCGGCGGCAAGATGCTCAACAACTGGCGGATGGCCCAGCTGCACGCCCAGGAGGCGCCCGAGCGGGTGCAGGAGCTCGAGGACTGGGGTGCGCTCTTCGACCGCACCGAGGACGGGCTGATCTCCCAGCGCGACTTCGGCGGCCACCGGTACGCCCGGCTCGCCCACGTCGGCGACCGCACCGGCCTCGAGATGATCCGCACGCTCCAGCAGCGGGCGGTGGCGCTCGGCATCGACGTGTTCATGGAGTGCACGGTCACCGAGCTGCTGAAGGAGGGCGGCAGCATCTCGGGTGCGTTCGGCTACTGGCGCGAGACCGGCCGGTTCGTGGTCTTCGACGCGCCGTCGGTGGTGCTCGCGACCGGCGGCATCGGCAAGTCGTTCAAGGTCACCTCGAACTCCTGGGAGTACACCGGCGACGGGCATGCGCTCGCGCTGCGGGCCGGGGCGTCGCTGATCAACATGGAGTTCGTGCAGTTCCACCCGACCGGCATGGTCTGGCCGCCGTCCGTGAAGGGGCTGCTGGTCACGGAGTCGGTGCGCGGCGACGGCGGGATCCTCAAGAACTCCGAGGGCAAGCGGTTCATGTTCGACTACATCCCGGAGTTCTTCAAGGCCGAGACCGCCGACACCGAGGAGGAGGCGGACCGGTGGTACGACGACAAGAAGAACAACCGCCGGCCCCCCGAGCTGCTGCCCCGTGACGAGGTGGCCCGGGCGATCAACTCCGAGATCAAGGCCGGTCGCGGCACCCCGCACGGCGGCATCTACCTCGACATCGCCTCGCGCCGGTCGCCGGAGTACATCCGCAAGCGGCTGCCGTCGATGTACCACCAGTTCAAGGAGCTCGCCGACGTCGACATCACCCAGGAGCCGATGGAGATCGGCCCGACCTGCCACTACGTGATGGGCGGGGTCGAGGTGGACGCCGACACCGAGCTCTCCGGGGTGACCGGGCTGTACGCCGTGGGCGAGTGCTCCGGCGGCATGCACGGCTCCAACCGGCTCGGTGGAAACTCGCTGTCGGACCTGCTGGTCTTCGGCCGTCGGGCGGGCGAGGCCGCGGCGTCGTACGCCGAGGGGCTGGGCGGGCAGCGACCGAGCGTCTCCGAGGACGACGTGAAGGCCGCGGAGCAGGCGGCGCTGGCGCCGTTCGAGTCCGAGGGCGGGGAGAACCCGTACTCCATCCAGCAGGACCTCCAGCAGTCGATGAACGACCTGGTCGGCATCATCCGCACGGGTCAGGAGCTGTCCCGGTCGCTGGAGGAGATCGAGGCGTTCAAGGGCCGGGCCGGCAAGCTCTCGGTGGAGGGGCACCGGCAGTACAACCCCGGCTGGCACCTCGCGCTCGACCTCCGCAACATGCTGCTGGTCTCCGAGTGCATCGCGAAGGCGGCGCTGGCCCGCGAGGAGTCCCGCGGCGGGCACACCCGCGACGACTTCCCGATGACCTCCGACTCGTGGGGCACGAAGAACCTCGTGCTCCGGCTCAACGCGGCCGGCGACGGGGTCGACCTGGCCGAGCAGCCGCTGCCGGTGATGCCGGAGGACCTCCAGACCTACTTCGAGAGCAAGTGAGGGGACGGCGATGGCGTACGACCTGAACATGCGGCTCTGGCGCGGCGACCAGGACGGCGGCGAGCTGGCCGACTACACGGTCGAGGTGTCCGAGGGCGAGGTGGTCCTCGACGCGATCCACCGGGTGCAGGCGACCCAGGCCGGCGACCTCGCGGTCCGCTGGAACTGCAAGGCCGGCAAGTGCGGCTCCTGCAGCGCCGAGGTCAACGGACGTCCCCGGCTGCTGTGCATGACCCGGCTCTCCGACTTCGACCCCACCGAGACGATCACGGTCACCCCGATGCGCACGTTCCCGGTGATCCGCGACCTGGTCACCGACGTCTCCTACAACTACGAGAAGGCGCGCGAGCTCCCGTCGTTCGCCCCGCCGCCGCGCGACGCCGACGGCAAGCGCCGGATGGCCCAGATCGACGTCGAGCGCGGCCAGGAGTTCCGCAAGTGCATCGAGTGCTTCCTGTGCCAGAACACCTGCCACGTCGTCCGTGACCACGAGGACAACAAGCCCGCCTTCGCCGGTCCCCGCTTCTTCCTCCGGTACGCCGAGCTCGACATGCACCCCCTGGACACCCACGACCGCCGCCAGCTCGCCCAGGGCGCGGCCGGCATCGGGATGTGCAACATCACCAAGTGCTGCACCGAGGTCTGCCCCGAGCACATCAAGATCACCGACAACGCGATCATCCCCATGAAGGAGCGGGTCGCCGACCGGAAGTACGACCCCCTCGTCTGGCTCGGCAACAAGATCGGCATCCGCAACAAGGACAACGACGGCCGCTCCGAGCTCTGACTCCGCCGCCCCGCCGGTCGAGCAGGTCGCGCAGCCGGTCTCCGCTGGTTGAGCAGGTCGCGTAGCGACCGTCGAGACCCAGGCCCGCTGAGCCGCGCGGAGTGGCGGGCCGGGCCGCGTGGACTGGCGGTGGTTTCGAGACGCTCGCTGGCACGCTACCGACGGACGTCCGGGTCACTCCCACGCAGCGCGGGGTCGACGGTCGTCCCCGGCCGCCAGGGCCCGGCCGACCCGGTCGGATATCTCACACCGGGTGGAGGTGGACGGGCCGAGGCTCCTATCGTTCGCAGCATGAGTGTCGTCACGTCGCACGTCTCCTCGGCGGGTGCCCGGTGAGCACCGTCGAGGGTGGGCTGGAGGAGCCGCAGGAGCTCGAGCCCGAGCAGGGGTCGCTGGCGCTTGCCGTCGAGCAGGACCGCGCCACCCGGGCCGACTGGGAGAAGGCGGCCGCTGCCGTGCTGCGCAAGGCACGCCGGCTGACCGACGAGGACGACGACGCCCTGGTCTGGGAGAAGCTGGCCCGCACCACGCTCGACGGCATCACGGTCACGCCGCTCGGCACCGCCGCCGGCATAGCCGACCTCGACCTGCCCCCGGCGCCCGGGGTCGCGCCGTACACCCGTGGCCGCGAGGCCACCCGCCCCGAGACCGGCTGGGACAACCGGCCGGTGCTCGCCGGCCCGGACGTGAAGGCCACCGCCGAGCAGGTGCTGGTCGACCTCGAGAACGGCGCCACCTCCGTCTGGCTGGAGCTCGGCCAGGGCCTCGGGCCCGGCGACCTCGCCCCGGTGCTGGAGAAGGTCTACGTCGACCTCGCGCCGGTCGTGATCTCGGCGCCGTCCGAGCCGCTCGCGGCGGCGCAGGCGCTGGTCGAGGTGATCCGGGAGCGCGGCGTCGAGCCGGCACCGGGGACGAACCTGGGGGTGGACCCGGTCGGGGATGCGCTTCGTCGCCTTGGTTTCGAGACGCTCGCCGCCGCGGGTCCTGAGGAGGGCGAGGGACGAGCCCGTCTCGAAGGGCGCTCCTCAACCGGCGGCGACGGGGGCAGTGACGACCTGGTGGCAGTGGCCCGGCTGGCGCTGGACGCCGGGACACTCGGCGTGGTGGTCGACGCGACCGCGCTGCACGACCTCGGCGCCTCGGACGCGCAGGAGCTCGGCTACAGCCTGGCCGCGGGTGCGGCGTACCTCCGCACCCTGACCGAGGCCGGCATCGCCATCGACGACGCGCTCGGGCTGGTCGAGTTCCGGTACGCCGCGACCGACGAGCAGTTCCCGACCATCGCCAAGCTGCGCGCCGCCCGCCGCCTGTGGGCCCGGGTCGCCGAGCTCAGCGGGGCGTCGCCCGAGGCGGCAGGCCAGCGCCAGCACGCGGTCACCAGCCGTCCGATGATGAGCGCCTACGACCCCTGGGTGAACATGCTCCGCACCACCGTCGCCGCATTCGCCGCGGGCGTGGGCGGGGCCGACGCGGTCACCGTGCTGCCCTTCGACGCGGCCCTCGGCGCACCCGACGCCTTCGCCCGCCGGATCGCCCGCAACACCAGCTCGCTGCTGGTCTCCGAGTCGCACGTGGGGAAGGTCGCGGACCCCGCCGGCGGCTCGTACGCCGTCGAGCGGCTCACCGCCGACCTGGCCGAGGCCGGCTGGGCCGAGCTCGGCCGGATCGAGGACGCCGGCGGCATCGAGGCCGCGCTGGCCGACGGGTCGCTGCGGGCGCGCGTCGACGACGTCGTGGCCCGCCGGGACGACCAGGTCGCGCACCGCAGCCGCCCGCTGACCGGGCTCAGCGAGTTCCCGAACCTCGGCGAGACCCTGCCCGAGCGCACGAAGCTGCCGGAGACCGACGCGGTCCGCCGGTACGGCGCGGCGTACGAAGCGCTCCGCGACGAGCCCGCCGCCCGGCACGTCTTCCTCGCCACGATGGGCAGCGTCGCTGCGCACACCGCCCGCGCGACGTTCGCCGGCAACCTGTTCGCCGCCGGCGGGGTCGCGGTCGAGACGGCCGGCGCGACGGACGGGGTCGCGGCCGTGCTCGCGGCGTACGCCGGACAGCCGGTGGTCTGCCTGGCCGGCACCGACGCGGCGTACGCCGAGTGGGGGGCCGACCTGGTCGCCGCGCTCCGCGACGCCGGGGCCACCCGCGTCATCCTGGCCGGCAGGCCGAAGGACATCGAGGTCGACGACTCCTGCGCGGTCGGCGTCGACGCGCTCGCGTTCCTGACCCGCACGAGGGAGGCGCTGGCATGAGTACACCCCACGAAGGCACTCGCTCCGCTCCCGCCTCCGCGGGGACCCCGAGCAGTAGCGTTCCGAAGAGCTTTGCGGGGCTGCCGCTGAGCGGTGACGGTGGTGTCGAGACGCTCGCCTCCGCGGGTCCCGAGGAGGGCGAGGGACGAGCCCGTCTCGAAGGGCGCTCCTCAACCACCGCGCAGCCCTGGCACAGCCCCGAGGGCATCGAGATCCTCCCGGTCTACGGCCCCGAGCACGTCGAGGGCCTGTCCGCGCTCGACACCTGGCCGGGCCTCAGCCCGTTCCTGCGCGGGCCCTACCCGACGATGTACACCACCCAGCCGTGGACGATCCGCCAGTACGCCGGGTTCTCGACCGCGGAGGAGTCCAACGCGTTCTACCGGCGCAACCTCGCGGCCGGCCAGAAGGGCCTGAGCGTCGCGTTCGACCTCGCCACGCACCGCGGCTACGACTCCGACCACCCGCGGGTCCGCGGCGACGTCGGGATGGCCGGCGTGGCGATCGACTCGATCTACGACGCGCGCACGCTCTTCGACGGCATCCCGCTCGACGAGATGTCGGTGTCGATGACCATGAACGGCGCGGTGCTGCCGGTGCTGGCGCTCTACATCGTCGCGGCCGAGGAGCAGGGGGTGAAACCGGAACAGCTCGCGGGGACCATCCAGAACGACATCCTCAAGGAGTTCATGGTCCGCAACACCTACATCTACCCGCCGGCGCCGTCGATGCGGATCATCTCCGACATCTTCCGCTACACCGCCGAGAAGATGCCGCGCTTCAACTCGATCTCGATCTCCGGCTACCACATCCAGGAGGCCGGGGCGACCGCCGACCTCGAGCTCGCCTACACGCTGGCCGACGGCGTGGAGTACCTCCGGGCCGGCCTCGGCGCGGGCCTCGACATCGACCGGTTCGCGCCGCGGCTCTCCTTCTTCTGGGCGATCGGCATGAACTTCTTCATGGAGGTCGCGAAGCTGCGCGCGGCCCGCGCGCTGTGGGCCCGGCTGGTCCGTGAGTTCGACCCGCAGAACCCGAAGTCGCTCAGCCTGCGCACCCACAGCCAGACCTCGGGCTGGTCGCTGACCGCGCAGGACGTGTTCAACAACGTGCAGCGCACCTGCATCGAGGCGATGGCCGCGACCCAGGGCCACACCCAGTCCCTGCACACCAACGCCCTCGACGAGGCGATCGCGCTGCCGACCGACTTCTCGGCCCGGATCGCCCGCAACACCCAGCTGCTGCTGCAGCAGGAGTCCGGGACCACCGGCACCATCGACCCCTGGGCCGGGTCCTACTACGTCGAGCGGCTCACGCACGACCTCGCAGAGCGCGCGTGGGCCCACATCCTGGAGGCCGAGAAGGCCGGCGGCATGGCGAAGGCCATCGAGCAGGGCATCCCCAAGATGCGCATCGAGGAGGCCGCCGCCCGCACCCAGGCCCGGATCGACTCCGGTGCCCAGGCGGTCATCGGGGTCAACACCTACCGGCTCGCCGACGAGGACCCGCTCGAGGTGCTCAGGGTCGACAACGACCAGGTCTTCAAGCAGCAGGTCGCCAAGCTCGACCGGCTCCGGGCCGAGCGCGACGACGACGCCGTACGCCGGTCGCTGGAGGCCCTGACCGGCTCCGCCGAGCGTGGCGGTGGTGACGGCCTCGACGGCAACCTGCTCGCCCTCGCGGTCGACGCGGCCCGCGCCAAGGCCACGGTCGGCGAGATCTCCCAGGCGCTCGAGAAGGTGTGGGGCCGGCACCAGGCCGTGATCCGTACCATCTCCGGTGTGTACCGCGACGAGTCCGCCTCCGCGCCCGACTCCAAGGTGCAGGCCGTGCTCGACGCGACCGAGCGTTTTGAGGAGCAGGAGGGTCGTCGCCCCCGCATCCTCGTCGCGAAGATGGGCCAGGACGGGCACGACCGGGGCCAGAAGGTCGTGGTCACCGCGTTCGCCGACATGGGATTCGACGTCGACGTCGGGCCGCTGTTCTCCACCCCCGAGGAGGTCGCCCAGCAGGCGATCGACGCGGACGTGCACATCGTCGGCGTCTCGTCGCTCGCGGCCGGGCACCTGACCCTGCTGCCGGCGCTGCGCCAGGCGCTCGCCGACCAGGGCCGTCCCGACATCATGGTCGTGATCGGCGGCGTGATCCCGCCCGACGACGTACCCACGCTCACGGAGATGGGCGCGGCCGCGGTCTTCCTGCCCGGCACGGTCATCGCGGACTCCGCGCTCGACCTGCTCGAGAAGCTGTCGGCCCACGAGTGACCGCGCGGGCGGAGGACGGCTGATGGCCGCCCGGAAGGTCGACGTCGACGCGCTCGTGGCCGGCATCCGCGAGCGGCGGCGGGCGGCGGTCTCGCAGGCGATCACGCTGGTGGAGTCCTCCCGCGCCGACCACCGCGCGGCCGCGCGGGAGCTGCTGGCCGCGCTCGCCCCGGACCTGCCGCCGGACGTGGTCCGGGTCGGCATCTCGGGCGTGCCCGGGGTGGGCAAGTCCACGTTCATCGAGGCGCTCGGAAGCGACCTCACGGCGGCCGGCCATCGCGTCGGCGTGCTCGCCGTCGACCCGTCCTCGGTGCGCACCGGCGGCTCGGTCCTCGGCGACAAGACCCGGATGGCCCGGCTCTCGGCCGACCCGCACGCCTACATCCGACCCTCACCCTCGGCCGGCACCCTCGGCGGCGTCGCCCGCGCCACGTCGCAGGCGATGACCGTGCTCGAGGCGGCGGGGTACGACGTGGTGATGGTCGAGACGGTCGGCGTCGGGCAGTCCGAGGTCACGGTCGCCGGCATGGTCGACACCTTCCTCTTCCTCACCCTCGCCCGCACCGGGGACCAGCTCCAGGGCATCAAGAAGGGCATCCTCGAGATCGCGGACGTGATCGCGGTCAACAAGGCGGACGGCGACCGGGAGGACGAGGCCCGGGTCGCGGCCCGCGAGCTGGCCGGTGCGCTGCGCCTCGTGCACGGCAGGGGGGAGTGGGCGCCGTCGGTGGTCACCTGCTCCGGCCTCACCAACGTCGGGGTCGACGACCTCTGGACGAAGGTGCTGGCCCACCGCGACCACCTCGGCACCGACGGCCTGGCGCGGAAGCGCGCGGGCCAGCAGCTGGACTTCACCTGGGCACTGGTCCGCGACGAGCTCGAGCAGCGGCTGAGGCGCTCGCACGCGGTCAAGGCGGTCCGCGAGGAGGTCCGCGCCGCCCTGCTCGCGGGCGAGCTCACCGCCCCGGTCGCCGCCGACCGGATCCTCGCGGCGTACGACGCGGGCTAGGTAGGTCGACGCCCTCCCGTGCACATGGGCAGCTGATCAGCAGCCGGGTCCGGCCGTCGGCGCTGGACCGACGTCTGTCCGTGGGGCCCAGGAGAGCGAGTGCGGGCACGGATACTCGGGTCGCTTCGTCTCGGGTTGAAGTCCTCGACCGGCGTGTTCAGCCCTGGGGTGTGGAGATGCTCGAGAGCGCCACCCTGTCCGCTCCTGCCAGGTCGACCGTGAAGTCTCGTCCGCAGGGGCTCGATGAGGTCATCCAATCGTTGAAGGAGAGCGTCGATGGTTTCGCCGAAGGCCGCGACCACTTCCCTGGGGGAGCGGGCTGACGATCGTCACGGCCATCACATCCGTCACCCGCAGAGTGTCAGGGTCGAGCACTCCCACTGGGTAGGTGATCCAGAGGTCTGATGGTGAGTGGGGGACACAACGAATTGCCGCGCATCGGGGGAGTCTCCGACCAGCACGAACTGGGCCGGTGGGGGCGGTCCCGTCCTCGATGCGGCGAGTGTGCGGTGACCGTGCGATTGACGGAGCAGGTTTGCCGACCGTACGGCTGCAATTGCCGCCCTGCGACATGGCTTGCAGGCTGGCGCTCTGTCGTACGGCCGCAATTGCGGGCTCGTGACGGCACAGCGGGCCCAAACGATGTCCTGCGGCTGCAATGGCGGCCGCATGACGGATCAGCCCGCCGGGACCATGTCCTGCGGCTGCAATTGCAGCCGCACGACCGAGCGGACATCACCCTCCGAGCCGGCCGCCCCGGTCCCGTTCCGGTACGATCGCCGGCTGCGCGGGGCCCAGTTCTGACATGACCCCACGCCGTCGGACATCACCGTTATCCTGAGGCGGCAATGTCTGACATCAGCCTTCACCTCGCCGGGACCGTCGAGAAGCTCGGCGACGAGCTGGTCGACTTCCGCCGCGACCTCCATGCCCACCCGGAGCTCTCCTGGAGCGAGGTGCGCACCACCGAGCGGGTGGCGATGCGCCTCGAGGAGGCCGGGCTGCGGGTGCGCCGGATGCCTCGCAGCGGGCTGATCGCGGAGGTCGGGGAGTCCGGCCCCCTGGTCGCGCTCCGGGCCGACCTCGACGCCCTGCCGGTGGAGGACCGCACCGACGACCCGTGGGCGAGCACCGTCCCCGGGGTCGCGCACGCCTGCGGCCACGACGTGCACGCCACCGCCCTGGTCGGAGCCGGCCTGGCCCTGGCCGAGCTGCACACGGCGGGGCTGCTCCGGGGCCGGGTGCGGCTGCTGTTCCAGCCCGCCGAGGAGGTCATGCCCGGCGGTGCGCTCGAGCTGATGTCGCTGGGTGCCCTCGACGGGGTCACCCGGGTGTTCGGGCTCCACTGCGACCCGAGCCTCGACGTCGGGCACATCGGGCTCCGCGAGGGCCCGCTCACCGGTGCCGCCGACGCGCTGAGCGTCCAGCTCAAGGGCAAGGGCGGCCACACCTCGCGCCCGCACCTCACCGAGGACCTCACCTTCGCGCTCGGCAAGCTGGTCACCGAGCTGCCCGCGATCCTGTCCCGCCGCCTCGACCCGCGCGCGGGTGTGAGCGTGGTGTGGGGACTGGTCCAGGCCGGCTCCACCCACAACGTCATCCCCGACACCGGCCGGGTCGCCGGCACCGTCCGCATGCTCGACGCGGTCGCCTGGGCCGATGCGGAGCGGGTGGTGCGCGAGCTGGTCGACCAGGTGGTCGAGCCGTACGGCGTCACCGCCGAGGTCGCCTACCAGCGCGGCGTCCCGCCGGTGGTCAACGAGCACGTCTCGACCCAGCTGCTCGGCCGGGCGGTCGAGCGGGTGGTCGGGGAGGCCGGGCACGTGCCCACCGCCCAGAGCCTCGGCGGCGAGGACTTCGGGTGGTACCTCGACCGCATGCCCGGGGCCATGGGACGCCTCGGCACCCGCACGCCGGGGGGCGCGACGTACGACCTCCACCAGGGCGACCTGAGGGTCGACGAGCGCGCCGCCGTGATCGGTGCCCGGGTGCTCGCCGAGGCCGCCGTCGGAGCCATCGCACACGCCTGACAACCCTCCGGTAACAGTTCGGCCAACAATCACCGAATCACACCGTTGTCTCCCTTAGGGTGAGCGCGCACAGTGCGTCCCAATCGGGTGACGCGCATTTCAGTCACTTCTTGTAAGGGAGGCGTCTTGCGCAGGTTCAGCAAGATTGCAGCCGTGGCCCTGGTGGCGTCCCTGACGCTCGCCGGCTGCGGCAACGACGACAACTCCTCGGGTTCGGACTCCGCCGAGGGCTGCAAGGGCGCGAGCGGAGACGGCCCCAAGGTCGGCCTCGCGTACGACGTCGGGGGCCGTGGCGACCGTTCGTTCAACGACTCGGCGTGGGAGGGCATGCAGAAGGCGATCGACGACCTCGGCGCCACCTGCACCGAGGCCAAGGCCGCGGCGGGCGAGAACGACACCCAGCGCGAGGAGCGCCTCCGTACCCTTGCCGAGCAGGGCTTCGACCCGGTCGTGGCGATCGGCTTCATCTACTCCCCGGCCGCCGCCAAGGTCGCCGCCGAGTTCCCCGACACCCACTTCTCCGTGATCGACGGGTACAGCCAGTTCCTGGTCGGCGAGAAGCCGCTGGACAACCTGGTCGACCTGACCTTCGCCGAGGAGCAGGGCTCCTACCTGGTCGGTGTCGCTGCTGCGCTCACCACCAAGGCCAAGCACGTCGGTTTCGTCGGCGGCACCCATGGTGACCTGATCAAGAAGTTCGAGGCGGGCTACGAGGCCGGCGTGAAGTCGGTCGACCCGAGCATCAAGATCGAGGTCAAGTACCTCACCGAGGACCCGAACGACGGCAAGGTCGGCTTCGAGAACCCGTCCGGTGGCAAGCTCGCCGCCGAGGGCCAGCTCGACAAGGGCGCCGACGTGATCTACCACGCGGCCGGCAAGTCCGGGAACGGCGTGTTCGAGGCCGTCGAGGCTGCCGGTGACGGCATCTGGGCGATCGGTGTGGACTCCGACCAGTACCAGACCGCTCCCGCGGGCCAGAAGGAGCACATCCTCACCTCGATGCTCAAGCGCATCGACACCGCGGTGTTCGAGTACGTCAAGGCGGTCGGCGACGGCCAGGCGCCCTCGGGCAACGTGACCTACGACCTGGCCGGTGACGGCGTCGGCTACTCCACCTCCGGTGGCTTCGTCGACGACATCAAGGACCAGATCGACGCGGCCGCGGAGAAGATCAAGAGCGGCGAGGTCAAGGTGCCCACGGCTCCGGCCAACTGACACCCTGCAGCACGTTCGCACCACCCGTTGCGAGTCCGGGACCAGACGATACGTTTGGTCCCGGGCTCGCTACTTTGAGGAGGGACAATGACGTCCTTGGCCCCAGCGCCTTCGACCACCGACGCAGTCCGGGTCACCGGGATCGGCAAGCGATTCCCGGGCGTCATCGCCAACCACGACATCTCGTTCACCATCCCCGCCGGGACCATCCACGCAATCGTGGGTGAGAACGGTGCGGGGAAGTCGACCCTGATGAAGATCCTGTACGGCGTGCAGAAGCCGGACGAGGGCAGCATCGAGGTCCAGGGCGAGAAGGTCTCCTTCTCCACTCCGTCCGACGCCATCGCGCGCGGCATCGGCATGGTGTTCCAGCACTTCCAGCTGGCCGACAACCTCACGGTGCTGGAGAACGTCGTGCTCGGCGCGGAGAAGCTCCACGGCATCGGCGGCGACGCGCGAGCCAAGATCGAGGAGATCTCGTCCCAGTACGGCTTCGGCCTCGACCCCGACGAGCTCGTCGAGACGCTCGGCGTCGGCGAGCGGCAGCGCGTGGAGATCCTCAAGGTCCTCTACCGCGGTGCCCGGATCGTCATCCTCGACGAGCCCACGGCGGTGCTCGTGCCGCAGGAGGTCGACGCGCTGTTCGACAACCTGCGCGAGCTCAAGGCCGAGGGCCACACCCTGATCTTCATCTCTCACAAGCTCGACGAGGTGCTCAAGATCGCCGACGACATCACCGTCATCCGGCGCGGCACCACCGTCGACACCGTGAAGCCGGCCGACGTCACCTCCCGCAAGCTGGCCGAGCTCATGGTCGGCAGCGAGCTCCCCTCGCCCAGCACCGAGGAGTCGACCGTCACCGACCGCGTCGAGCTCGAGGTCCGTGGCCTCGAGGTCGTGGACGCCGCCGGCCGGCCCGTGCTCAGCGACATCGACCTGACCATCCACCGAGGCGAGGTCCTCGGCATCGCCGGCGTCGAGGGCAACGGCCAGACCGAGCTGGTCGAGGCGATCGTCGGCATGCTGCACCCCTCGGCCGGCACCATGCGCCTCGGCGACCAGGACATCAGCTCCTGGCACACCCGCAAGCGCCGCGAGAACGGCATCGGGTTCATCCCCGAGGACCGCCACCGCCACGGCCTGCTGCTGGAGGCCCCGCTCTGGGAGAACCGCATCCTCGGCCACCAGACGCGTCCGCCGAGCGTGAAGGGCGGCTGGCTCAACCGCCGCGGCGCGCGCGAGGACACCGAGCGCATCATCAGCCAGTACGACGTGCGCACGCCGGGTCCCGACACCACCGCCGGCGCGCTCTCCGGCGGCAACCAGCAGAAGTTCATCGTGGGCCGTGAGATGAGCAGCGAGCCGGTGCTGCTGATCGCGTCCCACCCGACCCGTGGCGTCGACGTCGGCGCCCAGGCGCAGATCTGGGACCACATCCGCGAGGCCCGGCGCAACGGCCTGGCCGTGCTGCTGATCTCGGCCGACCTCGACGAGCTGATCGGCCTGTCCGACACCATCGAGGTCATCCTCCGTGGTCGACTGGTCGGCACCTTCGACCCGCAGACCGTCACCCCGCAGGACCTCGGGTCCGCGATGACCGGAGCAGGAGAAGAGAAGTGAACCCCGCCAAGCGGATCGGCCTGGCCGTGGCCGCCCCGGTGCTCGCCTTCGCGATCGCCGGCATCTTCGCCAGCGCGCTGCTGGCCGTGACCGGCAACGACGTGGCCGGCTTCTGGGACACGATGCTGACCTGGCCGGAGAACCGGCAGCTGGTCAACATCCTCAACCAGACCGGCATCCTCTACCTCTCGGGCCTGGCGGCCGCCATCGGCTTCCGGATGAACCTCTTCAACATCGGAGTCGAGGGCCAGTACCGCATCGGCACCTTCGTCGCCGCCGTGGTCGCCGGCGAGGCCTGGCTGCCCGGCAAGGCCAACACCCTCCTCGCGATCGTGCTCGCGATGGTCGCGGGTGCGCTGTGGGCCGGCATCGCCGGCCTGCTGCGGGTCACCCGCGGCGTCAGCGAGGTCATCTCGACGATCATGCTGAACTCCATCGCCGGCCTCCTGGTCGGCTACCTCGTCGCCAAGGTCGGCGTCACCACCGGCGTCTCGACCGGCACCAAGACGATCCCCGAGGAGAGCTGGGTCGGCGGGATCCAGATCTTCGGCGACACGCCCACCGAGCTCTACGGCCTGGTGCTGCTCGCGATCGTCGCGGGCGTCGCCTTCCACGTGATGCTCAACAACACGACGTTCGGCTTCAACCTGCGGGCAACCGGCCGCTCCGAGAGCGCGGCAGTCGCCGCGGGGGTCGACGTCAAGCGGATGGTGGTCACCTCGATGCTGCTCTCCGGCGCCGTCGCGGGCCTGATCGGCATGCCGGTCCTGTTCGGGCAGGCGCACAACTACGGCACGTCGTTCCAGCTCGGCATCGGCTTCGCTGGCATCGCGGTCGCGCTGCTCGGTCGCAACCACCCGGTCGGCATCGCCCTCGGCGCGCTGGTCTTCTCGTTCCTCGCCGAGCAGGGCAACGTGCTCAACATCCTGGTCGGTGTCTCGCCCGACATCGTGGCCGTCACCCAGGGCATCATCCTGCTCGCCGTGGTCATCGCCTACGAGTTCGTCCGTCGTTACCGCCTCCGGCTGGAGCAGTCCTCCGTCGCCGAGCAAGTCGCCGGCCCTGCCACCGAGGAGGCCAAGGCATGAGCGTCGTCGTCCCTGCTGCCGGCACCGCCGCGGCCCCCGGTGCGCCGCTTCCGGACCGCCAGAGCAAGATCATCCGCTGGACGGCGTACTTCCTCGCCGGGTTCGTCCTGGTGTCGCTCACCCGCGTGGTGACCGGCGCCGACGACATCAACTCCACGGGCGCCCTGCGGGCCGCTCTCGTCGCGACCATCCCGATCCTGATGGCCGGTCTCGGCGGCCTGTGGTCGGAGCGGTCCGGCGTGGTCAACATCGGCCTCGAGGGCATGATGATCCTCGGCACCCTGGGTGCCGGCTACTACGGCTACAACCACGGCCTGGTGGCCGGCCTGCTCGGCGCGATCGCGTTCGGCGCGATCGGCGGCGCCCTGCACGCGCTCGTGTGCGTGATCTTCGGCGTCGACCACATCGTCTCCGGTGTCGCGATCAACATCATCGCCGCCGGCCTGGCCGCGTTCCTCGCGGAGGAGTGGTTCACGGACCTCGAAGGCGGCGGCCCGACGCAGTCGCCGCCGCTGCCGGAGGTGCCGACGATCACGATCGGCCCGCTCGCCGACTTCTGCTCCGAGATGCAGGACAAGGGCTGGTTCCTGGTGTCCGACCTGTTCTCGCTGCTCGGCGTGCTGGTCGACCGGATGTCGATCCTCACGCTGGTCGCGCTGGTCCTGGTGCCGATCACCGGCTGGATCCTCTGGCGGACCCCGTTCGGGCTGCGCACCCGCTCGACCGGGGAGTCGCCGTCGGCCGCCGAGTCGCTGGGCGTCAACGTCTACCTCTACAAGTTCATCGCGGTCACCGTCTCGGGCTGCCTGGCCGGGTTCGCGGGCGCCTACCTCGCGACCGTGTCCTCCAGCGGCTACCAGAACGGCATGACCGGCGGGATGGGCTACATCGGCCTTGCCGCGATGATCTTCGGCAACTGGCGACCTGGCGGCCTGCTCGTCGGCGCCGTCCTGTTCGGCTACACGCAGGCCGTCCAGCTGCGCAACGGCGAGCAGTCGCTGCACGCACTGCTGCTGGCGATCGCGGTGCTGCTGCTCTGGGTGGCGTTCACTCAGTTCCGGCGCAAGGCGACCTACCAGGCGATCGGCTCCGTGGTGGCGGCCGCGCTGGCCCTCCTGTGGTACCTCACCACCGACGAGGTGCCGCGCGAGTTCACCGGCATGGCGCCGTACGTCGCGACCCTGCTGGTGCTGGCGCTCGCCTCGCAGCAGCTGCGGATGCCGGCGGCCGACGGTCAGATCTACCGCAAGGGCTCGGCCGGCTGATGACGGCCGAGTCCACCCGCGAGGTCGACTGGGACGGGCTGAAGGCAGCCGCGGTCGAGGCGATGGGCCGCGCCTACGCGCCGTACTCCGGGTTCCCGGTGGGCGCCGCGGCGCTGGCCGACGACGGCCGCCTGGTGACGGGCTGCAACGTCGAGAACGCGGCGTACGGCGTGGGGCTGTGCGCGGAGTGCGGCCTGGTCTCGCAGCTGCACCTGACCGGTGGCGGGAAGCTGACGCACTTCGTGTGCGTCAACGGCAACAGCGAGCTGCTGATGCCGTGCGGCCGCTGCCGGCAGCTGCTGTTCGAGAACGGCGGCCCGGCGCTGCAGCTGATGACCGTCTCGGGGGTCCGGTCGATGACGGAGATCCTCCCGGATGCGTTCGGACCCGATGCGCTCGACCTCTCTTGACCTGACCGCGCCCGACGTCGTCGCCGACCCCTACCCGCACTTCGCGCGGGAGCGGGAGCTCGGCGCCGTCGCCTGGCACGAGCCGTCGGGGATGTACCTCACGTTCTCCCACGCGACGGTCGGCCAGGTGCAGCGCGACCGGCGGCTCGGCCGGCTCTGGCAGGACAAGGAGCCGCTCGACTACCTCGAGCCGTTCAACCTCCTGCACCGCAACCAGATGATGGAGAACGAGCCGCCCGAGCACACCCGGCTGCGGCGGCCCGTCGCGCGGGCGTTCGCGCGCGGGCACGTGGAGCGGCTCCGGCCGCGGGTCCGGGAGCTGGCCGCGACGTTGCTCGCGGACGTCGACCCCGACGGCTTCGACGTGATCGCGGGATACGCCGAGCCGCTGCCGGTGCTGGTCATCGCCGACCTGCTCGGGGTGCCGCGGTCCTACGCGCACGACCTGCGCGACTGGTCGCAGGCGATCGTGCGGATGTACGAGGTCGCCCCCTCGCAGCAGACCGTCGACGACGCCGTACGCGCGGCCGTCGACTTCGCGGGCCTGGTCCGCGAGCTGGTCGCCGAGCGCCGGGCCACGCCCGCCGACGACCTGGTCACCGACCTGGTGGCAACCGAGCTGTCCGAGGACGAGGTGGTCGCCGCCGTCGTGCTGCTGCTCAACGCCGGCCACGAGGCGTCCGTGAACGTCTTCGGCAACGGGCTGGCCGCGATGCTGCGCCGCGGGCTGCGCCCGGGCACGGGCGTCGAGGCCACGGTGGAGGAGATGCTGCGCTTCGACTCCGCGCTGCAGCTCTTCGAGCGCACCGCGACCGAGGACGTGCAGGTGGGCGAGGTGCTGGTCGAGGAGGGCCAGAAGATCGCGGCCCTGCTCGGGGCCGCCAACCGGGACCCCGCGGTCTTCGAGGCCCCCGACGTGTTCCGGGTCGACCGGACCCCCAACAACCACCTGGCCTTCGGCGTCGGCGTGCACTTCTGCCTCGGCGCCCCGCTGGCGCGCATGGAGCTCGGCGAGTCCCTGCCCCAGCTGTTCGCCACCTTCCCCGACCTCGAGCTGGCCGGTGAGCCGGAGAGCCGGGGGACCTTCGTGCTGCGGGGCTACCGCAGCGTGCCCGTGAGAGGAAGCCATGCCTGAGCACACCCCCGCCGCCGCCCACGACGCCGTCGAGGTGATCATCGCCAAGCGCGACCGGAGCGAGCTGAGCGACAGCCAGATCGACTGGGTGGTCGACGCCTACACGCGCGGCGTGGTCGCCGACGAGCAGATGTCCTCGCTGGCGATGGCGATCCTGCTCAACGGCATGAACCGTCGCGAGATCGCCCGCTGGACCAGCGCCATGATCGCGTCCGGCGAGCGGATGGACTTCTCGTCGCTGTCCCGCCCGACCGCCGACAAGCACTCCACCGGTGGCGTGGGCGACAAGATCACGCTGCCCCTCGCACCGCTGGTCGCCGCCTGCGGCGTCGCCGTGCCCCAGCTCTCCGGCCGCGGCCTCGGCCACACCGGCGGCACCCTCGACAAGCTGGAGTCGATCCCCGGCTGGCGGGCCGACCTGTCCAACGAGGCGATGCTCGCCCAGCTCGAGTCCGTCGGCGCGGTGATCTGCGCCGCCGGCACCGGCCTCGCTCCGGCCGACAAGAAGCTCTACGCGCTGCGCGACGTGACCGGCACGGTCGAGGCGATCCCGCTGATCGCGTCCTCGATCATGTCCAAGAAGATCGCCGAGGGCACCGGCTCGCTGGTGCTCGACGTGAAGGTCGGCACCGGCGCGTTCATGAAGGACGTGGCCAGGGCCCGCGAGCTGGCCGAGACCATGGTCGGCCTCGGCACCGACGCCGGCGTGCACACCGTCGCCCTGCTCACCGACATGTCCACTCCGCTGGGGCTGACCGCCGGCAACGGGGTCGAGGTCGCCGAGTCGGTGGAGGTCCTCGCCGGCGGAGGCCCCGCCGACGTGGTCGAGCTGACCCTCGCCCTGGCCCGCGAGATGCTCGCCGGGGCCGGCCGCGACGACGTCGACCCGGCGGGGAAGCTGGCCGACGGCTCGGCCATGGACGCCTGGAAGGCGATGATCCGCGCCCAGGCCGGTGACCCCGACGCGCCCCTTCCGCAGGCCCGGGAGACGCACGTCGTCGACGCGCCGTCGACCGGCGTGCTCACCCGCCTCGACGCGATGGCCGTCGGCCTGGCCGCCTGGCGTCTCGGCGCCGGCCGCGCCAAGCAGGGCGACACGGTCCAGGCCGGTGCCGGCGTGGTCTGGCACGCCCGGCCCGGTGACGCGGTCACCGAGGGCCAGCCGCTGTTCACGCTGCTCACCGACGAGGAGGCCCGCTTCGAGCGTGCGCTCGCCTCGCTCGACGGCGGCTACGACATCGCGCCGGCCGGCACGCCGTACACGCCCCAGCCGCTGATCATCGACCGGGTCTCCTGAGCGCCGGTCAGGGGAGCAGCAGCACGACCGTCTCGGCGACACAGGCCGGCTTGGCCTGGCCCTCGATCTCGACGGTGTACGTCGCGTTGACCTGCTTGCCGGCGGGCAGGTCGATGACGTCGTCGAGGCGCACGTGCGCGCGGACCCGCTGGCCGACCTTGACCGGGTGCGGGAAGCGGACCTTGTTGAGGCCGTAGTTGAGCTTGGCGCCCGGGGTGTCGAAGGTCATCACCTCGTTGCCGAAGTGGGGGATCAGCGACAGCGTCATGTAGCCGTGCGCCACCGGGCCTCCGAAGGGGCCGGCGTTGGCGCGCTCGACGTCGACGTGGATCCACTGGTGGTCGTCGGTCGCGTCGGCGAAGAGGTTCACCCGGTCCTGGTCGATCTCGAGCCACTCGGAGTGCCCGAGCTCGGTGTTGGCGGCCGCGGCCACCTCGTCCAGGGTGCTGAACACGCGCATGGGTCTGCTCCTCGGGGGTCGGGGACTCGACGCCGAACCTACCGCCGCCGGTCCCGCCGGTCCCGCCGGGGTCGCCCACCCACGCCCGGGTCAGATGGAAGGATGGGCGGATGAACCCGCGCCCCAGCCGCGACGTCGTACGCCGCGCCCCCAAGGTCCTGCTCCACGACCACCTCGACGGGGGGCTGCGCCCGGCCACCGTGCTCGAGCTCGCGCGTGAGGTCGGGCACGAGCTGCCCGCGGACGACGCCGAGTCCCTGGGCCGCTGGTTCGCCGAGTCCGCGGACTCCGGCTCGCTGGTGCGCTACCTCGAGACGTTCGACCACACCGTCGGGGTCATGCAGACCGCGCCGGCGCTCACCCGGGTCGCGCGCGAGTGCGTGGAGGACCTCGCCGCCGATGGCGTGGTGTACGCCGAGATCCGCTACGCCCCCGAGCAGCACGTCACCAACGGGCTGACCCTGGACGAGGTGGTGGCCGCCGTCCAGGAGGGCTTCGACCAGGGCGTCGAGGCTGCCGGGGGGACGATCGTGGTCCGGCAGCTGCTCACCGCGATGCGGCACGCCGCCCGCTCGATGGAGATCGCCCAGCTGGCAGTCTCGTGGCGCGACCGCGGCGTGGCCGGCTTCGACATCGCCGGCGCCGAGGCCGGCTTCCCGCCCACCCGGCACCTCGACGCCTTCGAGTACCTCCAGCGCGAGAACTTCCACTTCACGATCCACGCCGGCGAGGCGTTCGGGCTGCCGTCGATCTGGCAGGCCATCCAGTGGTGCGGCGCGGACCGGCTCGGCCACGGCGTGCGGATCATCGACGACATCACCGTGCACGACGGCGGGAAGGTCGAGCTGGGCCTGCTCGCGTCGTACGTCCGCGACAAGCGGATCCCGCTCGAGATGGCGCCCGCCTCCAACGTGCAGACCGGCGCGGCGCCGTCGATCGCCGAGCACCCGATCGGCCTGCTCACGAAGCTGCGCTTCCGGGTCACCGTCAACACCGACAACCGGCTGATGAGCCAGACGTCGATGACCAGCGAGATGCACGCGCTGGTCGAGGCGTTCGACTACGGCCTCGACGACCTGCGCTGGTTCACGATCAATGCGATGAAGTCGGCGTTCCTTCCGTTCGACGAGCGGCTCGCGATCATCGACGGCGTCATCAAGCCCGGGTACGCCGAGCTGGCCGCGCGCTGACCCGGGGGCGGCCTCAGCGGGGGAGCACGGTGAACCACGGCCGCGACCACCCGGCCAGGTGCAGGCTGCCGCCGGTGAAGTCGTCCGGGTCGATGCGTTCCACGCGGCCCCCGGACGGCTCGTAGACGCGCAGGTCGCCGTCGAGCACGAGCACCACGTGCCGGGGGAGCCAGGTGCTGCCGACGTACAGGGGGACCGGGCGGGTGCGGGCCGCGTTGCGTACCCGGCTCAGGGCGGTGCCTCGCGCCCACGGGGGGACCGGCAGCGCCTGCCAGCCGATGCCGGTGCGGGAGGCCAGCTCGTTGGCCACCGCCCACGGCGGAGTGCCGAGCTGCATGGGCCACGGCAGCTGCGAGGCGCCTCGGGCGTCCCGCGAGCCGGTGGTACGCCGGTGGGTCGCCAGCACCTCGGCCGCCCAGCGCTGCTCGATGGTGCCCGAGCCCTCGGCGATGGTGTCGGCGTACGCCGGGTCGGCGATGGTCCGTGCCATCACCAGGACCGCTGCACCGCAGCTCTGCTGGTCCGGCTGGTGGAGCCGGGCGGCGGCGAGGCGCGGGTCCATCAGCCCACGCCCACGAGCGTGGTGATCCGGTCGTACGCCTCGTCCGGCGTGACCGGCGCGCAGCCCTTGGCGACCGCGTCCTCGACCACCCGCTTCTGGTCGGCCAGGAGGGCAAAGCCTCGCTTGACCAGCACCAGCGGCGGCTTGCGGTGCTCGCGCAGGTCACGGGTCAGCCGGCGCCAGAACGTGACCAGCGGGTGCTGGCGGACGCAGTACGCCCCGGCCAGCAGGCCCCGCTCCGCGCACGCCTGCACCACGTCCTGGGCGAAGATCCCCTCGGCGACGAAGTACGGCGCGTCCCGGAGCTCGAGGACCTGCCACCCGGTGCGCCCGTCGTGGGCGATGTCGTAGACCGGCACCTCGGCCCGGCGGGTGCGGCAGAGCCGCTCGAGGGTGTCCACGGCGTCGTCGGGCGTCCAGGACTCCGGGTGGTCCCAGTCGACCAGCCCGTGGTTGGGGCCGTGCTCGATCCGCGGAAGGGTCGGGTCGGATCCGTCCTTGTAGAAGTCGTCGAGCCGCAGGATCGGCATCCCGAGCCGTTCGGCGAGGCGGGACTTCCCGGCCCCGGAGGGTCCGGCGAGCACGATCACGCGGCACTGCACCCGCACATTCTGCCGTGCGACTTTCCCATTCCGACACCCGGTGCTCTAGCCTGCCCTCCGACGTGCGGCGATTCGGGCGCCACTCGGTGGGTACGTCGGGGAGTGGAGTTCGGACGTTGGGAGGCGTCGGTGAGTGGAGGGTCCCACGCCCTGCGCCGCGAGCGCAGGCGGACCGGGAGGAACCTGCTGGTCGGAGTGACCGTGCTCGCCCTTGCCGCGGCCGGGGCCGCAGCCTGGGTCCTCCGGCCGTCCGACGCGGAGTCGGCGGACGCGTGCACGTCCCACCCGACCGCGACCGTCGCTGCGGCGCCGTCCGTCGCCCCGCTGCTCACCAGGGCGGCGGCCGAGCTCCGGGCCGAGGGCTGGTGCGGGCGGGTCGAGGTGGCGGCGACCCAGCCGAGCCAGGTCCTGTCGGGACTGCTCTCCGCCGACACCCGACCCCCGGACCTGTGGGTCCCGGACTCCGACGTCTGGCAGGCCCGCGCCACCGCCGCCGGCGTGGCCACCGAGGAGCTGGCCCCGTCGGTCGCGTCCTCGCCGGTGGTGCTCGCCGGCTCCGCCTCGACCGATGCCCCGGACACCTGGTTCGACGCGCTCGGCTCCGGTGACGTGCTGCTCGGCAACCCCCAGGAGGACGTCGCCTCGGCGCTGGCGCTGCTCACCCCGGGCGCCGAGGTCGCCGCGGGCGAGGTCGACCTCGACGAGGTGCAGGCGCAGATGACGACGGTCGCCCAGCACTACACCGAGCTCTCCGACGACGTGCCGGCGGACCCGGACGCGTCGTTCGCGGCCCGGCTGAACCGCGCGGCCGTCGGGCGGGGACTGGTGCCGGTCACCGAGCAGCAGTTGGTCGCGGTCGCCGCCGACCACCCGCGCCTGACCTCGATGGTCCCGGGCACGGGCAGCCTCGTCCAGCAGGTGCCGGTGCTCGCCACCCGGGCGGCAGCGCCGGCCGCTCGCACGATCGCGGACCGGCTCGTGGGCTACCTCGCCGGCCCCGGGCAGAAGCTCGTCGCCGACGCGGGCTTCCGGTCCGCGGACGGTTCCGCGCTCGGGGGCGTGGGCGCGGGCGACGTACCCGTGATGGAGGCGCCGGACGACGAGCAGGTCGTCGAGGGCGAGCGGCTGTGGCAGGTGCTCACCGTGCCGTCCAGCATCCTCGCCGTCCTCGACGCGTCCGGCTCGATGGACTTCGAGACCGGCGCGGGGACCCGGATGGAGGTCGCGGTCAACGCCGCCCGGACGGCCCTGAACGTGTTCCCGGACCAGGCCCGGGTCGGTGCCTGGCTGTTCTCGATCGACCAGGGCGGCCCGGGGCAGGACTACCGCGAGCTGGAGCCGCTGCGGCCCCTCGACGCGCAGGTCGGCGGGACCACCCAGCGGCAGGCGCTGGACGCCGCGATCAGCGGCGCGGTCGACGAGACCGAGGGCGGCACGGGTCTCTACGACACCACGCTCGCGGCGTACCGCGAGGCCGTGGCGCGCTTCGACGAGGGCTACTTCAACTCGGTCGTGATCATCTCCGACGGCGCGAACGACGACCCCGGCTCGCTGGAGCTCGGCGAGCTGCTCAAGGCCCTGGAGAAGGAGCGCGACCCCGGCCGCCCGGTGCGGATCATCGCGATCGGCATCAGCCAGGACGCCGACCTGGCCTCGCTGAAGAAGATCGCCGCCGCCACCCAGGGCGCGGCGTACGCCGCCGAGGACCCCCGCGACATCCTCACCGTGATGAGCGAGGCCCTCCTCGGCCGCTGACCCCAGCGGCCACGTCTTGCCCGCCGAGGTGCCCCGACTTGATGTCCGAGGTGCCCGGAATTGATGTCCGAGGTGCCCCGACTTGATGCCGAGGTGCCCGGAATTGCACCCGGCCCCGCGAAATGGTGGTGGTGGTGGTGGTGTCGAGACGCTCGCTGGCGCTCGCTCCTCAACCACCGGGACGTTGCGACACGCCGTACGGCGGTGGCCGGAACGCAGCCGGGAATGACGGTGACCCGGCACGAGATGTGCCGGGTCACCGGGGACGCAGGTCAGAGGCCGATCGGGTGCCAGACCGTCTTGGTCTCGAGGAACTGGGTCATCCGGTCGGTGCCGGGGTCGAGCGTCCAGTCCGGCTCGGCGGCGGGGGCGCGGCGTACCCGCTTGAGGTTCTCCGCGGCCGCCTCCTCCAGGGACGCGGCGGTCTCGGCGTCACCGGCGACGCCGGTCAGGTCGAGCGCGTTGACGTCCATGTGCGAGGCCAGCCAGGGTGCGGTGCTGGCCGGGGTGCCGGTGAGGATGTTGACCACCCCGCCGGGTACGTCGGAGGTGGCCAGCACCTCGGCGAAGGTCACCGCCGGCAGCGGCCGCTCGTGGGAGGTGGTCACCACCACGGTGTTGCCGGTGACGATCACCGGGGCGAGCACGCTGACCAGCCCGAGCAGCGACGACTCCTGCGGCGCGACGATGGCGACCACGCCCGTCGGCTCCGGGGTGGAGAGGTTGAAGTACGGCCCGGCGACCGGGTTGGCGCCGCCGACGACCTGGGTGATCTTGTCGGCCCACCCGGCGTACCAGACGAGTCGGTCGATCGCCGCGTCGAGGACCTTCTCGGCCCGCGCCGCGGTGAGGCCCTCGGACTTCTGCAGGGCGTCGACGAACTGCGGACGGCGGTCCTCCATCACCTCGGCGATCCGGTAGACGATCTGCGCGCGGTTGTACGCCGTGCGCCCGGACCAGCCGGGGAACGCCTTGCGTGCGGCCTGGACGGCGTCACGCGCGTCCTTGCGGGACGCCAGCGCGGCGTTGGCCATGAACTTCCCCTTCGCGTCGTTGACGACATAGGAGTAGCCCGACTCCGACCGCGGGAAGGCGCCGCCGATGTAGAGCTTGTAGGTCTTGCGGACGTCGATGCGCGCGTTCACTTCAGGTAGCCCTCCAGACCGTGGCGGCCGCCCTCGCGGCCGTAGCCCGACTCCTTGTAGCCGCCGAACGGGCTGGTCGGGTCGAACTTGTTGAACGTGTTGGCCCACACCACGCCGGCGCGCAGCTGGTTGGCCATCCAGAGGATGCGGGAGCCCTTGTCGGTCCAGATCCCCGCGGACAGGCCGTACGGCGTGTTGTTGGCCTTCTCGACCGCCTCGTGCGGCGTGCGGAACGTGAGCACCGACAGCACGGGCCCGAAGATCTCCTCGCGGGCGATCCGGTGCGCCTGGGAGACGCCGGTGAACAGCGTCGGCGGGAACCAGTAGCCGTTGCTGGGCAGGTCGCACGGCGGCGACCAGCGGCCGGCGCCCTCGGACTCGCCGATGTCGGAGAGCTCGCGGATCCGGGCCAGCTGCTCGGCGGAGTTGATCGCACCGATGTCGGTGTTCTTGTCGAGCGGGTCGCCGACGCGCAGCGTGCCCATGCGGCGCTTGAGCTTGCCGAGCACCTCCTCGGCGACGCTCTCCTGCACCAGCAGGCGGCTGCCGGCGCAGCAGACGTGGCCCTGGTTGAAGAAGATGCCGTTGACGATGCCCTCGACGGCCTGGTCGATCGGGGCGTCGTCGAACACGATGTTCGCGGCCTTGCCGCCCAGCTCGAGGGTGACCTTCTTGTCGGTGCCGGCGACCGCCTTCGCGATCGCCCGGCCGACGTCGGTGGAGCCGGTGAACGCGACCTTGTCGACGTCCTCGTGGGCGACCAGCGCGCGGCCGGTCTCGCCGGCACCGGTGACGATGTTGACGACGCCCGGCGGGAGGTCGGCCTGCTGGCAGATCTCGGCGAACAGCAGCGCGGTCAGCGGCGTGGTCTCGGCTGGCTTGAGCACGACCGTGTTGCCGGCGGCGAGCGCGGGCGCGATCTTCCACGCCAGCATCAGCAGCGGGAAGTTCCACGGGATGACCTGGCCGGCGACGCCGAGGGACTGCGTGCCGTAGCCGGCGTACTCGAGCTTGTCGGCCCAGCCGGCGTAGTAGAAGAAGTGTGCGGCGACGGTCGGGACGTCGACGTCGCGCGACTCCTTGATCGGCTTGCCGTTGTCGATCGACTCGAGCACCGCGAGCTCGCGGCCGCGCTCCTGGATGATCCGGGCGATCCGGTAGAGGTACTTCGCGCGCTCGGCGCCGCTCATCTTCGACCACACGCGCGTGTAGGCCCGGCGGGCGGCCTTCACCGCGGCGTCGACGTCGGCCTCGCTGGCCTCGGCGACCTCGGCGAGCACCTCCTCGGTGGCCGGGTTGACGGTCTTGAACGCCTTGCCGGTGCCGTCGACGAACTCACCGTTGACGAACAGGCCGTACGACGGCTTGATGTCGACGATGGCCCTCGACTCCGGGGCGGGGGCGTACTCGAAGGGGCTCACGGTCCTGGTGGTTTCCTTGTCAGCCATCGCGGATCAGTCCAGCGTGAAGTAGTCGGGGCCGGAGTAGCGGCCGGTGGTCATCTTGGTGCGCTGCATGAGCAGGTCGTTGAGCAGCGTGGAGGCGCCGAAGCGGAACCAGTCCGGGTCGAGCCAGTCGGGGCCGGCGACCTCGTTGACCGTCACGAGGTACTTGATGGCGTCCTTGGCGGTGCGGATGCCGCCGGCCGGCTTCACACCGATCATCTGGCCGGTCGCCTCGCGGAAGTCGCGGACCGCTTCGAGCATGATCATCGTGACCGGCAGCGTCGCCGCGGGCTGCACCTTGCCGGTGGAGGTCTTGATGAAGTGGCCGCCGGCCATCATCGCCAGCCACGAGACGCGGCGTACGTTGTCGTAGGTCTGGAGCTCGCCGGTCTCGAAGATCACCTTGAGGTGCGCGTCCCCGCAGGCCTCGCGGACCGCGACGATCTCCTCGAAGACCTGCAGGTAGTTGCCGGCCAGGAACGCGCCCCGGTCGATCACCATGTCGATCTCGTCGGCGCCGGCCTCCACCGCGTCCCTGGTGTCCGCGAGCTTGATGTCGAGCGCCGCCCGGCCGCTCGGGAAGGCAGTCGCGACCGCCGCGACGTTGACGCCGCTGCTGCCGAGGGTCTCCTTCGCCACGCCGACCATGTCGGGGTAGACGCACACCGCGGCCACCTGCGGGCACGACAGGTCGGCGGGGTCGGGTCGCATCGCCTTGCTGGCGAGCGCGCGCACCTTGCCCGGGGTGTCCTGGCCCTCCAGCGTGGTCAGGTCGACCATGCGGATCGCGAGGTCCAGGGCGTACGCCTTGGCGGTGGTCTTGATCGACCGGGTCCCGAGCGACGCGGCACGGGCCTCAGCGCCGACCTGGTCGACGCCGGGGAGGCCGTGGAGGAAGCGCCTCAGCGAGGCGTTCGAGGCGGTGATGTCGTCGAAACTGGTGCTTCCGGCGATCGTCGTCGGAGATGGTGCGGCTGTACTCGTCACCGACCCAGCATAGGGTTGTCCGGGGGCGTGAGAGCAATCGGAGAAACAGGGTGCAGCATTGACCGAGCGGGACGTCGGAGTGGAACCGTGGAAGGACTTCGACAAGGTCGAGAAGTTCGGGCCGACGAGCGGCCGTCTGGTCGGTGGTCTGGGCATCGCGGCGTGCGCGGCGACGGCCATCGGCACGATCGGTGACGGCCGGCACGACTCCGACGCGTTCGTGCTGGTCTGCCTCGCCCTGGTCGGCCTGATGATCTGGATGGTGATGTTCCGGCCGGCGGTCCGCTCCGACGGCACCCGGCTGCACCTGCGCAGCATGGTGACCACCACCCGCGTGCCGCTGGCGTCGATCGACAAGGTCGACGTGCGCGCGATGCTGCTGGTCAAGGCAGACGGCCACATCTACCGCTCCATCGCGGTCGGCCGGCCCCGCAAGCGGCAGCGCGCGTCGGAGGGCAGCTCGTTCGTCGGCGCCAAGGGTGGCTCCCACCAGCACAGCTACCTCCAGGGCACGCCCCGGCTCGACCCGTCGAAGGTCTACAGCGACTTCGTCGAGACCCGGATCAAGCACCTCGCCCAGGAGGCGCGCGCCCACAAGCGGGGGTACGACCGGGTCGGTCCCGACGGGCAGCCCCTCCCGGCGCCGGTCACCCGCTCCTGGGCGTGGCCCGAGCTCGCCGGGCTCGTGGTCCTCTCCGTCGCCGCCCTGACCCTCCTCCTCGCCTGACCCCGTTGAGTTGCGCCTGCCGGAGCGTTGAGTTGCGCCGGCCTGGGCGTTGAGTTGCGCCGGCCGTGGCGGGGCACCCAGCCAGGCGCGACTCAGACATGCGCGAGGCGCAGCTCGACGTGAGGATGCGTAGCCTGAGCGGATGACGACCGTCTGCTTCGCCGGCATCACCGGCTGGACCGCGCCTCCCATCGCCGCGGCGATCGCCGCGTCCGACGACCTCGAGCTGGTCGCGGGGGTGTCCAGGTCGGCCGCCGGCCGCGACCTGCGCGACGTCACCGGGCTGGACGTCGACGGCTGGGTCCACGGGAGCGTGGTCGAGGCGGTCGCGTCCGGAGGGGTGGACGTGCTGGTGGACTACACCAGCGCGGAGGCGGTCGGCGCGAACGCTCGTGCCGCCGTCGACGCGGGCGTCCACGTGGTCATCGGGTCGAGCGGGCTGACCGCCGACGACTACGCCCGGCTCGACGCCGCCGCGCGCGACCGGAACGTCGGTGTCGTCGCGGCCGGCAACTTCTCGGTGATGGCGGCCCTTCTCCAGCGGGCGGCGGTGCTGGCCGCGCAGCACCTCGAGCACTGGGAGATCCTCGACTACGGCAGCGACACCAAGCCCGACGTGCCGAGCGGCACAGCCCGGCAGCTGGCGGAGGCGCTCGGCGAGGTCCGCACCCCGCGGCCCGCGGTCCCGGTCGAGGACCTGAGCGGCCCGGTCGAGGCACGGGGCGCCGAGGTCGGCGGGACCCGGGTCCACTCGGTGCGGCTGCCCGGGTACGTCGTGAGCACCGAGGTCGTCTTCGCCGCTGCGGGCGAGCACCTGGTCCTGCGGCACGACCCGGGCCCCACCCCCACGCCGTACGTCGACGGGACGCTGCTCGCGATCCGCCGGGTGCCCGGCATCGTCGGCGTGGTCCGGGGGCTCGACCGCCTGCTGTTCGGCGACTGACTGTGCGGCCGGACCGACCCTGCGGACGACTCCTCAGCCGGCAACCGGGGCACGCCGCAAAGTTGAAGAGTGCAAATTTCCAACTTTGCCTCCGCCGGCTCCCTGTTCATGACATCGTCGTCGGCCGCGGCCCATGGACGGGCCGGTAACTGAACAAGGAGTTCTCGGATGCGGGTCATCAAGCCAGCCGCTCTCGCTGTCCTTTCCCTGGGCGTCGCCATCGCGGCATCGCTCTCCATGTCATCCAGCGCTACGGCCGCGGACGGGTGGCACGTTTCCTCGGTGTACGGCTACCGCACCGTGTGGCCCGGTTCCGCCGGTGCCCTGGTGGCGCGGGTGACTGTCGCCGTTCCGGACGGAGTCATGTCGGTAGACTTCGAGACCGACCAGGCACATGGCAGCGCAACCGTCTTCGACGGTCGAGTCGTCCTCGAGCTGAACCAGCTGGTCGATGAGCACGGCAACCCCCTCGACACGCCCCTGCGCCTTGTCCCTCCCACGGGTGAGGCGTGGGCCACGACTATCGGTGTTCCCGCTCCGGCAACAACCACGACGCTGACCATCACCAGCGGCAAGCAGCCCACCAGCAGGGCGGCCGGATCGAAGGTCCGCATGACCGGCACGCTCACCGCCGATGGAGAGCCGCTGGCCGGACACTGGGTCGCCATCGCTGACGTCCGGGTCGACCCGAACTGTGAGGACGGGGCATGCGGTGAGCACTATGTCTCGCGCGCGCAGGGCCAGGTCGACTCCGCAGGGAACTGGCAGGCGAGCGTTCCATTGGGCTGGACGAGCAACTTGGCCGCGTCGTACTGCCGGTTCGCATCTAGCTGCTGGGACAACCCGAACGCACCTGCGTTCGACCTCGGCCCGAAGATCAAGACCTTTTGGGCGCCCGCCATCTCTGGCCCGACCAAGGGACGAGCAGGACGCCGGGCGACGTTCGAGGTGAGGACGCCTGCGGCCTACTCCGGCCTCCCGGTCAAGCTGCAGGCGCTGCGTGGCACGGGGTGGCGGACGGTGGCGGTCAAGAGGGTCACGACGAGCACCACCGTCAGGTTGGTGACCCGCCTCACGACGGGCCGGCACCGTCTCCGCGCGGTCGTCCCATCGACCCGGAGGTCCTGGTTCGGCACTCAACCCTGGGAGCTCCTCGCCGTGACGGCGGGGACGTCGAGGGTCACGGTCGTCCGGGTCACGCGCTGACTGACAGGCGGCAGCCCGCCATGCTCTCCTCGCGGCGCGGATCCGGTCAGATGCCGGCGGCGGCCTTGATGTCGTTGCGGAGGGCGTCGAGGCGGCCGGAGGCGGCGATCCGGGCGGCGTCCACGGCGTCCCGCTGGGCGTCGGGGTCGACGGTGCCGTCGGGGCCGGGCGCCGGGTGCTCGACGGGTACGACGACCTCGAGGTAGCACTTCACCTTCGGCTCGGTGCCGCTCGGTCGGACGATCACGCGCGCGCCGTCCGCGAGCCGGTAACGCAGCCCGTCGGTCGGCGGCAGGTCCGCCGAGCCCAGGCTCAGGTCGTCGACGCCGAGCACCGCGAGGCCGCCGAGCGAGGACGGCGGGGTCTCGCGCAGCCGGGCCATCGCCGCGGGGATCTCGGACAGGTCGCTGACCCGCGCCGAGAGCTGGTCGGTCGCGTGCAGGCCGTGGCGGACCGCGATGTCGTCGAGCAGGTCGGTCAGGGTGCGGCCCTCGGCCTTGGCCCGCGCGGCGACGTCGCAGAGCAGCAGCAGCGCGGAGACGCCGTCCTTGTCCTTCACGTGGGCCGGGTCGACGCAGTAGCCGAGCGCCTCCTCGTAGCCGAACGCCAGCCCGTCGACGCGGCCGATCCACTTGAAGCCGGTGAGCGTCTCGGCGTACTCCTGGCCGGCTGCCGCGGCCAGCGTGCCGAGGAGGGAGGACGACACGATCGAGGCGGCGTACACGCCCTGCTTGCCGGTGCGCAGCAGGTGGTCGCCGAGCAACGCCCCCACCTCGTCGCCGCGCAGCATCCGCCACCCGTGCGGGCCCTGCACCGCGGCCGCGCACCGGTCGGCGTCGGGGTCGTTGGCCACGACGATGTCGGCGCCGACCTGGTCGGCCAGCTTCATCGCCAGGTCCATCGCGCCGGGCTCCTCCGGGTTCGGGAAGACCACCGTCGGGAAGTCGGGGTCGGGCTGCTGCTGCTCGGGTACGACGTGCGGGGCGGCGAAGCCGGCCCGCTCCAGCACCTCGAGCACGGCGTCGTTGCCGACCCCGTGCAGCGGTGTGTAGACGAGGTCGAGGTCTCGTGGGCCGTCCGGCGCGACGGTCAGCACGGCGCGCACGTAGGCGTCCACGATCGAGTCGTCGACGACCTCGCCGGAGTCACCACGGGGTACGTCGGCCAGCGCTCCGACCGCGTCGATCCGGGCCGCGATCTCGGCGTCGGCCGGGGGCACGATCTGGCTGCCGTCGCCGAGGTAGACCTTGTAGCCGTTGTCCTGCGGCGGGTTGTGGCTCGCGGTCACCATCACACCGGCCACGCAGCCGAGCTCGCGGATCGCGAACGCCAGCACCGGTGTCGGCAGCAGCCGCGGCATCACCAGCGCACGCAGCCCGGCGCCGGTCATGACCTCGGCGGTGTCACGGGCGAACACGTCGGAGTTGTAGCGGGCGTCGTACCCGATCACCACGGCGGCGCCGTACGCCGCACCGTTGTCGCGGAGGTACGCCGCGAGGCCGGCCGCGGCGCGGGTCACCACCACCCGGTTCATCCGGTTCGGGCCGGCACCCAGCGCCCCGCGCAGGCCGGCGGTGCCGAACTCGAGGGTGCCGGCGAACCGGTCGGCGAGGTCCGCGGCCGCATTCGCGTCGCCGGCCTCGGTCGCGGCGATCACCGCCTCGAGCTCGGCGCGGGTCTGGTCGTCGGGATCCTCGGCGGCCCAGGCCCGGGCCCGCTCGATGAGGGTGGTGTCGGTCATGGACGGCACGTTAGTGCGCCCGCGCCGAGTCGGCACAAGATGTGCCGGGAGACCCTGGCTCGTGGGTGGTGAGCCGGCACTCGATGTGCCGGGTCAGCGGCGGCCGCGTGGTCCGAACGTCGCGTCCCGCTTGGCGAAGGCCGCCTTCTGCGCGGCCTTGGTGTTGGCGGCGAACAGCAGGTACGCCTGCTCGAGCCGCTCCCGGGCGAACGTGGCCCGCGGCCCGGAGGTCCAGCTCCGGTTGAAGAGCCGCTTCGCGGCAGCGACCGAATCGGGGGAGCGGGTGGCGATCTCGCGGGCGAACTCCTCGGCCGCGGCGACCGGGTCGGCGGCCAGCTCGGTGACCAGCCCGAGGTCCGCGGCCTCCTTGCCGGAGATCCGGGTGCCGGTCATCGTGAGTCGCTTGGCGGTGTCGATGCCGACCAGCTCCTTGAGCGACTGGATGCCGCTCATGTCCGGGATCAGGCCCCAGCGTGCCTCGAGCACCGACCACTCGGAGTCGGGGGTGGCGAACCGGAAGTCCGCGGCCAGCGCGATCTGGACGCCGCCGCCGAAGCAGTGGCCGTGGACGGCGGCGATCACCGGGACCGGCAGCCGGCGCCATGCCCAGCAGGCCTCCTGGAACGTGTTCGTGCCGCGCCACGGCCGCGGCACGAACGCCTTCACGATGTTCGCCGGCTGCTCGAGGACGGTGCCGAAGTCGAGCCCGGCGCAGAACGAGGAGCCCTCGCCGGAGAGCACCACCGCGCGCAGGGTGCGGTCGCCGCGGAGGATGCGGGCGGTCGCCACGAGCTCGTCGAGGGTCTGCAGGGTGAGGCCGTTGAGCTTGTCGGGGCGGTTCAGCCGGACGTGGGCGATGCCGTCGGAGACGGTGCAGGTGACGAGCTGGGACTGCGGGGCTGCCATGGCGTCAGCGTAGGTGCGCCGCGCCATGATGGCCATGTGATCCCCGCCCCACGAGAGCCTCGACCTGTCACGCACGCACCGGCAATCCGCGGGTACTCCTTCCGCGAGGAGTGGACGGTGGCCGCCGAGCCGCGCCGGGTGCGGGACGTGCTGGTTGACCTCGAGCGGTACCCGCGCTGGTGGCGCGAGGTGCGGGCGGTCGCCAGGCTCTCGGACGACGACGCGCTGGTGGTGTGCCGGTCGGCGCTTCCCTACGACCTCGAGCTGCACCTGCACGCGGTGCACCGTCACGACGACCTGCTGGAGACGGGGATCGACGGCGACCTGGTCGGGCACGCGCGCTACCGCATCTCTCCGCACGGCGCCGGGACCCGGCTGCACTTCGAGCAGGACGTGGACGTCAGCGGACGGCTGCTCGGGCTGGCCTCCCGGCTGGCCCGGCCGGTGCTGGTGTGGAACCACGACCGGATGATGCGCTCCTGCCTCAGCGGGCTGCGCTCTGCTGTCTGACCCAGGCCAGCAGGTCCTTGCCAGGGCCGGTGATCGTCGCGTCGACCAGGGAGCCGTCGGTGACGATCGTGTAGCCGTGGCCGGCGCCGGGCACGTCGACGAACTCCACGTCGGTCCCGCGGGCCGCGGCCCTCGCCCGCCGCCAGTGCTCGGGTCCGTCCGCCCTCGCGAACACCAGCCGTGCGGGCACGGTGATCGCGGGCACCGCCCGCTCGACGGACGGCACGCCCTCCCAGTCGGTCGGCCCGGAGATGTCGACCAGCGCGTCCGCCCCGGCCTGCTCGCCCGCACCGGCGACGAGGGCACCGCCCATCGAGGCGCCGACGAGGACGACGGTCGTCGCGCCCTGCTGCCGGGCGTGGTCGACGGCCAGCGCCATCTGTGCTGCCGGGTCATCGGCGAGCACGTCGCTGCACTGCGACCGGCCGAAGCCGCACACGTCCACCAGCACCGCGCGGATGCCCTGCCTGCCGGCCCACTCGGCGTACGGCACCCACCCGCACAGGCCGGTGATGCCGGTCTGGTGCACGAACACGGCCGCGGTGTCGCCCTCGCCGAAGGAGGCGGTCGACAGCCAGCTGCCGTCGCCGCCCGGGAGGAACGCGACCTCGCCGGTGCCGCCCTGGCCGGTGCACCGGCCGGGGAGCGAGTACGCCGCGGGGCTCGGCACCGCGGTCGGGCTGGGCGCCGGATCGTCCGCCTCTCTGTCGTCGTCCGCGGCGCCGCCGCACGCGGTCGCGAGCAGGAGCATGACCAGCGCGGCGGTCCACCGCCCGAGGATCGTCATGGGCGCACGATTCACCGGTCGGCCGGTGAATCCTGTGAACTATCGAGAATCGCGATCATTCGTGGGGCGGGTGGGGACGCGCTGACTCCGACCTCCGGGGGACCACCGGGGTGGCACCAGTGGTCTCCCTGATGCGCTCGGGGGCGGGTCGGCGCAGGATCGGTGGTGTCGGGACCGATGAGTTCTCGAGGCCCGGCAGTCGACACAGACATCAACAGACAGCCGAGGAAGGGAGGTGGACACCATGGCCGCGACGATCGCCGTCGAGCAGGAGGCGGGCGTCACCGCGGGCCGCGTGCACGCGCACAACGGCTACTGGGCCGGTGACTTCCCCACCCCGGAGAGCCTGCCGCCGGCCGCCTGGCAGACCCCGATCCCGGCGTTCGACGCGGCGTCCTGAGCCCGGGTCCGGCCCCTCAGGCCACGCAGAACTCGTTGCCCTCCGGGTCGCGCATCGTGACGAAGTAGAACTGCTCGTCCAGCTTCTCCTCGAAGTCCTCCGGCCACCGCCGCCACACGGTCGCCCCCAGCGCCTCGAGCTCCGCCACCCGCGCGTCCACGATCCGGGTGCGCTCGGCGAGCGGCAGGTCGCGGTCGCGGTTGGTGGGGTAGAGGTCGAGGTGCAGCCGGTTCTTGCCGCTCTTCGTGTCGGGCACCGCCTGGAACCAGATCTTCGGCCCCTCGCCGGCCGGGTCGAAGATCCGGTCGGTCCCGTCACCGACCTGGTCGAGCTCGTCGTCGGCGACGCCGAGCGAACGGTAGTAGTCGTTCATCGTCGCGAACCCCTCCGGCGGCGGCTGGATCTCGTAGCCGAGCGCCGCCGCCCAGAAGTGCGCCAGCCGGGTCGGGTTCGTGCAGTCGATGGTCAGCTGCCAGGTCACCATGGCCGCACGCTAGACGGTGGCCCGCAGCAATTCCCCGGGCGTCCGGGGAAATGCTGCCCGGGCACGGAATGCTTTCCCCGCCCGGGCATCAATTTCCCTGACCGGTCACCCCACGCGGAGACACAACAGGGCACCATCGCCCCATGGCGCACCTGGATCCCGGGCACTGGCAGGACCGTCTCGACACGCTGGCACGGGAGCACGCCGTGCCGGGGGCTGCGTTCGGCGTGCTCCGGCTGGGCCGCGGCGACGTCCCGGACGACCGCCTCGAGCTCGCCACCGGCGTGCTCCACCTCGGCACCGGCGTCACCGCCACCCCCGACTCGCTCTTCCAGGTCGGGTCGGTCACCAAGGTGTGGACCACGACCCTGCTGATGACCCTGGTCGACGAGGGGCGGGTCGACCTCGACGTGCCGGTCCGGGAGGTGCTGCCGGAGTTCCGCGTCGCCGACGCCACCGCGAGCGCCGGCATCACCCCGCGCCACCTGCTCGCGCACACCTCCGGCTTCGACGGCGACACGTTCGTCGACACCGGACGCGGCGACGACTGCCTCCAGCGGTACGTCGACGGGCTGGTCGTCAACCGCCAGCTCTTCCCGCCCGGCGCCGCCTGGTCCTACAACAACGCCGGCTTCGCGGTCGCCGGCCGGATCGCCGAGCACCTGCTCGGCACCACCTGGGACGCCGCGCTGCGCGAGCGGGTGGTGGAACCGCTGGGCCTGGCCGCGACGGTCACGCTGCCCGAGGAGGTGCTCCGGTTCCGGGCCGCGCTCGGGCACGTCGAGGACGACGACGGCCGCTGGCAGCCCGCACCGGTCTGGGCTCTGCCCCGCTCCTGCGGGCCGGCCGGGATGATCATCTCGTCGGTAAGCGACCAGCTCGCGTTCGCGGCCGCCCACCTCCGCGGCGGGATCCTCGGCGACGGCAGCCGGGCCGCGATGACCGCACTCCAGGTGCAGCGGGTCGACCACGCCGGTGCCGAGGACGCGAACGCCTGGGGCCTCGGCTGGGCGCTCGGCGTCTGGGGCGGTACGCCGGTGCACGGCCACAACGGCAACACGATCGGCCAGTCGGCGTACCTCCGGCTGTTCCCGGACATCGGCCTCGCGACCGTCCTGCTCACCAACGGCGGCGCGCCGGATCTGCTGCACCAGGACCTGCTCACCGAGCTGTTGGCCGACGTCGGCGTCGGCGCCCCGGACACGCTCGAGCCGGGCACCGGCCCGGCCCCGGTCGCCGATCAGATGATCGGGACGTGGGAGCAGGCCAGCGCCCGGCTCGAGGTACGCCGGGAGGGCGTCGGGCTGGTGCTGCGGCACACCGACACCAGCCCGTTCGCCGAGATCGGCCCCGACGCGGTGTGGGAGCGCCCGCTCGCGCCGTACGCCGACTCCGTGGCGCTGGTGCAGCGGCCGCGGTCGACGTCCTGGTCGGCACTGACCCACGAGACGACGCCCGCGGGCCTGGAGCTGCTGCACCTGGGCTGGCGTGCCCACACCCGGGTGGTCGCCCCGATCGGCCAGGGCTCGAGTGGTCGGGACGCGCCTCCCTAGCGGTCGATCGACCCCATGTCGGCGTACCGGTCGCCGGCGACCGCGTCGCGCGGCACTGCCTGCTCCAACGCGGCCAGGTCCTCGTCGGTGACCTTCACGTCGAGCGCGCCGACGTTCTCCTCGAGGTAGCGGACGCGCTTGGTGCCGGGGATCGGCGCCACGTCGTCGCCCTGCGCGACCACCCAGGCGAGCGCGAGCTGACCGGGGGTGCAGCCCTTCTGGGTCGCGACCTCACGGATCTTCTCGACCAGGGCCAGGTTGGTGTCGAAGGCGTCGCCGGTGAACCGCGGGAAGCGGCCGTTGCGTCGGGAGTCGTCCGCGCCGTCCGCGCCGGCGTCCCGGGTGATGGTGCCGGTGAGCATGCCGCGGCCGAGGGGCGAGTAGGGCACCAGCCCGATCCCGAGCTCGCGGATGGTCCCGAGGATCTCGTCCTCGAGGTCGCGGGTGAACAGGGAGTACTCCGACTGCAGCGCGGTGATCGGGTGGACGGCGTGCGCCCGGCGGATCGTCCCGGCGCCGGCCTCGCTGAGCCCGAGGTGGCGCACCTTGCCGGCCTCGACGAGCTCCTTCATGGCGCCGACGGTCTCCTCGATCGGGACGGTCTTGTCGACGCGGTGCTGGTAGTAGAGGTCGAGGTGGTCGACCCCGAGCCGCTGGAGGCTGGCGTCGGCGGCCTTGCGGACGTAGTCCGGCGAGCCGTTGATGCCGACCCAGCTGCCGTCGGGGTTGCGCTCGTTGCCGAACTTGGTGGCCAGCTGCACCTCGTCACGGCGGCCCTTGATCGCCTTGCCGACCAGCTGCTCGTTGGTGAACGGGCCGTACATGTCGGCGGTGTCGAGGAAGGTCACGCCCAGGTCGAGCGCGCGGTGGATGGTGTCGATGCCCTGCTGCTCGTCGGAGGTGCCGTAGAACTCCGACATCCCCATGCAGCCGAGGCCGAGGGTCGACACGGTGAGCGGGGAGGTCGTCCCCAGGGTCCTGGTTCCGATGCGTGTGGTCATGGCAACCACGCAACCAGTTGGAGTGCGCTCCAGGTCAAGGGGGGTACGCCGTCAGGCGCTGACCGCGATGCCCTGGCTCTCGAGCTTGTCGACGTAGATCCCGATCTTCCGGTCGATCGCGCCGAGGTGCTCCTGGACCTCTGCGAGCTGGGCGAGCACCTGCTGGCGGTGGGAGCGCAGCAGGTCGAGCCGCTCCTGCTCGTTCCCGTCGCCGTGCCGCACCAGCTCGGCGTACCGGCGTACGTCGCGGATCGGCATGCCGGTCGCGCGCAGCCGGGTGATCAGCTCGATCCAGGTCAGGTCGCGCTCGGTGTAGCGCCGGTGACCGGTCGCCGTACGGTCCACGGCGGCGAGCATCAGCCCGTCCCGTTCGTAGTAGCGCAGGGTGTCCTTGGTGAGGCCGCTGCGCTCCGCGGCCTGGGCGATGGTCAGGGCCATCCGACCAGTCTCCGACCTGGAGTGCGCTCCAAGTCAAGGGCCAGCGCGCAACGTCGTGCGCTGTGGCCGTCCGGGCGACTGTGAAGTGACGTCCCGCGCAAGGACACGGCCACCGGGGCCTCAGCCGGCGCAGACCTCGCCGAGCGCCCGGACCAGGAGGTCGATGTCGTCTTCGGAGGCGACCAGCGGCGGCGCCAGGCGGACGGTCTGCCCGTGTGCCTCCTTGGCGAGGACGCCGTGGTCGAGCAGGTCCTCGCAGACCCGGCGCCCGGTGGACAGCTCGGGGCTGATGTCGACGCCGGCCCACAGCCCGCGCGTCCGGACCGCGTCGACGCCGTTGCCGACCAGCTCGCCGAGGCCGGCGGCGAGCCGGTCACCGAGGGTGCGGGCGCACTCCTGGTACTCGCCGGTCTCGAGCATCGCGACCACCTCGCGGCCGATGGCGGCGGCCAGCGGGTTCCCGCCGAACGTCGAACCGTGCGAGCCCGGCGTGATCACCTCGAGCACGTCGCCGTCGGCCGCGATCGCCGACACCGGGTAGATCCCGCCGCCGAGCGCCTTGCCGAGCACGTAGACGTCGGGCACGACCTCCTCGTGGCTGCAGGCGAAGGTCCGCCCGGTGCGCGCGAGCCCGGACTGGATCTCGTCGGCCACCATCAGGACGCCGGCCGAGTTGCACAGCGTGCGCACCTGCTGGAGGTAGCCCTCCGGCGGGATGATCACGCCGCCCTCCCCCTGGATCGGCTCCAGCAGGACCGCGACCGTCGTCTCGTCGACGGCGGCCTCCAGCGCGGCCGCGTCGCCGTACGGCACGAGCCGGAACCCCGGCGTGTACGGCGCGTAGTGGGCGGTCGCGACCGCGTCCGTCGAGAACGACACGATGGTGGTGGTGCGGCCGTGGAAGTTGCCCTCCATCGCCACGATCGTGGCCCGGTTCTCCGGGACGCCCTTGACGAGGTACCCCCACTTGCGGGCCACCTTGATCGCGGTCTCGACGGCCTCGGCGCCGGAGTTCATCGGCAGCACCATCTCCTTGCCGGTCAGCTGGGCGAGGTCCCGCGCGAACGGCCCGAGCTGGTCGTTGTAGAACGCCCGCGAGGTCAGCGTCAGCCGGCCCAGCTGCTCCTGCGCGCGGGCCACCAGGCGCGGGTGCCCGTGCCCGAAGTTCAGCGCGCTGTACCCGGCCAGGCAGTCGAGGTAGCGCCGCCCCTCGACGTCGGTCACCCAGGCGCCCTCGCCGGAGGACAGCACCACCCGCAACGGGTGGTAGTTGTGCGCGGCGTACGCCTCGTTCAGCTCGATGTGCGCCTCGGTGTCGCTGACCGGGAGGCTGCTGGCCTCGGGAGAGGTGCGCGTCATGTCCGGCATCGTCTCATCGTTGCCGGCGGGGCGCCGGGCTCAACCGCCCCAGACCTCGAGCACCAGGTAGGCGAGCGCCACCAGGTTCGCGACGACGGTCAGCCAGAACGCCGTCCGGAACGGCTGCTTGCGGGTCTTGTGCCGGAACAGCTGCCGCGCGACCAGCCCACCGGGCCAGCCGCCCAGCAGGTCGATCCCGTGCAGGTTGGCTTCGGGCGTCCGCCACGAGCCCTTCCCGGCCGCGACCTTGTCCGCGCGGTACATCACGAACGCCGCCGCGCTCAGCACGCCGTACCAGACGAGCACCGGCCACGGCGCCGGGCCGAGCTCGACCAGACCGACGAGCACGGCGAGGAACAGGGTCGCGACCGCTAGCGACGCCCCTACACCGCGCGTCGACCTGCGGTCGGTCCGATCACCTTGCTGGCGCATGCGGGCGCTCCCTCCTACCCGGCTGCCTGCTGCCGGTGTTCGCGGATTCTCCTGCCACGAGGGCCATTCGTCCGTAGCCTTCCGGGCGTGTCCGTCGAGAGCCGCTCGGGAGTGCCCGACCTGATCTGTCCGCTGTGCAAGGGACAGGTCGTCGCGTCGTCCGGCTGCCTCTCGTGCCACCTGCCGATGCGCGACGTGGTCCGCCACCAGCGCACCGCCCGCACCTCCCGTGGCCAGGCACTGGCTCGTGGCCTGCGGGTCCGGGTGACCGGCATCGTGCTGTACGCCGCCGTGGTTGCCTGGTGTGCCCACCAGCTGCCGACGTCGCTCCCGTTCGTCGTCCCCGGCGCCGTCCTCGGCGGGGGAGTCCTGCACGTGTGGAAGGGCCGACCCTGGCTCGGCCTGTTGGTCTTCGCGATCGTCGTGGTCGTGGTGCCGGCTCTGTTCTGGCCGTCCATGACGACGGGTCTGTACGGCGACCTCACGGGCGGGCGCTGAGCCCGTTCACGGCGCAGGCGCCGGCTCGGTGCAGGCTGCGTCAGGCCGGGCATCGAACAGGCGCACGCCCCGGCTCGCGAACGCGGCCACGCCGATCAGCGCGGCGCCGGCGGTCATCAGCAGCAGGGTGCGGTGCAGGCCGAGGCTGTCGATGAGGAGACCGGCGCCGAGGACGCCGATCGGTGCGGCGACCGGGATGCTCGCGGTGCTCAGCCCGACGACGCGGGGCAGCAGGTGCGCGGGGGAGCGTTCCTGGCGGATGGTGGCCTGGAGCGGGACCAGCGAGCCGGCGGCGGCGCCGAGGGCCAGCAGCATCGCGAGCGTGACCGGCAGCAGCGGGAGCAGGGCGATCACGGCGAACGTGGTCGGCAGCACCACGAAGACGCCGACGTACAGCCGGCGCCGGGGGACCCGTGCGCCGAGGGTCCCGAACAAGGCCGCGCCGAGCAGCCCACCTACGCCGTAGCTTGCGATCATCAGACCGAGCACCACCGGGTCGCCGAACGCCTCCCGGGCCAGCACCGGCAGCAGCAGCGGCGCCAGCGGCCCGACCAGCAGCACCGCGACGGTCGGGAACAGGAACAAGGCACGCAGGGCCGGGTCGCGCCGGATGAACGCGGCGGTCTCCCGCAGCCCGGCCGGCACCGCGGGCGCGGCGGCCTCGCGGGGCGCCGGCCGCTCGTGGAGGCGCGCGAGCACCAGCGCGGCGAACCCGAAGGCGGCCACGGTGACCAGCAGCGCGCCGCCGACCCCGACCGTCGCGATCAGGACGCCGGCCAGTGGAGCACCGAGCAGGTAGCCCGCGTGCTCGGCCGACGTGAACATCGCGTTGGCACGTTCCCGCGGGAACCGACCCGCGTCCGCGGCCGCCGGGACCAGGCTGTGCCGGGCGGCGGCGCCGGCCGCGTCCGCGACCGTGCCGAGGACGACCAGCAGGACCAGGTGCCGGACCTCGAGTGCGTCGAACGCGAGCAGGACCGGGACCGGCACGACCGCCAGCGCGCTGATCAGGTCCGACACCGCGCCGGCGCGGACCGCGCCGAGCAGGTCGACCACCCGACCGGCGGCCAGGCCCCCGACCGTGGCGCCGGCGGCCCCGGCGAACGTCACCGCACCGGCCAGGGCCGCGCTGCCGCTCGTGGTCAGCACCAGCCACGGGATCGCCACCGTCATCACGACGTTCCCGCTCAGCGACACGGCGTTCGCCAGCACCAGTGCGGCCAGCGCCCGCGGCGCACGCACCCGGTACGGCGTCCGCGCGCTGCCGCCTGTCGGCGGGGCGACCGCGGGGGTGTCGGGTGGGGTGGCGACGTGCGTCATGGCACAGCACGATCCGGCCCGACGCCGGGCCGGGTCCAACACCTGTTCGGGCCGGATTCACAACCGGAACGCGTGACGACTCGGCGCCGGCCGGAGGACCCTGCTGAGTAGGGTGACCCGCGTGCGGGCCGAGCTCGATCTTCGCCTCCTGCGTGCCTTCGTCGCCGTCGCCGAGGAGCTGCACTTCACCCGCGCGGCCAACCGCCTCTACGTCGCGCAGCAGGCGTTGAGCCGCGACATCCGCCGGCTCGAGACGCAGGTGGGCGCGCGGCTGTTCGTGCGCAGCACCCGTCAGGTGACGCTGACCCCCGACGGCGAGCGGCTCCTCGTGCACGCCCGGTCCCTGCTCGAGCTCAACGACGCGGCGCTGCAGGACCTGAGCGGGGAGGCCCGGCCGCTGCTGGTCGACGTGATCGGCGAGGGGCTGACGGCGGCGCGGATCGTCGACGAGGCGCGCATGGCAGCGCCCCAGCTCGAGCTCACCGTGCGGTACGGCGGCGGCATGGGGGCCGCGCTCACGCAGCTGCTCGCGGGTCGGGTGGAGGTCGCCTTCGGCCGGACCGAGGGGTTGGGCGCGCCGTTCCCGGCGGAGCTGACCCGGAGGCTGGTGCGGTGGGAGCCGCTGGCGCTGCTGATGAGCGACGACCACCCCCTGGCCGACCTCGCCGAGGTGCCGATGGCGGAGCTGGACGGCGTCGAGATCGACGCGAGCTCGGGCAACGACGTGGCTCCGGAGTGGGTGGACCTCGCGGCCTCGCTGCTCGCCGACCACGGCGCGCGCCCCTCGCCTCCGCACCCGCACGTCGTCGGCACCGCGGAGACGGCGCGGCACCTCCGGTCGCACGGCCTCCCGATCCTCACCATGAGCGAGTGCCCGGAGGTGCCGGGTGCCGTTGTCCGTCCGCTGGTGGACCCGGTGCCGGTGTACCCGTGGGCCGTCGTCCACCACCGCGACGCGAACCACCCGGGCCTGGCAGCGCTGGACGCCGTCATGGTCGACCTGGCGGCGGAGGAACGCTGGACGGCGCTGCCCGAGGACGCCTGGGTGCCGGCGGCCGACGCACAGTGGGTACGGCGGCCCTGATCGGGACCACCGCGGGCGTTCCGGGGGACCTCCGGCCGTGTCGGTGCGGGCCGCCGGGGGCGAGCCTGAAGGTGGGACGGCGGGTGTCCGTTCGGCTGCTGGCACCTGAGCCGTCTGCTGGGAGGACAGCGATGAGCATCGAGACACCGCAGCGTGAGGAGCTGCGCGAGCGAGCCGTGCGGCGGCTCAAGAAGAAGCGGGACTTCCACATCCACCTGACGATCTACGTGATGGTGAACGCCTTCCTGCTCGCCATCTGGGCGATGACGGGAGCGGGCTTCTTCTGGCCGATCTTCCCGATCGTCGGGTGGGGCATCGGCGTGGTCGCCAACGCGTGGGACGCGTACGGCGACGACGTCCCGACCGAGGGTCAGATCAGCAAGGAGATGGACCGGCTGAGCCGGCGCCGGTGACCCGGGGCACGTCTCTCACGTGAGACGCACCCTCGTCGGTCACCAGGTCAGCTCGACCTCGAGCTCGTTCTCGTCGCCGACCTCGACCTCGATCTTCAGATCGACCTCGTCGGGGACCCGGACGGTGATCCGCCGGCCGTCACGCTCGAACTCGACCGTGTTGTTGCGCGCCAGCGCGTCGGCGAGCGCGTGCAGCCGTGCGGCGGCCTCTTCGCGGCTCATCCGCCTGGTCTCGTCGATCTCGAACAGGTCCATGTCGTCTCCCTCGTCTCGGATCTCGGCTCCTGCCAGGAACGGTACCGACGGGCCGCGGTGTCGTCAGGCCGGTGCGGCTGCGTCCGGGCTCGCCCGCGGCTCCAGGCCGCAGGCCGCGGCGAACTCCTGCGACCGGATGCCGAGCGCGATGTTGCTGCGGGCGCTCATGTTCATGAAGCCCACCCGGGCGGTCAGCTCCAGCAGCGCCGGAGCCCCCAGGTCCGCCAGCAGCGCGGCCGACATCTCGTCGGTGACGCCGACCGGCAGCCGGCACATCGCCACGGCGTACTCCGTGACCCGCCGCTCCAGCGGCGTGAAGGCCTCGGACGTCCGCCACCGCGGCACCTCGCGGGCCTTCGCCTCGTCGAGCCCCTTGTCGTGCGCCAGGAAGTAGCCGAGGTCGAGGCAGGCGCTGCAACCGATCTCGGCGGCCGCAGCCATGCCGGCCAGCGAGCCGAGACCGGGGTCGAGCTCCGACCACTTCTCGGCCTTGCGGCCGATGCCCATCATGTCCTTGAAGACCCGCGGGTTGTTCCACATCACCCCGGCCGACTCGGGCACGCCGCCGACCATCTTCTTCATCACCATCTTCAGCAGCCCGCCGTAGACGCCGGTGATCGGCGTGGTGGGGACACGTGCGCTGTCCGTCATGTCTGCTCCCGTCGTCGTGGTCGTGCCCTCGGTCGTGGTCATGCCATGGAGACACCGCCCGGCCCGCCTGTGTGACAGCGCCCCTGTGACAGCGCCGCCGGACAGCGCCGCCGGACAGCGCCGAGGTGCCTCAGCGAGGGGCGTCGAGGCCGAGCCGGTACCGGGTGACGCTGCGGTCGACCCAGTCGACGTCGGCGCCGGTCAGCCCGGCGTCCGCGCCGTCCCGGGGAAGCGCCGGGAGGAGGGAGCGGTAGGTCTGCACCTGGTAGAGCGCGCCCACCACGAGGCCGAGGGCAGCCGCCTCGCGCAGCGTCTCCTCGGGCGCCACGCCGGACCAGGCGTCGACGTAGGCGTCGACCAGCTGCCGGCGTACCGCCACGTCCTCGGTCCGGAACACGTACGTCGCCAGGTCGACGCAGGGGTGCGAGACGGCGGCGTCGGTCCAGTCGAAGACCCGCGTGCCGTCCGGGCCGGACGTGACGTTCCACGGGTGGAGGTCGCCGTGGACCAGGGTCGGGCCGGGTCCGAGGAGGTCGAGACGCCGGCACGCGGTGACCAGGTCCGACGCGGTCGCCAACCAGGCCGTGCGCAGCTCGGGCGCCATCCGCGCGAGCAGCCCGACGTCCCGGGTCATCCGCCCGACGTCCGCGGCCAGGTCGGCCAGCGAGCGCACCGACAACCCGAGCCCGACCAGCTCGTCGGTGCGGTCGAGCCACGTCCGCTGGATGCTCGCGTGCGCGGCGATCCCGGCGGGCCACAGCGCATGGTCCTGCTCGCCGAGCTCGGGTGCGCCGAGGTCGTGCATCAGCAGCCAGCCGCGGTCCGCGTCGACGGCGACCACGTCGGGAGCTAGTCCCGGCATCCGCTCGGCGAGGGCCAGGGTCACGACCGCTTCGTGCCGGAACCGGTCGTTGCTGCACTTGAGGTAGAGGTCGCCCTCCGCCGACGACGCCCGCAGCACCACCGAGACGTCCCACAGGTGGTGCTGGTGCGGCGGCGCCAGCGCCGGGTGCCCGTACGCCGCCATCCGGTCCACCATCCACGCCGACGCCTCCGCGAACCACCCGGGGCGCGAGTACGCCGGCCGCGACGGCGCCCAGCCCTCGTCGCGCTCACGGGCCCACGAGGTCACGGCGGCGCGGGACGTCTCCGGCTCCAGCCGGGCGATCGCGTCCCCGTCGAGGTCCAGCCAGGTCCAGCCGGACGGCGGGTCGGTGGCGACGGCCTCGAGCTCCAGCAGCAGCTCGTCCTGGGCCTGGCGGGGGGACGTCACAACCTGCCTCAGCACGGTCGCGGACGGGGCGACGACATGGCCGGCGGCGGCCAGGATCTCGGGCAGGGTCGGCTCCTCGTCGTCCAGCCGGACCGTCGGCAGGCGCGGCGGCGAGCTGTGCTCGACCAGCACCGCCGTACGGCGCGGGTGCGGGGCAAGCAGGCTCACCCGGCAGCCATCGGCCGGGTCGCGTGCCGCGTCCGGTCGAGCGTCAGGTGGGGAGTCCATAGGGGTCCCGGTCCACCGCGGAGATCGGCACGATCTCGCGCCCGAGCGGCGTCAGCGAGAGCGGGATCATCTTCCAGCAGGCCACCCCGAACGGGATGCCGATGATCGTGACCATCAGCAGCAGCCCGGTGACCAGGTGGCCGAGGGCCAGCCACCACCCGAAGAAGATGACCCAGACGACGTTCCCGATCGCCGACCAGATGCCGGCGCTCCGGCGCCAGGTCGTGGTCCGTCCGAACGGCCAGATGACGTACGCGGCCAGCCGGAACGAGGCGATGCCGAAGGGGATGGTCACGATGAGCACGAACGCGAGCAACCCCGCGACCGCATAGCCGATGGCCAGCCAGAGCCCGGCGAGCACGAACCACAGGATGTTGCCGATCGTCCGCATGGGCTCACCCCAGCAGATCGCGAGCCGCACGCACAGGGCCCTACGGCCCGGTCGGCGAAGACTGGGGTGGTGCCGGGCGTGACGCGGAGTGACCATGCTCGGTGGAGACACCTACGGAGGGAGAGGTCCATGAGGCGGATTCGGGTCGGTCGTCTGGCCACGGTGTGTGGCGGGTTGCTGCTGCTGGCCGGCGTCCTGAGCGCCACGCAGCCGGCAACAGCGATCACCGGGGGAGGGCAGCGCGACGAGGTGCACACCAACGTCGGCGTCATCCGGTTCACCACCCAGGACGGACGGTTCCGCTGCTCCGGCACGCTGATCGCGCCGACGGTGGTGCTCACCGCGGGCCATTGCACCGGGGACACCGGCGCCAGCCCGGCGACCAACGTCTACGTCTCCTTCAACACCGACCTGCCCCTCGACCCGCTGGCCCCCGGCATCCCGCCGGCGGAGAGCGCGGCCCGGGCCGCCAGCTACATCACCGGCACGGCGCACCCGGACCCTGCATGGGACGGCGCGCTGAGCATCTCCAAGCAGCACGACCAGGGCGTCGTGGTGCTGGACGCGCCCGCCACGACCAAGTGGCCGGGGATCACGCCGGCGCCGCTGCTGCCGGTCGGCACCCTCGACGCCAACCAGGGCGCGCTCAAGAACGAGACGTTCACGCTGGTCGGCTACGGCGTCGACATCGGGGAGAAGAAGCAGCAGATCGTGGTCACCGAGCGTCGGTTCACCACGTCGTACCTCAAGAACGTGCAGTCCGAGGTGGTCACGTTCCAGATCAACGACCGCGACTCCAAGGCGGGCGGCGGGTCCTGCTTCGGTGACTCCGGCGGCCCGGTGTTCCTCGGCCGGTACGTCGCCGGGGACTCGTCGTTCGTGAACTCGCTGACCTGCAATGCGACGTCCGGCTACCAGCGCGTCGACACGGCCTACTCCCGGGCCTTCCTGGAGCAGTTCCTCTGAGCCGCGCCCGATGAGCGGACGCGGACGGAACCGGCGCGCCGGCACGCGGCGTACCGGCTAGGGTCGCGGGCGTGGGCACCAGCGACTCCACGACCGGCTCCGTCGGCTTCGCCGCGGCCATCGGCGGGGTCGCCGGCGCGTCCCTGGCCGCCCACCGGGGCGTCGGTACGGCGGCTCGCGCGGCCCTCGGCGGCGCCATCGCCCTGGGTGCCTCGGAGGCGGTGGCCCGCGCCGTCCAGCGGGAGGGCGAGATCCCGCCGCTGTGGCAGCGGATCGCGGTGAGCACCGCGCTGGCCGCGCCGCTCGGGTGGACCGCCGGGAAGGCCGGCGCGAGCCAACGGGCGATCGGCGTCGGCACGGGCGCGCTCGTCGGGGCGATGGGGGTGCGGCCGCAGAAGGTGGCGATGGGACCGCTCGTGGGGCTGGCCGTCGGGCAGGCGCTCGCGGGCAGGGACGCCCCGGGGGCGACGGTGGCGAGCAGCACCGTCCTGGCCTACCGCGCCCTGTCCGCGCTGGTCTTCCGGGATGCCCAGGTCAGCCTGCTCGCGGACCGGGTCAGCGCCGCGGACCTGCCGTTCGTGGTGCCCCGCCCGGCCCGGACGAGGTACGTCGGCACCGGCTACGTCCGCGACCTGGCTGCCGAGCTGGGCGCCGTGCACACCCCCGACGCGCAGGACACCGGGATCGTGGCCTCGCTCGACCCGCTGGCCGGGCCGGACCTCGACCCGGCGTCGGTCCACCCGCTGGTGCGGGAGTTCTACGAGCACACCACCCGTTTCGCCCTCGACATCGAGCCGGAGTGGCGGATGTGGGTGCGGCCGGGCTACCTCCTCTACCGCACCCTGGTCGCGCGGCCACTGGGGCAGGCCAGCCTGCCGATGAACCAGCGCGAGGCGCAGCGCGGCATCCGCAGCCGCATCGACACCATCACCGGCGTCGACGGCACGGTGTCGGTGCGGGGCTGGATCCGGTCGTTCGCGGACGACGACGAGCCGATCATGACCGGGATCTACACCACCTACGCCCACGACGGCCGCGGCTACGTGAGCGTCGGGTTCCCGGTCCCGGAGGGCAGCTTCACCGCGACCCTCCTGCCGCAGGGCCGACCGGACGGCGGGCTGAGGCTGACCAGTCGCGCCGACGACGACCAGTCCGGGCACTACCTCACCTACATCGACACCCACGCGGACGAGCTGACCGCGCTGGCCGTGCACGGCTTCGAGGAGCAGCTCGACGTGTACGTCGACGACGGCACGCTGCGTGCCGAGCACGCGTTCTGGGTGTTCGGTTTCCCGTTCCTGACCCTGGACTACCGGATCTCGCGCAAGCCCACCGGCTGATCCCGGCGGCCCGACGCCCAGCGAAGGCTGAGGCTTCGATGAGCGACGAACGGGTCCTCGCTCATGACGCCGACGCCACTCCGGGTCGCTCGGCCAGGGGCTTCAGGCCGCACGCGGCGGCGAAGCCGTCGGACTCGATGCCGAGCGCCACGTTGCCGCGCGTGCTCATGTTGGCGAACGCGATGACCGAGGTGAGCTCGACCACGGCGGCAGGTCCGAGCTCTTCGCGCAACCGGGCCACCAGGTCGTCAGTCACGGTCGGCGGGGTCTGGCTCATCGCCTCGGCATAGTCCAGGACGTCCCGCTCCAGCGGCGTGAAGACGTCGGCATCCCGCCACCGCGGGATCTCGCGCGCCTTCTCCACGTCGAGTCCCTTGTTGCGGGCCTCGAAGTAGTTGAAGTCCAGGCACCACGTGCACCCGACCAGTGACGCGACCGCCATGTGGGCGAACGACTTCAGGCCCTCGTCGCAGGCGTCCCACTTCTGCAGCTTGCCGCCGAGGCCGAAGCTGGCGAACAGCACCTTGGGGTTGTGCCAGTACACGCCCACCGCCGTCGGCACCTTGCCCAGCTTCCTCTCGATCATCCGCTTGATCAGCGCCCCCTTGACGCCGGTGATCTCGGCCGGGGGGATGCGGGTCGTGTGTTCCATGGTTCCTCCTGTGTCGGTGGCGGTGCGGACGGGTTGGAAGGTCGTCGCTGCCATGAAGACACCGGCCGGGCCGAGGATGTGACATGGACCGGGGCGGACGGCTGGTAGGCAGGCTCGCCGCGGACGAGCCCGCCTACCATGAGGTCATGGGCGTCTGGGGAGCGTTGTTGCTCGACCAGCTGGACTTCTACCTGAACGCGCACCTGTTCCCGCGGCTCGAGGGCCTGACCGACGAGGAGTACTTCTGGGAGCCCGTCCCGGACTGCTGGTCCCTCGTCGAGGGGCCGGACGGATGGGAGATGCAGGGCTCCTGGCCGGAGCCCGAACCCGACCCGCCGCCAGTCACCACCATCGGCTGGCGGCTGGCCCACATCGGCGCCGCGAACATCGGTGCCCGCACCAACGCGTTGTTCGGGGCCTCCGAGCCGGACCGGCCGATGTACGACCCGCGCTTCGTGTCGCCGATCCCCGGGTCGGCCCGCGACGCGATCGCGCTGCTGCACGAGGTCTGGGGTCGGTGGCGCGACGGGGTCGCCGGAATCGACGACCTGCACCTGCTCGCGCCGCTCGGCCCGGCGGGAGGGCCCTACGCCGACGACCCGCTGGCCGGCCTGGTCCTGCACGTCTCCCGCGAGACCATGCACCACGGCGGTGAGATCGGCGTCCTGCGCGACCTCTACGCGCGCCGTACCCCGGACCGACCAGGAGGCTCGACGTGAACCAGAACAACGACCGGACCGCCACCTTCCACCGCCTCCACGCGTCGGGGTGCTTCGTGATGCCGAACCCCTGGGACGTGGGGAGCGCGCGGGCGCTGGAGCGGCTCGGGTTCCCGGCCCTGGCCACCACCAGCGCCGGCTTGGCCTGGACGCTCGGGCGCCCGGACACGCAGGTCACCCTCGACGAGGCCCTCGCCCACCTGCGGGAGGTCGCCGGGGCCGTCTCGGTGCCGGTGAACGCCGACTTCGAGGGCGGGTACGCGGTGGCGCCAGCAGACGTCGCGGCCAACGTCGCGCGTGCCGTGGAGACCGGCGTCGCCGGGCTGTCGGTCGAGGACGCGTCCGGCGACGACGCCGACCCGCTGTACGCGTTCGCGCTGTCCGTCGAGCGGATCGCCGCCGCCCGGGAGGCGATCGACGCGAGCGGCACCGGCGTGCTCCTCACCGGCCGCTCCGAGGGCTTCGTGCGGGGCCGTCCCGACCTCGACGAGACCATCCGTCGGCTCCGCGCCTACGCCGACGCCGGCGCCGACTGCCTCTACGCGCCCCGGATCGACACGCCCGCGCAGGTCACCGCGATCGTCGAGGCGGTGGCACCGAAGCCGGTCAACCTGCTGGTCAACGCGCCGTTCACGACGGTCGCCGAGTCGGCCGCGCTCGGGGTACGCCGGATCAGCGTCGGTGGCACCCTCGCCCGCACCGCCTGGGGCGGCTTCCTGTCCGCGGCCCGCGAGATCGCCGACGCCGGCACGTTCACGGGGTTCCAGGACCTGCCGAACGTCGACGCGCTGCTCGGCGAATCCTGACCTCGTACGACGCGAGCATCGGCGATACTGCCGGTGATGTCCGAGAGCCGACTGGAACCCCTTCTCCTGGGGCAGCGGGTTGTCGCGATCCTGGAGACGGGACTCCGGACCGCGACGTACAAGTTGGGCTCCTTGATGGCGCTGATCGACTACGCCATCGAGCACGTTCCGGACGATCCCGACGCGTCCGTCGAGGTTCCGATCCCCGACCTGGCCCAGCGGGTCCTGGAGCTCTACTGGCGTCAGGTGAGGCCGTTCGCCGGCAAGGAGCTTCGGCAGTCCACGCAGGCCCGGGCGCGGATCCCGCGGGCGGCGATGGAACTTCGTGCCGCGGCCGGCATCGGGACTGGAGGAGCGTCCCTCGCCGTGGCTGCCACGCGTGCGCCGACCGTGTACGAGAAGGCGCTGGACGAGGTCACGCTCTGCCTGGCCCAACAACCCCTGCAGCGCTTGCAGCGACTGCCGGGAGCAACGGTCAGTGACTGTTTCCTGTTTGAGGACTCCTTCCTGCACGACCACGTCTCGCGCAGCACCCTCCGGGCTCATGGTGACTCGATCGTGCTCGGCCCTGGCGTAGCCACTGGACTCGCACGTCTCGCCGGGCTGCTGAAGCCAGCGCTGGAGATCATGTGGGTCGAGGATGTCCGCCGCATGAACCGCTTCCTGGACGAGGACGTTCCCGACGTGGCGGGCCACCTGTTCGGCCGGGAACGGATCTCGTTGGCCTCGGTGCGCGAGCCTTTCAAGGATGCCTTTGGTGCCCGATGCTTCTACTGCGACCTGCCCTTGGCGGTGGACAACCCCGTCGACCACGTCCTGCCGTGGTCCCTGCTGGGCATCGACGGCCTCGCCAATCTCGTGCTGGCCTGTCGACGGTGCAACGGCGACAAACGACATTCCTTGCCCGCTACGTCGATCGTCGACCGTGTGCTCGAGCGGGACCGTGACGTCCTCGAGGCCATCGCAGCCGAGATCGAGTGGCCCACCCAGTTCGACCGCGTCGTGGCGGCGGCCCGAGGCATCTACCGCAGCCAGCCCGACGGGAGCGTCACCTGGGCTGGTGTCCGAAGCAGCCAGCGGCTCGACCTTGCCTTTCCGCATTGGTGGCTGGACATCGACCCGCGGTGACCTGCAATAGGTTGCATCCCGGAACGGAGGGTTGCTCACGAGCCGGGCAGGTGCAGGCCGACGAACGGGCCAGTGCCGCCGTCGAGCAGGTAGCCGGTCGTGCTGACGAACCCGTGAGCAGCGGCGTGGGACAGGCCGTCGACGGTCGACGCCTGTGCCAGCGGGCAGGGTGGGACGGCTCCGGGCGTGCCCCCTGTCAGGTACGGGGTTGCTACCTTGCGGCCATGACCCACCCGGCTGCCCCACGACGGCGCCGATGAGGGCCGTCGTCCGCGACCGGTACGGCGCGCCGGACGTGCTGCGGGTCGAGGAGGTCCCGGTTCCGGTGCCGGGCGCCGGGCAGGTGCGGGTGCGGGTCGCGGCGACGTCGGTCAACCTCAGCGACTGGGAGGGACTGACCGGCCGGCCGGGGTACGCGCGCATCGGCGGACTGCGGACGCCGGCGCACCGGACGCTCGGCTCGGACATTGCCGGCGTGGTCGATGCGGTGGGCGAGGGGGTGACCCGGTTCCGCCCCGGCGACGAGGTGTACGGCGACAACCTGGCGCTGATGGGCGGGTTCGCGGAGCTCGCGATCGCGCCCGAGTCCGCGCTGGCGCCCAAGCCGGCCGGGCTGACCTTCGCCGAGGCGTCGACGATCCCGCAGTCCGGTGCGATCGCACTGCGCGGCACCGAGCCCGTGACGCCGGGCAGCCGACTGCTGGTCAACGGCGCCGGGGGAGGGTCGGGGTCCTTCGCCATCCAGCTCGCCCGGCGACACGGCGCCCACGTGACCGCGGTGGACAACGCCGCCAAGCTGGACTTCATGCGGTCGGTCGGCGCCCACGAGGTGATCGACTACCGGGCCGAGGACTTCACGCGCACGCACGCGCCGTACGACTTGATCCTGGACCTGGTCGCGCACCGCTCGGTCTTCGCCTACCGGCGGGCACTGGCCCGCGGCGGCCGGTACCGCTGCGTGGGCGGGTCGGTGCGTTCCCTGCTGCGGGTGCTCACCGCCGGCTCGGTGGTGGGAGCGCTCACCGGGCGCTCGATCGGCGTGCTCGTCGTGAGGCAGGGCCCGGACCACTTCGCGCCGCTCGCCGAGCTGGTCCTCTCCGGGGACGTCCGGATCCATATCGACCGGGTCTTCCCGCTCGGGGAGACGCCGGCGGCCCTCGCCCGGGTCGGCGAGGGCCGTGCGCTCGGCAAGGTCGTGGTCCAGCCGACCTAGCCCACCCCTCAGTGGTGCGCGTCGGGGTCGAAGCCCTCCGGGGCCTGGTCGAGGAAGCCCGTGACGGAGGCGATGCGACCGGCGGCGTCGAGCTCGAGCACGTCGGTCCCCGTGGCGAACGTCGCGCCACCGGCCACCAGCTCCCACTGGAGCCGGGCCCGGTCGTGGTGGGTGTCCGGCTCGGTCCGGGCCCGGAACACGTAGTCGGGCGTGCGCTGGGCGAACTCGTTCCGGAAACCGATCAGCTCGTCGACCCCGCGCATGACGCCGAGCGGAACGTGGGAGCTGACGCCGTCGGCGAACGTCTCGGGGGCGAGACGCTGCTGGGCGTCGGCAGCCCCCGTGTTCCAGAACTCGACGTATCGCTCGACGGCGTCCCTGGCGGTCGTCGCCGGGCTGGTGGTGGTGGCTTCGGTCATGGCGGATCTCCTTGTGTGGTTGGGATCTGCCGCCCGTGGTCGGTGCGGCGACGACCACTGTGACGTCGGCCCCGATGACGCGCAATGACCTCGGAGGTCATTGCCCGGCGACGCGTCGGCGCCATCGTTGCGCCCATGACTGCGATCGCGGCGACCCCGGAGGAGACGGTCGGGATGCTGGTGAAGCGCTGGCGCGAGCGACGCCGCCGCTCCCAGCTGGACGTGTCCCTGGCTGCCGACGTGTCGGCGCGGCACCTGAGCTACATCGAGACCGGCCGCGCGCGGCCGAGCCGGGAGATGATCGAGCGGATCTCCGACGAGCTCGACGTGCCGCTGCGCGAGCGCAACCGCTGGTACCTCGCCGCCGGCTTCGCACCGGCCCACCCCGAGCGCGCGTTCACCGACCTCGGCGCGGCCCACGACGCGGTCCACGCGGTGCTCCGGGGGATGGAGCCCAACCCGGCGGTCGCGGTCAACGGGTGCTGGGACCTGCTGGCTGCCAACGACGCGATGCTGGCCTTCCTGGACGGCCTGCCGGACGAGCTCGGCCGCATGCCCGTCAACATCCTCCGCGCCACCCTGCACCCGGACGGACTCGCCCCCCAGGTGCGCAACCTCGACCAGTGGCGGGCCCACGTGCTGCGGCGGGTACGCCGACAGCTCGAGCGCACCGCCGCGGACGGGCTCGGCGAGCTGCTGGCCGAGCTCGAGGGGTACGGCGCCCCCGACCCGGTGGCCCCGCCACCGCCCCCGGCCGACCAGGACCTCGTCGTGCCGCTGCAGCTGACTGGCCCTGCTCTACGCGGCCACCGTCTTCGGCTCTCCCCGCGACGTCACCCTGGACGAGATCGCGATCGAGACCTTCATCCCCGCCGACGACGGCACCGCCCGGATCCTGCGGTCGATGGCGGACGCGCGGGACTGAGCCGGCTCGTCCGCATCAGGAGGGGTCCTGCACCCTCGCGGGGCGGACGACCTGCTCAGGCCAGCCGGTCGGCCTCGGCCACCAGCGTCCGGACCCGAGCCGCCAGGTCGTGGTCGAAGGCGCCGGCCGGGGCCTGCCAGCGCCAGTTGCCCAGCCCGGTGCCGGGGGTGTTCATGCGGCCCTCGCTGCCGAGCCCGAGCAGGTCCTGCGCCGGTACGACGGTCAGCCGGGCGGTGGAGGCCAGCGCGAGGCGGACCAGTGCCCAGGGCATCGCCTCGCCCGGGTCGACGAGGCAGGAGCGGACCCGGTCGCGGGTGTGGTCGTCGAGCTGGCTCCACCAGCCCACGGTGGTGTCGTTGTCGTGGGTCCCGGTGTAGACGACGCTCTGCTCACCGTGCCGGTGGGGGAGGTACGGGTTGTCCGGGTTGCCGTCGAAGGCGAACTGCAGGACCTTCATGCCGGGCAGGCCGAAGCGGTCGCGGAGCTCCTCGACCTCGGGGGTGATCACGCCGAGGTCCTCGGCCACCAGGGTCCCCGGTCCGGCGGTGTCGACCAGCGCGGTCAGCACCTCGGTGCCCGGTGCGCGGACCCACCAGCCGTCCCGTGCGGTCGGCGCGTCCGCCGGCACGTGCCAGGCGGCCTCGAACCCGCGGAAGTGGTCGATGCGGACCAGGTCGAACAGCTCGCGCTGGCGGGCGATCCGGCGCCGCCACCAGGCGAACCCGTCGGCCGCCATCGCGTCCCAGTCGTAGTGCGGGTTGTTCCAGCGCTGCCCCTCGGCGGCGAAGTAGTCCGGCGGGCACCCGGTCACCGTGGTCGGCCGACCCTCCTGGTCGAGCTGGAAGAGGCCGCGCGAGGCCCACACGTCGGCGCTGTCGAGGGACACGAAGATCGGCAGGTCACCGAACAGCAGGAGGCCCTTCGACGCGGCGTACTCCCGCAGCCGGGCCCACTGCACGGCGAACACCCACTGCTCGAACCGCAGGTCCCGCAGCCGGTCCTCCAACGGCCCGAGAGCCTCGCGTACGGCGTCCGGGTCGCGGTCCCGCAGGTCCGGCTCCCAGGTGGTCCAGCGCGCGTGGTCGTTCCGCTCGCGGAGCGCGGTGAACTCGGCGTACGGGTCCAGCCAGTCGGCGTGCTCGTCGCACCACGCGGCGAACGCCTCCCGCTGCCGGTCGTCCAGCGCGGTGCGGTCGCCGAGGCCGTGGGCGGCCTGGTGCTCCCGGCTGATCAGTGCCGGGTTGCCCGCCATCGCCGACGGCGCGTCGTACGGCGAGCGGCTCTCCTCGTGCGTCGGCACCAGCGGCAGGACCTGCCAGACCGAGCAGCCGGTCGCGGCGAGGAAGTCGACGAACCGGTACGCCTCGTCGCCCAGGTCACCGGTCTCCCGGTCCGGCGCCGCCGGCAGCGAGGTCACGTGCAGCAGCACGCCGGCCCGGCGCACGTCGGACGCCCTGCCCGGCTCGCTCATGGGGTCTCCCTTCGTCGCTCCCGCGAGCGTAGTCGGGTCAGCCCGGACGGCCGCCGACGGTCCAGCGGTGCACCTCGGTCCCGACGAAGCGGTCGGGGTCGAGCACCTCCCGCGCCCGGTCGGCGTCCGGCGCCTCGAGCAGGACGGCCATCCCGAGCAGCCGGGACCCGTCGTCGGACAGCAGCGGCCCGTACGCGATCAGGTCGTCCCGCGGCGGCGGCGCGGGCGCGGCCTCCGCCGGCTCCAGCGTGAACCCGAGCACGAGGAACCGCTCCGCGCCGATGCCCTCGAAGTCCCACATGGTCCGCCCGAGCGCGTTGTGCCAGCGCCGCACCAGCACGTCGCGGTAGGCGCCCGCCTGGTAGCCGGGCTCCCCGAACGCGAACGCCCGGGCCGCGGCGGGGTCGGGCAGGTCGAGCGCGTGCACGCTGCCGGTGAGCGTCTCGTCGTCGGCGTACGTCGGCCCACGCGCGATCATCGTCGTCGCGAACCGGTCCATGTAGGCCCAGTGCTGCTCTGCCATCGCGACCCGCAGCGGCGTCGACCCGGCGCGGTCGCGGTGGTAGCAGAAGAACTCCATGCAGAGGCCCTCAGCGCAGCGCGAGGGATCCGGAGACGTCCGGCGCCCAGGGCAGCGTGGCGTCCTCGGCGATGCGCTTGTCGAGGGCGGCGGCGACGTCCTCGGGCCACGGCGCCGTACGACGGGTCTCCATGTCGATGTGGAGGAAGATCTCCTCCATCACGAAGCTCAGCCGCTGGTGCGACTCGTCGAGCAGGTAGGCCAGCGCGTGCGCGGCGCGCTCCGAGCGACCGAGCAGCCGCACGCGGGTCGACATCATGTCGCCGGTGCGCATCTCGGCGAGGTAGGTCAGGTGGTGCTCGGCGGAGAAGCACGCGTGCCCGCGGGCCGGCCAGTTGTGCGGGATCCCCAGCGCGACCAGCGACTCGTCGAGCCCCTCGCTGGCGATGCCGGTGTAGTGCCGGACGTTGAGGTGGCCGTTGGCGTCCTCGAAGGCCATCGGGACCGGCTGCTCGGCGTACGCCGGGAGCGCGGCCAGCTGCTCGTACGACGGGTGGGGAGGCTTCACGGGCGTGACGATACCGGGGCCGAGCCCGGACGGAAGTCCGGCTCGAAGAAGCAGCCGGACCGTACGTCGCGTCGGTGGCGGGGCAGCTCGCGGCGACCGAGGCGGGCGTCGGCTTCTGGCCGGTGCTGCTCCAGGCCGCGAGCGCCCGGACCGCGGCGGCGTACTCCGAGTCGCTCAGGCTGCTGTGCTCGGACTCCTGCGTGAAGGTCTGCACGAGGGAGCCCGCCGTGCCGGCGCCCCCGCGGGTCGCGCGGTACGCCGCCTCGTGCTCGACGAACGCCGTGGGGTCGTCGATCGCGTGCACGGTGAGCGTGGGCAGCGTGACCTGACCGGTCAGGTCGCTGTCCCAGGACAGGTCGCGGACGGCGGTACGGTCCGGGCCGAACCGCTCCACCCCGGCGTTGAGAGCCCGGTCGTCGTGCGACCCGACGTACGTCACGCCCCGGTTGCCGAACGGGTTCCGGCCGTCCAGCCGGGTCGAGACGATGTCGAGGAAGGTGAAGACCGCGAACCGCAGGTGCGACTCGAGGGTGCGCTCCGGGAGCCTGCTCGGTCGGGCGCGTCAGGTTCCGGCAGTAGTACTGATAGACCACGCGCAGGTCTCGGCGACCTGGCCGCCACGTCTCCGCCCCAGGACTGGCCGTGCAGCAGGGTCCGGCCGGGCCGCCCGAACTCGTCGACGAACAGGCGGCGTACGGACTCGGTGTCGGCGGCCGCCATCCGGACCCCGTAGCCACCGCGTCGATACGACGAGCCGGCCCAGGCGTAGCCCTCGCGGACCATCACCAGCGGCCGAGGTCCTCGACGCTGCGCGCGGGGTCCGAGGCGGATCGTGCGGTGGTGCGAAGCATGTGCGTCTCCTCTGGCTCATCCGCGGGCAGACGCGCCCGAGGTGTGAAGCAGGACCCGTCGGCAACGGTGGTGGCGAGGTTGCGTGCACAGAGTTCGCGGCCGCCGGCCGACAGCGACACCGGAGCGCTGGATCGGGGTCACTAGGGTCGGAGGCATGAAGACTCGGAACCTCGGTGGCAGTGGACTGAAGATCTCGGAGATCGCGTACGGCAACTGGCTGACGCACGGGTCGCAGGTGGAGGAGGACGCGGCGACGGCGTGCGTGCGGCAGGCCCTCGACGAGGGCATCACGACCTTCGACACGGCGGACGTCTACGCCAACACCGCGGCGGAGACCGTGCTCGGCAACGCGTTGAAGGGGCAGCGGCGCGAAGGGCTCGAGATCTTCACGAAGGTGTACTGGCCGACAGGTCCGCGCCAGCACAACGACCACGGCCTGTCGCGCAAGCACATCATGGAGAGCATCAACGCCTCGCTGGACCGGCTGCAGACCGACTACGTCGACCTCTACCAGGCGCACCGCTACGACCACGAGACGCCGCTGGAGGAGACGATGGAGGCGTTCGCCGACGTCGTCCGCCAGGGCAAGGCGCTCTACATCGGGGTCAGCGAGTGGCGCGCGGAGGAGATCCGTGCCGCGCACACGCTCGCCCGCGAGCTGCACGTCCCGTTGGTCTCCAACCAGCCGCAGTACTCGCTGCTCTGGCGCGTGATCGAGGACGAGGTGATCCCCACCAGCCGCGAGCTCGGCATCGGCCAGATCGTCTGGTCGCCGATCGCGCAGGGCGTGCTCACCGGGAAGTACAAGCCGGGCGAGCAGCCGCCGGCCGGGTCCCGGGCGACCGACGAGAAGGGCGGCGCGGACATGATCAAGCGCTGGATGCAGGACGACGTGCTCGAGCGGGTGCAGCGGCTGCAGCCGGTCGCCGAGGAGACCGGGCTGAGCATGGCCCAGCTCGCGGTCGCCTGGGTCCTGCAGAACGACAACGTCTCCGCCGCGATCATCGGAGCCAGCCGTCCCGAGCAGGTCACCGACAACGTGAAGGCGTCGGGGGTTCGCCTGGACGAGGCGACGATGAAGGCGATCGACGAGATCGTCGACCCGGTGATCGAGCGCGACCCGGCGAAGACCCAGTCGCCCAGCCGTCGGGACTTCTAGCTCGCGGGCTCGTCAGCCGGGGCCGAGCCGGTCGCGGAGGTGGTCGCGGCGCCGCTCGAGCTGGCCGATGATCGCCTCCTGCTCCTCGGCCTGGCTGAGGACGAGCGAGCGGTCCTGCGGGTCGGTCGGCCCCGCGTCGTTGAGACCGGCCCGAAGGTCGCGGACGGTCTGCCGGAGGTCCGCGATCTGTGCCTCGACGCGGTCGAGCTCGGTGCGGGTGTCGTTGTCCGTGATGTCGTCCGCCACCCCTCCACGGTAGCGGGCTGCTCGGAGGAGCGGACCGCGCCGCGTGAGGTTAAGATCGTTCCGAAATGTCCGGAAAGCGGAGTTCGCCGTCGATCTGGGCGTGGCGCGGGGTCCTGGTCGCCGTGGTGGCGACCACCGGCCTCGTCATGGTGGCCGCGCTCGGTGCCTGGCTGCTGTTCACCCAGCCGGACGGCGACGGCTCGACGGCCGGCCGGACTCCCGGCCCGGCGACGACGTCCCGGAGTCCCTCGGGCGCGCCGTTGGCGGCGATGGACGTGCTCGTCCGACGGAGCGAGCCGGCCGCGGTGGGCGCGCCGGACGCCGGCGGCTCGGTGCTCCCGGGCGCCGTTCGTGACACTCCCCCCGTCCCGACCTCCCACGCTCCGTTGCGGGACTCCGGTGCGCCATCGTTGCCTCCACCGTGGGTCGAGGTGAAGGCGTCGGCCTCGAGTCCCGCGGGCGGGATCCTGTCGGGCACGGGCCACCCCAGCAGCGACGCGGGGTCAACCGGGCCGCCCGCCACTCCATCCGGGACGCCGCCCTCCACGCCGTCGACCACCCCGTCGACCTCGACGTCCGGACCGACACCTGGCTGCTCCGGCCTGGCTCCCGGCCGGAGTCCCTCGGGAGGCAAGGACGGGCGCGCCGGCGTGGACGACGAGCCGGGCGGACCCACGGTCAAGCCGGGACGAGGCTCGCCGCCGGACGTGCGGGACTGCCGGGGAGGGCCGGCTCCGGCTCAGGGCCAGTAACGACGGGCGCCGACGTACTCCCGGCTCAACGTCGAGGTGGGCACCTCCTGCACGCGTTCCCCGGTCCCGGGCGCGTGGATCATGGTCCCGGGGGCGACGTACATCGACACGTGGTGGACTCGTCCGTCGCGCGCATAGAACCTCAGGTCACCGCGCCGCAGGACCGAGACCGCGGAGCCGTGCCGGGCCTGGGCCGAGGCGTCACGGGGGATGGTGATGCCGTGGACGCGGTACACCAGCCACGTCAACCCCGAGCAGTCGACACCGAACCCGGACGCGCCGGCCCACAGGTAGGGGAGGCCGAGGAAGACCTCGGCGGTGCTCACCAGGCTGCTGCGCGAGGGCGGACGCGCCGGCTGGCCGGCCTCGTGCACCACGACGGCCGACCGGGCGAGACGTCGTACCGTTCCCTCCGGTGTGACGACGCGGACGAACCCCTGGGGCAGTCCGACGACGGGGAGCCGCGTTCCGAAGCTGATCCGGAAGAGCCGCGACGGCGTCGACTGGTCGGTGAGCAGCCAGGCAGTCCGGTTCACCACGGTCGCCCGCGTCGCGGAGGCCGCCGGGCGGCTGGCCGTGAGCTGGCGGCGTGGGACCCACCCCGGGTAGCCGCGCGCGTCGAGCGGGCTCGGCTGCGACGGGACCACGACCCTGGCCCACCCCTCGCGCAGCTGCACGACACGCACCCGGTCGCCGAGCAGCGCCTGGGTGTCGGCCCGGCCCGACAGGGCACGTCGCTGGGCCACGGTCATGCCGGCGAGCCACTGCCCGATCCTGGCGGGGTGGGCCAACGCCGGCGCATCGGCCTGGCGCGGCGAGCTCGGAGACCGCCAGAGGGTTGCCACCGACACCGTGACCCAGGCCGGCTGCCCGACGGACAGCGTCGGGCGGGAGGCGGCCGGGGCGATGGCGCCGTCATGGCCGTTGTCGGCCCGCTCCGGTGCCGGTGACAACGAGCAGCCGACCAGCGCCAGCAAGGCGACCATCGTCCCGAGCCCGGTGCGCAACAGACCCTGCCTCATGCCTCCACCCTCGTCTGCCGGCTCGCGGCCCTCCAGAGCCGATGGTCCCCCCACCATCGACACTCGTGCCTGCATGATGCGACACGACCGTCGCGCAGCACGTGGCGACGCACCGACGGCGCGACCCCGGAATACGCCGGTCGCCGGAATGCGCCGGGTCGCTGGGCACCGCGGCGACGGACCTTCGGCACTGGCCGCCCCCGGTGCCGGGCGCGAGGCTGGCGGCAACGCCGACGAAGGATCACGACCGTGGCCGACCAGCCTGATCTCGAGCAGCTGTACCTGCAGATGTGCCGGGTCCGGCTGGCGGAGGAGGCGATCGCCGGGCTGTGGCGCGACGGACGGATCTCCGGCGAGATGCACCTGGGCGCCGGGGAGGAGGGCGCGGTGGTCGGTGTGCTCGCCCACCTCGAACCCGGGGACCGGCTGTCCGTGGACTACCGCTCGACCCCGCCCTTCGTTGCCCGGGGTGTGCCGGTCGACGCGATCGTCCGCGAGCTGCTCGGCGACCCCGACGGGCTGGACGGGGGATCGGCGGGGCACATGCACCTGCTGTCGCGGGAGCACCTGGTCGCGTCGACGGGCATCGTCGGAGCACCGGCTCCGGTGGCGTGCGGCTTCGCCCTGTCCGCGCAGCAGGAGCATCGCCGCCGGGTCGCGTTCGCGTTCTTCGGCGACGGTGCCGTGAACGAGGGCATGGTCATGGAGTCGCTCAACCTCGCCGCCGTCTGGCGGTTGCCCGTGGTGTTCGTCTGCAAGGACAACCGCTGGGCGGTGACCACCCGCTCACGCGACGTGCTCGGCGGCGGCCTGGTGCGTCGGGCACGCGGTCTGGGACTCCGCGCGGTGCGGGTGGACGGGCGCGACGCCGTGGCCGTGTGGCGGGCCGCGGGCAGGGCAGTACGCCGCGCCCGCCGGGGCGGCGGCCCGACCTTCCTGATCGCGCGGGTCGACCGCCTGGAGGGTCACTTCCTCGGCGACCCGCTGGTCCGGGTCGCCAACGACGCACGCGTGCTGCGGAGCGAGACCGCCCCGCTCCTGGAGGCGGTGCGCCATCCGGACGGAGCAGCGCTGGCCAGCCGGCTCCGGGCGGTGCTCGGCGTCGGTCGGACCATTGCCGCGGCGCGGCTGGACGGCCTGCACCGGCGCCGCGACCCGCTCGACCTGCTCCGGTCCCGGCTCCCCGCCGACGTCGCCGCCGCGGTCGAGCAGTCCGCTCGTGACGAGATCCGGGCGGCGGTGGCGGCCGCGACCGAGGAGGCGACCCGTGCCTAGCCTCACCTTCTCCGCAGCGATCGAGATCGCGCTCGCGCAGGCGATGGCGGAGGACCGTCGCGTCCTCGTGCTCGGCGAGGACGTGCGGATGATGCGGCGCTCGCTCTACCTCCGGTTCGGCCCGGACCGGGTCCGCAACACCCCCATCAGCGAGTCCGCGATCCTCGGTGCGGGCCTGGGCGCGGCCATGGCCGGCCTGCGACCGGTCGTCGAGATCATGTTCGTGGACTTCGTCCCCGTCGCCATGGACATGCTGGTCAACCACGTCGCCAAGCTCGCGGACTTCAGCAACGGCGACTGGACGGCACCGCTGGTGGTCCGGGCGGCCTGCGGCGGCGGGTACGGCGACGGCGGCCAGCACCAGCAGGCGCTGTGGGGGCTGCTGTCGGGGATCCCCGGGTTGGTCGTGGTCGTGCCGTCGACCCCCGCCGACGCCGCCGGGTTGATGCTCGCCGCGGTGCGCCATCCCGGTCCGGTGGTGTACCTGGAGCACAAGCTGCTCGCCCGTGAGTGGTTGGAGGTGGTCGGCGGCAGCGCCCGGTCGATCGTCGGCCTGGACGTCCCGTACGCCGGCACCACCGGTCAGGTCGCCGACCCGGTCGAGCCCGTCGAGCTGGGGCAGGCCGCGCTGCGGCGCGGCGGCTCCCACCTGGCGATCATCTCCCTCGGTGTGGGGGTGCACCGCTCGCTCGCGGCGGCCGAGCAGCTGCAGTCCGGGGGACTCGACGCCGCCGTGCTCGACCTGCGCTCGGCCGCACCGGTCGACGTACCGGCCGTCCTCGCGCTCGCGGCAGCGACCGGACACGTGCTGGTCGTGGACGAGGACTACCGCCGCGGCGGGCTGTCCGGCGAGATCGCGGCCCGGTCGCGGAGAACGGCATCGGCGCACGTTTCGCCCGCGTCACCTGCGACGGCACCATCCCGTACGCCCGCGCCCGTGAGCGGCAGGTGCTGCCGCACGTCGACCGGATCGTCGCCGCCGCCCGAGACCTGGTCGGGACGACCCGCGGGGCGGTTGCGGACCAATGACCACCCTGCTCGCGGCCCTGCTGCTCCTGACCGGAGTCGTGACCGTCGCCTACTGGGTGGACTTCTTCGTCCGGGGGTCGGTGAACGTCGTCGAGGAGGAGTGGTACATCCGGTTCGAGCGCTCCTTCCCGGTCGCGGACGGCTTCATGTCGATCTGCGCGGCGCTCGCTGCCGTCGGGCTGCTCGCCGGCGCCGACTACGGCGTCGGCTTCGCGCTGGTCGCCGCGGGCGCGCTGATCTTCCTCGGGCTGATGGACGTGACGCTCAACGTGGACAACGGGCTCTACCGGCTCCTGCGCACCTCGGGCCCGATGCGGGCCGAGCTCGTCATCAACCTCTGGTGCCTCGGCCTGGGGGCGACCCTGCTGGTCACGATGCTTCCGGAGGTCTGAGTCCCTCGCGCGCCGCGCGGACGCGCCGGTCGAAGGCGGCGAAGTAGGTCCCCCGCAGCAGCCCGGACGTGCGGGCCAGCAGCCGGGTCTGCCAGTCGGTCGTGATCAGGAACTCGCGACGCTCGACGCCGCGGACGATCCCGGCAGCCATGCGATCGGCCGTGATCGGCTTGATCTGTCCCGAGATGGCTCGGGTCTCGGCCGGCTTGAACCGGTTCTCGTAGTCCAGCTGCGGGGTCCGGGTGTCCGGCGGGCAGACGCACCCCACGTGCACGTCGTACGGCGCGAGCTCGCAGCGCAGCGCCTCCAGCAGCCCGCGCACCGCGAACTTCGCCGGGGCGTACGGCGTGTAGCCGAAGATCCCGACCAGGCCGGCCGCGGACGAGATCCCCACGACGCTGCCGGCGCGGCGCGCCATCATCGACGGGACGACCTCGCGCAGGGCGTGGAGCGTGCCGAAGTAGTCGACCTCCATGGTGCGCCGGAAGATCTCGTCGTCGAGCCGCTCGAAGTAGCCCGGGTGCGCGATCCCCGCGCTGGTCAGCAGCACGTCGCACGCCCCCAGCGCCTCGGTGGCGTGCGCGACGGCCGCGGCGACCTGCTTCCGGTCGACCACGTCGGCCGGCGCGACGACGTACGGCGCACCCCGGTCGCGGAGCTCTGCCTCCGTCGCCGTGAGATCGGGGTCGTCGAGTGCGATCACGGAGACGCGGGCCCCGAGGTCGAGGACCCGGCGCACGAACGCCAGCCCGATCCCGCTCGAGCCTCCGGTGACCACGACATGCGCGTCGGCGAACGCACCCACCTTCACAGGATGCACGCCCGGTCCGGTCGCGGCACGGGACCATGGTCCGCGCGGTGGGCACCGATCGGTCCTCTTCCAGGCGCCTGGCCGCCCGCGTGGGCTGCCTGTTCGCGCGGCTCTCCGAGGCGATGAGCGCCGATCCGTGAGAGAGGCCGAGGCTCTCAGTGGCTGTGCGGAGCCACGATCCGGCCCTCGCTGGCCTGCACGACGACGAAGCCCTGGCCGTTGAAGACGAGCTGGAACGCCTCGCCCGAGCCGCGTCCGATCAGCGCGCCCGCTCCGGCCGTACGGCGCACGCTCGTGGTCAGCGACGTCGACCAGGCGATCGCGGCCTGGATGTCGGCGTACGTCGGGGCGTCGACGTTGAGGACGACCGGGGTGCCGTGCGAGGTGATCGCAACCGTCCCGGTGCCGGTGAAGGTGGTGTTGAAGACGCCACCGGCCATCATCGACGCGCCCTCGACCCGCTTGATGTCCCACGTGAGCGCGGAGTCGAAGGCGATGACGTTGCTGCCGTTGACGGTGAGCGAGTCGTTCTCGAGGTTGACCAGGTGGATCTCCATGGCGTCGTCGGCGAAGAACACGTCGCCGCGGCCGGTGACCTTCATCAGGGACATGCCCTCGCCGGTGAACGCCTTCTTGAACATCCTCCCCATGCCGCCGGAGCCCTGGTAGGCGAAGTCGACCTCGCCCTGGTAGGCCACCATCGACCCCTGCCGCGCCATCACCTCCCCGTCGAGCGCGACCCGCAGCATGCGGGAGTTCTGCAACGTGAAGCGGTCGGTGGTGGCCGACTCGAGGTTCGTGCCGAACAGCTCGCTGCGCATGGATGCTCCTCCGGGTCGCGTGGACCTGCACGGTACGACGGAAGGCGGGGCGGCGTCAGGCCCTCGCTGCGCGTTCACCCCGGGTGCGACGATGTGCCCGTGACGGACTTCCTGCAGGACTGGCAGGCCTACGCCGACCGCCGCGAGGAGCGGCTGCGGTCCGCGGTCGGGTACCTCGCGATCACGGCCATCCACTGGCTGTCGACCACCCCGGAGCGCTTCACCGACGTGCCGGGGCAGTGGTGCCAGGACGAGCGCGGCACCACGGTCACGCTGGCCCCGGGCGAGACCCTCACCCTCGACGACGACGTCCTGACCACCGGCCCGCACGTCCTCGGTCCGCTGGACTACACGGGCCTGACCATCTCGTTCGACGGCGGCACTGCCGAGGTCGCCGACCGGGGCGGCACGGCGATCGTCCGCCCCCGGCGCCCGGACTCGGCCACCCTGCGCGCCTACCGCGGCACGCCCCGCTATCCCGCGGACGCCAGGTGGGTCCTGTCGGGCCGGTTCGAGCCGTACGACGAGCCGGTCGCCGCCCCCGACGCCGTCGGCGAGGTCGTCTTCGAGCACGAGGGCGCCGGGCACCGCCTCGTCGCCTGGGGCGAGGACGACGGCAGCCTGTGGATCCTGTTCCGCGACGCCACCTCGGGCGTGACGACGTACCCCGCGAACCGGCAGATCCTGGTCGCGCCGCCGACACCCGACGGCACGGTCACCATCGACTTCAACCGCGCCATCAACATGCCCTGCGCCTACACCGACTTCGTCACCTGCCCGCTGCCACCCGCGGCCAACACGCTGCCGTTCGCGGTCGAGGCCGGCGAGCAGGTCCCGACCATGGCCGACGCCGACCGGGTCCCCTCGGGCACCGACGGCGAGCGTCAGACGGTCTCTGGAGGGCCCTCGAGGCGTCGGTAGCGCAGCAGCATCGCCCCGGCGGGGAAGGCCCGTGGCGGCTCGGCCGGCTCGAACCGGCTGGGCGTCGTGCCCTCGGGGAAGAGCCGCTTGCCCTGCCCGATCACCACGGGGCACACCCACAGGTTCACCTGGTCGACCAGGCCCTCGCGGAACAGGGTCTGCAGCAGGTCGGCGCTGCCCCACGTGTGGATCTGCTCGTGCCGCTCCCGCAGCTCGCGGACCTCGGCGCCCGCGTCGGTGACCTGGGTGCTGCCGTCCCAGGACAGCTCCGGCGTGCCGCGGGACGCGACGTACTTCGGCACCCGGTCGAAGGCCCGCCCGATGTCGTCGGTCTTGCCCGGCCAGTAGGCGCGGAAGATGTCGTACGTCGTGCGGCCCAGCAGCAGCGCGTCGGACCCCTGCACGTCCGTGATGATCTGCGCGCCGGACTGCTCGTCGCCGTACGGGCGCTCCCAGCCGGCGTACTCGAAGTCCGCGTCCTGCTCGGTGGGGCCGCCGTTGGCCTGGATCACGCCGTCGAGCGTGATGTTCATGTTGACGTGCAGCTCACCCATCGCGCCTTCTCCTCGTCGTTCTCGAACCCTCCCTGCGCACGTGAGGACCTGCGTCGCTGCGGGAACTCATCGGAGGCGTGCGGCGCCGGTCGCGCTGCGGATCAGGCCGGCGGCGCGCTCCCGTGCCGGTGCGCCACCTTCCACGCGCCGTCCTCCCGCCGGTAGATCTGGGTCGCTCTCAGGGTGTACGTGCTGGGCACCCCGTTGACCGACGCCGACGTGTGCTCGAGCGCCACGGTGTAGGCGACGTCACCGAGCACCTCTGCCTCGAGGAGCTCGAGCTCGTACGACGTGCAGGCCGAGAAGCTGGTGGCGAGGTGCGCGAACAGCCCGTCGATCTCCGCCTGACCGGCGGCGTTGCGCCACGCGCCCAGGACCGTGACCGGGTCGTGGCGTGACCAGACCGCCCGGCGCGGCGCCGCGTCGCCGTTGTGGACCGCCACCTCGGCGTCGGTGAGGACCGTCTGCACCCAGGTGATGAACTCCTCGCGTTCGCTCATCCCCTCATGGTCCCCCCTGTCGTCCGCGACGACATGAGCGTGACGGGTAGCGTGCGGGTCACTCGGACGACTCATGGGGGAGGCCAGGCATGGCGACGGTGGTGTTCGACCTCGGCGGAGTGGTCGTGCAGTGGGATCCCGTGCCGGCGGTCGCCGCGGCCGTCGGGCTGGAGCGGGCCGAGCGGTTCGTCCACGGCGGCGAGTTCGACTTCGCCGCGTGGAACCAGGCCCAGGACGCCGGCCGGTCCTTCGCCGACGCCGAGGCCGCGGCCCTGGCCACGCACCCACACCTCGCCGAGGAGATCACCTCCTACCGCCCCAACTTCGCCCACGCGCTCACGGGCCTGGTCCCGGGGACGGCCGAGGTCCTGCGCGCCCTGCACGAACGCGCCGTACGGCTGGTCGCCCTGACGAACTGGTCGGCCGAGACCATCCACCACGGACCCGAGGCGTTCCCCGACGTCTTCGCCCGCTTCGACGACGTCGTCGTCTCCGGCGCGGAAGGCGTCGCCAAGCCCGACCCGGAGATCTTCCGGATCCTGGCCCGCCGGCTCGGGCACCCGGTCGACGGCGTCGTGTACGTCGACGACAGCCCCCGCAACGTCGACGCCGGTCGCGCCGCCGGCATGGACGCGGTCCGCTTCACCGGCGCTGCCGCCCTCCTCGAGGAGCTCCGGAGGCGGGCTCTCCTCGAGTGACGGAGACGCCGGTCAGCGGGCTTCGTCGACCGGGTCGCCGGCGTCCGCGATGCCCTTGAGCAGCAGGTAGCCGATCATCCAGAGCTCGGCGACGGTCGCGGGCACGAGCAGGAGGTCGGCAGGCCACGACGTGTCGGGCAGCAGCGCCTGGGCGTAGGTGCTCAGCACGTACCCGACGCCACCGGCGACGAGGGTCCAGCCGAGCACGCGGGGCATGGATCCGGACCGGACGGCCAGCCAGCCCATGGGGATCAGCCACAGGCCGAAGAACAGCCCTCCGGTCAGCCAGGCGGTGTGCTGGAGGTCGGACAAGAGCATCGTCCGGTCCAGGGAGCCGGCACCGCCGCCGAGGGCCGTGTCCAGCGCGGTGGTGGAGAAGACGGTCGCCACCAGGATCATCGCCGCGTTCACCAGGCCGAAGGCGGTGACGCAGGCGGCGGCCACCGCGTGGACGTGCCGGAACAGCACGAAGAAGCCCACGGCCACCAGCGCCTGGGTCAGCACGCTGCCCAGGTCGGCCGCGATCCCGAGTCGCGCGAGTCCCTCGTGGGCGACGAGGTTCGCCCGGGTGCCTGCGGCGTCTGGGGCGTCGAGCTCGTTCCTGATGAGCTGGCCGGTGAGGCCGCAGGCGGCCAGGCCGAGATAGGCCAGGCCGGTGATCCGGGCCACCGACCATCGGTGGTGGCGCTCCCCGTCGGAGCGGGTCGTCGGCGAGCCGGTCGCGATCGTCGCCATGGGACACCTCGATTCAGCGTCGGTGGCCGCGTCCGCGCGGAGGGGGCAGCGCGGCCCCTCGACTCACATGATTCGCCGGTCGTCCGGGGGTGCGGCAGAGGTCAAGGTCCCCGGGCCCGATGACCTAGGTCACGGCCTGACCTGTGGGAGACGGGCAACCTCTCGCCGACCCCAGGGGTCCGTGCGTCAGGGGTTCGGGGTCGTCCTGGTGGTCCCGGATCTGTGGAGTCTCGTGCGCACGGCGGTGACGAGCCGGCGCACCACGGCTCCGAGGATGACCAGGTCGAGGATCATCTGGGTGCTGACGAGGGCCCGGGAGCGGTCGGTCTCTGCGGTGATGTCGCCGAACCCCACGCTGGCGAACACGGTGGTGGTGAAGTAGAGCGCCCGCGTGTGGTTGAGGGGTTCGCTGAAGGTGGACGGGGCGCTGTTCGAGATGGAGAGGTAGAGCGCGGCGAAGGGAGCCCGAGCGCCGCGACGTCCTCGGTGACACGTCGGTACAGGAACGGGTGGTCATCCAACCACCGGGTCACGCCGCGGGCGTCGACTCCAGGGTCCCGGGCATGGCGACGGGGGTGCAGCCGCAGGTCTCCGAGCAGGGGAGGTAGAGGTGTCCTCCGTGCCCGCAGTAGGGGCAAGGCATGTCGTGTGACAGCGGCGGGCCGGCGGCGGTTCCGAGGACGTCCCACATGGTCCTGCTCCTCTCGGGGGCTTCGGGCGGCGCGTACGGCGACCTGAGGTTGGTGTCGGGGCGCGCCCCAGCCTCTCCCGTGGTGCTGAGCAACCGCTGAAGAGAGGCTGAGGTGAACCTTCGATGGCCCGCGGGCGGGCTGGCCCGACTTCGGCATTGCCTCCTCGACCTCAGCTGGAGAACACTGCGAGCTGGGGCCATGGCGACGCGGACGCCTGCGCCGAGCTCGCGCACCGACCGCCACGAGCGAGGCCCCGAGACCTCTCGAGCGAGCCGCGAGGAGGTTGTCCGTGAGGGAAGCCTGGGAGATCGTGACCTCGGGGCCCCCGGACGCGACGCCGGCCGTGCTGCTGCTGCCGGGTGGCGCCATGGCGGCCCGGTCGTTCGACCTGGTGATGGCGGAGCCGGCGTTGTCGGGTGTTCGCCTGGTGGCCACGACCCTGCCGGGCATGGCCGGCGCGCCGATCGCGGAGGACGTGACCATCCCCGCCCTGTCCCGCCGTGCGGCCGAGCTGGCCCGGGACCAGGGGTGCAGCGTGGTCGCGGGCTTCTCGCACGGCGCCACCGTGGCCCTGGACATGGCGCTGTCCGGGCAGTTCCAGGGTCCGATCGTGCTGCTCGGGCTCAGCCTCACCCCCGAGGACGAGGCCTGGTTCTTCCGCGGCGTGGTCCGGGCCTCCGAGAAGGTCGGACGGTGGCCGATGGCCCTGCTGTTCCGCGTCATGCCCCTGATGATCCGGTCCGCGAAGACCAGCGAGGTGCACAAGCGGGAGCTGGTCGAGGACGTGAAGGCCAACCGGGCCGGCGACGCGCTCCGGGTGTCGAGCACCTACCTGGACTACATCGCCGAGGACCGGGACCCCGCCGCACTCCTCGCGGCCTCGGGAACCAAGGCGTGGGTCGTCCACGCCGAGAAGGGGGACGGCGGCCTGACCGAGCGCGAGCGGACGCTCCTCGCGGCCGCGCCCGACGTGACCCTGGTCGTGCTGCCCGGTGCGGTGTTCTTCCTGCCGGACGAGGCCCCACGGGAGACCGCCGAGGTGATCGCCGCCGCCGTCGCGCAGGCGTCGTGAGGTCCGACCCCGGCCGCGGGGCGCTACCCCGTCATCGGGTGGTGCGGCCGTCGGTCCCGAGGGAGAAGGCGACCAGGAGCGAGACCGTGACGGTGTAGGCGATCCCGACCGGACCGAGGCCGCGGCGTACGCCCACCAGAACGGCATCCTTCCGCCGCCCGCCCCCTAGGCCGGTGCGGCCCCGCCCCGCCGTCTCAGAGGAGCCCGGGAGCGGCGGCGTCGGGCAGGGTCGTGGTGCTGCGTGGTGCGCCGTCGGTCCGGGCGACGCTCGCCAGGTGGCCACCCATGAGGCTGACCCACGCCCAGACCAGCCCGACGAACACCATGAAGCCGAGGTCGCCCGGCAGGCCGAGGTTGGTGAACGCGATCGCGACCAGGAGCGCCGGCCACCAGCCGAGCAGCCGCCACCCGCGCCAGGAGTCGTTGTTGCGCAGGGCCAGCCCGGACGCCGGGTAGGCCACCAGGACTCCGAGCAGGACGCCGAGGAAGCCGAAGTCGTGGACGTGGCCGGGCCACGTCGTCGGCTCCCCGGGCAGGTCGGTGGGGGAGGCGTTCATGACCACGCCCACCGAGAACAGCGCGAACGCGACGGTCGCGACCCAGCCCGAGACCCGGTGCCGGAACTCGCGCCGGAAGCCGAGGGCGAACACGGCGACCAGCACGCCGGTCACCACGAAGTTGAGACTCTGCAGGAGCCCGACGTCCCCACGGAGGGTGGCGCTGGGGTACGGCACCTCGTTCGAGCTCGTGGCGGACCACCCGATCGAGTGCAGGAAGTCCCACTCGAGCGAGGACACCAGCGCGGTGACGCCGATCCACAACGGAGCGGTGACGAGGCCGGCGAGGCCGGCGGTACGACGTGACAGGTGCGACATGGCGGGCTCCTTCGAACAGGGTGCCACGACCGTAGGCTCGCGTGAGCCCGCCGACATCGGCTCGCAGGGCGAACCGGCTCATCCTGGAGGATGAGCCGGGCTCCCACACCGAGCCCTACGATGAGACATGGCCCCGTTCGCGGGCGTCGACCGCCGCGATGTCGCACTGGCGGCAGCCCTGATCGTGCTCGGCCAGGTCGACGTGCTCGTGCCGAACCTCTTCAGCACCAACGTCGTCGGCTCGCGGTGGGTCGTCTCGGCGACCTACCTCGTGGCGGCCGCGGCCGTGCTGGTGCGTCGTACCCGGCCGGGCACCGCCTTCGCGATCGGCATGGGAGCCCTGGTCACGCAGGCCCTCTGGGTCGGTACGTCGGAGGGGAACGGCTCCCTGTTCCCCGCGCTGGTGCTCAGCTACTCCGTCGCAGTCCACGGAACCCGGCGAGTCGCCATCGCCGGTCTCTGCGCCATCCCCGTCATCGCGACGATCCGCGAGGTCAGCAATCCCCAGAACACGACGTACGCCGCCGTCGTCAACGGTCTCGGCTGGGACCTCACGCTCGTCGCCGCCTGGCTGCTGGGCGCGTACGTGCGAACCCGGCGGCAGCTGGTCGCCGAGCTCCGGCAACGCGCCGTGGACTCGGCCGAGGCGGCCGCGGCTGCCGAGCGGGCGCGGGTGGCCCGCGAGCTCCACGACGTGCTCGCGCACACCCTGGGCGTGGTCGTCGTCCAGGCCGAGGCGGCCGAGGAGGCCCTCGCGTCCCGACCGGACGTCGCGGCGGAGTCGATGCGGTCGATCCAGCGGACCGGGCGGGAGGCACTCGTCGAGGTACGTCGCCTGGTCGGCGTGCTGCGCGAGGACGAAGCGACCCGCGAGCCGGTCCCGGGCGCAGCCGCCGTGGCCGCCCTGGTGCGCCGGGTCAACGCGGCCGGCCTGCCGGTGGAGCTCGAGGTCCACGGGTCCCTGGAAACGCTGCCGGCGGCCCCCGATCTCGCGGTCTACCGGATCGTGCAGGAGTCGTTGACGAACGTCCTCAAGCACGCCGACGCGTCGCATGCGCGGGTCGTCATCGACCGACGACCGGACGCGGTGTCGGTGGAGGTGATGGACGACGGACCCGGCGCATCGGCGGACCGGCGTGCGGCCCACCGAGATCGCGGCAACGGGCTGCGCGGCATGGAGGAGCGGGTCAGCGCCCTGGGCGGGACCTTCTCCGCCGGCTGCACCGACGACCGCGGGTTCGCCGTACGCGCGGTCCTGTCCCTGGAGGAGCCGTCGTGATCCGCGTGCTGCTGGCCGACGACCAGGAGCTCGTCCGGGAGGGATTCGCCACGATCCTCGACCTGCAGCCGGACATCGAGGTCGTGGCATCGGTGGCCGACGGCGTGGACGCGGTGACGGTGGCGCGCGACCTGGCGCCGGACGTCGTCCTGATGGACGTCCGGATGCCCGCGATGGACGGGATCGAGGCCACCCGCCGCTTGCTGCGGAGTGGGGCAGCCGACGCGCCACGGGTGCTGGTCCTCACCATGTTCGACCTCGACGAGTATGTCTTCGCGGCGCTCCGGGCCGGCGCGAGCGGCTTCCTGCTCAAGGACACCCCGCGGGCCGGTCTGATCGCAGCCGTCCGCGCAGTCGCATCCGGCGAGACGCTGTTGTCCCCGTCGGTCACCCGGCGGCTGGTCGAGCAGTTCGCCGAGCGCCTTCCCGCCGGATCGTCGGACTCGGAGTGGCTCAAGCTCAGCCCGCGCGAGCTCGACGTGGCCAGGCTGATGGCCCGCGGGCTCTCGAACGCGGAGATCGCCGCGGAGCTCGTGCTCAGTGGAGCAACGGTGAAGACCCACGTGGCCCACGTCCTCACCAAGACCGGGATGCGCGACCGGGTGCAGGTCGTGGTACGGGCCTACGAGACCGGGCTGGTGGGGCCGGGGGACACAGGTTCGTCGGGCGGTCGAACCCACTGAGCAGGGCGTCAGCCGACGTCGCGCAGGGCCGCCAGCACGGCGAGCACGCGGCGGTGGTCGTCCGGTGCGTCGTGCAGGTCCAGCTTGGTGAAGATGTTGGCGATATGGCTCTCGACCGTCTTGCCGGAGACCACGAGCCGTTCGGCGATGGCGGCGTTCGACCGTCCTTCGGCCATCAGCCCGAGGACCTCGCGCTCGCGGTCGGAGAGGGCCAGCAGCGGGTTGTTGCGGGTGTGCGCGCGCACGAGGCTCCGTGCGATCTCCGGGTCGAGCACCGTGCCGCCGGCGGCGATCGTGGCCAGGGCCTGCATGAGCGTGGGGACATCGACGACCCGGTCCTTGAGCAGGTAGCCGAACCGCTCGGCGTGCCGGTCCAGCAGCTGCGCGGCGAAGTGTGTCTCGACCGCCTGGGAGAGCAGCAGGATGCCCAGGTCGGGGTGGGCGTCTCGAAGGTCCAGCGCCGCGGCGGCCCCCTCGTGCGTGAAGGTCGGGGGCATCCTGATGTCGACCACCGCGACGTCGGGCTGGTGGTCGCGGACAGCCTCCGAGAGTGCCGCGGCGTCAGCGACCGTCGCGCACACCTCCACTCCTGCCTCCGACATCAATCGGGCGAGGCCCTCGCGGAGCAGCGCGGAGTCGTCGGCGATCACGACGCGCACGGGAACACCGCCTGGACACGGGTGCCGTGCGGGACCGCGTCGGAGACCTGCAGCGAGCCCCCGACGGCGGCGACCCGGTCGGCAAGCCCTTGCAGGCCGTTGCCGGCGGCGTCGGCGGCACCGGTGCCCTGGTCACAGACCTCGACGCAGAGCGCTGAAGGGGTCCGGCGGACCAGGACCGCGACCTGGTGTGCGCCGGAGTGCTTGACGGCGTTCGTCACGGCCTCGGCGACCACGAACCAGGCCGCGCTCTCAAGGTCCGCCGGGAAGCGTTCGTCCACCACGTCGTAGGAGATCGTCAGAGGAGCACGTGCGGCGAGCTCGGAGACGGCGGCGAGCAGCCCACCGCCGGCGAGAGCGGCGGGTTGCAACCCGGCGGCGAGGCTGCGCAGCTCCTGCACGGTGGACTGCAGCTCCGCGATGGCCCGGTCGGTCTCGGCGTCGAGCACCGCGCTGTCACCGTTGAGCCGCGCCGACTGCAGGTGCAGGGCGATCGCCAGCAGACGTTGCTGCGCGCCGTCGTGGAGGTCCCGCTCGATGCGACGGCGCTCCTCGAGGTGGGCGGTCGACAGCCGGGCTCGTGACTCGCGGATCAGCGCCACCTGCCGTTCGAGCTCGGCCCGCAGCGCGACGTTGTCCATCTCCGCGCCTGCCTCGCGGGCCACCGCGTCGACGACCTCGCGGTCGTTCTCGCGAGGATCGAACTCCAGGCGCGCGACGAGGTCCTGGTGCCGGCGTACGTCCACGCCGTCGGTCGATGGTTCGGCGGACAGACCGGAGGAGGTGACCCAGCCGCCGGTCGCGGTCGGATAGATGACGCGCGCCCGTGGTCCCAGCACGCCCGCGACGAGCTCGTCGAGATCGGGTGACGGGTGGGCGAGTCCCGCCCGGACCGCCTCGACGGCGCGGAACCGGGCCGGGTTGACCCGTCTACCGATCGCCCGCCGTCCCCACAGGTAGGAGACCCGCGCCACGCCGACCCCGGCCAGGGTCGCCACGATGGTCGTGGGCCGGGACCCGGCGTCGATCGAGGAGCTGCGGCTGACCACGACGACGACCGCGACATAGGCGAGCAGGACTGCGGCAGAGGCGATGGCCCACGCCGCGGACTCGGTGACCACCCGCTCCACGTCGTACAGGCGATAGCGGAGCACCGACAGACCGGCACCCACGACCAACGAGACCATCGCCGCGCCGAGGACGAGAGCCGCGACCTCGGTGTGATCGGTCACGGAGACGACGAAGGCCGCGATCACGGCCGGGGCGAGGGGCAGCGCGCCGGCCACCAGCCAGAGCAGCTGGCGCCGGGTCTCTCCCTCGGCGCGGCGCCAGGCGCCCACCAGCAGCACGACCGAGGCCAGCAGGCAGGTGGCGAGGGCGTAGAGCGCCACGGCGCCCAACAGCTCCGCTGCGCTGCTGACGGCCGGGACGGCCAGCGGACTGGACAGCTCCTCGCGTGGCCGGTCCAGCGGGGTGGACCGCAGCAGGGCCATCACCTGGAACACGACCCCGGCGAACACCGTGACAGTGGGGAGCCAGCGGGCCATCCCCCGACGCGGTCCCGGTGGCGTGTACAGCAGCACCAGCGTGAGGAAGACGAACCACCAGACGAAGCTCGTGTCACCCAGGGTCGCGAAGAGCTTCCACGCGGGTACGTCGCGTTGGTCGAGGCGGCCGAGCTCGGAGTACTCGTCGCAGAACGCGCTCCAGGCCAGCGCCGTCCCGAGCCCGAGGAACGCCCAGCCGGCCGGTTGGTCGGGTGCTTGACCCGTCACGACCAGGCCGACCAGCCAGCAGGCGACCATCGTCGCGACCACCACCGCGTCGGCCACCAAGGCTGTCGACCGGACGCCGTCCGCTCGGGCCACGTCCGAGGCGAATGTCCCCAGCATCAGCGCAGGCACCAGTGGCCAGGTGACCCACCTCGCCAGGACGCGCCTCGGCGGCTCCATGTGGCCATCGTGGCAGCACGGAGCCGCACAGTGCTCCGGGTCAGCCCTGATTCGAGGACCCGGGGCTGCCCGGTCGTGCCGGACCTGCCAGGACGCCGACGCTGGAGGCCACCCATCGGCACCCGACCAAGGAGCACACCATGACCGTCACCCAGGCCCCCGCGGCCCCTGTCCAGCACGCGCCCGGCACGACGGCGACGAAGGTGGCCGCCGGTGCTGCGGCGCTCCTCGCCGTCTCCCTGTTCATGACCGTCGCGGTCATCAACGTCCCGCACGACCCGTCCGACCAGGAGCTGCTCGCCTGGTGGCAGGACTCGGGCAACCGGTGGTCGGGCGTCCTGTCCGGAGCGTGGGCGCTCGGCGTCGCGGTCACGGTCCCCGTGATCCTGAACCATCTCCACCGAATGGACGCTGCCGCCCGGTCGCCCCAGTGGCTGTCGTTCGCCCGGTCGATGGGTGGCGCCGTCACCGCGGTCTGGCTGGTCACGGGAGCAGCTCGGGGAACCCTCGGCCACCTCGTCGACACGATGGACGAACCCCTGCCGGGGGTCGACGTGCTCCGCTTCTCGACCGCCCTGAACTACACCCTGCTCGGGCAGTTCGGGATGGCCGTCCTCGCGCTGTGCATGCTCGCGGTCTCGGTCGTGGTCCTGCGCACGGGGGCGTTCGGTCGCTGGCTCGGGTACGTCGGTGCCGCCTGCTCCGCCGTCATGATGGCTGCCGTCCTCGCCCAGGTCGGCGCGATCGCCGAGCCTGTGGCCATCCTGTGGGCCCTGTGCGTGGCCGTGGCGATCTGGCGCCAGCCGGTCATCGACGCGTCGTAGCGGCAGACCGCGTCGCCGCTCGACGCCCCCACGTGCACTGGTCTGCCTCGCGATCCAGTGGGTGGCCGGTCCGCACCGCGGCGTTTCAGCCCGTCCGGGCCATGGCGCCCCGCGGGATCCTGTGGCAACACTGGCAGCAGGTTGCTGTACCTGTCACCCTGAGCGAATCGAGGTCGCACATGGGGAACCAGATCCGCCGATGGGCGGCAGCTTCGCTGATGGCACTGGTCCCGGCGGTGGCCGTTGCCACGACGACGGCCTCAGCCGAACCGGCCGCGGACCCGACAAGCTGGCGTCCTGAGGAACGGGTGTCACCGGACGGGTATCGCGCTGTCGACCCGGCATTGACCATCGATTCGGCCGGCAACGCCACGGTCGCCTGGATCGGCTCGACGGTGACCTCGGAGTCGCCGCCCGGACTGGCGGTGGCTCGGCGCCCCGCGGGCGGCGCGTGGAGTGCGCCGGTCGAGGCGGATCCACTCGGACACGACCGCCCCCGCCTGGTCGCGACACCGTCCGGCGAGCTGGTCGCCCTGTATCGGACCTGGCACACCGGGCCTCGGCTGCGGACACTGACGATTGCACCGGATGGCACGGTGGGCACCCCGGCCCGTCTCGGGTACCAGCCGGCTCGGGCCCTGGACTTCGACGTCGACGTCGACCTCACGGGGACGATGACCGCCGCCTGGGTGGAGCGGCTGCCAGGCAAGTACCGAGCGGTCATGGTGTCGCGTCGCCCTGACGGCGGCGACTGGTCGAGGCCGCACGCGCTCAGCCCGGCCCACGTCGCTGTGGCCCGGGTCAAGATCGACGTGCACTCGTCCGGTGCGGTGGCCGTGGCCTGGGAGGGGCGACGGAACGACGCCAGGCGGCAGGGGCGGCGTGTCTTCGCCCGAACGCTGGTACCCGGCGCGGGCTGGTCGCGGAGCGCAGGGCTCTCGGAAGCCGGGAACGACACGCAGGACTTCACGGTGCTGGCCGGCCCCGACCGGCGAGCCCGGGTTGCGTGGACGATCGAACGCGGTGCACTGGACGTGCCGTCCCGGCTGCGCATGGCCACCGGCCGCCCTGACGGGTCCTGGACCACACCGCGGATGATGACCACAGGCCGCACCTACGCCCCCTTGCTGGCGCGCGGGCCTCGAGCGATCTCGCTCACCTGGGAGAGGTTCAGCGATCGGGCCGGGCAGACGTGGGTGCGAGTGCGGGACAGCGGCACCTGGGGCCCGCAACGTCGCCTCTCACCAGCCACCGGCACCGCAGAGCAGGCGCAGGCCGTGTTCCACTCCGACGGCCGTCTGACCGTGGTCTGGCTGTACGCCCCGGACCGGGGCGCGGCCGGCGACGAGTTCGGCGTGCAGGCGCGCACCAGGTCGGCGGACGGGACGACCTGGGAGCGACGCGTGGACGTGTCCTCGCGAACCGTCCTCACCTACTACGGGCCTGTCATGGCGCTTGCCGCGTCCGGCGCGGTCGAGGCTGTGTGGGTCTCGCGCGGTCAGTTGTGGGGCGCTGCGCAGGAATCGGCGCCGAGTGCCATCAGCTGACCCTCACTGGCGCCACGGATCGCGCGCCGCTCCTCTCGCCAGGTGGAGAACCCAGGTGGTCCGCCCCGGTGACCAGCGCGATCGGTGTCGATCGGAAAGATCAGGAGCGCCATGACTCCTCCCCACCTGCCGCCACCTCGCGCACGAAGCAGTACGCGCGGCCGCGGCGTTCGACGTGACCGATGCCAGTCATGTGGTACGCGATCACGCGGCCCCCGTCGCGCGCGGACTCGTCCAGCAACCGCCGTCGGGTGTGCTCCGTCGTCTCGGGGTCGACGTCGACGTAGCTGACCCAGTCCGGGTGGGTGAAGTTCAGGTCGTCGAGGACCGCATCGGCCAGCAGGGTCGCTCGTTCGCCGTCGGACTCGAGGGCGACGACGCAGTGCCCGGGCGTGTGTCCCGGGGCCGGCACGAGCCTGACGCCGGGAACGATCTGGTCCTCACGGTCGAGCAGGTCGACGGCGTCGGCGTCGCGCAGCGGTGGCAGCAGGGCACGGGCAGGTGCGGAGAGCATCTCGTGCATCCGGGCGAGACTGTCCGGGTCAGTCCAGAACGCCCACTCGGTGGCGGACATGACGTGCCGGGCGTTGGGGAAGGCGAGCCTGTTGTCGTGGACGAGGCCGCCGATGTGGTCGGGATGGGCATGGGACAGGACGACCGTGTCGATGTCCTCGGGCGTGAATCCGGCAGCGGCCAGGGCCGGCCGGAGGTGGCCGGCGGGTGCGCCCATGACTTCGGCGAGCGCACCGAGGCCGGTGTCGACGAGGACCGTGTGTCCGGCAGTCCGCAAGACGATGCACTGGTAGTGCGAGGTCACCTCGCCCTGCTCGTCCAGGCGCCCGGCGAGCGACTCCGCCCGTTCGGCATCGCCGATGTTGGCGAACAGGAAGTCCGGGGGGTACTGGGCGTTTCCGTCGGCGATGACGAAGCCGGCGACCTCGCCGACCTGGAACGTGGGAGCGACCAGCGGGGCCGGGCCGCCAGCGGGAATGCTTGCCGGGTCGGATCCCGGGCCTGACTGCTTCTTCACGGGTCCCTCCTGGGTGGCGTCGAGTTCGTTTCACCGTAGGTAGCACTGCGCGGGCGCGCATCGGGGGTTTCCCCAGGAACCGCAGGGGTTCGCTGGGCGGTCACCCGGCCAGCGAGCTCCGTGCGGGAACGCAGGCCGAGCTTGCGGTAGATGTGAGTCAGGTGTGCTTCGACGGTCTTCGGGCTGACGTACAGCGTCGTGGCGATCTCGCCGTTGGTGCGGCCGTCAGCGATGAGGTGGGCGACCTGGGTCTCCATGGGGGTGAGCTCGCCCAGGGTCGCCGACGTGCCGTCGAGTCGCTGCAGCTCTGTCCGGGCGCGATCGACCCACGCAGCAGCATTCCCTGCGGTGAACGAGGTCAAGGCCCGCTGTCCGGTGGCGCGAGCTGTGGCTCGTTGGTTGCTGCGTCGCTGTACGGTCGCGAGGGCCAGCAGCGTCCGTCCGGTCTCGACGGGGTCGGTCTTTCGATCCAGCGCCAGCGCGGTCTCCAGCAGCTCGCGGGCCTCGGGTAGGTCCGCACATCGGGCCGCGAGGAGGCCGCGGCACCGGTGTGCGGTCATGGTCGCCCACGGGTTGTGGCTGCGGTCGGCCTGCTCGAACAGGGTTGCGGTGAGCCGTTCGGCGTCATCGACGTGTCCCGCAGCGAGCCGTGCCTCGATGTGGTCGGCGGCGCTCCGGATCACGGCCGGGTTGCCGTAGCCGCGCTCCTCCTGGAGCTGGCGACTCAGCTCGAGCGAGGCGACTCCTGCGGCGCCGTCCCCGGAGGAGAGCTCCACGAACCCGTGCACGGCCAGGGCTCGCATCAGGTTGCGTACGTCGCCGCTCTCGCTCGCCTCCGCCCTGCACGCCTCCGCCGCCACCCGTGCGGCGGCGAGATCTCCGATGCGCGCGCTCAGCGTGGCGTTGAGGACAAGCGACATCGCGCGCATGGCGGGCACGCCGGTGCGTTCGCAGGTCTGCTCGGCAAGCCGGGCGAGGTCGCGGGCCCGGTCCAGCCGTCCGCTCCAGCACTCGAGCTCGCATAGCTGGAACAGCGGAGGCATCAGCAAGCCGTCAGCCTGCCGGTTCCACAGCGTCTCCACGAGCTGGTCGAGGAGCTCGCGGGCGTGGTCGAGCTCGTCGAGCCACTTCAGGCTGGCCGCGGCCTCCACCACCCGCATGCTGGAGGCCTCGTCCATGCGGGGCGTCTGGATGGCCGCGCGACCGAGGACCACGAGCCGTGCGGTCCGGTCCTCACGTGGTCTGTCGCCTGAGGCCACCTCGTGCATGATCGCCGCCACCTCGACGTCGGCCGCGATCTGCTCGTCGATCCCGCGGCTGCTCCACGCCTCGGCCGAGCGGACGTGGGGTTCTGCAGTGCGGAGGTCGCCGGCCTGCATCTCGGCGACCGCGATCACCTGTTCCAGCTCGGCGCGCCTGGTGGGGTCGTCCCCTATCTCGTCGAGGGCGCGTCGCATGCTCCTCAAGGCCTGTGTCCAGCTCCCGGTACCCCGTTCGAGGAGCCCGATCAACAGCAGCACCCGACCCCGCTCCGGGCCCGGCTCCGCGAGCTCTGCGAGGCCGCGGAGGACTTGCTCTGCTCGATCGCTCTGCCCGGCCAGCACGCACTGGTGCGCCCCGGCGAAGAGGCGCCGACGGCGCCCGTCGGGGTCGCTGTCCGGCGTGAGGTCGCCGGCGGCGGTGAAGAAGTCCGCGGCGGCCTCCGGAGCGCCCCTCGCGCTGGCGTCGAGGGCTGCCGCCTCCAGGACGGCAGCCACCTGCTCGTCGGGGAACGTCGTGCCGGCGTGCAGGTGCGCGGCACGGACCTCGATGCTGTCGGCCATCTCGGCCAGCGCGAGGTGAAGACGACGCCTCCGCGCCGGGTCGGCCTGGGCGTACGCGGTCTCGGCAAGCAGCGGGTGGCTGAACCGGACCTCGCTGCCGTCGAGCACGACGAGGCCGGCGTCGAGCCCACGTTGCAGGGCCGCCTTGGCCCGTGGGCCGGCGACTGCTTCGAGTACGGCGAGCGTGGCCGGCTGTGCGGTCGCTGCCCGAGGAGGACCTCGCGGGTCGCGGCCGGGACCGACGCGAGGCGCCGACCGACAAGGTCACTCAAGGTAGGCGGGAGGGGCAGCCGGCCGCGGCCGGGGACGGGGTCGGGCTGCAGCAGCACGTGCCGGGCGAGCTCGAGCGCGTAGAACGGGTTGCCCCCCGAGGCGGCGTGCACGCGGGCGGTCATCGGCCGCAGGAACACGACACCGAGCTTGCGGCGGACGAGCTCGGTCATCTCGTCGACGGTCAGGCCGGACAGGTCGAGCGTCCAGACCCGCTCGGGCGGGACCGCATACCGGACCATGTCGGACACGGCGTGACCGCGCTGGCAGGCGAGAAGCCCGACGGGACGATCCCGCAGCCGCCGCAGCGCGTAACCGATGACCCGAGCGGTCGCGGGGTCGAGCCACGGGAGGTCGTCCACGGCGAGCAGGACCGGCCGCTCGGCCGAGAGGTCATCGAGGAGGTCGGCCGCGGCCATCGCCACGGCGACCTGGTCCATGGAGGCGTCCCCTGCATCGAGGCCGACCGCTCGGTTCAACGCGGTGCGTGCCAGCCCGGGGAGGTTCGCGATGTCCTCCTCGCGGCCGCGGAGGAGATCGGTGAGCCCGGAGAAGGCGGCGCGGAGATCCAGCTCCGACGGCCGGGCCACGAGGACCTGTGCCGCAGCTTCGGCGGCCTGGATGCCGTACGCCCACAACGACGTCTTGCCGATTCCGGCGTCGCCGAGCAGCAGCAGGGCGGCGGGGCCACCGGCCAGTGCTACTGGAAGGTCATCGAGCTCACGGCGTTCGAAGCCGCGGCCCACCAGGGAACGCTCCGCTGCACCGCCGAACCGGTCCATGGCCCCATCCCCCTTGCCCGGGATCCGTTCAGCATGGCAGACCGGGGCGACCACCGCCGAGGATGGGCTGCCCGTCCTCGCCGAGGCGTTCCTGTGAGGGATTCCCCCGACGTGCGACACACCCTCACGGCGCTGCACTGGGGAATGTCCCCATCGCACGCCCGAAGGAAGGCGCAGACCATGAACCGCTCGCCCAAGACCACGACTGCCGTCACCGCTGCTGCTGCAGCACTCGTCCTGGCCGCGCTCACCGGCCCGGCGTCGGCCATGAGGCCCGACAACCAGGGCATCCGCATCGACGGTGCGAGCTCGCATGCGCACGGCGACTCGACCACGCTCCGGTTCCGGGCGCCAGCCTTCGACCAGACCCGGGTCCCCACGCCCTCCACGCCAGACGCGCCATTCGCCGCGGGAGACGAGCTGTTCTGGGTTGCTGAGCTCTACCAGGGGGCCAAGCACGTCGGCTCGGCGCCGCACCAGTGCACGGCCGACGGCGCCGGGTTCCTGCTCTGTCAGGCCAGCGCCGTGCTGCCGGGAGGGGAGGTCACCTTCCAGACCGCGCTCGACCTCGACTCCGCCGCTGCGGTCCCGGTCCCGGTCACCGGTGGATCCGGCTGCTACCGCCACGCCTCCGGCCAGCTGGAGATCGACTTCAACGACGACGGCAGCAGCCGCTGGGCGCTGAGCCTGCGCGGCGTCTGCAGCTGACACAACACCGCAGCGGTCCTCGCTCGGGCGGCCCGAAAGCCCGCCACCACCACATCCCGAAGCCGGCGGCCTCCTGTCCGCCGGCGGGGGACTCTCGCGCGCGCCCGACGCGCGCCACGCACCCGGAGACAGTCATGCACCGCAACATCGCCGCCGTCATCGTCCTCACCGCCGCATTGCCCGCGGGCGCCGCCATCACCAGCACCGCGCTCGCCCGCACCGAACCTCCTGAGACCGCAGCAGAGGACCGAAGGCAACGCTCGCGCGACCCACGCGTCGTGCCCGACGCTGCCCGGTCGGCGCCGTCCACCGGGTGCGCGCGGGACCGGGTCATCGTCATCGGCCATCGTGGCATCGGTCCGGGCACTCGAACCTTGTACGGCGCCGCCCGTTCCGAGGACACCGTTCCCGCGTTCCGGGCCGCGATGCGCGCCGGAGCGGACGGCTTCGAGACCGACTTCTGGCCGACCACGGACCACACCGTGGTCAGCCACCACGACGCCACGCTGGCCCGGATGACCAACGGCACCGGGGAGATCCGACGACGCACCTCTGGCTACGTCCACGGTGTCCGGAACGTCAGCGGCGCACCCGTCCCCACCTTCCGGGGCACGCTGACCAGGCTCCGGGCCACGCGGCCGCACGTGCAGCAGGAGTTCAAGGACGGCTGGCTGTTCAGCAACGCCGTCCTGCGACGGCTGGCGCGCCACGACCGCGACCTCGTCGGCGACGTCAGCCGGAAGGTCCTGTGGACGACCTCGGAGCGCAGCACCCTGCGGCGGTTCCACCGACTGGCCCCCGACATCCCGATCGGTCTCATCGACCGGTCCTCGCGCCGGCCACGGCTGGCGACCGTCCCGGCCTGGGTGGACGTCGTCCTCATCGAGTTCGGAGCAGCGGACGCCCGCTACATCCGACGGGCCAAGGCTCGTGGGCACCAGGTGTCGCTCCGTGAGGTCAACACGGTCGACCGAATGCGGCGAGCCGCTCGCATGGGCGCGACCCGCGTCGTCACCGACCATCCCGAGGTACTCGGCCGCGCTTGCTGACGCCAGGGGACCCCACCGTCGTTGGGAGTGGAGAGTGGCTGCCGCGGAATGCGGCTAGTCCACCTGCCGCTCGACGATCGTCCGTTCCTCCGTCGTGCCGCCCGGGCCGTCGGTCTCGCGCGTGACCACCTCGCGCCGACGCGCCCGGGAGCGCCAGATGAACGCTGCTCCGCCGAGCATGAGGATCAGGCCGAGGACACGCGTGTTCAGCCAGTCGGACTCCGCTTTCAGTGCGAAGGCGAAGACCGCGCCGATGATGATGAGGACGATTCCAGGACCCATGGTGGTGCGGTTCCCCCGAGCCGCAGTCCTGAAACGACGCGGCGGCCCATGCGGTGCTGTTCAGGCGCGATCGCGGCTGGCAGAACCGGCCTCCCCGGCGGGCAGCACCAGGACCTGGACGTCGGGCCCGTCGTCGCCACGGACCGCCCGGAGCCACTCCGGTCGGGTCCGCACCACCTCGAGCCAGCCCTCGCTGGTGTAGAGGCCGAGGGCTGCGGGACGTGCCGGGTACACCTCGAGGCAAGGGCGCCGCCCTGCGGCGCGGAGGTCGGCCACCACCGCGTGCATCAGCCTCCGGCCGACGCCCAGCCTGCGGGCGCTGCGGCCGACGTACAACGTGGAGACCCAGCCGAGCTCGTCGACTGCGCACCCGTGCGCTGCGGCGCAGGCTTGCTCGACCGCAGGATCCGGGTGCCCGGTGGTCCGGCACACGTGCCCGACCGGCCGACCGTCGAGCAACGCGGTCCAGGCGGCGTCGGCGTCGTCGGCGTGCAGGAACGCCGTGGTGGGCATCGGCAGCGGGTTGCGCAGCGGGTACGACGACTCCGGCTGCTGGTCCCACAGGATCTCCACCAGCGCGGGCAGGTCCGCGATCGTGCGGGCTCGGATCTCGACGCGCTGCCGTGCGTCGGTCATCGACGCGTGATGCGAACAGTCCCCGCGTCGAGGGCCACGCGGTGTCCGTCGGCGGGAGCGTCGTCCTCGGACCCCACCCGCCGAACCTTGTCCGACGCTCGCTGGTCCAGCTCGATCTGCTTGTCCGGCATGGTCAACACGGTCATGAAGTCCAGCCCGGTCGCGGTCCGGCTGGTCCGGCGGCGCCGGGTGACCACGCTCCGACGGCGCAGGCGTGACGCCGGCTGCTCGACGATCGCCAGCGCGAGCAGCAGGACGACGAGCCCCGGGAAGGTCAGGGCCACGAGCATCCCGCTGGTCACGGCTCCACGGTACGTGCCAGCCGTGTGCCGGGTGCGTGGATGGCCGTCCTCCGTCGGCCAGGCGATGGGCACCGGCCGCGCTGCGACCTCGCACCTGTCGTCAGGTCTCGCCCCCGATGTCGAACTCGTAGGCCTCGAAGACGAGGTCGGATCCTCGCTGACGGTGCCGGACGAGCCGACCGAGCAGCGTCGTACCCAGGTCGCGCACGGTGTCCACGCCCCCGATGTCGTCCGGTGCGGACAGTCGGGCGAGCAGGTCGTCGACCTGACGGCAGATCTGCCCGTGCTCCTGGGTGAGGCCGGCAACGACGCCGGACAGCCGCGGCGAGGTCTCGAGGACGTCGCGATAGAGCCCGTCGTGCCCCTCCGTGATCGCGATGTGCCCACGAAAGTCCCCGGAGAGCTCCACCAGGGCGACGTGAACACGTTCGGCCCAGCGCGCGCGATCGGCGGTGGCAGGCGCGGCCAAGGCATCCTCCAGCGCGCTCATCGACTCGCGCAGCTCCGCGCGGTGACGCCGGAGCTCCTCCAGGAAGTCCTGCTCCGGTGTGGACGAACTCGGTTCCATCACGCCTCCCGTCCGCCGGTCTCTCGTCCACCAGTGTCGCGCGTTGCCGGTTCCCGTGGCGATCGACTGATGCAGGGATCCCGGCGCGGTACCGTGAGCACGTGCGGGGTGACCGCGTGGAAGTCGTCATCGATGCCGGCGGAGAGGTCCGGACGTACGACGTCGTGGCCACCCGCAACGGCCGCCGGGTCGAGATCGAGACCGGGCGTGGCGTCGTCACCGTGTCCGAGGTGACCCGCAGCGGCACTCCCGTCCGGACCGCCCGCTTCATGGCCAACCGGATCCTGGCCCTGGTCGAGCACCCCGCGGCGGACCAGAACATCGCGCGCGAGGACATCGAGCCGCACCTGCCCGGCTCCACGGGCTGACCGGGCAGCGTCAGGCAGACACGACGGGCCTGCGATCGGCCCACGGGCGGGCCTGCTCGAGCTGGGCGGCCAGCCGGAACAGCACGTCCTCGCGACCGAACCGGGCCATGAAGTGCGAGCCCACCGGCAGGTCCTCCGCGGTCCAGGTCAGCGGCACGGACATCGCGGGGTTGCCGGTGACGTTCGCGGTCACGAGGGGGAACGCCACGAGGTCGGCGGCCACCTTGTTCCCGCGCCACGGTTCCTCCTCCGTCGACGTCATGGTCCCCAGCTTCGGAGGGAGGGTGCCCAGCGTCGGCGAGAGCCACAGGTCGAAGCCGGCCATGGCCTCGGCGACCTTTCGGGTGAACACCTGCAGGGTGGTCTGCGCCATCAGGTAGTCCCCGCCGGTGACCTGCGTGCCGTGACCCCACAGCGCGCGAGTGAACGGGTCCAGCTCGTCGTCGGTGGGCTCGCGACCCGGGGTCGCCCGGGCTGGGGCCCGCGGTCGCGTCCAGCAGGCCGGCGCTGTCGCGGACCGAGCGGGTGACGGAGTGCTCGACGCAGCCACCGCCCAAGATGTCTCCGTAGTGCGGCCCGTAGGGAGTGCGCGCGCGGGTCGGCTTCAGCCCGAACACGCCGCTGGCCGAGGCGGGGATCCGGATCGATCCGCCCGCGTCGTTCGCCCCAGCCATGGGAACCATGCGGCTGGCCACCGCGGCTGCTGCGCCACCACTCGAGCCTCCCGTGCTGCGGGCCAGGTCCCAGGGGTTGTGGGTGGTGCCGTGGAGCCGGGTCTCCACGGTCGGATCATGCCGAACTCGGGAGACCCGGTGCGGCCCAGGATCACCAGGCCTGCCGCGCGCAGCCGGGTGACCAGGGTGCTGTCGCGGGTGGACACGTAGTCGCGCAGGAACACCGACCCCTCGTGCAGTGGCAGGTCAGCTCGCCCGCGCGCACGAGGTCCGCCTGGCCGGTGGCCTCGAGCGCCGCGAAGCGCTCGGCGTCCGAAGCGGTCAGGGCTCGGGTCATGCGGTCAGTGTCCACCCGATCCGCCCACGCCCCGTCGGCGACCACCGCACGGGACTGCCGGTCACCCACGACGAGCCCGAGCCGAGACCCTTGTCGTGAGTGCAGCACTGCGTGGACGATGAGCCGTACGACGCGTCGTTGCGTGATTCCGGATGTGGGGGTGCACGTGAGCTACGAACGCACCAAGGCAGTTCTCGTCCTGGGGGCCGCGGCGGTCCTGCTCGGCGCCATCGCCATCTGGTGGTTCGTGAAGCGTCCGGCTGCGGGCCGCTAGGCATGTCGCCGACAGGCATGTCGCACCCGAGGGGGACCGAGTCTCGGCCCGGCAGGCGACCCCATCCATGAGCTCGCTCGAGTCGTGGAGCCTCGGCAGCCACACGGCAGACGGGATCACGCACCCGACGTACAGGAAGGGCAGCGGGCCCGGCGTCGTCGTGATCCACGAGATCCCCGGCATCACGCCCGCGGTGCTCGCGTTCGGCGAGGACCTCGTGGCCTCGGGCTTCACCACGGTGATGCCGTCGCTCTTCGGTCGCCCCGGGGCCGAGGCCACGATGGTCAGGACCGCCCAGAGCATCGCGCACGTGTGCGTCAGCCGGGAGTTCACGATGTTCGCCCTGGGCCGCACCACACCGGTGGCCAGGTGGCTGCGGTCGCTGGCCCGTGCGCTGCACGATGAGCTGGGAGGACCAGGGGTCGGTGCCGTCGGCATGTGCCTGACCGGCGGTTATGCCCTGGCGATGCTCGCCGGCGCGCCAGTGGCCGCGCCGGTGGTCGCTCAGCCCGCCGCGCCCGCTCCGCTGGGCAGGGCGCGTCGAGGCGACCTCGGACTCAGCGCCCGCGACCTCGAGTCGGTCAGGGCCAAGGTCGAGGCAGGCTGCCAGGTGCTCGGACTGCGCTACGAGAACGATCCAGCTGTCGGCACACGCTTCGACACCTTGCGCCGGGAGCTCGGCGACAGCTTCATCGCCGTGGAGTTCCCGGGGCGCAAGCACGCGACGCTCACCGAACACCGCCAACAGGCAGGCGTCGACCGGGTGCTCGCGTTCTTCCACGAGAAGCTCTCGCCGGCACCCTGAGCGCGCATCGGCTCGACTGGGACGGACCTGGGCACCAGCACGGCGTGCGCCATCGAGAGGTCCCCTGGTCGTGACCGCACGCGTGCTGCCCGTCAACTGGTGTACTGGGGTGATGGACGCCGCCGAGCTCGAGTGGATCGCGTGGACGACGCCGATCACCACCTCGTTCGGTGCGGCGCTGGCCACCTCCGACCTCGGGGGTCGCACCGTGGCCTGCCGCCAGCACATCACGGCCGACACGATCTGCATCCTGACTCCGTTCGTCGAGGCCGGGGTCCGGGTGCGGCTTGCGCCGTGCAACCCCGACAGCACCGACGACCGCGCCGCGGCCCACCTCGCATCGATCGGCGTGGAGGTCCGGGCGCGTGCCGGGATGAGCGCCGACGAGCTCGACGAGTCCCTGGCGTGGCTCGTCAGCGAACCGGCCGACGCCCTGTGCGACATGGGCGGCGACCTGATCGCGGCCGCGGCCGCGGCCGGCCACCGGCCCGCCGGAGCGCTCGAGGCGACGACCACGGGTCTGCACCGACTCCGTGGACTGGCGATCCCGTTCCCGGTGCTCGACTGGAACGGGATCGCGCTCAAGGAACTGATCCACAACCGTCACCACGTCGGCGTCGAGACGTGGCCCGCCTTCACGGCGATCACGGGACTCGCCCTCTACGGGCGCGAGGTGGTCGTGGTCGGGTACGGACCGGTCGGCCAGGGCGTCGCCGACTCCGCCCGCGACCTCGGCGCCGTCGTGACCGTCGTCGACCTCGATCCGGTGCGGCTGGTCCAGGCACGGCACGCCGGGTGCCGAGTCGCCGAGATGACCGCCGCCCTCCGCACCGCGAGCGTCATCGTCACGGCCACGGGGTTCGACGGGGTGCTGGGCGAACGGCAGCTGTCCCAGGTCGCGGAAGGCGCGATCCTCGTCAACGTCGGCCACAGCGACCGAGAGATCGACGTCGCCTGGCTCGACCGCCATCCGAGCACCCGAGTCCGACGACATCTCGAGCGCTACGAGCTCGACGGTCGGCGGGTGTACCTGCTCAACCGGGGCAGCCTGGTCAACCTCGCAGCCGGCCTCGGGATCGGTGCTCCCCAGCTGTTCGATCCGTTCGCGGCGATCATGCTGCTCGGGCTCGACGCCATCCTGAGCGGGCAGACCGCAGACCTGCCGAACGGCGTGCAGCGCTACCCGCATCCGCTGGAGGCGCGCGTGGCGCGGGCGCTCGCCACAGGCTCCGCCTGATCGGTGCTCCGTCGTCGCTGGGCATACTGAAGGTGATGACCGAACAGGTGGACGCACCGGAGAAGGTCCAGATCGACTGGATCAGGGCGTTCGCGGGTGCTCTGGCCGCCGTGGCCTCGGCGGTGCTGCTCTCGACCCTCGGAGCCGCCGGGACCATCATCGGAGCTGCCATCGGCAGTCTGGTGGTGACCGTGTCGAGCGCCATGTTCACCCAGGGTCTCACCACGAGCAGGCGCCGGCTCGCGAAGAAGCAGAAGGGGGCGGCCGAGAAGGTCGGCATCGCGCAGGCAGAGGTGCTCCGGGCGGCGCGGGCCAGTGACACCGCTGCTCAGGACAGCCACCTCGAGCACGCCGAGGAGCGGCTCGCCGAAGTGCGCGACGAGCTGGACGAGACGCTGCTGGCAACCGCGCCGGTCAGCTGGCGCGAACGCCTCTCCCGGCTGCCGTGGAAGCACATCGGGCTCACGACGCTGGGACTGTTCGTGCTCACCCTCGTCGTGATCACCGTCTTCGAGCTCCTCGCCGGACAGAGTGTCTCGTCGATGACCGGCGGTTCCGACTCCGGCAGCACCACGATCGGGAACGTCGGCAGCCGCGACTCCGGTGGGGACGACCGGCGCGACCCCGACGAGCAGCCCAGCGGGTCCACCAGCCCGAGCGAGTCGGTGGAACCGTCCGAGGAACCGACCGGGAGCCCGTCGACGACGGAGAGCCCTGAGCCGTCTCCCACCGACTCGACGCCCCCGACGGTCGAACCGCCGTCACCGACGCCCGCGGAGACCACGGCACCCTGACCGGGTCAGCCGCGCCGGTGCTTCCCGGGCGAGCTCCGGCTCGTGAGGTGGCCCTGCTCGGGAGCCGGGCTCGTGATCCGACCGATCAGCGCCGCGACCTCGGCTCCCGTGGGTCCGACCTCCATTCCCATGCGATCAGCGACCTCACTGTCCGTGAGCCCGTCGAGGACGTGGCCGAGGACCAGCTGCTCGTGGTCGTCCAGCGGTGGAATCGGGATCTGCGAGCGCAGCCGTCCGATCACGGGCTCGGCCAGGGCCGGGTCGATCATCGACCGGCCGCCGCTGAGTCGGCGAACTGCCCCGATGAGGTCGGCGCTCCGACTCGCCTTGACGATGTAACCGCCTGCCCCCGCCAGGATCGCGGCAGCCAACGCCTCGTCCTCGTCGAACGACGTCAACAGCAGTCCGCTCACGGACGGGTCGACGGCACGAACCTCTCGGCACACCTCGATGCCCGTGCCGTCCTGGAGCTGGAGGTCGAGCACCATGACATTGGTCCCGAGCTCCAGGATCGCCCGCGCGGCCCCCCGCGCGGAGCTGGAGTCGCCCACCACCTGGATGTCGCGCGCGGCCGCCAGCAGGTCCCGCAGGCCGCGCCGCACGAGGTCGTGGTCGTCCAGCAGGTAGACCTTCACGATGTTGGAGACGTAGCCCGCCATATCCCGTTTCTACTCCTCGGACCGAGCCTGCGACTACCGTCAGCCGTCCCCGCCCCAGCGGCGCACGATGGTGCACCCCAGGAGCGCGGTGACGAGCGCGACCACCGCGGCTGCGGTGAACGCCATGGGGAACCCCGCCGGGCCGGGCGCCCCGGCGGACGACCCTGCCGAGAGCGCGATCGCGGTGAAGGAGGCCGTGCCGAGTGCCGCACCCACCTGGGTCGCGGAGCCCGCCAGCCCCGAGGCCAGGCCGGCGTACGTGTCGGGCGCGGCGGCGGCGATGACCATCGACGTGGGCGTGAAGCTGAGCGCGACCCCGGTGGCCACGAGCAGCAGTCCCGGGAGGACGGCGACCGGGTAGCCGGCTCCGGCCGGCACGTTGGCCAGCCACAGGTGGCCGGCCGAAAGCACGACGAGGCCGGCGACGAGGCTGCTCCGGGGTCCCAGGGTCCTCAGCACCCGGGGGAGAAGCGTGAGGGAGACCACGAACCCGGTCAGCGACGTCGGGACCATCGCCAGCCCGGCCCGCTGCGGGGACATCGCGAGCGCCGACTGGAGGTAGAGCGCCACCAGGACGAACGTCGAGGCCCGGGCGGCTCCACCGAGAACGGCGAGGGCGACGCCGGTGGAGAGCACCCGGGAGCGGAAGAGGTCCAGAGGCACGAGCGGGTCGTCGGTACGGCGCTCGACGACGACGAAGGTCGTCAGCAGCAGCGCGGACCAGGCCAGGCTCGTGATCGCCGACGGCGAGGCCCAGCCGCCCTCGGCGGCACCGACGGCGCCGTGCACGAGAGCGACGACCGCGGCGGTGATGGTGATGGCGCCGCAGACGTCGAACCGGCGTCGGGTGCTGCGCACGCCCTCGTCGAGGACCCGGTGGGCGAGCACGACGGCGGCGACCGAGACCGGAACGGTGACCAGGAACACCGAGGACCAGCCGAGGTAGCCCGCGAGCAGGCCACCGGCGAGGACACCGGTCGCCCCGCCTACCGCCGAGGCCGCTCCCCAGATGCTCATCGCCCGGGCCCGCCGGTCCCCGGGGAAGGTGAGCATCAGCAGGGACATCGCGGCCGGACTGAGTGCCGCCGCCCCTGCGCCCTGGACGACGCGGCCCGCGACCAGCGTCCACTGGTCCGCGGCGCCGGCGGCGACCAGCGTGCCCACGGCGAACAGCGCCGACCCGACCGTGAACATGCGGCGCCGGCCGACCAGGTCGGCCACCCGACCGAACAGCAGCAGCAGGCCGCCGAACGTCAGCACGTAGGCGTTGACCACCCAGCTCAGGCCGGTGGGACCGAGGGTGAGGTCTGCCTGGATGGAGGGCAGCGCGACGTTGACGATCGAGGTGTCGAGCATGACCACGAACTGGGCGGAGGCCAGCAGGCCCAGGGCGATGGCGCGGCGTCGGCGCTCGTGGGGCGGAAGGGGCGGGGTGATGGGCGCGGCGTGCGCCGCCACGGGTCGGGACCGCGTGGGGCGGGGCACGGTGCTGGTCGTCATGGCTCTCACCTGGGTCGAGGGTCGGTCGGTCGCCCCACCGTCCCGCCCGGGCGGCCCCGGTCGCGCCGGGAAGATCGCCGGGTGGCTCGACCCGGCGTGCCCCGGACCGGCCCGGCACCAGCTGACCCGATCCCGGCGGTTTCCCCGGTGTGACGCCGTACGCCGAGGACCGACGCTGGAGGCGCGTCCCGCCGGGGCGTCAGACCCGCACGACCCGACCCCCAGGAGTCCTCATGATGCGCGAGACCCCACGCACGTTCGTGGGCTCGGTGGTCCTTCTGCTCGAGGGACCGGTGTGCCCCCACGTCGCCGCGGAGGTGCGTGCCGAGATCGGCCGGCTGGCGGGCGTCAGCCACTGCCATGTCGACACCGGGGCAGGGACCGTCGTGGTGACGGCCGAGGCGCCGGTGGACCGGACCGACATCGTCGGTGTTCTCGACCGCCTCGGCTGCCGGGTGCGGGCCTGACCCCCCGGCGCCGGCGACCAGATCACGCGATCGCGTCGCGGGCGCGGACCGCCCTGACTAGGGTGGCGATCGTGTTGCGGGGGCGGGAGAGGGAGCAGGCAGAGCTCCACGAGCTCGTCGACCGTGCCCGGGCCGGGCGCGGGTCGGCGATGCTGCTGCGCGGCCAGCCCGGCGTCGGGAAGTCGGCGCTGCTCGAGCACGCCGTCTCGGTCGCGGCCGACGTGACCGTCCTGCGCACCCGGGGCGTCGAGTCCGAGGCGCCGCTGCCGTTCGCGGCGCTCCACCGGCTGCTCCGCCCGGTCCTGGGACACCTCGACGACATCCCCGCGCCGCAGGCGTCCGCGCTGCGCGCCGCGTTCGGCGAGACCGCCGAGAGCGTCGGTGACCGGCACCTGGTCTTCCTGGCCACGCTGAACCTGCTCTCCGAGGTCGCCGGCGAACGGCCGGTCCTCGCCGTGGTCGACGACGCGCACTGGCTCGACGACGCCTCTGCCGCCGCGCTCCTGTTCGCCGCGCGACGGCTCGAGGGCGAGTCCGTCGCGCTGGTCTTCGCCGTCCGCGACGACGAGGGGGGCCGGTTCGACTCACGGGACCTGACTGTCTTGGGGGTGGCCGGCGTCGACGTGGACGCCGCCGACGCGCTGATCGCGGACCAGGTCGCCGTACCGGTGGCTCCGCAGGTGCGGGCCGAGCTGCTGGAGGTCACCGGGGGCAACCCGCTCGGTCTGCTCGAGCTGACCCGCGCCCTCACCGCGCAGCAGCTGTCGGGGCAGGAGCGGCTGCCGGACCGGCTGCCCCTGACCGAGGGCGTCGAGCGCGCCTTCCTCGACCGCTACCGCCGGCTCCCCACCGACGCGCAGACGCTGCTGCTGGTGGCCGCGGCCGACGACTCGGGACGCGCCGCCACCATCACCCGGGCGGCCGGGACCCTCGGCGCCGGACCCGATGCGCTCGACACGGCCGAGCAGTCCGGCCTGGTCGAGGACGGTGACGTGTGCTGAACCTGCGCCACCCGCTGGTCCGCTCCGCGATCTACGGCGCCGCCACCACCTCACGCCGCCGCCAGGCCCATCGTGCCCTCGCCGACGCGCTGGCCGGCACCCCGCAGGAGGACCGGCGCGCCTGGCACCTCGCCGCCTCCGTCGACGGCCCGGACGAGGAGGTCGTGGCCGCCCTGGACGACGCGGCCGAGCGGGCCCGGCGCCGCGGTGGCCACGAGGCCGCGTCGGCCGCATGGACCCGCGCAGCCGAGCTCACCCTCGACGCCCACGCCCGGGCCCGTCGGCTGTACGCCGCTGCAGGCTCCAGCCTGGCCGCGGGGCGCCCCGCCGAGACCGATCGGCTGGCCCGCGCGGCTCTCGCGGACGCCACCGACCCCCTGCTCCGGGCCGACCTGCTGCAGCTGCAGGGTCAGGTGGAGTGGAACACCCGCTCGCTCGACGACGGCTTCCGGATCGTGTGCCAGGCCGCCGCCACCGCCGCACCGCACGACCCCGCACGTGCGCGTGTGCTCGCGATGCTCGCGGCGTCCCTGGCCGCCTTCGGAGCGCACGCCGAGGACGCCCCGGACCCGGCCACGATCGTCCCCGGCCCGGGGTCCGACGCCCCCGCGGAGGAGCGGGTGGCCGGGTGGCTGCTCGAGGGATTCTCGGCCATGCCACGCAACGACTGGGCCACGGCGACGCCCGCGCTCCACCGTGCCTGGGACACGCCCGTCGGCCCGGCCGCACCGCACCTGCTGCACTCGAACCTCGCCATCGCCACGATGCACCTCGGCGACGACGTCCGGGCAATCCGGCTGCACGACCTCCAGCTCCAGCAGGCCCGGGACGCCGGAGCGGTGAACATGATCGAGCACGCCCTCACCCGCGGCGTCCTCTTCCGGATCGCGACCGGTGCCTGGAGCGACGCCGCCTCCGCGGCCCAGGAGGCGCTGGTGCTGGACCGCAACCTCGGCCTCGACGAGCTGGCGCCCCTGCCGCTGGCCGAGCTCGCCGTCGTCGCCGCGCTGCGCGGCGACCCGAGGGCTCCCCAGCACCTCCAGGAGCTGGAGACCGCGCTGGCCGAGAACCCGCCGCGCGGCGTCGTCGCCGGGCTGGTCACGGGGCTCGTGCACTGGGCCTCGGCACGCCAGCTCGACATCGCCCCGGCGACCGCCCTGCACCACCTCGAGCAGGTCGACCTGCCCGTGGTCCGCGGGCTGTCCGCCCTCGACCGGATCGAGACCGCGGTGCGGGCCGCGCGCCGGGACCTGGCCGACGAGTGGCTGGCCGAGCTGGTCGTGTTCGCGGAGGGCACCGGCATGCCGTGGGCCTGGGCCGCCGTCCACCACTGCCGGGCCGTCCTCGGTGACGCCGATCCCGAGGGCGAGTTCCGCCAGGCCCTCGAGTGGCACGCGCGGTCGCCGCGCGTGCCGGCGCGGGCCCGCACCCAGCTCGCCCTGGGCGAGCACCTGCGTCGGCACCGGCGCCGTACCGATGCGCGGGTCCCGCTCCGCGAGGCGCTCGACACCTTCGAGACCCTCGGAGCCGGCTTCTGGGCCGAGCGGGCGCGCCAGGAGCTCCGGGCCTCCGGGGAGACCGCGCGCCGGGGAGCCGACCTCGTGCCGACCGAGCTCACCGCCCAGGAGGCCCAGGTCGCCGGGCTGGTGCGGCAGGGCCTGTCCAACAAGGACGTCGCCGCGCGGCTGTTCATCAGCCCCCGGACCGTCGACTTCCACCTGCGCAACGTGTACACGAAGCTCGGCATCACCTCGCGCACCGAGCTCGCCGCGCTTGCCCTCGATCCGGCCTGACCGGCTGACCCCCGGACCGCTCGACCCCGATCCCGGCGAAATGACCGGCGCGACCTCGGGTACGCCGGTCGGACGATGGCTGCTCCGCACCACTCCGACCCGAGGAGACAGCCATGAACCCGCTCCACCCCGTGCACCCCGAACTCGCCCGCCACGAGATCGACCAGCGGCTTCGCGACGCCGACCTCGAGCGCCGCCGGCGCCTGGCCCGTCACCGTCCGGGCCGGGCGCGCCGCAGCCCGGCCCGACCCACCCCCGCGTGGTGACGGTCGCTCAGGACAGCGGCTGCACCACCGTCGCCCGGAACGGCTCGGCCAGCAGCTCCAGCACCGGGGCGTAGACGCCCGCCGCCACGGCCTCGGCCATGTGCGTCGTCCGGGCCTCGGCCGACTCCCAGTCGGCGACCTCGACCAGCGCGTCGGGGTCGTCGAGCACCTCGTAGCGGGTGCTGCCCAGGAAGCCGGCCTCGGCGGCGCCGGCGGTGCCGACGAGCTCCTCCAGCACGTCCCTCAGCTCGTCGCGCCGGCCCGGGTGGGCCTTCAGCTCGACGATGACCTTGACGGCCATGCCACCCTCCCTCCGTCGGGCGGTCGCCCCGCGGCCGCGCCGTTCCAGCAGCCTAGGTTCCAGCAGCCTAGGACCGCTCGTCTCTGGCGCGCTCGGGCATCTGGACCGTTCGCCGCGGCAGCCGTCAGCCCAGCACCTCCCGCAGCCTCGCGGCGAACGCCTCGGGCTCGCCGGGGTAGCCGAGCTCCCCACCCATGAACCCGCCGTGGTGGCTGGGGAACACGACCAGCTCCTCGCCGAGCGCGTCGGCCGTGCCCGCCGCCGTACGCCAGGTCAGGGTGTCCTTGGACTCGACGCCGGCGGCGATGACGACCCGGGTGGGGGCGGCCCTGACGGCGTCGAAGTCCGGCGTCCAGCCGGAGACCGCGTCGGAGCTGTCGGAGAGCAGCGGGTCGTCGCGCGAGCCGTCGTCCTCGGTGGGCATGCCGTACGCCGCAGGGTCCGGCAGGTCCTGCGCGAAGTACGCGTCGGTGAACTCGCCCTGCCACGACGTCAGCTGGATGAACGCCGCCATGCCGTGCCCCCAGCCCCTCTCCATGTAGACCTTCTCGACCCGCTCGCCGGCCTCGACCGCGCGGTCGGCGTCGGGCAGCACCGGGATCAGCGGCGGCTCATGGGCGACCAGGGTGGCCACGTCGTCCGGGTACGCCGCGACCAGCGCCAGGGCGTTGATCGCCCCGCCGCTGCTGCCGAACAGGTCCACCGGACCGACCCCGAGCTCCGCGATCACCGCGTGCACGTCGGCCGCGCTCCACTCCGGCCGCTGCTCCTCCGACCCGTCCGAGCGGGTGCTCCGACCGATGCCGCGCGGGTCGTAGGTGACGACCGTCCGGTCCGGGAAGTGGGAGGCGAGGGAGGTGAAGCCGGTGGCGTCCATCGGCGAGCCGATCATCACCAGCGGCGGCCGCCCGTCGGCGGTGGGCACCCGCCCGTGCACGTCGAACACGATCGTGGCGCCGTCGGTCCCGAGGTGGTGGGTGGTCATGAGTTCTCCTTGGCTCCGGGGTGATCCGCTGCCCGTACCGACCGGCATCTCCGCCGGAAGTCATCGCACGGGACGCGATCGGCCGATGGCCCCACACCGGTGTCATCGCGTGACACCGCAGCGGGACCATCGGAGCGCCGCGCCTCATGAGGGTGGCGGCCACGCCAGCGACTTCGCCGCGAGCAAGTCGTTCCACTCCGGAGCCATCGCGTGCGGGCCAGCCGTCTCGGGCCATGCGGGGGAGCGGCGCCGCTGCCATGCTCGGGGGATGGCGGACCTCACCGCGGCGCTGGACGCGCTGCCCAAGGTCGAGCTGCACTGCCACCTCGAGGGGGCGATGCGGCCGGCGACCGTGGTCGAGCTGGCCCGGCACAACGGCGTACCGCTCCCGACCTCGGACCCGACGGAGCTCTACCGCTACGACTCGTTGGACGGGTTCCTGTCGATCTTCTGGCTGGTGCAGTCGACGCTCGGGACGCGGGAGGACTGGGCGCGGCTGGCGTACGAGAGCCTGGTCGACGGGGCCGCGCACGGGGTGGTGCACCGGGAGGCGTTCTTCACGCCGGCGCGGCACCTCGAGGCCGGGCAGGACCTGGCCGACATCGTCGCCGGGCTCGACGAGGGGCTGGCCGCGGCGGAGTCCGAGACCGGGAGCACCTGCCTGCTGATCGCGGACATGGACCGCGCGTTCGGGCCGGAGGCCGGGCTCGCGCAGACCGAGCGGCTGGCCGGGCTGCGGCGGGCGGGAGCCCCGGGGATGGACCGGGTGGTCGGCGTCGGGATGGACTCCACCGAGCTGGGGATCGACGTGATGACCTACCTGCCGGCGTACGACGTGGCCCGCGACGCCGGTTTCCGGCTCACCGGCCACCAGGGCGAGAACGCGCCGGCGTCGGGGATCGCCGCCTGCCTCGACGGCCTCGGGCTGGAGCGGATCGACCACGGCCTGACCGTGCTCGACGACCCGGACCTGGTCGTCCGGATGGCCGAGCGGCGGATCGCGATCACGGTCTGCCCGACCTCCAACATCGTGATCGCCAACACCTACCCGCGGCTCGCCGACCACCCCTACCCGCGGATGCGGGAGGCCGGGCTGCTGGCGACGCTCAACACCGACGACCCGGCGATGACCGACCTCGACCTGGGCAAGGAGTACGGGCTGGTGGCCGAGGCCTTCGGGTGGGGGATGCCCGAGATGGAGGCGGTCGCGTTGGACGGGGTCGAGGCGTGCTGGCTCGACGAGGACGACAAGGCGCGGCTGCGGGAGCGGGTGCGCACCGCCGCGGCGACGTACGCCGCCGACCCGGTCTGAGCCCGGTCAGCCCCGCACGCGGTAGGTCACGTGCGTGACCTGGGTGGCCGCGCGCGACGACACCTGCTCGAGGTCCAGCTGCCCGACGCCCTCGAAGAGCCGGGTGCCGGCGCCGAGCGTGAGCGGGACGACGTGCAGCCGCAGCTCGTCGACGTGCCCGGCGGCGAGGTACTGGTTGACGGTCGTCGCGCCGCCCTGGACCGCGACGTGGCTGTTGCCGGCGGCCGCCTGCGCCCGGGCCAGCGCCGACTCGATGCCGTCGGTGACGAAGTGGAAGGTGGTGCCGCCCTCCATCTCCAGCGGCTCGCGCGCGTGGTGGGTGAGCACGAAGACCGGGGCGTGGTACGGCGGGTCGTCACCCCACCAGCCGTTCCACGGCCGGTCCCAGGCGCCGCGCAGGGGACCGAACATGTTGCGCCCCATGATGTACGCCCCGGCGCCGGTCATCCGGTCGAGCTCCGCCCGGTTCTCGGAGGCGTTTTCGTACCACGCGTGCAGCCGGTCGCCCCAGCCGTTGCCGCCGTCGTCGCCGAAGGGCCGGTCCTCGGTCTGGTCGAGCCCGGCGGCGTACCCGTCGGCCGAGATCGTGAGGTCGCAGACCACCCTGTCGCTGGTCGTCATCAGCTGCGGTCCAGCGCGGGGCGGTGGAACGACGCGCCGGCCATCGGGCCACCGACGTACGCCGCCTCCGACGCGTCGGCCTCCGTCACCGGCACCCGGCCGGCGAACTCCTCGGCGTCGTCGGCCGGGTGGTAGCCCAGCGCGTGCCCGGGCTCGAGGTCCCACCAGGCGCGGCTGTTGGCGGAGATGCCGTAGAGGACGGCGAAGCCCGGGGCGGCCGCGGTCAGGGCGGCGTGCACCATGCGGACGCAGTCGTCGTGGGAGAGCCAGGTCGACAGCTGCCGCGTGGACTCCGGCGCCTCCTGGAACGAGCCGATGCGGCAGGCGACGGCGTCGATGGCGTACCGGTCGGCGTACAGGCTGAGCAGGGCCTCCGCGGCGACCTTGCCGACGCCGTAGAACGTGTCCGGCCGGGGCCGGGTGTCGGCACCGACCTGCGGCTGACGCGGAGTGAGCCCGACCGCGTGGTTGGAGGAGGCGTAGACGATCCGGTCGACCTTGTGCGCGACCATCGCGTCGAGCAGCGCCGCGGTCGTGACCGTGTGGCTGAGCAGCGCGTCCGGGAGGTTGGTCTCGTCGGGGTTGCCGGCGAGGTGCACCACCCCGTCGAGCGGCTGCGCGTCGAACGCCGCGAGCACGGCGTCGGGGTCGGCGCAGTCGCCGGTGTGCCAGGTGCCCTCGAAGCCCTCCGGCTCCGGGACCCGGTCGAAGCCGACCACCTCGTGCCCGCGGTCGACCAGGCCCGGGCAGAGCACCCGGCCGATCGAGCCGGCGGCGCCGGTCACCAGGACCCTCATGCGCAGTTCTCCTCGGTCTCGAGCCGGTCCCCGAGCCGGCTGGTGCCGTTGCCGGACTCGCCGGTCCAGTCGAAGTCGATGGCGTCGTAGCCACCGGGACGGCCGAGCTCCAGCTCCAGGAAGTATTCGTAGTCGACGCCCGGCCGCACCGTGCTGCTGGCCAGCGGACGGCGCGCCGTCCAGCCGGTGTCCTCGAGGTCGTCGGCGTGCGGGCGGCTGCCGAGCACCATGCCGGCGGCGAGGACCGCGTCCGCCGGCCGCTCGGCCAGCCAGGACGCGGTGATCCGGGCCCGCAGCGGCGCGAGCAGGTCGACGCCGGTCAGCGTCAGCGACTCCTCGCTGGTGAGGGAGGCGTAGTAGAGGTAGGTGCCGGGGCTGCTCACGCAGGTGCTCCCCTCGTCGCTGAACGTGATGGGGTCCGCCAGCACGCCCTTCGTCGACGCGACGTCGTCGAACTCCGGACTTCCTGACCCCTCGTCGTCGCTGCACCCGGCCAGGGCCGCGAGCACGACGAGCAGCGCGGCGCTCCCGAGACGCGCGCGCATCAGATGCGGGGCACGATCTTGCCGAGCAGGCCACCCATCCGGGACGCGGCGGCGCGCCCCGCCTCGAGGACCTCCTCGTGGTTGAGCGGCTCCCCGGAGATCCCGGCAGCGAGGTTCGTGACCAGGCTGATGCCGAGCACCTCCATGCCGGCCTCGCGGGCCGCGATCGCCTCCAGCGTGGTGCTCATGCCGACCAGGGTGCCGCCGATCGCGCGGACCATGCCGATCTCCGCCGGGGTCTCGTAGTGCGGTCCGGGAAACTGGACGTAGACGCCCTCGTCGAGCGACGGGTCCACCTCGCGGCACATGGCGCGCAGCCGCGAGGAGTAGAGGTCGGTCAGGTCGACGAAGTGAGCGCCCTCGATCGGGCTGCGGCCGGTCAGGTTGATGTGGTCCCTGATCAGCACCGGGGTGCCCGGGGACCAGGACTCGTCGAGCCCGCCGCAGCCGTTGGTGAGGACGACCGCGCGGCAGCCGGCCGCGGCGGCGGTGCGTACGCCGTGGACGACGGCCGCGACGCCCTTGCCCTCGTAGTAGTGGGTCCGGGACAGGAACACGAGCAGGTTCCGGTCACCCGAGCGGACGCTGCGGATCCTGCCGGAGTGGCCCGCGACCGCGGCGGCGCTGAAGCCGGGCAGGTCGGTGGTCGCGATCTCGGCGGTGGCCTCCCCGAGGGCGTCGACGGCCGGCAGCCAGCCGGAGCCGAGGACGAGGGCGACGTCGTGGGACGGGACGCCGCTGAGCTCGGCGAGCTTCGCGGCGGCGTCGGAGGCGAGCTTCTGGTTCTCGTTCACGGCAGGACTCTAGTCGCGGTTGTCGGTGGCGGCGGGCAGGGTGGACCCATGATCGATCACTTCGGCATCAACTGCTCCGACCTGCCCCGGTCCGCGGCGTTCTACGACCGGGTGCTCGGGGTGCTCGGCCACGAGCGGCTCATGGACTTCGAGGTGGCCATCGGCTACGGCACCGACAAGCCCGAGTTCTGGCTGTCCACCTTCGAGGGGATGGGCCCCAACCGCGAGGTGCACGTCGCGTTCACTGCGCCCAGCGCCGAGGCGGTCAGGGAGTTCCATGCCGCGGCCGTCGAGCTCGGCGCCGAGACGCTGCACGCGCCGCGTCTGTGGCCGGAATACCACCCCGGCTACTTCGGCGCGTTCGTCCGCGACCCCGACGGCAACAACCTCGAGGCGGTCTGCCACACGGCCGAACCGGCCGCGGGCTGACGGCTCGTCCTCCAACCACCGGCGGTCCAGTCAGCTCCTGACCGACGCCGGCGGAGCCGGGCAGCGTCGAAGGAACGACGGGGCGCCGGGGTGCCCGGTCAGCGGTGGGGCCGCCTCGCAGAAGGTGAGGCCACCGGGCACCTGCTGATCATCGAGGGACTGACCTCGTACCCCTCGGCGAAACGGCTGCGGGTCGAGGCACGCGACTGCGAGGTGGCCTACCGGAACGCGCGGTACGACGGCCTCGACCTACAGGTGATGTGGCGGCCGCAGCCACCGCTGCGTGGCGACCGGGTGTTCGGGTCCTGTTGGGCGTCCCGCCCGGACGGCACGGACCTGTCGCCTCTGTCGTGAGCAGTCAGAGGCCAGTGGAGCGACAGGGGCGGCGGCGGAGCGCCGCCACGTAGTCCACCGGGGCGTCCGCGGCCTCGGCGGCGTCGGCCAGCACCCCGAGGTACGACGCCGAGGGCAGGCCGCCCTCGAACGCGTCGAGCACGTAGGCCCAGACCACGAGCTCGCCCGCCAGCGTCGAGACCCGCACCTTGGTCTTGCGGAACAGCCCGGTGTCGGCCGACTCCCAGCCGTCGAGCGCCGCCTCGTCCTCGGGCGTCACGTCGTACACCGCGACGAAGACCTGCTCGAACGGGTCCTGCACGATCGTGGCCAGGGCGCCGTCCCAGCCGTGCTCCTCGCCTCCGAAGGTGAGCCGCCACCCCTCGAGCCAGCCGGTCGTCTGGAGCGGCGAGTGCGGGCAGCGCTCCCCCATTCGGGCGGGATCGAGGTTCGAGCCGTACGCGGCGTACAACGTCACGTCCGAAGGCTATCGAGGCGACCGCCCCGACCGCGGCAGCGGCCGCCAGCGAGCCGCGCCGCGGCGGCCGATAGGCTGGCCGCCGTGACCCACTTCGATGTTCTCGTCCTTGGTGCCGGCCCCGGCGGCTACGTCGCGGCGATCCGTGCGGCCCAGCTCGGCAAGTCCGTGGCTGTGGTCGAGGAGAAGTACTGGGGCGGTGTCTGCCTCAACGTCGGCTGCATCCCCTCCAAGGCACTGCTGCGCAACGCGGAGATCGCGCACATCATCACGCACGAGCGCAAGACCTTCGGGATCGAGGGCGACCCGACGATGGCGTACGCCCCGACCCACCAGCGCAGCCGCAGCGTCGCCGCGGCCAGCGCGAAGGGCGTGCACTACCTGATGAAGAAGAACAAGATCACCGAGCTCGAGGGCTGGGGCACGCTCACCGGCCCGAAGGCGATCGACGTCAAGGACGCCGACGGCAACACCACCTCCCACACGTGCGACAACCTGATCGTCGCCACCGGCGCGAAGGTGCGGATGCTGCCGGGCATGCAGACCAGTGCGAACGTGGTCACCTACGAGGAGCAGATCCTCGACGAGAACCTCCCCGGCTCGATCGTCATCGGCGGCTCCGGCGCGATCGGCGTCGAGTTCGCCTACGTCATGAAGAACTTCGGCGTGGACGTGACCATCGTCGAGTTCCTCGACCGGATGGTCCCGACCGAGGACGCGGACGTGTCCAAGGAGCTGCTCAAGCAGTACAAGAAGCTCGGCGTCGACGTGCTGCTCTCGACGAAGGTCGACTCGGTGGAGGACACCGGCAGCGGCGTGCGGGTCACCGTCAGCCCGGCCAACGGCGGCGACGCCCGGGTGATCGAGGCCGACAAGATGCTGGCCGCCTTCGGCTTCGCGCCCCGGGTCGAGGGCTACGGCCTGGAGAACACCGGCGCCCAGGTGACCGACCGCGGTGCGATCGCGGTCGACGCGCGCGGCCGCACCAACGTCGACGGCGTCTATGCGATCGGCGACGTCACCGGCAAGCTGATGCTCGCCCACACCGCCGAGGCGATGGGTGTGATCGCGGCCGAGACCATCGCGGACGCCGAGACCATCGAGATCGACTTCGACATGATCCCGCGGGCGACGTTCTGCCAGCCCCAGATCGCGTCGTTCGGCTACTCGGAGGAGCAGGCGAAGGAGAAGGGCTACGACGTCAAGGTCGCGTCGTTCCCGTTCTCGGCCAACGGCAAGGCCCGCGGCATGGCCGAGGGTGTCGGCTTCGTGAAGATCGTCGCGGACGCCGAGCACAACGAGATCGTCGGCGCCCACATGATCGGCCCCGAGGTCACCGAGCTGCTGCCCGCGCTCACCCTCGCCCAGAAGTGGGACCTCACCGCTGACGAGGTGGCGCGCAACGTCTTCGCGCACCCGACGCTCAGCGAGGCCATGAAGGAAGCCGTCGAGGGCATCGCCGGCCACATGATCAACCTGTGATGCCGGCGGTCGAGCGCAGTCGGTGGTCGAGGAGCGCCTGATGGATCACGTCGTCATCATCGGCGGTGGACCCGGCGGCTACGAGTCGGCCCTGGTCGCCGCCCAGCTCGGCGCCGAGGTGACCGTGGTCGACTCCGACGGGCTCGGCGGAAGCGCCGTGCTCACCGACTGCGTCCCCAGCAAGACCCTGATCGCGACCGCCGAGGTGATGACCGAGGTCGCCGAGGCCGGCGAGCTCGGCGTCGTGCTCCAGGACCGCGAGGGTGACCACGCCGCCGGTGTCCGGGTCGACCTGGCCCGGCTCAACGCCCGGGTGCTGCAGCTCGCGGCCGACCAGTCCGCCGACATCGCGCGCCGCCTCGAGAAGGAGGGCGTGCGGGTCGTGGAGGGGCGGGGTCGGCTGGACGGTCCCGAGACCGTGGTGGCCACCCTGCGCGACGGCACCGAGGAGCGGCTCGCGGCGGACGCCGTACTCGTCGCCACCGGGGCCGCGCCCCGCGTGCTGCCGGCCGCGCAGCCCGACGGGGAACGGATCCTGACCTGGGAGCAGGTCTACGGGATCGACGAGGTGCCCTCCCACCTGATCGTGGTCGGGTCCGGCGTGACCGGCGCGGAGTTCGCCTCGGCGTACCTCGCGCTCGGGATCGAGGTCACCCTGGTCTCCTCCCGCGACCGGGTGCTGCCCGGCGAGGACGCCGACGCGGCCGCGGTGCTCCAGGACGTGTCCGTGCGCCGCGGCATGAACGTGCTGTCCAAGGCACGCATGGAGTCGGTCTCCCGCTCCGGAGACAGCGTGACCGTCACGCTCACCGACGGGCGCACGGTCGAGGGGTCGCACTGCATCCTCGCGCTCGGGTCCGTCCCGAACACCGCGGGACTCGGGCTCGTGGAGGCCGGCGTCGACCTCGACGAGGGCGGGTTCGTGCGGGTCGACCGGGTCTCGCGCACCTCCGCGCGCGGCGTGTACGCCGCCGGCGACTGCACCGGGGTGCTGATGCTGGCCTCGGTCGCCGCCATGCAGGGCCGGATCGCGATGTGGCACTTCCTCGGCGACGCGGTCACCCCGCTCGACCTCCGCAAGGTGTCGTCCAACGTCTTCACCGCGCCAGAGATCGCGACCGTCGGCTGCTCGCAGAAGGCGGTCGACGACGGCGAGGTCCAGGCCGAGGTGCTCACGCTGCCGCTCAAGGGCAACCCGCGGGCGAAGATGCAGGGCGTGCGCGACGGTTTCGTCAAGCTGTTCTGCCGCCCGGGCACCGGTTCGGTGGTCGGCGGTGTCGTGGTCGGCCCGCGCGCGTCCGAGCTCATCCATCCCGTGTCGATCGCGGTCGCCGAGGCGCTGACCGCCGACCAGCTCGCCCAGGCGTTCACCGTCTACCCGTCGATGAGCGGGTCGATCGCCGAGGCCGCACGGCGGATGCACCACGTCTGACGCCCGCCCGCCGGGGCCGCCGGATCAGGACAGGGGTGTGGAGGCGCTCCCACCCGGCGCGCGCGACCTGGTCCCGCAGGCCGGCCACGCCGTCGGCCGGGTGCGCCTCCTCCGCGTCGTTGGAGCAGATGCCGACCACGGCCGGCTCCGGCGTTCCCGTGAGCAGGTCGGCAAGGCCGACTTCCACGTGCTTGACGTACGGGCAGTGGTTGCACAGGAACGCGACCAGCAACGGTGCCCCGGCGAAGGCGTCGCTCGTGACGGTCCCGCCGTCCAGGTCGGGCAGGGCGAACGGCGGGAGTGCGGTGCCCAGCGGAACCAGCGTGGGCTCGGCAGCCATGTCCCCAGCCCAGGAGCCGGGCAAGGGCCCGCCGCACGTCGTCCTTGACCAGCCTGCCCCGAGGCTCAACGCTGAGGGCATGGCCAGTGATGCGGTCGACTCCTCGCGCTCGCTGCTCACGCTCGGTCAGGTGGACCTGGTGCGCGTCCAGGTCGGCTACCGCGCCAACCCCGACGACCTGCCCTTCGTGCAGTTCCTGCTCGACCTGTCGGTCCCGGAGACACACGGGGTCCACGACGAGGGCGGCTTCGACGAGCGGCTGGCCGTGGCCGCCCTCGAGCCCGCCCTGTACGTGGGTTCCGGCGCGCCCCGGCACTACTCCCTCCACCAGCACCGGTGGCACAGCAGCTGGGGTGCGAGCCCTGGCGCCCTGGAGCTCGGGCTGCTCGTGACGACCGGCACCGGGCCGACGGCGCCTGTGCGCGTGGCCGTGGAGGACAGCGTGACCTGCGCCTTCCGGGGCCTGATGGCGGTGGTCGGCGAACCCGCTGCGTCTGTGACGTCACGTGATGCCGCCATCAGGCGGGCACGACGTGGGGCGGCGACCGCCTACTCGGTGGACCCGGAGGCGTTGACCCTGAGGGCGGAGGAGCACCACCCGGCCGAGAACTCCTGGACGATCAGCGTCGCCACCGAGCTCGGCGAGGAGTACGAGGTGGTCGTCGGGCTCGTCGACGGACATGCCGGTTCGGTCCGGGTCTGGCGCGAGCGCCCGATCGAGGTGACGGACTCCCTCGGCGCCGAGTAGGGGGATCCCTGCCGGCCGCCGCTGTCGGTGGACTGTCCTAGCCTGTTGGCGTGATCACGGTCGAGGACGTGCGGGCGGTGGCGATGGGGCTGCCCCGCACCACCGAGCACCTGATCCGGGACCGGGTGAAGTTCCGGGTCGGCCAGCTGGTGTACGTCGCGTTCTCGCGCGACGAGACGCTCATGGAGTTCGCCTTCCCCAAGCACGAGCGGGACGCCCTGGTCGAGAGCGAGCCGGGGAAGTTCCTGATGCCCGGTCCCTCGGACCTCCGCTTCAACTGGGTGGGGGCGCGGACGGCGGCGCTCGACGTGGACGAGATGGCCGAGCTGGTCACCGACGCGTGGGCGATGTGCGTGCCGAGGTTCCTGGTGCGCGAGCAGCTCGGTGACTCCGCGGGCTAGAAGCCTCCGAAGTCCCCGCCGAAGTCGCCACCGCCACCGAAGTCGAAGCCGCCGCCGTCGCCACCCCAGCCGCCGCCGTCACCCCCGCCGTAGTCGCCTCCGCCACCGTCCCCGCCGACGTCCCCATCGCCGCCGGCGCCGCCGTCGCCGCCCCCGTCGCCGCCCCCGTCGCCGGCGTACCCGGACCCGCCGTCGCCCGACCAGTCGTCCCCGCCGCTCACGTCGCCGCCCATGTCGTACCCCGGGCCCCACCAGCCGGACATCATCGAGCCGATCAGGAAGCCGGGGAAGAGCCCGTTCATCGCGTAGGAGCCGTAGTAGCCGTTGGCGTAGGCGCCGTACGCAGGGCCGCCCTGGTACCACGGGACCATCCGGTTGCCGTCGCGCACCTGGCGGACGTCGGGCTCGGCGCCCGCGGCCACCCGCTCGGCGTCGGCGAGGCACACCGGCACCTCGCGGCGCACGCCGCCGGGCGGCGCCCACTCGACGTCGGTCTGGGCGGGGCCGTGGGCCGGGTTGAAGAAGCACGGCGGGCGACGCTGGGGGAGCGGCTCCCCGGCCTGCCGGGCCAGCACGCAGGCCTGGGCGTAGCGCCCGTCCTCGAGCGTCCTCGTGACCTCGGAGACGTCCTGGGGCGTCTTCGCCTCGGCGAGCAGCGTCTTGGCGTTCTCGTAGGCGTCGAGCGCGCGCTGGTAGTCCTGCCGCATCGCCGGGTCGAGCTCGGTGGTCATGGTGTCGATGTGGAGCTCCTGGAGCTCCTCGCCGAACCGGGTCACGTCCTCCTCGGCAACCCTGGCCGGCTTGCTCAGCGCGTCGGCCGCCGCGAGCTCCTTGCGCCGCTTGTCCCGCGACTGCGCGAGCGCGAGGGCCCCCACCGCGAGCACCGCCAGCGCGAGGAGCAACCAGATCATGCACCGACGGTAGCAACGGCCCGGGAAACTACAGGTCTGTAGTTCACAGGGTTCGGTGGACCGCCCTCCGCGATCCGTGATCGCATGGTCCTGTCACACGTGTCCCTGCTGTCCCATCCCACCCTCCTCACACCCCATCTGATACGGAGTCCCCCATGCCTCGGGCGGTCCTCGCGCTGGTCCTCGGCGCCCTGCTCACCGTCGTACCCGCCCTGCCCGGGCCGGCCTCGGCGGTCGCCGTCAGCCAGAGCTACCCCATGCCGGCGAAGGGGTCGATCACGATCAAGGGCCACGGCTTCGGGCACGGCCACGGGATGTCGCAGTACGGCGCGGAGGGCGCGGCGCGGGCCGGGAAGACCTGGCGCCAGATCCTGCAGTTCTACTACCCGGGCACCGCCTGGGGGACCGGGCCGGGACGGGTCAAGGTGCTGGTGTCGGCGGACACCACCCGCGACGTCGTCGTCGCTCCGCGCACCGGCCTGCGGGTCCGCGACATGGCGACCGGCGAGGTGGGGACGCTCGCGAAGAACGGCGCCACCCGCTGGCGGCTCGCGGTGGCCACGAACGGCCGCAGCGTGGTCGACTACCGCACCGACCGCTGGCGGCGCTGGAAGGTGCTGACCGGCGACGGCGCGTTCTACGCCGGGGGCAGCCCGATCACCCTCTACTACGGCTCCACCTCGCGGCAGTACCGCGGCTACCTCATCGGCGCTCGCCCCGCCAAGGGCTCGAGCGACCTGGACACCGTCAACTGGATCCGCGTCGAGAACTACCTCCGCGGCGTGGTGCCGCTCGAGATGCCGGCGTCCTGGAAGCCCGACGCCGTGCGAGCACAGGCGGTCGCGGCGCGCACGTACGCGGCGTACGAGATGCGGCACCCGCGGGCCGCGCACTACCAGATCTGCGACACCACCTCGTGCCAGGTGTACGGCGGTTACACGGCCGAGCACGACCTCTCCGACGCGGCGATCACCGCGACCAAGGGCGTGATCCTGACCTGGAAGGGCACGCCGGCGTTCTCGCAGTTCGGCTCGAGCAGCGGCGGCTGGACCTCGGCCAACCAGTTCCCCTACCTCCCGGCCCAGCAGGACCCGTACGACGACTGGCCGGGCAACCCGGTCCACAGCTGGTCGGTGCGGATGGACGTGGCCAAGATCGAGCGCACCTGGCCCGGCGTCGGCAACCTGACGAAGATCCAGGTCACCGAGCGTGACGGCAACGGCGAGTGGCGCGGCCGGATCTGGAAGATGAGGCTGGTCGGCACCAAGAACGGCAGCGCCACCTCGGTCGCAGTCTCCGGGGACACCTTCCGCTCCCGGCTGGGCCTCCGCTCGACCTGGATCACCTTCGTCGCCTGACCGCCGCCTCCCGCCGTACCCCGACCGCCCGGCCGGATAAGTCCCAAACGTTTGAGGGCTATGGACGGCCGATGGACCCCTCGAACGTTGGGGAGTATCCGGGCAGGGGAGCCGGAGGTACGGCGCGGGCCCCGGGTCAGAGGACCAGGATCAGGTCGCCGCCCTCGACGGACAAGGTGCCGGACAGCGCGACCCGGGAGACCGTGCCCGCCTGCGGCGCGGTGATCGAGGCCTCCATCTTCATCGCCTCGATCGTGGCCACCACCTCGCCGGCGGCGACCTCGTCGCCCTCGGCGACCGTGACCGTGACCACGCCCTGGAACGGGGCGGCGACCTGCCGCGGGTCCTTCGGGTCGGCCTTCTCCGTGGCCGGCACCTCCGAGGACACGTTGCGGTCCCGGATCGAGATGGGGCGGAGCTGGCCGTTGATCGTGGCCATCACGGTCCGGTAGCCGCGCTCGTCGGGCTCGGCGATCGCCTGCAGCCCGAACAGCACGGTCTTGCCGGGCTCGAGGTCGATCTGGTGCTCCTCGCCGGCCCGCAGTCCGTAGAGGTAGTCGACGGTCGGCAGCACCGAGGTGTCGCCGTACTTCTCGCGCGACTCCAGGAACTCCCGGGTCGGGCCGGGGAACAGCAGCTCGTTGAGGGTGCCGCGACGGGCGGACGCGAGCCCGGCCTGCTGCTCCGCGGTCAGCTCCTCCGCCGCGTGCTTCACGGTCCGGCCTTCGAGCGCCTTGGTGCGGAACGGCTCCGGCCAGCCGCCGGGCGGGTCGCCGAGCTCGCCGCCGAGGAAGCCGACCACCGAGTCGGGGATGTCGAACTTGCCGGGGTTGTCCTCGAACTCGGCCGGGTCGGCACCGACCGCGACCAGGTGCAGGGCGAGGTCGCCGACCACCTTGGAGGACGGGGTGACCTTGACGATGTTGCCGAGGATGTCGTTCGCGGCGGCGTACATGTCCTCGATCTGCTCGAACTTCTCGCCGAGGCCGAGCGCGATCGCCTGCTGCCGCAGGTTGGAGAGCTGACCGCCGGGGATCTCGTGGGTGTAGACCCGGCCGGTGGGCGAGGCGAGGCCGGACTCGAACGGCACGTAGACCCGGCGCATGGCCTCCCAGTACGGCTCCAGCGAGCACACCGCGTCCAGCGACAGTCCGGTCTCGCGGGCGCCGTGGTCGGTGGCCGCGACGAGGGCCGAGAGCGCCGGCTGCGAGGTGGTGCCGGCCATCGACGCGCTGGCGGCGTCGACCGCGTCCACGCCCGCCTCGATCGCGGCCAGCAGCGTGCCGAGCTGGCCGCCGGGGGTGTCGTGGGTGTGCAGGTGCACCGGCAGGTCGAACCGCTCGCGCAGCGTGGAGACCAGGGTCCGCGCGGCCGGCGCCCGCAGCAGCCCGGCCATGTCCTTGATCGCCAGCACGTGCGCGCCGGCGTCGACGATCCGCTGCGCGAGGTCGAGGTAGTAGTCGAGCGTGTAGAGCGACTCGTCCGGGTCAGAGAGGTCGCCGGTGTAGCAGAGCGCCACCTCGGCCACCGTGGTCCCGGTCGCGCGCACCGCGTCGATCGCCGGCCGCATCTGCTCGACGTCGTTGAGCGCGTCGAAGATCCGGAACACGTCGATGCCGGTGGCCGCGGCCTCCTCGACGAACGCGTTGGTCACGGCCGTCGGGTACGGCGTGTAGCCGACCGTGTTGCGCCCGCGCAGCAGCATCTGGATGCACAGGTTCGGCATCGCCTGCCGCAGCGCGGCCAGCCGCTCCCACGGGTCCTCGGCCAGGAACCGCAACGACACGTCGTACGTCGCCCCGCCCCAGGCCTCGACCGACCAGAGCTCGGGGGTCAGCCGCGCGACATGCCCGGCGGCCGCCAGCAGGTCGTGCGTGCGGACCCGGGTCGCCAGCAGCGACTGGTGCGCGTCGCGGAACGTGGTGTCGGTGACCGCGACCCGATCGCGCTCGCGCAGCGCCCGCGCGAACCCCTCCGGCCCGAGCCGCAGCAGGTCCTGCCGGGACCCGTCCGGAGCAGGGACTGCGAGGTCCAGCGCCGGCAGCTTGAGCGCCGGGTCGAGCCGGGTCGGTGCGGGCCCGTTCGGCTGGTTGACCGTGACGTCGGCAAGGTAGGTGAGCAGCTTGGTGCCGCGGTCGGCGCTGGACCGTGCGGTCAGCAGCTGCGGGTGGTCCTCGATGAAGGACGTGGTGACCCGGCCGGCCACGAAGTCGGGGTCGTCGAGGACCGCCTGGAGGAACGGGATGTTCGTCGCGACGCCGCGGATCCGGAACTCCGCGACCGCGCGCCGGGCCCGGTCGACGGCGCTGTCGAAGGTGCGTCCGCGGCAGGTCAGCTTCGCGAGCATCGAGTCGAAGTGGGCGGACACCTCGGCGCCGGTGTACGTCGTGCCGCCGTCGAGGCGGATGCCGGGACCGCCGGGCGAGCGGTACGTGGTGATCTTGCCGGTGTCGGGCCGGAAGCCGTTGGCGGGGTCCTCGGTGGTGATCCGGCACTGCAGCGCCGCGCCGCGCAGCCGCACCGTGTCCTGCGACAGGCCCAGGTCCGCCAGCGTCTCGCCGGAGGCGATCCGCATCTGCGACTGCACCAGGTCGACGTCGGTGACCTCCTCGGTCACCGTGTGCTCCACCTGGATGCGCGGGTTCATCTCGATGAAGACGTAGTTGCCGTCCGGGTCGAGCAGGAACTCCACGGTGCCGGCGTTCCTGTAGCCGATCTCCTTCGCGAACGACACCGCGTCCGCACAGATCCGGTCGCGCAGGTCCGGGTCGAGGTTCGGCGCGGGCGCGATCTCGACCACCTTCTGGTGCCGGCGCTGCACCGAGCAGTCGCGCTCGAACAGGTGGATCACGTTGCCCTCGCCGTCGGCGAGGATCTGCACCTCGATGTGCCGCGGGTCGACCACGGCCTGCTCGATGAACACGGTCGGGTCGCCGAACGCGCCGTCGGCCTCGCGCATGCAGGTCTCGATCGCCTCGCGCAGCTGGTCCGGCTCGTCCACCCGGCGCATGCCGCGTCCGCCGCCACCGGCGACCGCCTTCACGAACAGCGGGTAGCGCATGCCCTCGGCCGCGGCCATCAGCCGGTCGGCGTCGGTGGACGGGTCGACCGACTCGAGCGTGGGTACGCCGGCCGCCCTGGCCGCCGCGATCGCCCGCGCCTTGTTGCCGGTCAGCGTGAGCACGTCCGCGCCGGGCCCGATGAACGTGATCCCCGCGTTCGCGCACGCCTCGGCCAGCGCCGGGTTCTCCGAGAGGAAGCCGTAGCCCGGGTAGACCGCGTCCGCCCCCGCCCGCACCGCGGTGTCGACGATGCCCTGCGGGTCGAGGTAGGCCCGGACCGGGTGCCCGCGCTCACCGATCTCGTACGCCTCGTCGGCCTTCAGCCGGTGCTCGGAGCCGCGGTCCTCGTACGGGAAGACCGCGACCGTGCGTGCGCCGATCTCCACCGCCGCGCGGAAGGCGCGGACGGCGATCTCGCCTCGATTGGCCACGAGCACCTTGGTGAACATGCGCAGCAGGCTAGTCGCAGGCCGGTCCGTCACCGGTCCGACGGCCGCGGTTTCGAGACGGCTCGCTCGTCCCTCGCGGGCTCGGGACCGAGCCGAGCCCCTCAACCTCCTCGCTCCTCCTGATCGCTCGCAGGCAGAGTCAGGGCCGGGGTTTCGAGACGGCTCGCTCCGTCCCTCGCGGGCTCGGGACCGAGCCGAGCCCCTCGACCTCCTCGCTCCTCCTGACCCTCGCAAGCTCGGGTCAGGGCTCGGAGTTCGCGCACCGGAAGCCGATGTTGGCGCTGGCCGACTCGGCGGTGTTCGAGGAGCGTGCCGCGACCCGGTAGCGGTGGCAGTAGGAGTCGTGACAGAGGTAGGAACCGCCGCGCATCACGCGCAGCACGTCGCCGCCGGAGCGCGGGCCTGGGTCCTCGCTGCCCGGGGCGACCGGGTCGACGACTTCGCTGCCGGCCCGGTCGGCGTACGTCGTCGGCGAGAACCGGTCCTGGCACCACTCCCAGACGTTGCCGGCCGTGTTGAAGAGGCCGAAGCCGTTCGGGGTGTAGGACTTCACCGGGGCCGTGGTCAGGTGCCCGTCCTCGACAGTGTTGTGCTGGGGGAAGGTGCCCTGCCAGATGTTGCACTGCCAGCGCCCGCGCGGGGTGAGCTCGTCGCCCCAGGCGAACCGGGCGCCGTCGAGGCCGCCCCGTGCGGCGTGCTCCCACTCGGCCTCGGTGGGCAGCCGCTTGCCGGCCCACCGGCAGTACGCCTGGGCGTCGCGCCAGGACACGTGCACGACCGGATGGTTCTGCAGGTCGCCGATGCCGGACCGCGGGCCGGCCGGGTGCCGCCAGTCCGCGCCCTTGACGGCCAGCCACCACGGCGTGCCGGCAGCACGGTTCACGACGTCCCCGGGCTCCGCCTCGACCGCGAGGTGGAAGACCGCCGACAGGCCCAGCTCCTCGGCCTCGGTGACGTAGCCGGTCGCCTTCACGAACGTGGCGAAGGCCGCGTTGGTGACCGCCGTCGCGTCGAGGAGGTACGGCGCCAGGGTCACCGGGTGCGCGGGCGTCTCGCCGTCACCGGGGTAGCCCTCGTCGAACCCGTCGCCCATCGTGAACGTGCCGCCGGGGATCCGAACCTGCCCGCGGGTGCTGCGCTCGCCGGCGGGGACGAGGGCGGTCGGCGCGGTCGCCCGCCCCGTGGACGGGGTGGTGAGCGGGAGGTCCTGCGGCCCGGCGCCGTGCTGGTGGCCGGCCGTCGGCGCGCAGCAGGGCTTCGGTTCGGCGGGCATGGGCATCACCCTAACCTTTGTCTATCAAGTCGCTCGACTATTGTCGGCGTGTGACCGGTCGACGAGGTGATGCGTGCTCAGTCCTCGAGCTCGCAGATCACGGCGCCGTTGGTGACGGTGGCACCGACCTCGGCCTGGAGCCCGGTGACGGTGCCGGCCTTGTGCGCCTTGAGCGGCTGCTCCATCTTCATCGCCTCGAGCACCACGATGACGTCGCCCTCGGAGACCGTCTGGCCCTCCTCGACGGCGACCTTGACGATGGTGCCCTGCATGGGGCTGGCCACGGCGTCGCCGGAGACCGCGCCGCCGGTCTTCTTGCCCTTGGCCCGCTTCGGCTTCTGGGCACCGCCCGCAGCGGGAGCGGCGAGCCCGCCGAGCCCGGCGGGGATGACGACCTCGAGCCGCTTGCCACCGACCTCGACGGTGACCCGCTGACGCTCGCCGGGCTCGTCCGCGTCGTCCTGCTCGCCGGCGTAGGGCTCGATCCGGTTGTCGAAGTCGGTCTCGATCCAGGTCGTGTACACCTGGAACTCTCCCTCACCGGCCGGGTTGGAGGCCGCGACGTACGCCGGGTCGGAGACCACCGCGCGGTGGAACGGGATGACCGTGGGCATGCCCTCGACGACGAACTCGTCGAGCGCGCGGCGGGAGCGCTCGAGGGCCTGGGTGCGGTCGCGGCCGGTGACGATCAGCTTGGCGACCAGCGAGTCGAAGGAGCCGGGCACGGTCTCGCCCTGGTCGTAGCCGCCGTCGACGCGGATGCCGGGGCCGGCCGGGGCGTGCCAGCGGGTGAGGGTGCCCGGGGCGGGCATGAAGTTGCGACCGCCGTCCTCGGCGTTGATGCGGAACTCGATGGAGTGGCCGCGGACCTCCGGGTCGTCGTACCCGAGCTCCTCGCCGGCCGCGATCCGGAACATCTCCCGGACCAGGTCGATGCCGGTGACCTCCTCGGAGACGCAGTGCTCGACCTGGAGGCGGGTGTTGACCTCGAGGAAGGAGATGGTGCCGTCCCTGGCGACGAGGAACTCGCAGGTGCCGGCGCCGACGTAGCCCGCCTCCTTGAGGATCGCCTTCGACGACTCGTAGAGGCGGGCCACCTGCTCGTCGGTGAGGAACGGCGCGGGCGCCTCCTCGACCAGCTTCTGGTGCCGGCGCTGCAGCGAGCAGTCGCGGGTGGAGACGACCACGACGTTGCCGTGCTGGTCGGCCAGGCACTGGGTCTCGACGTGGCGCGGCTGGTCGAGGAACTTCTCGACGAAGCACTCGCCTCGGCCGAAGGCGGTGACCGCCTCGCGCACCGCGGAGTCGAACGCCTCGGCGACGTCCTTCATCTCGCGGGCCACCTTGAGCCCGCGGCCGCCGCCGCCGAACGCCGCCTTGATCGCGATCGGCAGGCCGTTCTCCTCCGCGAACGCCACCGCCTCGTCGGCGTCGGCCAGCGGGTCCTTGGTGCCGGGGGCCAGCGGGGCGCCGACCTTCTCCGCGATGTGTCGGGCGCGGACCTTGTCGCCGAGGCTCTCGATCGCCGACGGCGGCGGGCCGATCCAGGTCAGCCCGGCGTCGATGACGGCCTGGGCGAAGTCGGCGTTCTCGGCGAGGAAGCCGTAGCCGGGGTGCACGGAGTCGGCACCGGAGCGCTCGGCGACCGCGATGATCTTGGCGATGTCGAGGTAGGAGTCGGCCGGGGTGGCGCCCTCGAGGGAGTAGGCCTCGTCGGCGAGCCGGACGAAGAGCGCGTCCCGGTCGGGGTCGGCGTACACCGCGACGCTGCCGATGCCGGCGTCCTTGCAGGCCCGGATCACCCGGACCGCGATCTCGCCCCGGTTCGCGACGAGGACCTTCTGCAGCGGCCTGGTCTCCAACGGCTTGGTCTCCGACACCCTGGCTCCTGGTCTCTCGGCGTGGTCGTCAGGCAGGGTATCGCCCGACCGGGAAGCCGTCTGCCGGGGTCGGGTGTGGCCTCCCTCTCACGTCCGCGGGGGTGAGTCCCGCCGGACCAGCGCGTCCACCTCGACCTCGACCACCCACCGCGGATCGAGCAGGGCGGCGACCACAAGCATCGTGCTGGCCGGGCGTACGACGCCGAACACCTCGCCGTGCACCGCGCCGACCGCCGCGGGATCGGCGTGCGGGGTGAGGTACTGCCGGGTGCGCACCACGTCCGCCACGTCCCCGCCGAGGTCGCGCAGCGCCTCGAGCGCGATCTCCCAGCAGCGCCGGGCCTGGGCCGCGTGGTCCGGGTCCACCTCGCCGTCGGGCCAGACGGGTGCCGTCCCCGCGACGTACACGTGGTCGCCGTCGCGGACCGCCCGGCTGAACCCGATCGTGGGCTCGTACGGCGACCCGCTGCCGGCGCGCTGCCGGCCGTCGGGCCGGGCGTCGTCAGGGCTCATCATCCTGGCTCCTCGGTTGCTCGGGGCGTCCAGCATGGCGTCTCGGGAGCGGCGGCGGCGTCGGGAAGGGCGTTTACTTGGTGGGGAGACCCGGGAGGCGCCATGGAGGGGGACGCGGCTTTCGCCGACTTCGTCTCGGCCTGCTGGCCACGGCTGCACCGCGTCGCCTACCTGCTCACGGCCGACGGAGTCGCCGCCGACGACGCGCTGCGCGCCGCCTTCGAGACGACGCACGCCCGCTGGTCACGGGTCCGCGACTCCGACGACCCGGAGGCCGACGTGCTCGCGGCCCTGGTCGCCGCCTGCGTCCCCACCGAGCGCCGGTTCCGGCCGCGGGCCCGGTTGGGCGAGCTGGCGGCGCGCGGGCGGCGCGTGCCGGGCCGCGACCAGGACCCGCTGTCCGGTGACCTGCCGGGGTCGCCGCCCCCGGTGGACACCGGCGTCGTCGACCGGACCCTGCTGTGGCCGTTGCTGTGTGCGCTCCCGCCACGGGAGCGGGCGGTGCTCGTGCTGCTGCACCACCAGGACCTGACCGCCGAGGAGGTCGGGGAGCTGCTCGGCTGCTCCGCGGCGCGGGTGCGGGCCGAGGCGCACGACGCCCTGGTAGCGGTACGCCGCGGGCTCGACGCGGCCCGCAACGACGGTCTCGCCGGTTCCGTGCCCGATCTGCCCGACGGCCCGTCGGCGGGGGCCGGGCCGACGCTCTGGCCGGGGCACGGGGCGCCACCGGGGGAGGTGCTCGAGCGGTGAGCCTGGACGAGGAGGTCCGCGGCGTGCTGCTCGACGTGGCCGACCGGCACGACCCGGGCGCGCCCGACCTCGACGCGCTGGTGCGGGGCGGCCGCGAGCGTCGGCGCCGGCGGCAGAACCGCGGATTGGTGGCGGTGGTTGCGGCGGTCGCGCTGGTCGCCGGCATCGGGGCGGTGGCGGGCCTGGGCAGGGGCGACGCCCCCGCCGACCGGTCCGCCGAGCGGCCGCAGCCCGACGTCGTCCGAGCGACCACCGTGCCGTGGTGCGTGCCGGACCGGGACGACCCGGGCGGCGAGGAGCTGATCGTCGGGGCCGGAGCGCCGATCAAGACCTGGTGCGGGTACGCCGCCCCCGACGGCGAGGGCGTCCTCTGGCACCACGCCGGCCGGACCGTGCTGGTCCGCTCCAACGGCGTCTACCTCGTGGCGGACGGCCGCCTCGCGTGGCTGCACGTCACGGCGTTCGGCAACGTCGTGTTCAGCCACGACGGGAGGTACGCCGCGTGGCTGGTCCGGCGGCACGCCGACTGCCGCGGGCTCGAGCTCGACGTCTTCGACCTCGCGTCCGCGAAGCCCGTGGCGCGGACCGTGGTGCCCGCGGTCGACTGCTCGACCGTGCACGGGATCGACGACCTCGGCCGGGTCTACGTCGACGGCTGGGCGCGGGACATCCGGATGTACGACGTGTGGGCCGGGCGGTGGACGCCGGTCGCCGGGCTGCCGCCCGGGTCCGGCAAGATCACCTACGTCACCGCCCGTGGTTTCGCGGTGCAGCGCGAGGAGCACGTGGTCGACGCCGACGGTTACCGCGACGCGTTGCCGGTGGCCTCGGTCGAGGGGGTCGTCGACGGCGACGGCCGCTTCGTCGAGCAGCGGCCGGTGCCGATCGGCCGCGGGATGTGGTCGCCGGACCGCTCGCTGGTCGTCGACCAGCAGCCCGAGGGGGTGGTCGTGCGCCCGGCCGACCTGTCCTACCGGGTGCTGCTCGACCTGCCCGCGGGCCGGTTCCGGATCACCTCACGGCACGTGCCGCACACCAACTTCCAGTGGGAGTCGCCGACGACCGTCCTGGTCTCCGCCCTCGACCCGACCGGCCAGCCGTCGTACCGCTGCGACGCGCGGAGCGGGGCCTGCACCCTGCTCGACCGGGAGGGCGAGATGGCGCTGGGAAACGGCGTCCGGCCCGGGGACTGAGCCGCCAGCCCATGGACCACGGCTTCGTCGACGTCGTCTCGGCCCGGTGGTCGCGGCTCCATCGCCTCGCCCACCTGCTCGCCGCGGACGATGACCGGGCCACCGGGCTGCTGGGCGACGCCCTGGCGCGGGCGCACCGCCGGTGGGCCGGGCTCAGGTCCGCCGAGGAGGCCGAGGCGTTCGTCCGCGCGGCGATGGTCGACTGCCTGGTCGCGCCGCGCCGCCGTACGACGCGACGGCAGGTGGTGCTGCACGACGTACCGCCCGACCCGGCCGCACCCGAGGCCCCGGACCCGGAGGCGGCGCTGCTGTGGGCCTTGGTCTGCGCGCTGCCCGCACGGCAGCGTGCGGTGCTCGTGCTGCTCCACCACGAGGAGCTCGATCCGGCCGAGGCCGGTGCCGTCCTCCGCTCCTCGTCGGCGACGATCCGGGGGCAGGAGCGCGATGCGCTCGGCGCTCTGGCGAGAGGCCTGGCCGCGGTTCGCGCGGCCGAGGCGTCCGCCGAGACCCTGGTCCTCGGTGCCGACGGTCGAGCCGGACGTGGCGGCGGCCAGGCGCCCGTCCCGGGGCCTGCCGTGCGTGCGGCCCTGCGGTCGGCGGCCGGGGCACACGAGGCGCCCGTGCCCGACATCGACGCCATGATCGAGCGCGGCGCGGCCCGCACGCAGCAGCGGCGGGTGCTGGCCGCCGCGATCGGCACCGTCGTGGTCGCCGTCGCCGCGCTCGGGACCGTCGTGGCACGCGACGCACGCACACCCGGCGCGCGCGACCCCGCGACGCGGGTCGACGGGGGCACCCTGGGGGCGGTCGAGTCGACCGGGATCCCGTGGTGCGTCCCGGACCCCGAGGACCCCCACGGGCCGCACCTGATCGTCGGTGAGGGGGCACCGATCCGGGCCTGGTGCAGCTGGGAGGGACCCGGGCACGCCGACCGCGTCAACTACCTCTGGCACCACGCGGGCAGCACCCTGCTGGTCACGACGGGCGGTGAGGACATCGCGTACCGCGTCGCCGGCGGTCGACTGATCCGGCTGGGGAGCGGCGTCTCCGGTCCTCCCGTCTTCAGCCACGACGGCCGTTACGCCGCGTGGCCGAGCGTGCGGCGGCCGGGCTGCCGCGGCACCGTCCTGAACGTGGCGGACCTGGCGACGGCCTCGCCGGTCGTCAGGTCGGCGATCCCGACCCCCGACTGCGCGTGGCTGGACGGGATCGACGACCGCGGACGGGTCTACGTCACTTCCGTGGGCAGCCAGACCTCCGTGCCGCTCGACGTACGGCTGTACCGCATCGCCACCCGCCGGTGGACGACGGTGACCGGCGTGCCCGGCCTGGCCAACGGCATCCCGCTGTACACCTCGGGCATCACCTACGTCACCGCCGACGGGTTCGCCGCGATGACCGACTGGACGTTCGTGGGGGCGGCGGACCCCCGGCACGGGCTCGCGCTGGCCTCGGTCGAGGGCGTGGTCGACGCCCACGGTCGCTTCCACCGGGTGCGCGCGACGCCCATCGGTCGGGGTGCCTGGTCGCCGGACCGGTCGCGGTTCGCCCAGCAGGGACTCGACGGCGTCGAGGTCCGCGCCGAGGGCGTGCTCGACCGCGTGCTCATGCTGGACCTCCCGGACGACCGGTTCCGGGCTACCGCCGACACGATCCCTCACACCAGCCTCCAGTGGTTGTCCGCCACCTCGCTGCTCGTCGCGAGCCTGGAGGAGCCGCCCCGTGAGCCCTTCCTGTGCGACGCCCGGTCCGGGGTCTGCGAGCCCGTGCGTGCCGCGGGGGAGCCGGCCCTGGCGAACCGCGCCCTGCCGTGAGCCGCGCGGCGCGCGGCGGGAGGTCGTTGCGGTCTGGACCAGTTGCAGGTAGGAAGGAGTGACCGAGACTGCCGGACACATTCTCGGAGGTCAGCGTGGCGGTCCCGACGTTCCTGTCCCGCGAGCGCACCGTCGCACCTGAGGGCTACAGCCGCTGGCTGATCCCGCCGGCGGCGCTCGCGGTCCATCTCTGCATCGGTCAGGTCTACGCGACCAGCGTCTACAAGACCGCGCTGGTCGAGCACTTCGACAGCACGCTCACCGCGATCGGGGTCGTGTTCTCGATCGCGATCGTGATGCTCGGCCTGTCCGCCGCGGTCTTCGGGACCTGGGTCGACCGCAACGGCCCGCGCGCGGCGATGTTCCTCTCCGCGGTGCTGTGGTCGACCGGCTTCCTGGTCGCCGCGGTCGGCATCGGCACCGACCAGCTCTGGCTGGTCTACCTGGGGTACGGCGGGATCGGTGGCATCGGTCTCGGCATCGGCTACATCTCGCCGGTGTCGACGCTGATCAAGTGGTTCCCGGACCGGCCGGGGCTCGCGACCGGCATGGCGATCATGGGTTTCGGCGGCGGCGCGCTCGTGGCCAGCCCACTGAGCGGTCGGCTGATGGGCCTCTACGACGACTCGTACGACCCGACCGACCCGGCGTCGGTCCCGGACGGGCACGCGGTGATGCTGCTCTTCCTCACGCTCTCGGTCGTCTACCTCGCGTTCATGATGTTCGGCGCGTTCACGGTGCGGGTGCCCCGCGAGGGCTGGGTGCCCGACGGCTGGGACCCGCACCAGGTCGAGGAGAAGGCGCTGGTCACCACCGCGAGCGTGTCCGCGGCGAGCTCGATCCGCACCCCGCAGTTCTGGCTGCTGTGGGTCGTGCTGTTCTGCAACGTGACCGCCGGCATCGGGATCCTCGAGCAGGCGGCGCCGATGATCCAGGACTTCTTCCGCGAGAACGGCACCTCATCGGTGACCGCGGCCGCGGCCGGCGGGTTCGTCGGGCTGCTGTCGATCGCGAACATGGCCGGGAGGTTCGCCTGGTCGTCGACCTCGGACGTGATCGGGCGGCGGCCGATCTACCTGCTCTACCTCGGCGTCGGGATGGTCGCCTACCTGCTTCTCGCGCTCTTCGGTTCGCTGTCCACGGCGCTGTTCGTCACCCTCGCCGTGGTGATCCTGTCCTTCTACGGCGGCGGCTTCGCAACCGTGCCGGCGTACCTCCGCGACCTGTTCGGGACCTTCCAGGTCGGTGCCATCCACGGGCGCCTGCTGACCGCGTGGTCGGCAGCGGGCGTGGCCGGGCCGCTGATCGTCAACGCCTTCCTCGACGCGCAGGGGACGCCGGGGGAGCTGACGGCAGCGGCCTACCGGCCCGCCCTGCTGACCATGGTCGGCGTGCTCGCGGTCGGGTTCGTCGCCAACCTCCTGGTGCGGCCCGTGGACGAGCGCTTCCACGAGCCGTCCACGCCGCAGCGGGAGAAGGTGTCCGCATGACCGCGCGGGTGGTGGTCGCCTGGACGGTGGTCGGGGTCCCGCTGGCGTACGGCGTGATCGAGACGGTGCGCAAGGCGGCGACGCTGTTCACGGGCTGAGGTGCTGTAGGGCTGCAATTGCAGCCGTACGACATGCCGGCG
>NZ_SDKM01000120.1 GCF_004519545.1 Nocardioides guangzhouensis
GTGTCGAGCGGTACGGAGGCCATGGCGTGGGCCTCGGCGACCGGGGCGTTGGTGAGGTGCCCGTCGTGGGTGTTCAGGCCCAGCGCCAGGGAGTGGTCGGCGCGCAGCGCGTCCTGCCAGCCCTTGTCGGCCAGCGCCACCGCATAGGGGAGGGTGGCGTTGGTCAGCGCGTAGGTGGAGGTGTTCGGGACCGCGCCGGGCATGTTCGCCACGCAGTAGAACGTCGAGCCGTGCACCTGGTAGGTCGGGTCGGCGTGGGTGGTGGCGTGGGTGTCCTCGAAGCAGCCGCCCTGGTCCACCGCGATGTCGACCAGCACCGAACCCGGCTTCATCCGCGCAACCAGGTCGTTGGTGACCAGCTTCGGGGCCTTCGCGCCCGGGATCAGCACCGCCCCGATCACCATGTCGGCCTCCATCACCTGCTGCTCGATCGCCAGCTTCGAGGACGCCAGGCCGTGCACCCGGTTGTTGTAGCGCCAGAACGACATCCGCAGCTTGTCCAGGTCGGTGTCCAACAGCGTCACGTCGGCACCCATCCCGAGCGCGATGTTCGCCGCGTTCTGGCCCGAGACCCCGGCACCGATGATCACCACCTTGGCGTTCGCCACCCCGCCGACCCCGCCCATCAGCACCCCCCGGCCACCCTGGGCCTTCATCAACGAGTACGCACCCACCTGCGGGGCCAGGCAGCCCGCGACCTCCGACATCGGGTACAGCAGCGGCAGCCCGCCCGAGGGCAGCTGCACCGTCTCATAGGCGATCCCGGTCACCTTCCGCTTGACCAGCTCCTCGGTCAACGGCCGGTCCGCGGCCAGGTGCAGGTAGGTGAACAACGCCTGCCCCTCCCGCATCCGGTGGTACTCCTCGGCCACCGGCTCCTTCACCTTCAGCAC
>NZ_SDKM01000121.1 GCF_004519545.1 Nocardioides guangzhouensis
ACGCCACCTTATGGCGTGCCCTGTTGGGGGTCGAGAAGATGGTGATCGAGGGCATCGAGTTCGACGAGGACGCCGGGCTGCTGGTGGCTCATGTTCGTCCTCGCAAGCGTGCCCGGGGTCGGTGTGGCCGGTGCGGGCGGCGCTCGCCGGGCTATGACGCGGGGTCGGGTCGGCGACGGTGGCGGGCGCTGGATCTGGGTACCATCCAGACGACGCTGGAGGCCGACGCGCCCCGGGTGTGTTGCCCCGTGCATGGGCCGACGGTGGCGGCGGTGCCGTGGGCTCGGCACGGTGCCGGGCATACCTACGCCTTCGACGACCAGGTCGCCTGGTTGGCGACCCAGTGCTCGAAGCGCGCGGTCACCGAGTTGATGCGGATCGCGTGGCGCACCGTGGGGTCGATCATCGCGCGGGTGTGGGCCGACGTCGAAGCAGTGCACGACCGGTTCGCTGACCTGAGGCGGATCGGGATCGATGAGATCTCCTACAAACGCGGCCACAAGTTCCTGGTGGTGGTGGTCGACCACGACACCGGCCGGCTGGTGTGGGCCGCACCGGGTCGCGACCGGGCCACCTTGACGGCCTTCTTCGACGCCCTCGGCCCGGACCGCTGCGCGCAGATCACGCACGTGTCTGCCGATGGCGCGGACTGGATCGAGGACGTGGTCGCCGGCCGGTGTGCCCACGCGGTGCGCTGCGCGGACCCGTTCCACATCGTGCGCTGGGCCACCGATGCCCTCGACGCGGTCCGCCGCGAGGCCTGGAACACCGCCCGCCGGGCGCCGGGCGGCAGCATCGCCAAGGGCCACTCCCACGGCCGCCCCCAACGCGTCGCCGCCGGCCACGCCAGGAGCCTGAAACGTGCCCGCTGGGCGCTATGGAAGAAC
>NZ_SDKM01000122.1 GCF_004519545.1 Nocardioides guangzhouensis
CCCCCGGCGTCGGGATTGATGTACCAGGTCAGGGTGTCTCCGGTGCTGGCGCCGGCCGAGCAGGCGGCAAGCATCCCCGAAGCGATCATGAGTGCTGCCGAAGCGGTGAGACCGCGCCGTACCCGAAACATGCGCCCTCCCCTGAGAGTGACCTACATCACATGTAGTCCTCCGCGCCGTGGTTGTAAACCCTCGGCGTTGCCGCGCTAAGACTGGCGTGGCCGTACTCGCGAGCCTGCCAGGGGCGCAGCGAGCAGGGATACGGTGTCGAACATGAACGTCACTGTCGTCGGCTCGGGCAACGGTGGTCTCGCGACCGCCTTCGACTTCGCGCAGCACGGCCACGCCGTGCGGCTCTTCGACACTCCTCACTTTCCTGACCACGTGGCAGAGGTCGCGGCGGCCGGCGGGATCCACGCGACCGGTGAGCTTGAGGGCTTCGCGGAGATCGCCTACGCGGGTCACGACATCGAGACCGCTCTCGACGCTGCAGATCTGGTCGTGCTGGTCGGTCCGGCGTACAGCACGGAGCATCAGTCCGAGGTCGTCGCGCCCCGCTTGGTGCCGGGGCAGGCCGTGCTGGTCTGCCCGGCCTCGTGCGCGGGAGCGATCACGTTCAGGCGCACCGCCGGTCTGGCGCTGGACGACGAGACGATCACCGTGGGTGAGACGAGCACGCTTCCGTACGCGGTTCGCATCGTCGCGCCGGGACGCGTCAACGTCTTCCACAAGCTAAGCGCGGGCGTGTACGTCGCCGGCCTCCCTCGCTCGGGCACCGACCGGTTGCTGTCGATGATCCAGGGCGTCTATCCCGGGGCCGAGGCCGCTGACAGCGTCTTCCAGACGACGCTGCAGAACG
>NZ_SDKM01000123.1 GCF_004519545.1 Nocardioides guangzhouensis
TCGCTGGCGCTCGCTCCTCAACCAGCGGAGGCTCAGGTCGGTGTGCTCAGCGTCCGGCGGGCGTGCAGATGCAGGAGCGGTTGCCGTCGGCGTCCTCGACGACCCAGTACGCCGGTGCCGCGCGGTCGCTGACCAGCCGGCCCCCTGCGTCCAGGACTGCCTGCAGACGACGTTCCCCCTCGTCATGAGGCACCCACACGTCGAAGTGCCAGCGCTGCTCGAACGACTGCTCCGGGAGGGCGTACGTCTCGTCGGTCCCGTCCGGTTCCTGCCACCACACCGTCGGCACCTGGCCGCTCGGATCGTCGGGCTCGCCCGAGTCCACCGCGCCGCCGAGCAGCGCTGCGTAGAACGGAGCGAGGCCTTCCCCGAGTGACGTGTCGAGGCCGAGCTCCAGCTGCGTGATGCCCGAGACGTCGGACTCGATCTCGAGCTCGGCCGCAAGCGAGCTGATCCGGCGTGCCAGGTCGAGGTCCCGGCTGGTGATGCCCCGGACGTCGTGGCTGACCAGGGTGACGATCACGTCGGAGTAGGTGAAGAGGATGCCGGGGTGGTGGTCAGAGTCCTCGGCCACCTCACCGATCTTGTCGACCAGCGCCAGCCCGGTGGCGAAGTCTCCGGTGCGGAACCGGGCCTTGAGCCGACCGAGGATCTGCCGCCAGTCCGCGAGGTTCGCGTCCCGCACCTGCGTCGAGGTGAGCCTCTCCTGCTTGTCGGTCATCGTTCGTGCTCCTTCCGTCGTCAGGGGGTCGAGCTCTGACCACGGTAGGTGCGGTTCAGGACGAACGACGTCCGGAACCCCCGACCCGACGGCCCCTTGGTTTCGAGACGCTCGCTGGCGCTCGC
>NZ_SDKM01000124.1 GCF_004519545.1 Nocardioides guangzhouensis
AGGAGGACCTCGCCACCCTGACCCGGATGGCCGAGTCCGTCACCTTCACACCCGGCGAGTGACGCAGGACAGTGGGCGGAGGAGCAACCGATGGACGCCGCGTTCGACCTCGACGAGCTGTACACCGCGTCGTACCGACGCCTGGTGGTCCAGCTCTTCGCCCTCTGCGGCGACATGGCCGACGCCGAGGACGCCGTGCAGGAGGCGTTCGTGGTCGCCCTCCGCAAGCGGCGCCGGGTCGCCGCTGCAACCAACCCGGAGGCGTGGGTCCGGACGGTGGCGGTCAACCGTCTCCGGTCCGGATGGCGGCGCGCCTCGATGGTCCGCCGCCACCAGCCTCGCGTCCCCGGCCCCCAGGCCGCCGTCGAGGTCGGGCCCGAGCACGTCGCGATCGTCACCGCGCTGGCCCAGCTCGACCCGGACCAGCGCGAGGTCGTCGTGCTCCACCACCTCGCCGATCTCGGGACCGCGCAGATCGCGGCGGAGCTGGGCCTCCCCGAGGGCACCGTGAAGTCCCGGCTCGCCCGGGGCCGCGCACGCCTGGCCGACCTGCTCGACGAGAGGGAGGAGCCACGCCATGCCTGACCTCGACCGGCTCCGCGACCTGGCCGACCAGGTCCGTCCCCCGGCCCTCGAGGCGCTGCGCGACACCGCCCGGCGCCGGGACCGTCGAGCCGCGGCAACGCTCGTCGCCGGGTGCGTCACCGTCCTCGTCGTCGTCCTCGGCGGGGTGCTCCTCGACCATGGCGACGAGCGGTCCCGGCCCCAGCCGGTGCGCCCGGGGCCGTCTCCCTCCGGGGACGTGCGGGCGTTGTCGGGGACCGGTGAGGTGAAGG
>NZ_SDKM01000125.1 GCF_004519545.1 Nocardioides guangzhouensis
GCTCGCTGGCGCTCGCTCCTCAACCACCGGCTCTCAGCGGTAGGGGGTCACGTCCACGTGGCCGTGGTCGAAACCGTGCTCGGCGATGAGGCGCCAGCAGTCCGGGCGGGAGCCGTCGGTGTCGGTGAGGTCGTAGGCCGCGGCGAGGTCGTACGACGTGAGCGAGCGGCCGGCGTACCGTGCGTGTCCCTGGTCCCCGGCCAGCGCGGCCACCCCGCGCGCGACGTAGGCCGGCGACTCGGAGATCGCGAACCCCGGCACCTTCTCGAGCGCGTCGCGCCACGTCTCCTCGGTGACCCCGACGTGGTCGAGCATGCTCTCTGAGCGCAGCCAGCCGGGCGTGACCGCGACCGTCGTCACCGGCAGGTCCCGCAGCTCGTGGGTCAGGCCGACCACGATCCGCTGCACGTTGGCCTTGACCAGGTCGTAGTACAAGCCCACGCCCTGGCGGAACTCCGCGTTGGACTCGACGGTGCCGTCGGTCATCTCGACCACCAGCCCGGGCACGCCATCCGTGGCGCTGCGCAGCACCAGTGGCAGGGCGTGGTGGGCGGTGACCAGGTGGCTGCGAACGCCCATCCCCATCATCCGCCAGCCGCCGTCGAGGTCGTGCTCCCAGAGCGGCTTCTCCCACTCGGCATACCGGTCGCCGCCGAACATGTCGTTGACCAGCACGTCGAGCCGGCCCTGCTCGGCGTCGATCCGCTCGACCAGGCGGCGTACGGCGTGCGGGTCCTCGAGGTCCACCACGATCCCCGGGTCCGGTGCTTGACCGTCCTTGCGGTGCGGGTGGTTTCGAGACGGGCTCGTTCCTCGCC
>NZ_SDKM01000126.1 GCF_004519545.1 Nocardioides guangzhouensis
CCTACCTGAGATGGGTGTGGCCACTGCTGGTCATGCTGGGCGGACTGGTGATCGTCGTGCTCGCCGTGGGTGCGGTGGTCGCTTGACCGGCCGATGATGGCGGTGACGGCTGCGACGACCCCGAGCCCGGCCAGGGTGCACGCATCGCCGCGGCCACCAGCGCGTTCTGCGAAGCAACCACCGGGTACGTCGTGTCGCTCGACCGGTACGGCGACGCCCTCACCGCCACCGACCCGACGGTGGGCGAACGTCAAGGAGGCCGGAGACGACCTCTCGCAGCCTCGGGAGGACGCGGTCGAGGCCGCAGAGGCTGCCGTCGAGGCGCAGGAGAAGGCGGTGTCCGCGCGGCAGGAACTCACGGTGGCACAAGCCGAGCTGAAGGCGGCGAGGAGTGGCGATGAGCCGCCGTCGGCGAGTCCCACCGAGTCTGCTGCTCCACTGACCCCGCCGGCGACGGTCACTCGTGTGAAGCAGGCGGAGTCCGAGTTCGAGGCCGCACAGGGCGGCATCAGCGACGAGACCGCTGTCGCAGGCATCCCGAGAGTTCAACGCCGCAGCCGTCGCGCTGGAGATGTCCTGGCTGCAGCTCTTCGCCGAGGCAGGCTGCCGCCGACGACCAGCAGAAGGCGGCAGTCGACGCCGTCCGCGACTTCACCCGCAAGCTGCAGGACGCGCTGGCGACAGCCGGGTACTACGACGGGGGGGTGGGGACGGCATCTACGCCCCGGAGACCGTTGCCGCGGTCGAGTCGCTGCAGCAGGCGCATGGCCTCCCGGTGACCGGCACCGTCGA
>NZ_SDKM01000127.1 GCF_004519545.1 Nocardioides guangzhouensis
CGTTCCGGGTCCCGAACACGAACTTCTACCGCGCCCCCGAGCACGGCGACGACCTGACCGCGTTCGGTCGCTGGGCGGCGGACCAGATCGCGGTGGCCATCGAGAACGAAGGTCCCGAGACGGTCGCCGCGGTGTTCCTGGAGCCCGTCCAGAACGCCGGCGGCTGCTTCCCGCCACCGCCCGGCTACTTCGAGCGGGTTCGTGAGATCTGCGACGAGTACGACGTGCTGCTGGTCTCCGACGAGGTCATCTGCGCCTTCGGCCGGCTCGGCGAGATGTTCGGCGCCACCCGCTTCGGCTACCAGCCGGACATGATCACCTGCGCCAAGGGCATCACCTCCGGCTACGCCCCGCTCGGCGCGATGATCGCCTCCGACCGGCTCATGGAGCCGTTCCTCCAGGGCACCAACGCCTTCAACCACGGCTACACCTTCGGCGGCCACCCGGTCTCGACCGCGGTCGCGATGGCCAACCTCGACATCTTCGAGAACGAGAAGGTGCTCGGGAACGTCCGCGACAACCGCGACGCGTTCCGGGCCACGCTCGAGAAGCTGACGGACCTGCCGATCGTCGGCGACGTCCGCGGCGACGGGTACTTCTACGGCATCGAGCTGGTCAAGGACAAGGCCACCAAGGAGACCTTCAACGACGAGGAGGCGGAGAAGCTGCTGCGCGGCTACCTCTCCAAGGCGCTGTACGACGAGGGCCTCTACTGCCGCGCCGACGACCGCGGAGACCCGGTCATCCAGC
>NZ_SDKM01000128.1 GCF_004519545.1 Nocardioides guangzhouensis
CGTTCCGGGTCCCGAACACGAACTTCTACCGTGCCCCGGTCCACCAGGACGACCCGGAGGCGTTCGGCCGCTGGGCCGCGGACCAGATCGCGGTCGCGATCGAGAACGAGGGCCCCGAGACCGTGGCCGCGGTCTTCCTCGAGCCGGTCCAGAACGCCGGCGGCTGCTTCGTGCCGCCCCCGGGCTACTGGCAGCGGGTCCGCGAGATCTGCGACGAGTACGACGTCCTGCTGGTCTCCGACGAGGTGATCTGCGCGTTCGGCCGGCTCGGCCACATGTTCGGCGCCGAGCGCTACGGCTACCAGCCCGACATCATCACCTGCGCCAAGGGCATCACCTCCGGGTACGCCCCGCTCGGCGCGATGATCGCCTCGGACCGCCTGATGGAACCGTTCCTGAAGGACCAGGCGATCTTCGCCCACGGCTACACCTTCGGCGGTCACCCGGTGGCCACCGCGGTGGCGCTGGCCAACCTGCAGGCGTTCGAGGACGAGAAGGTGCTGGAGCACGTCCGGGCGAACGAGGAGTCGTTCCGGCTGACCCTCGACAAGCTGTCGAGCCTGCCGATCGTCGGCGAGATCCGTGGCGCCGGCTACTTCTACGGGATCGAGCTGGTCAAGGACAAGGCGACCAAGGAGAGCTTCGACGAGGAGGAGTCGGAGCGGCTCCTGCGCGGCTTCCTCTCCAAGGCGCTGTTCGATGCCGGCCTCTACTGCCGTGCCGACGACCGCGGAGACCCGGTCATCCAGC
>NZ_SDKM01000129.1 GCF_004519545.1 Nocardioides guangzhouensis
CGGTGACCGGCACCGTCGACAAGGCCACCGCAGCCGCCCTGCAGGCCGACGTCCTGGCGTCGGGCGGCGAGGTCGCCCAGCAGGAGCTCGTCACCACGGCCGCCCTCCAGCAGACGCTCAAGCTCGCGGGGTTCTGGGACGGCCCGGTGGACGGGATGTGGACGCCGGCCCTGACCTCGGCCCTCGAGGACCTCCAAACGGAACTCGGCCTGAAGCCGACAGGCGTCGTGGACGCCGCGACCGTCGCCGCGTTCGACGAAGCAATCGCCGAGACTCGGCAGCCGAACGGTCCCAGTGCGAGTCCGAGCCCCACCCCGACGCGTGCATCAGAGTCCCCTGATGCCACGCAGGATGCGTCTTGACCCACGACGTCGGGGCCGCCGCGGGTCGACGCACGGGTCCCGGGGCGCGGTCCTGCGGCTCGGTCAGCCGTCAGATCGTTCGCGGAGGTCCGCCTCGAAAGCGCGGAGCTGCTGGTATCCGCTCACGCCCGCCGACGTCAGCGGCGCCGCGAGGATCGCCCCCATCACACCGAAGAGCATGGTTGCGGTCGTGACCGTGAGGAGAACCGCCAGCGGGTGCAGGTGGAGGCGACTTCCGAAAGCGAACGGCTCGATCAGGTTCTGGATCGTGTTGTTCGCCAACAGCACGATCGCGAGCATGGCGATGGCGACGCCGAGCCCTCCCGATCCGTAGGCGA
>NZ_SDKM01000013.1 GCF_004519545.1 Nocardioides guangzhouensis
TTGGGAATACTCGGGGAACAAGCGCTCCCCCGTCGGCCACGGTGCGGCCATTTTCGCTGGTCAGCGACCCTCCGGCGAGACTTCAACCCGCGAGTACTTCGGGATTATGTCGGGATATGCGGCCGATAGTTCAAATTGAGCAAGGCCCCCGATCCGCGTTTCCGCAGGTCAATGCCTATTTTCTTGTCGGGCTGACAGGATTTGAACCTGCGACCCCTTGACCCCCAGTCAAGTGCGCTACCAAGCTGCGCCACAGCCCGAAGCCCGCGTGGACCGAGCGGCCCGGCGAGCGCTGTGAACCATACCGCAGCGCGCGGCCGGGTCCTGCATCGGCTCACGCGCCGCGCTGGGCTCGCGGTCCAGAGTCGCGTCAGGGCTGGCGTACGCGTGCGCTGTCGTTGCTGATCCGCAGGCCGCTGGTGTCCACGGCGACGAACTTCGAGGCCGGGATCTTCTTCAGGTCCGCGATCAGGCGGTCCGGCCAGTGAGTGTTGCGCTCGCCCTGGAAGTACCACGGGGAGCCGTTGTCGGCGAGGACCAGGCCGTAGGTCTTCATCGCGCGGACGACGACCCGTGCGCGCGCGCCCAGGTGCGACGCGTCGTACGACGCCTTGAGCCGGAACCGCGCCCCCATCGGCGGGTAGCGGCGGACCGAGCCCGAGCCGGCGTCGTGCCGGGCCGGCCAGAGGTGGGCCCGGGCGGTGCGGTCGGTGGTGAACCGGATGGCGTGGTCGACCCGGCCGGCCTTCACCTCGTTCCAGCGCAGCAGGCCGGGCAGGATCGGGAGCCCGGCGGCGTCGGCGGAGGTCCAGCCGTTCGGGCGTAGCCGGTTGCTGCTCAGCAGCCAGGTGGCGCCGGAGCCGGCCCGCCAGCGGCCGTCGCTGACCCGGGTGTTCCACGTCTCGTAGAGCCGGCAGGTGCTCTTGTCGACCACGACCGCGTGCTTGTCGCCGGCCGAACTGCGGCCGCCCTCGATCCGGGTGTCGTCACCGAACGGGTAGCGCACCCGGTCGCTCTCGCTGGCGTAGTCGAAGCGGACCGCGACCTTCCGGTGCGCTCCCCCGACCACGGTGACCGGGATGCCGTAGTCCGGCCCCGCGCCGTACGACGGGCCTAAGTCGGGGTGCAGCCGACGTCCGGTGGACATCGACGCCAGCCAGGCCCGGCTCCGGGCGTGCACCGGCAGCCGCGAGACGTCCGCCCGCCACCAGTTGTCGGCCGGGAAGGTGCGGCAGGAGGTGCCGGCGATCGGTCGAGGCGCGACGGACCGGGTCGAGGCACCCCCGTCCGGGGCCGCCACCGCCAGCGTCGGAAGGGCCAGCGCGAGGGCGAGCACCGCGCCCGAGACGGTCGACCGTGCGATCCGGGTGCCGCGCATGGGCTACCTCTTCCGCTTCTCCCGCGGACGCTGCTGGAGCACGATCGGGGTCCCCGCGAAGCCGAACTCCTCACGGAGCCGACGCTCGATGTAGCGCTCGTAGCCAGCGTCCAGCTTGCCGCTGGTGAACAGGACGAAGGTAGGCGGTGCGGTGCCCGCCTGGGTGCCGAACAGGATCTTCGGCTGCTTGCCGCCCCGGACCGGGTGCGGGTGCTCGGCGACGAGGCGGCCGAGGAACGCGTTCAGCGCACCGGTCGAGATGCGGGTCTCCCAGCCCTCGATCGCCTTGTCCAGGGCCGGGACCAGCCGGTCGACGTGCCACCCGGTGCGCGCGGTGATGTTGATCCGCGGCGCCCACTGCACCTGGACCAGCTCCCGCTCGATCTCGCGGTCGAGGTAGTAGCGGCGCTCCTCGTCGACCAGGTCCCACTTGTTGAACGCGATCACCAGGGCGCGGCCGGACTCGCGGACAGTCTGGATGATCCGCACGTCCTGCTCGGAGATGGTCTGCGACCCGTCGACGACCAGGACGGCGACCTCGGCCCGCTCGATCGCGGTGGTGGTGCGCAGGGACGCGTAGTACTCGTGGCCCGAGGCCTCCTTCACCCGCTTGCGGATGCCGGCGGTGTCGATGAACCGCCACTCGCGCCCGCCCAACGTGATCAGCTCGTCGACCGGGTCCACGGTGGTACCGGCGACGTTGTCGACGACGACCCGCTCCTCCTTGGCCAGCTTGTTCAGCAGCGAGGACTTGCCGACGTTGGGCTTGCCGACGATCGCGATCCGGCGCGGGCCGCCGACCTCGGCCTCCCGCTCCGGCGGGGGCTCGGGCAGCGCGGCGAGTACGGCGTCGAGCAGGTCGCCGGAGCCGCGGCCGTGCACGGCCGAGACCGGCCACGGCTCGCCGAGGCCGAGGTTCCACAGTGCGTAGGCCTCGGCCTCGATCCGCTCGTCGTCGACCTTGTTGGCGGCCAGCACGACCGGCTTCTTCGAGGCCCGCAGCACCTTCACCACGGCCTCGTCGGCGTCGGTGATGCCGACCGTGGCGTCGACCACGAACAGCACCGCGTCGGCCAGTCCGACCGCAATCTCGGCCTGCGCGGCGATCCGCTCGGCCATGCCGCGGGCGTCGGGGTCCCAGCCGCCGGTGTCGACGACGGTGAACGCGCGGCCGTTCCAGTTCGCGTCGTAGGACACCCGGTCGCGGGTCACGCCGGGGACGTCCTCGACGACGGCCTCGCGGCGGCCGATGATCCGGTTCACCAGGGTGGACTTGCCCACGTTGGGCCGGCCGACCACGGCGAGCACGGGCACCGGGCCCAGCGCCTCGGGTACGGCGGTGCCGTCGGCCGGGCTGGCGTCGGTCGGGGCGCCCTCGGCAGGGTCAGTCATGGAGGTTCTCCTTGGTGGACACCGGGCGCGTGGCGACGACGTCGTCCGGTGACAGATCGGTGATGGGGCCGGGCAGGTCCCGCCCGGTGAGCGCGCGGGCCCGGTCGAGGTGCGCGACGAGCTCCCGATGCAGCAACACCGCGGTGGCCCGTACTTGTTCCCGGGTCCGCGGCCAGGGCTGCGGCTCGACCCGGACCGGGGCGCCGTACACGAAGTCGATCCGGCCGCTCTTCGGCGGCAGCGCGTTCATCCCTCCGCCGGGCGGGCGGGTGCCGAAGTTGACCACCGGTACGACGGGTGCGCCGGTGACCAGCGCGAGGTACGCGACGCCGGCGTGCACGTGGTGGAACTCCCCCGCACCGCGGGTGCCCTCGGGGTAGATGCCGACGACCCCACCGTCGGCCAGCACCCGCAGGCAGGTCTTCACCGCGCCGGGGTCCACCTCGGTGCGGTCCAGCGGGATCTGCCCGACCGCGCGCAGGCCGTGGCCGGTGCGGCCCTCGAACATCTCCCGCTTGGTGAGGGCGTGCACCGGGCGCGGGCAGAAGATCGCGAGCAGCGGGCCGTCCATCAGCCCGACGTGGTTGGACGCGACGATGACCGGCCCGGCCTCGGGCAGGTGCTCGACACCGTGGTTGGCCACGTCCCAGCGGCGGCGCAGCACCATCCGCCCCGAGGGACGGAAGGTCCGGAAGAACCAGTGGGCGGGCGGGCGTACGCCGTCGATGCGGGGCAGCTCGAGGGGCTGGGCACTCACGCCCGCTCCGCGGCGGTCGCCTCCGCCACCAGTGCCACGACCTGCGAGATCACCTCGTCGAGGGTGTACGGCGTGGTGTCGATGTGGTGCGCCCCCTCGGCCATGGTGAGCGGGGCGGTGGCCCGGCCGGAGTCGATCTCGTCGCGGGCCAGCAGGGACGCCTGGGTGGCGGTGACGTCGGAGCCGCCCTCCTCGGCGGCGCGCCGGGTGGCCCGGGCGTCGGCATCGGCGGTGAGGTAGACCTTGACCGCGGCCTGTGGCCAGACGACCGATCCGATGTCGCGGCCCTCGACCACGATGCCGCCCTCGCCGATCACCGACCGCTGCAGCTCCAGCAGCCGGGCCCGGACCTCGGGGACCGCGCTGACCGGGCTGACCGCGTTGGTGACCCCGCGCTCGCGGATCGCGGTGGCCACGTCCCGGCCGTCGACCGAGATGGTCGGGTGGTCGGGGTTGGTGCCGGACTCGATCAGCGGTGCGTTGACCCGGGCCGCGACCGCCTGCGCGTCGAGCACGTCGACGCCGTCGCGGAGCATGAACCAGGTCATCGCCCGGAACATCGCGCCGGTGTCGAGGTAGCGCAGCCCCAGCCGGGAGGCGACCCCGCGCGACGTGCTCGACTTGCCCGACCCGGAGGGTCCGTCGATGGCGACGACGACGTTGCTGGTCACGGTGTGGAGCCTCCTGGGTGCGGGCAGCGCGGGCACGATTGTGCGGGCAGCACTCTACTGGTGGAGGGCCCAGCCACGCTCTTCGAGAGCGTCGGCGAGGGTCGCCGCGCGGTCCACGTCCACCAGCAGCTCGACCTGGCCGACCGGGCGGCCCGGGTCGTGGTCGATGTGGATGTCCTCGATGTTGACGCCGATCTCGCCCGCGTCGGCGAACAGCCGGGCCAGCTCCCCGGGGTGGTCGGGCACCGCGACGTACACCGACGCGGTGGGGCGGACCGGGCCGCCGTGCTTGCCGGGGATGGCCCGGGTACCCGTGACGCCCTCGCCGAGCAGCGCGGCCAGGTCGGCGCGTTCGCCCCCGGCCACCGCGTGCCGCAGCGAGGTCAGCCGCTCCTGCACCTCGTCGAGCAGGGCGAGGACGGCACCGGCGTTGGCGGTGATGATCTGCTCCCACAGCGCCGGGTCGCCGGCCGCGACCCGGGTGACGTCGCGGACGCCCTGGCCGGAGAGCGCGAGGTGCTCCCCCGGTGCGTTGGCCAGCCGCCCGGCGACCAGTGAGGCCATGAGATGCGGCAGGTGGGAGGTGCGGGCGACCGCGAGGTCGTGCTGGTCGGGGGCCAGCGTCACCGGGACGCCGCCGCAGACCTCGACCAGGGCGGTGACCAGTGCGACCGCCGCCGGGTCGGCGTCCTCGTGCGGGGAGACCGCCCAGGGACGGCCCTCGAAGAGCAGGGCGGAGGCGGCCAGCGGGCCGGAGCGCTCGGAGCCGGCCATGGGGTGGCTGCCGACGTAGCGGCGCAGGTCGGCGCCGGCGGCCCGCACCTCGGCCAGCGGCTGCCCCTTGATGCTGCCGACGTCGGTGACCACGGCGTTGCCGGAGGACAGTGCCGCCAGGACCTCGGCACCGAGGTGGTCCGGCGGCACCGCGACCACGACCAGCTGGACCGTGGGCGCGTCCTGGGCGTCGTACGGCCGGCCGGCGCCCAGCCCGGACGCCGTGCGGACGTGCTCGGAGGAGCGGTCGGAGAGGAGTACGTCGATCCCGGCGCGGCGGCAGGCAAGGCCGACGGAGGTGCCGAGCAGGCCCGAGCCGACGACGTGGACCGGTCCGCGGAGGGCGCCGTCAGTCACCGGTGACCGCCGGCTCGTCGGGGACCTCGCGCACCCGGGTGAGGTCGCGGCGCAGGTTGGCAGCGCCGTGCAGGTAGACGTGCGTGATGTCGGCGCGGGGCAGGTCGGTCTCGACGTGCGCCATCATCCGCACCACCCGCGGCATCGACCCCTCGATCTCGAGCTCGCGGGCGCAGATCAGCGGGACCTCGCCGAACCCGAGCCGGCGGGCGGCGTACGCGGGGAACTCCGAGTGCAGGTCACCGGTCGCGGTGAAGACCACCGAGATGAAGTCGTCGACGGTCAGGCCGTTGGACTCCATCACGTCGAGCACCATCTCCGCGACCCGGTCGAGCATGTGCTCCCGGACGTCGCTCTCGAGCTGGGTGGCACCTCGCACCGCCCGCACCGCCACGGCTGCCCCTTTCGCTGCGCCCGGTCTGCCTGCGCCCGGTCGCGCGCGCCGGGCGGTGCCGCCAAGGCTAGCCAACCGGGGCAGGCGCGGCGGCGGGTGTCCGGCAGGGTCCCAGGCGGGCTGGTAGTCGAACGACCAGTGGTTCCCCTCGGGGTCCTCGACGCTGCCGCGCTGGCATGGGGTCGTTCAGCCGTCGGGCCGGGCTGGTGTGGACGCGGCTGCGTCGTGCCCGGGACCGGGCCCGGCAGCGACGGGTCGACCTCTACGAGCGGCGCCGTCAGGACCGCGAGGAACGCCGGGAGGCCGGCATCCGCGACTTCCCCCGCGGTGGCGCCTGACGCCCACCGGCCAGGTCTTGCGCACCCAGAGGCCAGGTCTTCGCTCCGAGCGGCCGCACCGACGGCGCGGTCGCGCATGTCGCACGTTCTGGTCGTCCCGGGGCACCTCGGGCAGCCACAACGTGCGACACGCGCGGGACGGCCCGGGGACTGACGACCCACGTTCAGGCCGGCGAGATGTCCGGGCACTCCTCCCGCCCGATCCAGCACCGCAGCACCACCCCGCAGCGGGCGCACGCCTCCTCGTGGAAGCACGACCCCCACCACGTCGGCACCTCGACGCAGGAGTCGTCGGTGTCGGCGAAGTGCCGGGAGCGGCGGATCACGGGGACGTGCTCGCGACGCTCCCGGCCCGAGCACCCACCTCGGGAGTCCTGGGGCGCACGCGGCTGCGGCACGTGCACCGGCACCAGGCTCTCCGGCTCCACCAGGTCGTCGTGGTGGTAGCCGTAGTCGTCCCACACGGAGGACGAGCTCACAGGGGACCGCACCGTGAGGATCTGTCGGGGGCAGCACCGGTCATCCGAGGCCCGTACCCGTCACCCGGAGACGGACACCCCCGGACCAGACCGGCCGGCGCCGCACGCGGTCAGAGCCCGGCCGCGTCCAGCAGCCCGCCGAGCTCGGCGGAGGTCAGCTCCCGCAGCGCACCGGTCTTCAGGTTGCCGAGCCGGACCGGGCCGAACGCGGTCCGGGTGAGCCGCTTGACCGGGTGCCCGACGTGGTCGAGCAGCCGGCGCACGATGCGGTTGCGGCCCTCATGGATGACCAGCTCGACGATGGTGCGTCCCTTGGCGCCACCCTGCCCGTGGCTGACCACGCCCACCCGCGAGACCGCGACCGGGCCGTCCTCCAGGGTCACGCCCTTGCGCAGCCGGGCCAGAGTCTCCTTCGAGACCGCGCCCTCGACCTCGGCGACGTACGTCTTGTCCACCTCGTACGACGGGTGCGCCATGCGGTGCGCGAACTCGCCGTCGTTGGTCAGCAGGATCAGCCCGGAGGTGTCGGTGTCGAGCCGCCCGACGTGGAAGAGCCGCTCGGGGCGGTCGGCGACCAGGTCGGTGAGGGTACGGCGACCCTCGGGGTCGGACATCGTCGAGACCACGCCGCGCGGCTTGTTGAGCACCAGGTAGACGTGCGCGCTCACCGGCGGCAGCCGCTCGCCGTCGACCCGGATCACGGCGGTGCGCGGGTCGACCTTGGTGCCGAGCCGGGTGACCACCTCGCCGTCGACCTCGACCCGGCCGTCCAGCATCAGCTCCTCGCACTTGCGGCGCGAGGCGACGCCGGACTGCGCGAGCAGCTTCTGGAGCCGGATCAGGCCGTCGTCGTCGAGCGCGTCCTCGATCCGTCCGGTCACGTGGGCTCGGTCCCCCCGTCGGGCTCGACGCCCGGGCCGTGCGACGGCTCCTCGTGCCCCACGGGAGGCGCGTCCTCGGCCGACGGGGCAGGGGCCGGAGCCGGCTGGGCCAGCGCGCCGAGCTCGTCCTCCATGTCGTCCATGTCGGGGAGGTACGGCGCGAGCTCGGGGAGGTCGTCGAGGGAGGTGATGCCGATCCGCTCGAGGAAGTACCCCGTGGTCCGGTAGAGGTTGGCGCCGGTCTCGCCGTCCTGGCCGGCCTCCTCGACCAGCCCGCGGGTGAGCAGGGTGCGCATCACGCCGTCGACGTTGACGCCGCGGATCGCGGAGACCCGGGCCCGCGACACCGGCTGCTTGTAGGCGACCACGGCCAGGGTCTCGAGCGCCGCCTGGGTGAGCCGGGACTGCTGCCCGTCGAGCACGAACGCCTCTACCACCGGCGCGAACTCCTCGCGGGTGTAGAAGCGCCAGCCCCCGGCGACCGACCGCAGCTCGAAGCCGCGCCCCTGCTCGTCGTACTCCGAGGCCAGGCCGGTCAGGGCCGCGGCCACCTCCTCGACGGGGTAGCCGACGGCCGAGGCCAGCGTGACCTGGTCGAGGGGCTGGTCGGCGACCATGAGGAGCGCCTCGAGCGAGGGCCGCAGCTCGGCCACCGCGACCGCCAGCGTGTCCTGGGCGTCCTGGGTCTCGTTGACCTCCACCGTCTCGCTCACGTCGTCTCCTCCTGCTCGTGGTGAGCCGGCACGTCCTGTGCCGGGTCACCGCCCTCGTCAACCTGGTGAGTCGGCACATCGTGTGCCGGGTCACCGTCGGGCGGCGTGCCGTCGAACTCGTCGGTGATCTCGACCTCGCCCTCCTGGGCACCGGTCCAGCGCACCGTCAGCTCGCCCAGCGGCGTCACCTGGTCGAAGCCCACCGCGCCCTCGCGGAACAGCTCGAGCAGCGACAGGAACCGCGCCACGGTGGTCAGCCGGTCGGGCGAGTCGCCGCACAGGGCCCGGAACGTCATCGTCCCACTGCGGCGCAGCCGGTCCACCACCAGTGCCGCCTGCTCCCGTACGGAGACCTTGGCGGCGTGGATGTGGTGCAGGGACAGCTCGAGGATCGGCTTCGGCTCCATCGCCTTGGCGGCCAGCCTCGCGAACTGCTCGAGGCCGATGCCGATCAGCACCTCGGGCAGCAGCGAGGCGTAGCGCTCCTCGAGCCCGACCGCCCGGGCGTGCCGCTTGGACTCCCCCTCCAGCCGGCGCTCCAGCACCCCGGCGACCTGCTTGAACGCCTTGTACTGGAGCAGCCGCGCGAACAGCAGGTCCCGCGCCTCGAGCAGCGCGAGGTCCTCCTCGTCCTCGACGTCGCCCTGCGGCAGCAGCCGGGCCGCCTTGAGGTCGAGCAGGGTCGCGGCCACCAGCAGGAACGACGTGGTCTGCTCGAGGTCCCAGTGCGGGCCCCCGGCCTTGACGTGCGCGATGAACTCGTCGGTGACCTGGGAGAGCGCGACCTCGGTGATGTCGAGCTTGTGCTTGGCGATCAGGTTGAGCAGCAGGTCGAAGGGGCCCTCGAAGTTCGCCAGGCGCACCTCGAACGCCGGCGTCTCACCTGCCCCCTCGCTCGCGTCCTGGCCGGCCCCGGATGGCTGCGGTGCCGGTGGGGCGGCCACGGCGCTCATTCGGGGTCCCTGGCGCAAGCGCAGCGGAGCGAGCATTGCGCTGGGGTGATCAATGGTCCCTCAGCCGTTGGACGATGACGCTGTCGTCACCGTTGAGCTCGAAGTCGGCGAGCGCGATGGAGATCGCCTCGCGCACCACCCGGCCGCGGTCGACGGCCAGCCCGTGCCGGCGGCGCAGCAGCAGCCGCGCGTGCTCGAGGTCCATCAGCTCGTCGGAGGTGATGTAGACCGTCATCTTCTCGTCGTGCCGGACCCGGCCGCTGGGCCGCTTCGCGGTGGCGCCGGCGTCCCCGGTCTCCGGCTCCGCCACGGCCACCTCGACCGGTCGCTCGACCGGTCGGGGGCCGCTCCCGCCGTCGTGCCGCCGCGCGGTCGGGCGGAACAGCTCGTCGGCGGTCGGGAGGCTCACCCGTCTGCTCATTCGGGGTCCCGGCGGAGGTCGTCAGCGGACGAGCGCAGCGGAGGAGGCGAGGACTCCGAGGGAAGGCGACGGGCCAGCACCTCCTTGGCCAGCTGGCGGTAGGCGTCAGCGCCCGTCGACGTCGAGGCGTACGTCGTGATCGGCTCGCCCGCGACGGTCGAGTCGGAGAACTTGATGGTGCGCCGGATGACCGTGTGGAACACCTTGTCGCCCCAGGCGTGCACCAGCCGCTCCATGACCTCGCGGCTGTGCAGGGTGCGGCCGTCGAACATGGTGCCGAGCACGCCGTCGATCTCGAGCTTGGGGTTGAGCCGCTCCTGGACCTTGTCGATCGTGGTCTTGAGCAGCGCGACGCCCCGGAGCGCGAAGTACTCGCACTCGAGCGGCACGATCACGCCGTCGGAGGCGGTCAGCGCGTTGACGGTCAGCAGGCCGAGCGACGGCTGGCAGTCGATGAGGATGACGTCGTACTTCTCGAGGGCCGGGCCGAGCACGCGCTGCAGGGTCTGCTCGCGGGCCACCTCGTGCACCAGCTGCACCTCGGCCGCGGAGAGGTCGATGTTGGACGGCAGCAGGTCCATGCCGGGGACGCCCGAGGGCACCACGACCTCCTCGAAGGAGATGTCGCGCTCCATCAGCAGGTTGTAGACGGTCAGGTCCATCTCGTGCGGGTTGAGGCCCAGGCCCACCGACAGCGAGCCCTGCGGGTCGAAGTCGACCAGCAGCACCTTGCGGCCGTACTCCGCGAGGGAGGCGCCGAGGTTGATGGTGGTCGTGGTCTTGCCGACGCCACCCTTCTGGTTGCACATCGAGATCACGCGGGCGTTGCCGTGCGTGGCCAGCGGGCGCGGCTCCGGGAAGTCGGGCAGCGGGCGCCCGGTGGGCCCGATCTCGCGCTCGGCCGTCGCGACCGCGGTCGACGAGCCGTTCGTCGCCGAGCCGTTCTGGGCGCCCATGGTGGTGTCGATCCGGGGCTGGAGGGGGGTCGGTTCACTCACGCGGTGCTCGTCTCCGGGGGAAGTCGTGGTGGGCACGGGGGGTGGCCCCAGAGGAGGCATCTCGGGGGCACTGGCACCGTAGTGGCCGCCGTTCCGGCCGCCGAACTGACCCGGGAATCGGGAGTGGGTACCGCTCATGTGCTGCTCCTCGCCGCCCGGGTCGTCCAGGGGCCGTCCAGTGGGGCCGAATGTCGACTCGGCGACTTGTCCGCCCGAGCCTGCGCGCGACCCTACGACTCGCCTCCCGCAGCGACAAGCCGAACGCCGGTTCTCCACGCCGGTCCGGGAAATCTGTTGATGACGTGTGCACGGAAGCCGCCCTCCATGCACAAGATCCGGTCTACCTGTGTACAAACCTGTGCATGGGGAGGACCCGCCGACGGACCCCGGATTTCTTCGCCGGGACGCCTCACAGCCGCCGCATCGCCGACGCCATGACCACCGGTTCACCGGCCCCGTCCGAGGCGTCGAGGTCGACGGTCGCCTCGATCACCCAGTCGTGGTGGCCCTCGGGGTCGTCCAGGGTCTGGGTGACCCGCCACAGGCGCGCGGTGGTGTCCTCGGGGGCACCGACCGGCGGGCCGGTGGCCGGCTCGACCGCGAGCAGCGCGGGGCCACGGGCGTCCGCGCCGGTGTGCAGCACCTCGTGCTCGGTGAAGTACTCCTCCAGCGCCGCGTCCCACACCGAGCGGGTCATCACCACCTCGCGGGCAGGCTCGACCCGGTCGGCGTTCTGCCGCTCGAGCCGGACCAGCGCGTCGAGGTCGTCGCGGGCGACCAGCTCGACCCGGCGGAACAGCGCGTTGCGCACCATCACCCGGAACGCGCGCTCCTGCCGCGAGATCGGCCGCGGCGGGGGCGGCGGCTCGTGGTGCGCGACGTCGGAGCGGACGTGCCCGGGGTCGGCCAGCGCCTCCCACTCGTCGAGCAGCGAGGAGTCGGTCTGGCGGACGGTCTCCCCCAGCCACTCGACCAGCTCCTCCAGCTCCGGCGTGCGGTGCGACTCGGGCACCGTCTGCCGCAGCGTGCGGTAGGCGTCGGTGAGGTAACGCAGCACCAGCCCCTCGGAACGGGCCAGCTGGTAGCGCGATACGAAGTCGGTGAAGGTCATGGCCTGCTCGTACATCTCGCGGACCACCGACTTCGGCGACAACCCGTCCTCGGGCAGCCACGGGTGGCTCTGCCGGTAGATCTCGTACGTCGCCTCCAGCAGCTCCGCGAGCGGCTGCGGCCAGGTGACCTCCTCCAGCAGCGCCATCCTCTCGTCGTACTCGAGGCCGTCGGCCTTCATCTCGGCGACCGCCTCGCCGCGGGCCTGGTGCTGCTGCGCGAACAGCACCTGCCGCGGCGCCTCGAGCACCGCCTCGACCACCGAGACGATGTCGAGGGTGTGCTCCTCGGCCTCGGGGTCGAGCACGTCGAGCGCGGCCAGCGCGAAGTGCGCGAGCGGCTGGTTGAGGGCGAAGTCGGCCGGCAGGTCCTCGGTGAGCACGAACCGCCGGCCGTGCTCGTCCGGCTCCTCCAGGCGCCTGAGCACGCCGGTGGCGAGCAGCGACCGGGCCAGCCGAAGCGCGCGCCGCTCGAGGCGGTGCCGGTGGCGTGGGTCCTCGTGGCTGGTTCGCAGCATCCGCCGTATCGCCGCGAAGGCGTCCTCCTCGCGGGCCACGACGTTGAGCAGCATCGCGTTGTCGACCTTCATCCGGGACACCAGCGGCTCGGGGACGCCGGCGACCAGCTTGTCGAAGGTCTGCTCGGTCCACACCACCGCGCCCTCGGGCGGCTTCTTCAGCTGCGCCTTGCTCTTCTTCTTGGGGTTCGCCTTGTTCCTGGCGTCGGCCCTCGCCCTGGCCCGCTCGTTCTCGATGACGTGCTCGGGCGCCTGCACCACGACGTACCCCTGGGTGTCGAAGCCGGCCCGCCCGGCTCGCCCGGCGATCTGGAGGAACTCCCGGGTGCGCAGGATCCGCTGCCGGCTGCCGTCGAACTTCGCGAGCCCGGTGAACAGCACGGTGCGGATCGGGACGTTGATGCCGACCCCGAGGGTGTCGGTGCCGCAGATGACCTTGAGCAGCCCGGCCTGGGCGAGCTGCTCGACCAGCCGGCGGTAGCGCGGCAGCATCCCGGCGTGGTGCACGCCGATCCCGTTGCGCAGCAGCTTCGAGAGGGTCTTGCCGAACCCCGAGCCGAAGCGGACGTCGCCGATCCGGGCGGCGATCGCGTCCTTCTCCGCACGGGTGGTCGCGCTGAGGGTGAGCAGGGACGTCGCGTGCTCGACCGCGGCCGCCTGCGTGAAGTGCACGACGTACGCCGGGACCTGGTGGGTGGTGACCAGCTCCTCGACGGTCTCGGCGAGGGCGGTGAGCGCCCAGCTGAACGACAGCGGCACCGGGCGCTCGGCGTCGTCGACCAGCGCGGTCTCGCGGCCGGTGCGCGTGGTGAGGTCGTCGACGAACCGGCTGACGTCGCCCAGGGTCGCGGACATCAGCAGGAACTGTGCCTGCGGCAGCTCCAGCAGCGGCACCTGCCAGGCCCAGCCGCGGTCGGGCTCGGCGTAGAAGTGGAACTCGTCCATGACCACCAGGCCGACGTCGGCGGCCCGGCCCTCGCGCAGCGCGATGTTGGCCAGCACCTCGGCGGTGCAGCAGATGATCGGGGCGTCGGGGTTCACCGAGGCGTCGCCGGTGAGCATGCCGACGTCGGCGGCACCGAAGACCTCGCACAGCGCGAAGAACTTCTCGCTCACCAGCGCCTTGATCGGCGCAGTGTAGAAGCTGACTCGGTCGTCGGCCGCGGCCGCGAAGTGCGCGGCGGTCGCGACCAGCGACTTCCCGGACCCGGTGGGGGTGGCGAGGATGACGTTGCTGCCGCCGAGCAGCTCGATCACCGCCTCGTCCTGGTGGGGGTACGGCGTGATGCCCTGGCCCGCCACCCAGCCGTTGAAGGCGTCGTACAGCGTGTCGGCGTCCGCCCCGCGGGGCGGCACCAGCCGGGACACCGTCATCCGCGGGCCCGGGGGTGCGCGGTGGCGAACACCTCGCGCAGGTTGTCGACGGTGACCAGCGTGTAGACCTGCGTGGTGGTGACCGACGCGTGGCCGAGCAGCTCCTGGACCACACGGACGTCGGCGCCGCCGTCGAGCAGGTGGGTCGCGAACGAGTGCCGCAGGGTGTGTGGCGAGACGTCCCTGGTCACCCCCGCCCGGTCGGCGGCCTTGACCAGCACCGTCCACGCGCTCTGCCGGGAGAGCCGGCCGCCGCGGGCGTTGAGGAACAGCGCCGGCGTCCCGGTGCCGGCCGCGACCAGCCCGGGCCGGCCGCGGACGAGGTAGGCGTCGACCGCGGCCCGCGCGTAGGAGCCGACCGGGACGATCCGCTCCTTGTCGCCCTTGCCGCGCAGCCGGACGGTGCCGTCGGTGAGGTCGAGGTCGTCGACATCGAGGCCGACCGCCTCGGAGATCCGGGCACCGGTGCCGTAGAGCACCTCCAGCAGGGCCCGGTCGCGCAGTGCGAGCGTGGTGCCCGCGGCCCCGGCCGCCTCGAGGATCGCCTCGACGTCGGAGAGTGGCAGCGCCTTGGGCAGCCGCTTGGCGGGCGTCGGCGGCTTCACCGACGCGGCCGGGTCGGTGCTGGCCAGCCCGTCGCGCACCGCGAACTTGTGGAAGCCTCGCACCGCGACCACGGTCCGCGCGGCGGAGGTGGCGCCGAGCGGCGAGTGGGCGGCGTCGCCCTCGCGGAGCCGCACCAGGAACGACGCCACGGTCGCCTCGGTCACCCCGGACAGGTGGGAGATGCCGGCCTCGTCGAGGAACCCGGCGTACCGCCGCAAGTCGCGGCGGTACGACGAGAGCGTGTTCGCCGCGAGCCCGCGCTCGACGCTCAGGTGGTCGAGGTAGGTCCGGATCGCACGCCCGATGCCGCTGGGCGCACTGCCCCCGGCCGGGCCGGCCGGGCTCTCCGGCGCCACCGCGGTCACCCCGCTCCCCCGGCGATCCCGGTGCGGCCCGTTGTCCCCGGACGTCCCGCGGTCAGCTCGTCGCGGCGTACCTCGTAGGCGAGCACCGCCTGCACCACCGGGCCGTCGGCCACGCGGCCGTCGAGCACCGCGGCCAGCAGCTCGTCGAAGGGCACCCAGCGTGCTTCGAGCAGCGCCTCCTCGTGGACCAGCTCGAAGTCACCGCGGTCGCCGTCACGCAGCCCGCGGGCGAGGTAGATGTGGATCCGCTCGTCGGAGAGACCGGGCGACGACCAGGTGCTGAGCAGGTGCGTCCACTCCTCGGCGACCAGCGCCGCCTCCTCGAGCAGCTCGCGCCGGGCCACCTCGACCGGGTCCTCGCCGGGCACGTCGCACAGTCCGGCCGGCAGCTCGACCACGCGGTGCCGGACCGGGTGGCGGTACTGCGCCTGGGTGTACACCCGCTCCTGCTCGTCGACACCGAGCACGATCACCGAGCCCGGGTGCTCCAGGACGATCCGGCGGAACGCCTCGCCGCCGGTCGGCAGGGTCACCTCGTCGCCGCGCAGCGCGACCACCCAGTGGTCGCGGTGCAGGTCGGTCGAGGCGACCACCGGCCAGCCCTCCGGCTCGTCGCGGAGGTCGGGGGCCGGATCCTGGGTGGGCACGGCCCCGACCCTACCCGCGACCGCGGTCAGTCCTCGTCCTTGCGGCGCAGCCCCTCGTCGATCGGGAAGCGCAGCTCCTTCTGCCGCTCGATCGCCGCGCCGACCAGCCCCTTGAACAGCGGGTGCGCACGGGTCGGGCGGGACCGGAGCTCGGGGTGCGCCTGGGTGGCGATGTAGTAGGGGTGCACGTCGCGCGGCAGCTCGACGAACTCGACCAGGTCGAGGTCGTTGTTGAGGCCGGAGAACACGAGCCCGGCCGCGGCGAGCTGGTCGCGGTAGGCGTTGTTGACCTCGTAGCGGTGCCGGTGGCGCTCCTCGATCCGGGGCGCGTCGTACACCTCGCGGGCGATGCTGCCCTCGGCAAGGTCGGCGGGGTAGAGGCCCAGCCGCATGGTGCCGCCCAGGTCGCCGGCCCCCTCGACGAACGCCTTCTGCTCCTCCATGGTGGCGATCACCGGCTCGGGGGCGTCCGGGTCGAACTCGGTGGACGCGGCCTTCTCCAGGCCGGCCACGTTGCGGGCGAACTCGATGACCATGCACTGCAGGCCCAGGCACAGGCCGAGCGTCGGGATGCCGTGGGTGCGGGCGTAGGTCAGCGCGCCGAGCTTGCCCTCGATGCCGCGGATGCCGAAGCCGCCGGGGACGCAGACCGCGTCGACGTCCTGGAGGTGGCGGGCGGCGCCGGCCGGGGTGTCGCACTCGTCGGAGGGGATCCAGCGCAGGTGCACCTTCGCCTCGTGCGCGAAGCCGCCGGCCCGGAGCGCCTCGGCGACGGAGAGGTAGGCGTCGGGCAGGTCGATGTACTTGCCGACCAGCGCGACCGTGACCTCCTCCTGCGGGTGGTGCACCCGGCGGAGCAGGTCGTCCCAGACCGTCCAGTCCACGTCGCGGAACGGCAGGTCGAGGCGGCGTACGACGTAGGCGTCGAGGCCCTCTCGGTGCAGCACCTTCGGGATGTCGTAGATGGACGGCGCGTCGGCCGCGGTGACCACGGCCTCCTGGTCGACGTCGCACATCAGCGAGATCTTCTTCTTGATCGACGTCGGCAGCTCGCGGTCGGCCCGGCACACCACCGCGTCGGGCTGGATGCCGATCGAGCGGAGCGCGGCCACCGAGTGCTGGGTCGGCTTGGTCTTGAGCTCGCCGGAGGGCCCGATGTAGGGCACCAACGAGACGTGCAGGAAGAAGCAGTTGTCGCGGCCGATGTCGTGGCGGACCTGGCGGGCGGCCTCGAGGAACGGCAGCGACTCGATGTCGCCCACGGTGCCACCGATCTCGGTGATCACCACGTCCACCCCTTCGCCGCCCATGGCGCGGATCCGGTCCTTGATCTCGTTGGTGATGTGCGGGATCACCTGGACGGTGTCGCCGAGGTAGTCGCCGCGGCGCTCCTTGGCGATCACGCTCGAGTAGACCTGCCCGGTGGTCACGTTCGCGATCTGGCCGAGGTCGGTGTCGAGGAACCGCTCGTAGTGGCCGATGTCGAGGTCGGTCTCCGCGCCGTCGTTGGTGACGAACACCTCGCCGTGCTGGAACGGGTTCATGGTGCCCGGGTCGACGTTGAGGTAGGGGTCCAGCTTCTGCATCGTGACCCGCAGGCCGCGGGACTTCAGCAGACTGCCCAGGCTGGACGCCGTGAGGCCCTTGCCGAGGGAGGAGGCGACGCCTCCGGTGACGAAGACGTGCTTGGTCGGCGCGCTAGAGGCCAAGGAAACTCCCGTGGTCAGACTGTTCCACGCGAATTGCGTGGTCTGCTACGGGGTTCCAGTCTACCCACGATCGGCCGCGACGCGGCAATCAACGGCCGCGACGCGCGGGGTGTCGTCCGGCTCGATCCGTCCCGGCAGCGTCTCAGCCCTGCGGCAGCGGACCGTCGGTGCCGTCGACGCCGTAGTGCCGGGGCCCGCCCTGCTTCTCCTGGGCCAGGGCCAGCACCGTGGCCAGCCGCCCGGCCTCGGTCTGCACCGAGTCCACGGTCGACACCACGGCAGCGGTCTCGTCGTCGGCGCGCAGGGTCTGCAGCACGCCGCCGGTCGCCGAGGCCGTGGTCCCGGCCACCACCACCCCGTCGGCGGTCGAGGCGAGGCCGGTGAGCAGGCCGCCGTAGATGTTGGTCTCGCCGGCCTTGTCGGTCGGCTCGTCGCCGAGCACCACCAGCACGAGGCTGCCGCGCTGGGTGGTCTCCGCCGGGGAGCTCATCAGCTTGGCGCCGCGGAGGCTGCCGAGGATGTCGGTGGCGGCCTGGTCGGTGGCCGCGCCGTGGTCGCTGACGCTGGCGACGGCACGGCCGATCAGCTGACCCATGCGCACGTAGGTCGTGGCGTCCGGGGCGACCGCGGCGGTGCCCACGGCCTCGGTGACCTGGCTCGAGAGCGTGTCGACCAGCGACTTCTTGTCGGGGGCCAGCAGGTCCGGCCGGGCGCCGTACCGGCCGCTGACGGTGCCGCCCGCCTGCGCAACCCCAGCGGTCAGCGCGGCCACCGTCTGCTGGTCGGCGCCGGGCAGCACCACGATGCTGACCGGGCGCAGGGTCAGCTGGCCCTTCACCGCCGCGGGGACCAGGCCGGAGGTGACCTCGTCCTGGTAGTCGCCGGCGGTCCGCTCGGCCGCCAGCTCCGCGGCGAGCGTGTCGGCGTCGCGGCCGGAGCCGCCGTCGTCGGCGACGGCCTTGCCGAGGTCGGAGAGAGGTCCCCCGCCGAGGGCGACGCCGAGCGCCAGCGCGAGCAGGACGGCCAGGATCGACACGGAGTGGTGGCGGAGCCGGGTCACGGGAACAGTCCTCGGATCTGGTCGATGAGGTCGGACAGGTGCGGCTGCAGGTCGGCCCACCACTCCTGGCCCACCGGGGTCGCCGCGATCGCGACGCCCACCGCGAGCAGGCCCAGCAGCAGGGTGAGCCACACGTGCCGGGCGCGCACCCGGCCGGAGTAGAGGGACGGGACTGCCCGGGCGTCGACCAGCTGCGGGCCGACCCGGAGCCGGGTGAGGTACGTCGAGGCGAGGCCGGCGCGCTGCCGGTCCAGGAAGTCGTCCAGGCTGGCGTGCACGCCGGCGCCGATCACCAGCGAGGCGCCGGCCAGCCAGGCCAGCATGAGCGCCGCGTCCTCGGGCGTGGCGCCGGTCTCGAAGCGCAGCGGACGCACGCCGAGCCGCTCCATCGCGTCCATCGGGGTGCTGCCCTCGCCGCGGTCGACCACCACGACGACATCGGTGGCGTTCCGCAGCGCCTTGGCGGACACCCGGTCCTCGGCGTGGTGCGGCGAGCTGAGCACGATCACGTCGGGCTGACGCCCGGCCTCGAGCAGGATGTCCGCGGCGGCGTCGACCGCGACCAGCACCGGGCGCTGCTCGCGCAGGTAGGTCCGGATTCCCCTCAGCTCGGCGGCGAGGTCCGGCCCGGGCACCACGACCACCACCGGCCGCCGTTCGACCCGGGTGTTCAGGCGGGGCGCGCCGGTCCCGTGCAGCAGCAGGTCGGCCTCGCGACGCAGGAACTCGGTGCTGTTGTGGGTGAAGGTCTCGAGCTGGACTGCCATGCCCGACCGGGCCGAGTCGAGCTGCTCGTCGAGCGCGTCGGCGTCGAGGACGCGGCCGCTGGCGAGCTGCTCCTCGCCGGCGTAGACCACACCGTCGTCGATCCGGATCAGCTGCCCGTCGCGGATCCGCGACCACTCCTCGGGGTCGACCTCGTCGACGAGCAGGACCCCGGCCTCGGCGAGCACCGACGGGCCGAGGTTCGGGTAGCGGCCGGAGACGAACCGGCTGCGGTTCACCACCGCGGCGACCTCGGCGTCCACCAGCTTCTGGGCGGTGGCGCGGTCGAGGTCGAGGTGGTCGATGACCGCGATGTCGCCGCGGTCGAGTCGGGAGACGAGGCTGCGGGTACGCCGGTCGACCCTCGCCGTGCCGGTCAGGCCGGGCAGGGTTCCGTCGGGAGATCTGCGCGCGAGTTTCATGACCGCTGCATCGTGACATGCGGACGGGGCCCGATCTCGGACCACACGCGGGGCGCGCACGAGTCGGGCCGGAGGTGGCCGACGGGCCGGGAAGCGGCTCGCTCAGGCGTGCGCGGCGCTCGTCAGCGGGCGGCCCGGGCCGCGTCGAGCAGCTCGCGGGCGTGGGCAAGGGCGGTGTCGGAGTCCTCCATGCCGGCCAGCATCCGCGACAGCTCGCGGACCCGGTCGCCCTCCTCGAGGACGGTCAGCCCCGACGTGGTCACGGTGCCGTCGCTGGACTTGGCGACCACGACGTGCCGGTCGGCGTACGCCGCGACCTGGGGCAGGTGGGTGACCACCACGACCTGCGCGGACCGGGCGAGGGTGGCCAGCCGGCGGCCGACCTCGACCGCCGCCTTGCCGCCGACGCCGGCGTCGACCTCGTCGAAGACGAACGTCGGCACCGAGGTGGTGTCGGCGAGCGACACCTCGAGCGCCAGCATCACGCGGGACAGCTCACCGCCGGAGGCACCCTTGTGCAGCGCCCGCGGGTCCGCGCCGGTGTTGGCGGCGAGCAGGAACTCGACGTCGTCGACGCCGGACGCGGTGAAGCGCAGCCATCGCTCCCCCACCCGCAGCGGCGTCCCGGACTCGGGCAGCAGGTCGTCTTCGGCGGGCGGCTCGGCCTCGTGCTGGGTGACCGCCAGGGTCACCCGGGCGTGCGGCATCGCGAGCAGCCCGAGTTCGGCGGTGACGGCTTCGCCCAGCGCCTCGGCGGCGCGAGTGCGGGCAGCGGTGAGCGCCGCGGCGGTCTCACCGAGCTCGGAGCGCAACCGGGACCGCTCCTCGCGCAGCTCGGCCACGCGCTCGTCGGTGTGGTCGAGGGCCAGCAGGCGTTGCGCGGACTGCTCGGACCAGGCGAGCACCTCGTCGATGGTGTCGCCGTACTTCCGGGTGAGGGCGATCAGCTGTGCCCGCCGCTCGGAGACCGTGGCCAGCCGGGCCGGGTCGGTCTCCAGCCGCGAGGCGTAGGAGGCGACGTCGGCGGCCACGTCGGAGAGCAGGTAGCTGACCTCGGCCAGCCGGTCGGCGAGCTCGGCGGCCTCGGTGTCGTGCTCGCGGACGCCCTCGAGGTGGGTCCGCGCGGCTCCGGTGGCGCCCAGTGCGTCGGGGCCACCGTGCTCGGCCGAGAGCGCCTCCCGGGCGTGCTCGGCCGCGGTGCGCAGGGTGTCGGCGAACCCGAGCCGCGACTCCTCGGACGCCAGCCGTGCGTCCTCCCCGGGCTCGGGCGAGACCGCCTCGATCTCGTCGAGCCCGAACCGCAGCAGGTCCGCCTCGCGGGCCCGCTCGCGGGCGGTGGTGACCACCTCGACCAGCTCGGCCTCAGTGGCCTGGAGCCGGCCGTGCAGCCCGGCGTACGTCGCGAGCAGCGCGGCGGTCTCGTCGCCGCCGAACCTGTCGAGGGCGTCGCGCTGCGCGGCCGGCCGCAGCAGCCGGTGCTGGTCGGACTGGCCGTGCACCGCCACCAGCGGCTCGGCCACCTCGGAAAGCTGGGAGGCGGGCACGGAGGCCCCGCCGACAAAGGCGCGCGAGCGGCCCTCGCCGGAGATCGTGCGGGCCAGCAGTACCCGGTCGTCCTCGGACTCGCCGCCGAGGTCCTCGACCGCGTCGCGGAAGTCGGGCAGCGCGTCGGCGCGCACCACCCCCTCGACCCTCGCCGCCTTGGCGCCGGACCGGACCGCGCCGGTGTCGGCACGGCCGCCGAGCAGCAGGCCGAGCGCGGTCACCACCATGGTCTTGCCCGCACCGGTCTCACCGGTGATCACGGTCAGGCCGGGGCCGAGCTCCAGGGTCGAGGAGTCGATGACGCCGAGCGACCGGATCCGGATCTCCTCAAGCATTCGCGGCTCCCCTGCTGCCATTCCCGTTGCGACGCCGGCGCTCGGCGGCGCCTCGCCAGCCCTCGACCGACAGCCCGAACTTCGCGACCAGCCGGTCCGTGAACGGCGCCTCGTGGAGCCGGACCAGGCGCACCGGCGTCCGGCCGCGGCGTACCTCGATGCGGGCGCCGGGCGGTAGGTCGACGGTGCGCCTGCCGTCCGCCCAGAGCACCCCGGCACCCTCGGTGTCGGCGATCACCTCGACCGCGAGCACGCTGGTCGGCGCGACCACCATCGGCCGGGCGAACAGCGCGTGCGCGCTCAGCGGCACCATGAGCAGCGCCTCGACACCGGGCCAGACGACCGGGCCGCCGGCGCTGAAGTTGTACGCCGTGGAGCCGGTCGGGGTCGCGAAGACCACCCCGTCGCAGCCCCAGCGGGAGAGCGGCCGTCCGTCGATCTCGACGACGACCTCGAGCATCCGCTCGCGGGCCGCCTTCTCGACGCTGGCCTCGTTGAGCGCGAAGGTGCTGGCGACCAGCTCCTTGCCCCGGTAGACCTGCACGTCGACCGTGAGCCGCTCCTCGGCGGTGTAGCGCCGGTCGACGATCGCCTCGATGGTGGACTCGACGGCGTCCGACTCGGCCTCGGCCAGGAAGCCCACGTGGCCCAGGTTGACGCCGAGGAGGGGGGTGCCGGCCCCGTGCGTCATCTCGGCGGCCCGCAGGATGGTGCCGTCGCCGCCGATCACGACCGCGAGCTCGCAGCCGTCGGCCGGGTCCGGCCCGGTGGAGGTCCCGCGCTCGTCGACGGTCTCGAGACCGGGCTCGTACGCCGCGGGGTCGACGCCGAGGTCCGCGGCCTCGCCGGCCAGCAGCCGGACCACGATGCCGTGCGCGGTGAGCGCCTTGCAGAACGCGCGGGCCACCTCACGGGCGTCCTCGCGGCCGGTGTGCGCGAGCAGCAGCACACGCCGGACCGGCGCGGGCCGGTCCTGGTGGGGTGTGGTCTGCTCGGTCACGGGTCCACCTTCTCACCCGCCACCCCCAGCCGCGCGGAGCGCTCCACCTCGGCGGTGATGTCGTCGGCGGTGACGGTGGGCTCGCCGCGGCGCAGCCACAGGAAGAACTCGACGTTGCCGGACGGCCCCGGCAAGGGGCTGGTGGTCACCGCGACGGCACCCCAGCCCCGCCGGGCCGCCGCGTCCGCGACCGTGGTGACCGCCTCGGCGCGCAACCCGAGGTCGCGGACCACGCCGCCCTTGCCGACCCGGTCCTTGCCCACCTCGAACTGTGGCTTGACCATGAGCGCGAGGTCTCCGTCGGGTCGGGTGACCCGGAGCAGGGCGTCCAGCACCAGCTCCAGGCTGATGAACGAGAGGTCGCCGACCACGAGGTCGACGGGACCGCCGATGAGCTCGGCGTCGAGGTCGCGGATGTTCGTGCGGTCGTGCACCCGGACCCGCTCGTCCTGCTGGAGCCGCCAGGCCAGCTGGCCGTACCCCACGTCGACCGCCACCACCTCCGCCGCCCCGTTGCGCAGCAGCACGTCGGTGAAGCCGCCGGTCGAGGCGCCGGCGTCGAGCACCCGCCGGCCGGCGACGATCAGTCCGAGCGGGCCGAACATCGCAAGCGCACCGGCCAGCTTGTGCCCGCCGCGCGAGACGTAGTCGGGGGTGTCCGGGTCCTCGGCGACCACGATCGCGACGTCCGTGGTGACGCCGGTGGCGGACTTCTGCGCGACGACCCCGGACACCTTCACCCGGCCGGCGGCGACCAGCTCGCTGGCGTGCTCGCGGGACCGGGCCAGCCCACGGCGGACCAGCTCCTGGTCGAGGCGGAGACGGCGAGGCGGCACGGGACTGAGCGCTGCGTGGGTCCGGGGTCGCTCAGCTGCCGTCGGCCGGCGACGCGTCGCCGCCTCCGTCACCGGCCCCGTCCAGGGCGGCCCGGAGCTGCTCGTGGGCGTGCTCGAAGACCGCGACGTGCTCGGCGACGGGTGCCTCGTCCAGGCCTTCCATGCTGGCCAGCACCGCGTCGACGGTGACGTTGCCGGTGCGCACGTGGCCCCCCGGGTCCAGCGACGGCTCGTCGAGGGTCAGGTCGCCCGGGTCGGCGGTGCGCTCGTCGGCGTACTCGTCGACGGGCGGCTCGGCGCCCTCCCCGAGGGGCCCTTCCACGTCGGTCGCCTCGTCCAGCGGCGCCTCGTCGGCGTGCTCGGGCCAGTCCTCGGTCATGGGCGCAACGCTACCCGCGCCCCGGCGTGCGCCGTCACTCCGGTGGCCGCAGGTCCCCGGTGTCGGCGACCTCGCCGGTCTCGTCGGCGTACCGCCAGGCCGCGGTGACCACCGCCCGCCACCAGTCGTCGGCCGAGCGACCGTCCCCGTCCACGCAGAGCCGGCCGTCCACGACCGTGGCCCGCCACCCGCCGAGCACCGTCTGAGCGCCGTCGTCCTCCGGGACCGGGTGCGCCGTGAAGAGGCCCTCGAGCGTCCGCGACAGGTACGTCGGTCGGTGCTGCCGGTCGGCAGCCGCCAGGTCGGCCAGCCCGGACACGCCGGTCAGGACGCACAGCGAGTCCACCCCCGCGTTGTGCGCACCCTCGATGTCGGTGTCGAGCCGGTCCCCCACCATCAGCGGGTGGTCGCCGCCCACGCGGCGTACCGTCTCGTCGAGCAGCGGCCGCTGCGGCTTGCCGGCGACCTCGGGCTCCACCCCGGAGAACTCGCGCAGCATCCGCACCTGCACCCCGTGGCCGGGGCCGATGCCGTAGTCCGTCGGGATGGTCATGTCGGTGTTGCTGGCCACCCAGGGCAGGCCGTCGCGGATCAGCACCGCGCCCACCATGATGTCGCGCCACACCACGTCCGGGCCGTACCCCGTCACCACAGCGGCCGGCTCGTCGTCGCGCGACCCGACCGGCTCCAACCCCTCCTCGACCAGGGCCTCCCGGAGCCCGTCCCCACCGAGGGTGAAGACCCGCGCCCCGGTTGGCAACCGGTCGGCGAGCAGGTGCGCGGCCGCCTGGGCCGAGGTCACCACGTCGGAGGGCCCGACCTCGACACCGAGCCGCACCAGGTGGTCGGCCACCCGCTGCGGGGGCCGCGAGGCGTTGTTGGTGACGAACGCGAGGTGCAGGCCGGCGGTCCGGGCCCGGCGCAGGTGCTCCGGCGCCCCGTCGACGGCCGCGGCTCCGATGTAGACCACACCGTCGAGGTCGAGCATGGCCAGGTCGTAGCCCGCCAGCAGCGGCTCGGCCGACTCCTTCAGCACCGCGTCCTCCGCTCCGGGGCCCTACCCCTACGATTCACCGAATGGAGACGACGTCGGCGACCGGGAGCAGGTTCGCGCTCGAGCCGTTCCGGGCGCTCCGCCTGGCCGACAGCTATGTCGGCGACCCGATCTCGCACCGCGTCTTCGCCCGACCCTACCGATCGGTCCCCGGCCGGCTGCGCGACTGGCGGCGCAAGCGTCACCTGCGGGTGGACCCGCAGCCGGCGCTCTACCTGCACGAGTACACCTCCGCCGGGGTCTCCATCCGCGGCATCGTGGCCACGCTGGACCTCGCCGCCTCGGCGGACCGGGTCTTCGCGCACGAGGCGGTGCACGCCGACCAGGTCGTCGAGCTGGCGAACCGCATGACCGAGATGTCGCTCAACCCGGCGCCGATCCTGCTCATGCACCAGGGACCCGAGTCGGTGCGGACCACGCTCCGGGCGACCGCCCGCACCGCCCCTGCCCTCACCTACACCGACCGGGCCGGGCAGCTGCAACGGATCTGGCGGATCACGGACCCGGCCACCCGCGACGGCCTGGTCGAGTCCCTCGCCGACGTCCGCGCGGTGATCGCCGACGGGCACCACCGGTACGCCGCGGCCACCCGCCTGCGGGCCGAGCACCCCGGCACCGGCTGGGACCGGACGTTGGTGATGCTGATCGACCAGGCGGACACGCCGCTCCAGCTGTGCGCCATCCACCGCTCGATCCCCCGGCTCACGTTCACCACGATCGAGAAGGCGGCGGCCGCGCGCGGCGACGACTTCCGGCGGCACGAGTCCAGCCACGACGCGCTGGCCGAGCTCGAGACCGCCATCGTGCTGCACGACGGGCACCACTGGGCCACGCTGCGCCCGACACCGCCTTCACCGCTGCTGGTGACCGCACTGCACGAGTCGCTGCTCCCCGCCTGGCAGGTGCGCGAGGACCAGCTGCAGTTCCACCACACCGCCGCCGAGGCACTGGCCCGGGCGGGGCAGGGGGTCTGCGTGCTGCTGCCGGCGCCGACGTTCGAGCAGGTGGCCGCCTCGGCACGCTCGGGTCAGCTGCTCCCCCAGAAGGCCACCTCCTTCCAGCCGAAGCCGCACGTCGGCGTGCTCATGCGGGATCTGCGCGACGGATGAGACGGCCCGAGCGGGCCTCGACCTCCACCCGGGACGTGGCCGAGCCGGCGACCCGGTAGAAGCGGCGCCGCAGCGCGCCCTGGACCTCCACCACGTCGCCGGAGCCCCAGGCCGCCACGGAGCGGCGCAGCCGGCCGCCCCAGACAGCGCAGTCGATCCAGTCGACGCCCTTGCGGTCGCCCTCCTCACGGGGTACCACGATGCGCAGCACCCAGACGGCATCGCCGCTGGGCAGCACCTTCTCCTCCGGATCCCGGGAGAGCCGGCCCTGCAGACAGACCTCGTTGGTCACGGTCATCACCTCCGCCACCGAGGTTCCCGGCCACCGGTGACGGACCGGCCCCACCGGCGGTCCCCGCTGTGGACAACGCGCCCGGGAGACCCGCCTGTGGACGGAAACCGGGCCCGGGCAGGCGGCGTCAGCCCAGCGACTTCTCCAGGTCCGCGGCGCGAGCCCCGGCGTCGGTGATCTCCTCGCCGTCGATCGCCTCGGTGCGGTGGAACCACTCGAGGGCGTCCTCGGGGCGGCCGGCGGCGAGCAGCGTGTCCGCGTAGGCGTACCGCAGGCGCACCACCCACGACGCACGGCTCTTGCTGTTGAGCGGCGCGTGCTCGAGGGTGCGCAGCGCGGCGTCGAACTCACCGAGGTCGCGCCGCGCGCCGGCCTCCACGATCGTCATCTCCGCCTTCGCCTCGGGGGCGAAGTTCGCGACCGCCGGGCTCTTGGCCAGGGTGAGCGCCCGCTCGGGGCGGCCGAGGGCGCGCTCGCAGTCGGCCATGATCGGCAGGTACGCCGTCGCGCCGTTCATCCGCTTCGCGGCCCGGAGCTCCGACAGCGCCTCGGCGTACTCGCCGGCCGCGTAGGCGGCCTCCCCGCAGGCCTCGCGGACCACGGCCAGCCGCGCGGCCCGGGCCCGGGCAGCCAGGGTGTGCTGGTAGGCCGTCTTCGGGTCCTCGTCGATGAGCATGCCCGCAGCGGCCAGGTGCCGCGCCACGCGGGCCGCCAGCTTCTCGGGCAGGCCCTTCAGCTGGGCGGTCACCGAACGGTCGAGCTCCTTGCCGGTGATCTCCTCGGGGATCGGCGGGCCGTCGTAGCGGGCCTGCTCCTCGGTACGGGCCCGCCGGTCGTCCTGGGGACGGCGCCAGTCGTCCTTGCGGCCCGGGCGGCCGCCGCCACTGCGGGCCGGCTTGCCGGCGGCGCCGCGTCCCGCGGCGCCCTTGCCGGCGTCCCGGTCGGCGTCACGGCCGGCGTCACGACCCTTGCCCGGCTCACGTCGGGTGTCCTTGCCGGCGCGCTGGTCTGGACGCCCACCGCGGGTCGGGCGGCCCTGCCCACCCTCGGGGCGGCCACCCTGCGAACGGCCCTCGCGACCGGGGCGGTTCTGGTCTGCCATGACGGATCCCTCTTCGACGACGAAACTATCGGACAAAAGCGTAGAGGCCACCTCAATGAGGTGGCCTCTACGAAAGTAATGTCCGGCGACGTCCTACTCTCCCACAACCTCCCGGTTGCAGTACCATCGGCGCTGAAAGGCTTAACTTCCGGGTTCGGAATGGAGCCGGGTGTTTCCCTTTCGCTATGGCCGCCGAAACTCTATGGAGTTAGATCAACCAACTCAAAGTCTTCGTGACTTTCGAATCGGTTCCCGACCGTAACTCGGGAACCACACAGTGGACGCGCAACATCTTTGAGGGACAAGCCCTCGGCCTATTAGTACCGGTCGGCTGGGCATTACTGCTGTACACCTCCGGCCTATCAACCCAGTCGTCTACTGGGGGCCTTACCCGGTTAACCCGGTGGGAAACCTCATCTTGAAACGTGCTTCCCGCTTAGATGCATTCAGCGGTTATCACTTCCGAACGTAGCTAACCAGCCGTGCTCCTGGCGGAACAACTGGCACACCAGAGGTTCGTCCATCCCGGTCCTCTCGTACTAGGGACAGCCTTTCTCAAGTTTCCTGCGCGCGCGGCGGATAGGGACCGAACTGTCTCACGACGTTCTAAACCCAGCTCGCGTGCCGCTTTAATGGGCGAACAGCCCAACCCTTGGGACCTACTCCAGCCCCAGGATGCGACGAGCCGACATCGAGGTGCCAAACCATCCCGTCGATATGGACTCTTGGGGAAGATCAGCCTGTTATCCCCGGGGTACCTTTTATCCGTTGAGCGACGCCGCTTCCACATGCCAGCGCCGGATCACTAGTTCCGACTTTCGTCCCTGCTCGAGTTGTCACTCTCACAGTCAAGCTCCCTTGTGCACTTACACTCGAAACCTGATTGCCAACCAGGCTGAGGGAACCTTTGAGCGCCTCCGTTACATTTTAGGAGGCAACCGCCCCAGTTAAACTACCCACCAGGCACTGTCCCTGATCCGGATAACGGACCTAGGTTAGATATCTAGTACGACCAGAGTGGTATTTCAACGTTGACTCCACGTGAACTGGCGTCCACGCTTCGCAGTCTCCCACCTATCCTACACAAGCCGAACCAAACACCAATACCAAGCTGTAGTAAAGGTCCCGGGGTCTTTCCGTCCTGCCGCGCGTAACGAGCATCTTTACTCGTAGTGCAATTTCGCCGAGTCCACGGTTGAGACAGCGCCCAAGTCGTTACTCCATTCGTGCAGGTCGGAACTTACCCGACAAGGAATTTCGCTACCTTAGGATGGTTATAGTTACCACCGCCGTTTACTGGGGCTTAAGTTCTGGGCTTCGCTCCGAAGAACTAACCCGTCCCCTTAACCTTCCAGCACCGGGCAGGAGTCAGTCCGTATACATCGTCTTACAACTTCGCACGGACCTGTGTTTTTAGTAAACAGTCGCTTGGGCCTGGTCTCTGCGGCCATCACCGCTTCCTTCCGCAAGGGAATTGACGGATCCGGCCCCCCTTCTCCCGAAGTTACGGGGGCATTTTGCCGAGTTCCTTAACCATGGTTCACTCGATCGCCTTGGTATTCTCTACCTGATCACCTGAGTCGGTTTGGGGTACGGGCGGCGCATAGCTCGCTAGAGGTTTTTCTCGACAGCATGGGATCATCCACTTCGTCCATACGGACTCCCCATCAGGTCTCAGGCACATGAGTGACGGATTTGCCTATCACTCGCCCTACGCCCTTGGCCGTGGTCTACCATCGCCACGGTTGGACTGCCCTCCTGCGTCACCCCATCGCTTGACTACTATTAGTTCGGGTCGTGCGCTCCACCACCATCGTCCCGAAGGATCCAGGTGGCTTTGGGCACTTAGCATCACTAGGTTCGTCATGGGCGCTATTTTGCCGGTACGGGAATATCAACCCGTTGTCCATCGACTACGCCTGTCGGCCTCGCCTTAGGTCCCGACTTACCCAGGGCAGATTAGCTTGACCCTGGAACCCTTGATCATTCGGCGGACTGGTTTCTCGCCAGTCATTCGCTACTCATGCCTGCATTCTCACTCGTGTGGCCTCCACGGCTGGATCACTCCGCCGCTTCACTGCCCACACGACGCTCCCCTACCCATCCATGCTCCTGGATCCGAAGACCGGGATGATGCATGAATGCCATAGCTTCGGCGGATAACTTGAGCCCCGCTACATTGTCGGCGCGGAATCACTTGACCAGTGAGCTATTACGCACTCTTTTAAGGGTGGCTGCTTCCAAGCCAACCTCCTGGTTGTCTGTGCGACTCCACATCCTTTTCCACTTAGTTATCGCTTAGGGGCCTTAGCTGATGGTCTGGGCTGTTTCCCTTTCGACTACGGAGCTTATCCCCCGCAGTCTCACTGCTGCGCTCTCACTTACCGGCATTCGGAGTTTGGCTAACGTCAGTAACCTTGTGGGGCCCATTGGCTATCCAGTGCTCTACCTCCGGCAAGAAACACGCAACGCTGCACCTAAATGCATTTCGGGGAGAACCAGCTATCACGAAGTTTGATTGGCCTTTCACCCCTATCCACAGGTCATCCCCTCAGTTTTCAACCTAAGTGGGTTCGGTCCTCCACGCGGTCTTACCCGCGCTTCAACCTGCCCATGGATAGATCACTTCGCTTCGGGTCTTGATCGTGCTACTCAGTCGCCCTGTTCGGACTCGCTTTCGCTACGGCTTCCCCACACGGGTTAACCTCGCAACACAACGCAAACTCGCAGGCTCATTCTTCAAAAGGCACGCCGTCACAAGAGCAAGCTCTCGCTCCGACGGATTGTAGGCACATGGTTTCAGGTACTATTTCACTCCCCGCCAGGGGTACTTTTCACCTTTCCCTCACGGTACTTGTCCGCTATCGGTCACCAAGGAGTATTTAGGCTTAACGGGTGGTCCCGCCAGATTCACACGGAATTTCAGGGGTTCCGTGTTACTTGGGGTGACGTCGCAGAGCCATCGTCTTACGTGTACGGGGGTATCACCCTCTACGCCGGGACTTTCCAGTCCGCTTCGACTTCAACGATGGTTTCTTACTCTGTGCCAGGTCGGCAGACCTGGCTCGACGGCCCCACAACCCCACGTGTGCAACGCCTGCCGGCTATCACACACACGTGGTTTGGCCTCTTCCGATTTCGCTCGCCACTACTCTCGGAATCACTGTTGTTTTCTCTTCCTGTGGGTACTGAGATGTTTCACTTCCCCACGTTCCCTCCAACTGCCCTATGTGTTCAGGCAGAGGTAACTGGACATGACTCCAGCTGGGTTTCCCCATTCGGAAATCCCCGGATCACAGCTCGGTTGCCAACTTCCCGGGGCTTATCGCAGGCTCCTACGTCCTTCATCGGCTCTTGGTGCCAAGGCATCCACCATGTGCCCTTAGTAGCTTGTCTTGCTACAAAGATGCTCGCGTCCACTGTGTAGTTCTCAAGATACGGGCGGCACCGTCTCGGGTCCGTGCCTGCCAGGGAGACCTGGCGGTTCAACGGGTGAGGACGGTCCGACAGAGAGATGAGCCAGGCTCGATCCCTCAGGACCCAACAGTGTGCCAGGAATGTCCGCGCCTTCCTGCTCGAGGTTCCACGCCGACTCCCGAAGGAGACAGCAGTACTGACGAGCGCTCGGATGCGAGCAGACCAACTAGTCGACGTTCCACTAGTGAGCATTGTCCGCCGTGACACGTGCGGTCACGCAACGGACTGCTTGGACAGCTGAGCTGCCAATGTGCTCCTTAGAAAGGAGGTGATCCAGCCGCACCTTCCGGTACGGCTACCTTGTTACGACTTCGTCCCAATCGCCAGCCCCACCTTCGACGGCTCCCTCCACAAGGGTTGGGCCACCGGCTTCGGGTGTTGCCGACTTTCGTGACGTGACGGGCGGTGTGTACAAGGCCCGGGAACGTATTCACCGCAGCGTTGCTGATCTGCGATTACTAGCGACTCCGACTTCATGGGGTCGAGTTGCAGACCCCAATCCGAACTGAGACCGGCTTTTTGGGATTCGCTCCATCTTGCGATATCGCAGCCCTTTGTACCGGCCATTGTAGCATGCGTGAAGCCCTGGACATAAGGGGCATGATGACTTGACGTCATCCCCACCTTCCTCCGAGTTGACCCCGGCAGTCTCTTATGAGTCCCCACCATGACGTGCTGGCAACATAAGACGAGGGTTGCGCTCGTTGCGGGACTTAACCCAACATCTCACGACACGAGCTGACGACAGCCATGCACCACCTGTATGGAGCCCTTACGGACCTCCCATCTCTGGGAGATTTCTCCATATGTCAAACCCAGGTAAGGTTCTTCGCGTTGCATCGAATTAATCCGCATGCTCCGCCGCTTGTGCGGGCCCCCGTCAATTCCTTTGAGTTTTAGCCTTGCGGCCGTACTCCCCAGGCGGGGCGCTTAATGCGTTAGCTGCGGCACGGAACTCGTGGAATGAGTCCCACACCTAGCGCCCAACGTTTACGGTGTGGACTACCAGGGTATCTAATCCTGTTCGCTCCCCACACTTTCGCTCCTCAGCGTCAGGTAATGCCCAGAGAACCGCCTTCGCCACCGGTGTTCCTCCTGATATCTGCGCATTTCACCGCTACACCAGGAATTCCGTTCTCCCCTGCATACCTCTAGTCTGCCCGTATCGGAAGCAGGCACGGGGTTAAGCCCCGTGTTTTCACTCCCGACGCGACAGACCGCCTACGAGCCCTTTACGCCCAATAATTCCGGACAACGCTCGGACCCTACGTATTACCGCGGCTGCTGGCACGTAGTTGGCCGGTCCTTCTTCTGCAGGTACCGTCACTTTCGCTTCGTCCCTGCTGAAAGAGGTTTACAACCCGAAGGCCGTCATCCCTCACGCGGCGTTGCTGGATCAGGCTTTCGCCCATTGTCCAATATTCCCCACTGCTGCCTCCCGTAGGAGTCTGGGCCGTGTCTCAGTCCCAGTGTGGCCGGTCACCCTCTCAGGCCGGCTACCCGTCGAAGCCTTGGTGAGCCGTTACCTCACCAACAAGCTGATAGGCCGCGAGCTCATCCTTCACCGCCGGAACTTTCCACCACCATCAGATGCCTGAAGTGGTCGTATCCGGTATTAGCTCCCGTTTCCGGGGGTTATCCCAGAGTGAAGGGCAGATTGCTCACGTGTTACTCACCCGTTCGCCGCTCGTGTACTCCCGAAGGAGCCTTACCGCTCGACTTGCATGTGTTAAGCACGCCGCCAGCGTTCGTCCTGAGCCAGGATCAAACTCTCCGTTGAAGTTTTGCGACGCCCACCGAGGCGGACGTCAAACTCAATGAGATGTCCTGGCAAGAGACCGAATCACTGACAATGAGTTGTCAGAATCATCGTTTCTTACCAAAGGAACCGTTCGACCTCGTCGAGCTCCCGAAGGAGGCTCACCTCGGTCGGACGGGTATCAAACTAATTCGTCGACTTTTGGCACACTGTTGAGTTCTCAAGGATCAAGCGCGCACCGCAGTCAGGCCTCTCGGCCGTTCCGTGGGGCAACCTGGTCAAACTTACCGGTCTGTCTCGGGGCTGTCAATTTGGCCCTTCGCCTTCCCGGCCCCCGCGCAGCCCGCTCCGATCGAGTCCTTGGTGGCGGCCTCTGGCGCGCTCACGTCCAGCCTCGAGGAGGTGGGTGTCGGGGTGAGTCTCCGGAGCCGGAGGCCCGGCCTTCTGGCCGTTCCGTCCCGCCGCTCCCGGCGACTCGGTGAAACTTACCGGGCTGGCTTCGGGCCTGTCAATTTGGCCCTTCGCGCTGCCGGGTCCCGCGCAGCCCGCTTCACTCGAGTCCGTTGGTGGCCGCATCGTGGCGCGCACACGTCCAGCCTCGAAGAGGTGGTTGCCCTGGGGTGGTCTTCCGGGGCCGGAGGCCCGGCCTCCTGGCCGTTCCTTCCCGCCGCACCCGGCGACAGGAAGAACATTATGCGAGGCCCTGGGGTCGCGCAAATCCAGATGAGGTGACCCCGGCCACAAGCAGCGTTTCCGCAGGTCAGAGCCCCTTTGTGGCGGGTGTGGCGGCGCCCGGTCGGGTGTCGGAGGCGCGGGTGGCTCCGTCGTACGCGCTCCCGCGAGACGCAGGACGGCCCCGACCGCATCCCCGTCGAGGGGCGGTCGGGGCCGTGCGGCACACCGCTGGGTGTCAGCCGAGCTCGACGCCGGCGATGGTCTTCTTGCCCCGGCGCAGCACCAGCCAGGAGCCGCCGATCAGGTCCGACTCCCCCGGCACGAACTCGGGGTCCTCGACCCGGGTGTTGTTGAGGTAGGCGCCGCCCTCGTTCACGGTGCGCCGGGCCTCGCCGTTGCTCTTCGCGAGTCCGGACGCCACCAGCAGGGCCACGATGTCCGGCAGGCCGTTGGTGCGGTCGAGCCGGGTCGCGCCGGCTTCGCGCAGCGCGGCGGCGAGGGTCGGCGTGCTGAGGTCGTGCAGGTCGCCGCTGCCGAACAGGGCTGCGGAGGCGGCCTTGATCCGCCCGGTCTCCTCGGCCCCGTGCACCAGCGTGGTGACCTCCTCGGCCAGGGCGCGCTGGGCTGCCCGCAGCCACGGCTTCTCGGCGGTCTCCGCGTCGAGCTCCTCGATCCGCTCCCGGGACAGGAACGTGAAGATGCGCAGCAGCTCGCCGACCTTCTCGTCCTCGGCGTTGAGCCAGAACTGGTAGAAGGAGTACGGCGACATCATCTCCGGGTCGAGCCAGAGCGCGCCGCCCTCGGTCTTGCCGTACTTCGTGCCGTCCGCCCGCGTGACCAGGGGCGTCGCGAACGCGTGCGCCCTGCCGCCGTCGGCGCGCCGGATCAGCTCCACGCCGCCGGTGAGGTTGCCCCACTGGTCGGAGCCGCCGAACTGCAGCGTCACGCCGTAGTCGCGGTAGAGGTTGAGGAAGTCCATCGACTGCAGCAGGACGTAGCTGAACTCCGTGTAGCTGATGCCGTCCTCGAGCCGCGAGCGTACGACGTCGCGCGCGAGCATCCGGTTGACCGGGAAGTGCTTGCCCACGTCGCGCAGGAAGTCGATCGTCGACAGCGAGGCCGTCCAGTCGTAGTTGTTGACCATGGTCGCGGCGTTCGCGCCCTCGAATGCGAGGAACGGCTCGATCTGGCGGCGTACCCGCTCGACCCAGTCCTTCACCGTGTCCAGCGAGTTGAGCTGCCGCTCCCCCGACTCCTTGGGGTCGCCGATCATGCCGGTGGCCCCGCCCACGAGGGCGTACGGCGTGTGGCCGGCCAGCTGCAGCCGGCGCGCGGTCAGGATCTGCACCAGGTTGCCCATGTGCAGGCTGGGCGCGGTCGGGTCGAAGCCCACATAGAACTTCACGCTCCCCGAGCCGAGCGCCGCGCGGAGCGCGTCGCGGTCGGTCGAGTGGGCGATGAGTCCACGCCACTCGAGCTCGTCGAGGACGTTGTGTTCGTGGGACACGCTGGGCCTTCCTGGGTGGTCCCCCTGGTGGGGTTGTCGTGGTCAAGCCTGCCTCATGCGGCCTTCGGCGAGCCACCGGGTTGCCGGGGGTGGACGGGCACTACGCTTCGACCCGCCTGCCGCACGGGCGGCAGGTGAGGGTCTCGGGTCGGCGGCTGTGGGAGGCGTCGTGGCTCGACGGAGGGCGGACGTGGCAGCGTCCGGGTCGCCGGAGCAGGAGGGCGGTGGGCGGCGACGCGCCCCCCGGCGGTTCCGGCGCGCCTCGACCGTGCCCCGAGCACTCGGCGTGACCGCGCTCGGGGCACTGCTGCCGGGCGCCGGCTACGTCTGGAGCGGGCGCCGGCTCGGCTACCTGCTGATGTTCCCGGCCATCGGCGCGCTCGGCGTGCTGATCGCCTGGGTCCAGGAGGTCGACCGCGCGGTCCACCTCGCGTTCGACCCCGACCGGCTGCGCGTGGTGGTGGCCGTGGTCGGCGTCGTCCTCGTGGTCTGGTTCCTCTCCGTGCTCACCACCTGGCTGATGGTGCGTCCGGGCCGCCTCGGCCGGCTCGGCAACGGGGTGGGCGCAGTGCTGGTGACCGTCGCCTGCCTGGCCGCGACGCTGCCGGTCGTGCAGGGCATGCGCTACGCGATGACCCAGGCCGACCTCGTGCAGACGGTGTTCGAGCACAACGAGAGCGCCACGGCACCCAAGGACGTCACGGAGACGGACCCGTGGGGCGGGCGCGAGCGCGTCAACGTGCTGCTGCTCGGCGGCGACGGCGGGCAGGGCCGCGAGGGGGTGCGGACCGACACGATGATCCTGCTCAGCACGAACACCCGCACCGGCAAGGCGGTGATGTTCAGCCTGCCGCGCAACATGATGAACGCGCAGTTCCCCGAGGACAGCCCGCTGCACGACCTCTACCCCGACGGCTTCCGCGGCGAGGGCGACCCGGGCGGCTGGATGCTCAACGCCGTCTACCGGCAGGTGCCCGCCCTCTATCCGCAGATCCTCGGGAAGTCCGCGAACGAGGGCGCCGATGCGCTCAAGCAGGCGGTCGCCGGGTCTCTCGGCACGCACGTGGACTACTACCTGCTGGTGAACCTCGACGGGTTCAAGGACATCGTCGACGCCGTCGGCGGGGTCACCGTCAACGTGAACGAGCCGGTCGCCATCCAGGGCAACACCGACCGGGGCATCCCACCGGTGGGCTACATCCAGCCCGGCCCGGACCAGCACCTCGACGGCTTCCACGCGCTCTGGTTCGCGCGCGGGCGCTGGGGATCCGACGACTACCAGCGGATGCTGCGCCAGCGCTGTGTGATCAACGCGCTCATCGACGAGCTCGACCCGCTGACGATGCTGCAGGAGTACCAGGACCTCGCGCGGACCGGGAAGAAGATCCTCCAGACCGACATCCCCCGCAAGCTGCTGCCGGCGTTCGTCGACCTCGGCGGCGCGGTCAAGGGCCACCAGGTGAAGTCGGTCGCCTTCGTCAGCTCGGACCGGTTCTTCTCGGGCGACCCGGACTTCGCGTGGATGCAGTCGGTCGTCGACGCCGCCCTCACGCCGAAGGCGTCGACGGTCGAGGGGGTCGGAGGAACCCCGACCGACGCACCCTCCGACGGCGCCAGCGATCTCCCGTCCGACGAGCCGTCCGTCCAGGCGACCACCGACCCCCCGGACGGCGCCTCGGTGGCCGCCGACGACGCCGGTACGGCGGTCTCGGCGGCCGACGCGTGCGGCTACCACCCCGAGGGCTGAGCGGACGGGAGCCGGCCTAGCCGGTCCGCCACTGCGGGTCGCGGCCTGCCTCGGCCAGCACCACGTCCCAGTCGGACGCGTCGTCCCCGACGTCGACCAGCGCGCCGAACGCCCCGCCGTCGCGACCCATCCTCCCGATCTGCTCCATCACTGCCCGGGCCTGCGCGACCGCGTCGGGATCGAACGCCACGTCCTGCCCGGAGCCGCGCGCGAGGTCCCAGCCGTGCAGCATCACCTCGACGTACGCCATGTCACCCATGCCCTGCTTCGGGGTGCCGTCGACCTCGCCCTGCCAGGCCTCCTCGCGCGCCCACGCGTCGGCGAGCCCGGTCAGCTGCGCGGACAGGTCGACCCGCCAGGTGGGCGTCAGGTGCCCGCCTGCGGTGCCCCACGGGTCGTCGGGGTCACGCGCCTCGTCGGCACCGGCCCGGCGCATCGCCTCCGACGTGCCGAGGAAGTGGTCGGCGAGGTCGCGCACGGTCCACTCGGTGCAGGGCGTCGGCGCGTCCAGCCGATCCTCGCCGATGCCGTGGATGACCGGCTGGAGCGTCGCGACGACGCTGTGGAAGTGGTCCTTGCTGGGCATGGGTCTCCTCCCGGGACGGGTCCGGTTGTCCACACAACCGCACCGGTCCCGGACCGGCAAGCCTCAGCGGTGCACGCGGACCTCGGCGACCTGCCAGCCCTGCGGCGCGTCGGCGGTCAGCGTCACCCGCAGGTAGCGGACCGCCTGCCGCGGCGTGGTCACCGTGGTGAGCTGACCGGTGCCCTGCCCGTCGGTCTGCCCGTCGATCTGCCCGTCGATCTGCCCGTCGATCTGCCCAGTGCCGGCGTCGGTCCAGCGACGGCCGTCGGCGCTCACCTGCAGCCGGTACGACGCGGGGGCCTCCGTCGACGGTGTGCCCGGGGACTCCCAGCCGTAGGTGCCGGGGCCTGCGTCGAGCACCAGGTCCCGGACGCTGCGCCGGCTGCCGAGGTCGACCTGGAGCCACTGGCCGGCGGTCTGATGGCCGACCCGCCAGGCGGTGGCGCCGTCGTCGTCGGCCGCCACCGAGGCGTCGCCCTCGCTCGCGGTCACGGACGTGGTCCACGGGTCGACGAGCCGGTCGCCGGCCAGGTCCTTCGACGCCGGCCACGTGAACGTCGCGAGCGCGCCGCCGGGCAGGGTGTAGTCGAAGGACCGGTCGCCGACCGCGACGCCGATCGTGCGCGGGTCGTCGTGCTCGTTGTGGACGACCAGGGCGGTCGAGCCGTCGGGGTTGGTGAACGCCGCGCTCATCGGCATCCCGTTCCAGGCGGTCGTGCCGTACGACGAGCTGGCCACCCGCCGGGCGCCGGGCCGAACGAACCGGCTGAGGTGGCCGATCGTGTCGTACTCCGCGTTGCGGGTGACGGTGCCGTCGTCCTGCACGGTGACCACGCCGGTGCAGGTGCCGCAGCCGCCGTTGTGCGGGCCGCCGTCGGGCCGCAGCGCCAGGTTCCAGGCGATCATCGACTTCGCCCAGTTGCGGGTGACGCCGATGGTGAGGTTGCGGGCGTGCCACTTGAGGGTGTCGCTGAACACCTGCGCCGGCGGGTCGGTGGGGCCGTGCGAACCGGAGCACTCGGTGAACCAGATGTCCTTGTCCGGGAACCGCTGGTGCAGCTCGGTCATCCGCTTCTGGTCGCCGGCGTAGCAGTGGTACGCCGTGCCGGCCAGCCAGCGGCCGGCGGAGGACTCGAGCAGGTCGGAGGGGTACTCCGGCTCCGGGTCCTCGCCGGGCGGCGTGCTCGCCGTGTCGTTCGGGTGCAGGGACCAGTTGTGGTCGTAGCCGAGGATCTTCGTCTGCAGCCCGGCCCTGCGCAGCGCCGGCCCGAGGGCGTCCACGACCTTCACGGCCTGCCGCACCGGCAGGTCCATCCCCGGGTAGCCGTCGGGGTTCCGGTTCTGCGGCTCGTTCTGGACGGTCAGCGCGTCGATCGGCACGCCCTCGGCGCGGTACGCCTGCACGAACCGCACCAGGTAGTCGGCGTACGCCCGGTAGACGCGGGGGTCGTCCTTCAGCCGGCCGCCGACCAGCGAGTCGTCGGTCTTCATCCAGGCCGGCGGGCTCCACGGGGTGCCCATCACCGTCAGGTCCGGGTTGAGCCGCAGCGCCTGCCGCAGCAGCGGGAGGATCTCGGCCCGGTCGTGCTCGATCGAGAACTCCGACAGGTCGAAGTCGGTGTCCCCCGCCGGGACGTCGTCGTACGTGTAGTGCGGGCCGTCGACGAAGTCGGAGGCGCCGATCGGCTGGCGCAGGAACGAGATCCGGTTGTCGGCGAACAGGTCGCGCATGGTGGCGTCGCGCGTGGCGGGGTCGAGGTCGGCCAGCAGGGACGCCGAGGAGTCGGTGATCGAGGCGCCGAAGCCGTCCATCCGCTGGTAGCGCAGGCTCGGGTCGACGGTGATCGTGAGCTTGTCGGACGGGCCCTTCTCGAACGGGACGGTGCCCTCGTCGGACATCCGCTTGCCGCCGTCGGGGGTGGTCAGCCAGACGTGCGCGCGAGGCTCCCGGGGTGGCGGCGCGGCGTCGACGGGCGCGGTCGTCAGGCCGGGGGTCAGCAGGGTGGCGACGAGCGGGACGGCTGCGAGCAACGGCAGCCGGCGGGCGTGGGGCATCCGGGAACCTCTCCGGGTCGGGGTCGGTCCCTGCCTATCGGCCCGGTCCCGTGGCCGACAAGCATCAGTTAGGCAGGAGCCCGGACAAATGAGACGCGTCCCGGCGCGGCCGCGTCGGTTCAGGCGTCCGGGGTACGGCGTCGTCTCGGCGCCGCCGGGCGGTACGTCGAGACGCTGGGCTCGCCGGTCAGCCAGAACCGCCACGGGACGTCGGCGGCCCGGCGGAGCCCCACCCTCGGGCCGGTGGAGATCAGGCCGGCGGGGACCGGGTCGGCGAGCGTGAGCGTGACCGGGCCGGCTGCCAGGTCGCATCCGTCGTCGTCGAGGGTGATGGCGAGGGTGCGGCAGAGGCGGGCCGGGCCGCGGGCAGGGTGGCCCCGGTCCACGGCGGGGTCGTCGCCGAGCACCTCCCCCGCCCGGAGCAGTACCGCCCCGGCCCGGCCGTCCGGGTCGGTGACCACGTTGGCGCACACGTGCATGCCGTAGACGAAGTAGGTGTAGAGGTGCCCGGCCGGGCCGAACATCACCTCGTTGCGCGGGGTGCGCCCCCGCCAGGCGTGCGAGCCGGGGTCGCGCTCCCCGGCGTACGCCTCGACCTCGGTGAGCCGGACCGCGACCTCGCCGCGGGAGAGGGTGGCGCCGAGCAGCAGCGGCGCCACCTCGACGGACGGGCCGTCGAGCGCGGCGAGGTCAGGCGAGACGGCCACGGTGGTCGTGGATCGTGGCGGACAGCTCGGCGAGCTGCTCGCGCACCCGGTCGGGGGCAGTGCCGCCGCGGCCGTCGCGGGAGGCGACCGAGCCCTCGGCGGTGAGCACGTCGCGGACCGCCGGGGTCAGGTGCGGGCTGATCGCCGCGAGGTCCTCGTCGGAGAGCTCGTGCAGCTCGACGCCGCGCTCCTCGCACCGGCGTACGCACGCCCCGGCGACCTCGTGGGCAACCCGGAACGGCACGCCCTGACGGACCAGCCACTCCGCGACGTCGGTCGCCAGCGAGAAGCCCTGCGGGGCGAGCTCGGCCATCCGGTCGGTGTCGAAGACGAGCGTGGCGACCATCCCGGTGAACGCGGGCAGCAGCACCTCGAGCGTGTCGACCGAGTCGAAGACCGGCTCCTTGTCCTCCTGGAGGTCGCGGTTGTAGGCCAGCGGCAGCGCCTTCAGCGTGGCCAGGAGGCCGGCGAGGTTGCCGACCAGCCGCCCGGCCTTGCCGCGGGCCAGCTCGGCGATGTCGGGGTTCTTCTTCTGCGGCATGATGCTCGACCCGGTCGACCAGGAGTCGTGCAGCGTGACGAAGCCGAACTCCTTGGTGGCCCAGAGGATGACCTCCTCGGCCAACCGGCTGACGTCGACGCCGATCATCGCGGTCACGAACGCGAGCTCGGCGACGAAGTCGCGGGCCGCGGTGCCGTCGATCGAGTTCGCGCTGGAGCCGGTGAAGCCGAGCTCGGCGGCGACCGCCTCCGGGTCGAGGCCGAGGCTGGAGCCGGCCAGCGCGCCCGAGCCGTACGGCGAGTCCCCGGCGACGCGGGCGTCCCAGTCCTGCAGCCGCTCCACGTCACGGAGCAGCGGCCACGCGTGGGCCAGCAGGTGGTGGCTGAGCAGCACCGGCTGCGCGTGCTGGAGGTGCGTGCGGCCCGGCATGATCGCGCCGAGGTGCTGCTCGGCCTGCGCCTCCAGCGCCTCCACCAGGTCGAGGACCAGGTCGGCGAGGGTGCGGGCGTGGTCGCGCAAGTAGGCCTTGAACAGCGTCGCCACCTGATCGTTGCGGGACCGCCCGGCCCGGAGCCGGCCCCCGACGTCGGCGCCGACCTCCGTGAGCAGCAGCCGCTCCAGCGCGCCGTGGACGTCCTCGTCGTCGGGACCCGGCTGCAGCGACCCGTCGGCGTACCGCTCCCCCAGCACCGCCAGGCCGCGCAGCAGCTCGGCGTGGTCGGCGTCGGTGAGCAGCCCGGCGGCGTGCAGCACGTTGGCGTGGGCGCGTGACCCGGCCAGGTCGTAGGGCGTCAGCCGCCAGTCGAAGTGGGTCGACCGCGACAGCGCCTCGAGCTGCGGGCTCGGCCCGCCGGCGAAGCGGCCGCCCCAGAGCTTGCCCTCGTTGGTGCCGTGCCGATCGTTGTCCTCGCCCATCAGTCGGTGCCCACCTCCATCGCCGCGGCGTCGAGAGCCTCGTCGTCGAGCTGGTCGTCGCCGTTGCGCCGGGCGATCCGGTCGTAGCCGCCGGCCTCCAGCGCGCCGAGCAGGTTGCCGTGCTCGACGAGCACGTGGCCCTGGTCCTCCGGCTGCAGGGCGTACTGCTCGAGCTTGGAGCGCGAGTCCGCGATGTCGAGGTTGCGCATCGTGAGCTGACCGATCCGGTCGGTCGGGCCGAACACGGCGTTGTCGGTGCGCTCCATCGACAGCCGGTCCGGGTGGTAGGAGAACGCCGGGCCGTCCGTGCGCAGGATCGTGTAGTCCTCGCCCCGCCGCAGCCGCAGGGTCACCTCGCCGGTCACCAGCGAGGCGATCCAGCGCTGGATCGCCTCGCGCAGCATCAGCGCCTGCGGGTCGAGCCACCGGCCCTCGTAGAGCAGCCGCCCGAGGCGACGGCCCTCGAGGTGGTAGTTCGCGATCGTGTCCTCGTTGTGCACGGCGTTGAGCAGCCGCTCGTAGGCGATCCACAGCAGCGCCATGCCCGGCGCCTCGTAGATGCCGCGCGACTTGGCCTCGATGATGCGGTTCTCGATCTGGTCGGACATGCCCAGGCCGTGCCGGCCGCCGATCGTGTTGGCCTCGTGGACCAGCGCCACCGGGTCGTCGTACGTCGTCCCGTTGACCGCCACCGGGCGTCCCTGCACGAAGCGGATGGTGACGTCCTCGGGGGCGATCTCGACGGCCGGGTCCCAGAACTTCACGCCCATGATCGGCTCGACGGTCTCCAGGGACACGTCGAGGTGCTCGAGGGTCTTGGCCTCGTGGGTGGCGCCCCAGATGTTGGCGTCGGTGGAGTACGCCTTCTCCTGGCTGTCCCGGTAGGGCAGGTCGCGCTCGGTGAGCCAGGCGCTCATCTCGTGCCGGCCACCCAGCTCCTCGACGAAGTGCGCGTCGAGCCAGGGCTTGTAGATCCGCAAGGACGGGTTGGCGAGGAGGCCGTAGCGGTAGAACCGCTCGATGTCGTTGCCCTTGAACGTCGAGCCGTCGCCCCAGATGTCGACCCCGTCCTCGTGCATGGCGCGGACCAGCATGGTGCCGGTGACCGCCCGCCCGAGCGGCGTGGTGTTGAAGTAGGCGCGGCCGCCGGAGCGGATGTGGAACGCGCCGCAGGCCATCGCGGCCAGGCCCTCCTCGACGAGCATCCCCCGGCAGTCGACGGCACGCGCGATCTCGGCGCCGTACTGGAGTGCCCGCGCGGGGACGCCGGAGATGTCCGGCTCGTCGTACTGGCCGATGTCGGCGGTGTAGGTGCAGGGCACGGCGCCCTTGTCGCGCATCCAGGCGACGGCGACGGAGGTGTCGAGGCCGCCGGAGAAGGCGATGCCTACGCGCTCGCCGGCGGGCAGGGAGGTGAGAACCTTGCTCACGGTGTCGGGTCCTTCGGGTCGGTGTGGGCGTTGGCCAGCGCGACGAAGCGGTGGGCGAGCTCGTCGCCGCCGTGCGGCTGGCGGCCGATGACGAGGACGGTGTCGTCCCCGGCGATCGTGCCGAGCACGTCGGGCAGCTCGGCCTTGTCGAAGGCGCTGGCGAGGAACTGGGCGGCACCCGGCGGCGTCCGGAGGACGACGAGGTTCGCACTGGCGTCGGCGCTGACCAGCAGCTCCCCGCAGAGGCGGGCGAGCCGGTGGCCGGCCGCGGCGGTGGCACCGGGTGCCACGGGTCGTCGGTCGCCGCCCTCGGCCGGCACGGCATACACGAGCGCGCCGGAGGTGTCGCGCACCTTGACCGCGTCGAGCTCGACGAGGTCGCGGGACAGGGTGGCCTGGGTGGCGTGGACGCCGCGGTCCGCGAGCAGCTCGGCCAGCTCCACCTGGGAGCGCACCGCGCGCTGCTCGAGGAGGTCGACGATCACCTGCTGGCGGGCCGCCTTGGTCATGGCGGTGATGGCACCGGCCTGGTGGTGGTCGGGGTGGTGGTCGGGGTGGCGGTCGGGCTGGCGGGCGGGCTGGCTCATGCCCGCTCCCACAGCCAGTCGAGGATCGCCTTCTGGGCGTGCCGGCGGTTCTCGGCCTCGTCCCAGACCACGCTCTGGGGTCCGTCGAGGACGGCGGCGTCGATCTCCTTGCCGCGGTACGCCGGGAGGCAGTGCATGACGATCGCGTCCGGCTTGGCCTGCGCGAGCAGCCCCGCGGTCAGGGAGTACGGCGCCAGGGCCGCGAGCCGGGTCTCGGCCTGATCCTCGGTCCCCATCGACACCCAGGTGTCGGTGACCACGACGTCGGCACCGGCCACCGCCGCGGCGGGGTCGGCGACGACCCGGACCGACCCGCCGGTCCCGGCGGCGATGTCGGTGGCCCGGGCGACGATGTCGACGCTTGGCTGGTAGCCCTCGGGCGAGCCGACCACGACGTGCAGGCCGGCGGTGGCGCCGGCCAGCAGCCAGGAGTTGCCCATGTTGCAGGCGCCGTCGCCGACGAAGGCGACCGTGAGCCCGGCCAGGGTGCCCTTGTGCTCGCGGATCGTGAGCAGGTCGGCGAGCAGCTGGCAGGGGTGGAAGTCGTCGGTGAGGGCGTTGACGACCGGCACGCCGGCGTGGGCGGCCATCGCGTCGATCTTGGCCTGGGGGCCGGTCCGCCAGACGATGATCGCGGCCTGGCGGCCGAGCACCCGGGCCACGTCCTCGACGGACTCCCGCTCGCCGATGCCGGCGAGGCGCCCGTCGACCGTCATCGGGTATCCCCCGAGCTCGGCGATGCCCGCGCTGAACGACGCCTGGGTGCGCAGGGTCTGCTTGTCGAAGATCAGCGCGACCGTGCGCGGTCCGCCGAGCGGCTGGTGGCCGAAGGGGTCCTTCTTGAGGCGCGCTGCGTGCTCGAGCACCTCGGCCTGCTCGGCCGGGGTGAGGTCGTCGTCGCGGAGGAAGTGGCGGGTCATGCGGGGCCCCCGATCGTGGTGTCCTGCTGTGGGTGCTGTTGCGCCAGGCCGGCCGCGTCGAGGAGCGAGGGCCAGGCGCGGAGGAACGCGTCGGCGTCGGTCTCGGTGAGCACCAGCGGCGGCGCGAGCCGGATCCGCTCCGGCGTGGGGTTGTTGATGATGAAGCCGGCGGCGAGCGCGGCCTCGGTGACCTCGGCGGACCGCGGCTCGACCAGGTCGAGGCCGATCAGGAGGCCGGCGCCGCGGACCTCGGAGACCCGCGGGTCGGCGGCGAGGCCGGCCCGGAGCCGGGCGCCGACCCGGCTGGCATGGTCGAGCAGGCCGTCGGCGTGGATGGTGCGGAGCACCGCGAGGCCTGCGGCGGTGGCCACCGGGTTGCCGCCGAACGTGGTGCCGTGGTTGCCGGGGCCGAGCAGGTCGCCGGCCGCGCCGAGCGCGACGCAGGCGCCGATCGGGATGCCGCCGCCGAGCCCCTTGGCGACGGTGACCACGTCGGGGACGACGGGGTCGTGGGCGGCGGTCGGGTCGACGGCCGGGTTTCGGTGCGCGAACCAGGCACCGGTGCGGCCGATGCCGGTCTGGATCTCGTCGAGCCACAGCAGCGCGCCGTGCTCGCGGGTGGTCCGGCGGGCCGCGGCGAGGTAGCCGGCCGGTGGGACGACCACCCCGGCCTCGCCCTGGACCGGCTCGAGGACCACCGCGGCGGTGCGGTCGGTGACCGCGGCCGCGAGCGCCTCGGAGTCCCCGTACGGCACGAAGGTCACCTCGCCCGGCAGCGGCTCGAACGGCGTCCGGTAGGCCTCCTTGTGGGTGAGCGCCAGCGCGCCCATGGTGCGGCCGTGGAACGCGCCCTCGGTCGCGACCAGGTGGGTGCGGCCGGTGCGCCGGGTGAGCTTGAACGCGGCCTCGTTGGCCTCGGCGCCGGAGTTGGCGAAGAACACCTTGCCGGGGCCGGCGCCGAGCAGCGCGAGCAGCCACTCGGCGAGCTCCACCTGCGGCTGGGTGGCGAAGAAGTTGGAGACGTGGCCGAGCGTGCCCAGCTGCGCCGTGACCGCGTGCACCAGGGCCGGGTGCCCGTGGCCGAGCGCGTTCACCGCGATCCCGCCGAGCAGGTCGAGGTAGGCCTTGCCGTTCTCGTCCCAGACCCGGGCACCGTCGCCGTGGGTGAGCACCAGCTTGGGCGGGCCGAACGTGTTCATCAAGGACGCGGCGTACCGGTCCTGGAGGGAGCGGTGCTGGTCGAGGTGGGTCATGAGCCGGCTTCCTTGTTCCGGGCGGAGCCGTAGGCCTTGCGCAGCCGGGTCTCGACGCCGGGCAGCACCTGGGTGCCGACGCCCTCGTCGGTGAAGATCTCGAGCAGCACCGAGTGCGGCTCGCGCCCGTCGACCACCGTGGCCCGCGGGACGCCCTCCGTGACCGCCTTCAGACAGGCACCCATCTTGGGCACCATCCCCGAGGCCAGCGTCGGCATCACCGCGGCCAGGGTCTCCGGCGAGATCTCCTGGATCACGTCGTCGCTGTCCGGCCAGTCGCGGTAGAGGCCCTCGACGTCGGTGAGCACGAGCAGCTTCTCGGCGCGCAGCGCGACGGCCAGCGCGGCCGCGGCGGTGTCGGCGTTCACGTTGTGGATCAGCCCGTCGGCGTCGGGCGCGACGCTGGAGATGACCGGGATCCGGCCGGCGTCGAGCAGGTCCTGCACGGCCTCGGGGCGGACCTTGGTGACCTCGCCGACCCGGCCGAGGTCGACCTCCTCGCCGTCGACCACGGTGCTGGCCTGCTCGGCGGTGAACAGCCCGGCGTCCTCGCCGGACAGCCCGACCGCGATGTGGCCGTGCTGGTTGATCAGCCCGACCAGCTCGCGCTGGACCTGGCCGACCAGCACCATGCGAACCACGTCCATCGCCTCGGGCGTGGTCACCCGGAGGCCGCCGCGGAACTCGGAGGCGATCCCGAGCCGGTCCAGCATCGAGGAGATCTGCGGTCCGCCGCCGTGGACGACGACCGGCTTGAAGCCGGCGTAGCGGAGGAACGCGATGTCCTCGGCGAACGCCCGCTTGAGGCTGTCGTCGGTCATGGCGTTGCCGCCGTACTTCACCACGATCACCTTGCCGTGGTAGGTCATCAGCCAGGGCAGTGCCTCGGCCAGGGTCTCCGCCTTGGCGGGGTCGGGGCGGTTGCGGCGCTCGACCGGCTGGTCGGGGGTGAGCTGCCCGGTGGTCAGGTCGGTGGTCAGGTCGGGGGTCAGGTCGCTCATGAGGAGTACGCGCTGTTCTCGTGGACGTAGGCGTGGGTCAGGTCGTTGGTCCAGACGGTGGCCCGCTCGGAGCCGGCCTTGAGGTCGATGGTCACCGCGACCTCCCGTCCGGTGAGGTCGACGGTCGCCGGATCGGCAGCCGGGGTCGAGGTCCGGCACACCCAGACGCCGTTCATCGCGACGTCGAGGTCGGCCGGGTCGAACGCCGCCTGCGTGGTGCCGATGCTGGCCAGCACCCGCCCCCAGTTCGGGTCGTTGCCGAACACCGCGGCCTTGAAGAGGTTGCTGCGGGCGACCGAGCGGCCGACCTCGACCGCGTCGTCCTCCGACGCGGCGTTGAGCACGGTGATCGCGATCTCGTGGTCCGCGCCCTCGGCGTCCTGGAGCAGCTGCATGGCCAGGTCGGTGCAGGCCTGGGTGAGCGCCGCCGTGAAGTCCTCGGGCGTCGGGGTGATCCCGCTGGCGCCGCTGGCCATCACCGTGACGGTGTCGTTGGTGGACATGCAGCCGTCGGAGTCGAGCCGGTCGAAGCTGACCCGGGTCGCGGCGCGCAGCGCGGTGTCGAGCTGGGTCGCCGGAACCACGGCGTCGGTGGTCAGCACCACCAGCATGGTGGCCAGCTGCGGGGCCAGCATCCCGGCACCCTTGGCGATGCCGCCGACGCTCCAGCCGGCGCCCTCGACCACGACCTGCTTGCTCACCGAGTCGGTGGTCATGATCGCCTCAGCCGCGTCGCCACCGCCGTCGGCCGACAGCGCGGCGTACGCCGTGTCGACCCCGGCGAGCACCTGCTCGCGGGGGTTGGTCAGGCCGATCAGCCCGGTCGAGCACACGACCACGTCGATCGCGCCGATCCCGAGGTGGGAGGCGACGCGCTCGGCGACCGCGTGCGTGGTCTGGAAGCCGTCGGGGCCGGTGTAGCAGTTGGCCCCACCCGAGTTCAGGAACACGGCGCGGACCACGCCGTCCTTGACCACCTCCTGGCTCCACAGCACCGGGTTCGCCTTGCAGCGGTTGCTGGTGAACACGGTCGCGGAGTCGAAGGCGGGGCCCTGGTTGACGACGAGGGCGACGTCCTTGCCGCCGGAGGCCTTCAGGCCGGCGGGGACGCCGGCGGCGGTGAAGCCGGCAGGGGTGGTGACGGTCATTTCCTCTTCTTCCTGGACTGCGACCCGGCGGTGACGGGGACGGCGTCGGCGACGGTGTGCCCTCGTCGTCGCCACGCCTCCGCGGCGTCGTCCGCCCGATCGGCCGGGACCAGGATCCAGTCGGTGTCGAAGGTGGAGAGCGTGAAGACGCTGATGGTCTCCCGGGCCAGCGGGGCGAGCAGCTCGGCAAGCACGCCGGTCAGTGCGAAGTCGAGGGTGCCCTGCACCGCGAACGCGGTGAACGGCCGCTGGGCACGGGCCTTGGTCGGGACGCTGCGGGCCGCGCAGACCAGCGAGGTCTCGGTGGCCGTGGCGGTGACCGAGAAGACCGAGGAGGACTCGGCCCAGTCGGGCACCTCGGAGCCCGGCGCCAGCCGGACCACGGCCAGGGTCTCGGGGAAGCGGTCGAGCGCGTACGTCGTGCCGCTCACGGCATCGCTGCTCCCGCTCACGGGGCCAGTCCCACGGCCGAGAGCCCGGTGCCCTCGTCGAGGCCGAGCGCGAGGTTCATGCACTGGACGGCGGCGCCACCGGTGCCCTTCGCGAGGTTGTCGACGGCCCCGACCGCGACCAGCCGGCCGGCCGCCTCGTCGACGGTGACCTGCACGTGCACGGCGTTGGAGCCCACCACGGACTTGGTCTGCGGCCAGGTGCCCTGCGGGAGCAGGTGCACGAACGGCTCAGCGGCGTAGGCCTTCTCGTAGACGGCGTACGCGTCGTCGGCAGGGAGGTGCGGCCCCCCGCCGGACAGCGGGGCCGAGCAGGTGGCGAGGATGCCGCGGGGCATCGGCACCAGGACCGGGGTGAAGCTGACCCGGACGGGCGTGTCGGTCAGGCCGGAGAGGTTCTGGGTGATCTCGGGGGTGTGCCGGTGGACGCCGCCGACGCCGTACGCGCTGGCGTTGCCCATGACCTCGCTGCCGAGCAGGTGCGGCTTGGCCGCCTTGCCGGCGCCGCTGGTGCCGCTCGCCGCGACCACGACGACGTCGGGGTCGACGATCCCCGCGGCGACCGCCGGGGCGAGGGTGAGCGTGGAGACGGTCGGGTAGCAGCCGGGAACCGCGATCCGGGTGGCGCCGCGGAGGTGGTCGCGCTGGCCGGGCAGCTCGGGCAGGCCGTAGGGCCAGGCGCCGGCGTGCGGGCCGCCGTAGAACCTCTCCCAGGCCGCGGGGTCGGTGAGCCGGTAGTCGGCGCCGCAGTCGATGACCACCACGTCGTCGGGCAGCGCGGCCGCGATCTCGGCCGACTGGCCGTGCGGCAGGCCGAGGAACACGACGTCGTGGCCGGCCAGCGTGTCGGGGGTGGTCTCCTCCAGGACCCGGTCGGCCAGCGGCACGAGGTGCGGCTGGAGGGTGCCGAGGGGCGTGCCGGCGTTGGACCCGCCGGTGAGCGCACCGATCTCGGCGTCGGGGTGGGACAGCAGCAGCCGGAGGACCTCGCCCCCGGCATAGCCGCTCGCCCCGGCGACGGCGACGGAGAAGGACATGTGCATAACCATACAGAGGAATGCATGGACTGCATATTCGGATGTCACCTGTCGGACGCCGCCCCTAGGTTTGGCGCCCATGAGCCTGCTCCCCCACCCGGCGTACCTCGACCACATCCGCACGGAGTCCCGCCGCTTCCGCGAGGTGCTGGCCGGTTGCGACCCGGCCGCTCGGGTCCCCAGCTGTCCCGGCTGGGACGCGGCCGACCTGCTCTTCCACCTTGCCGGGGTCCAGCGCTTCTGGTCAACGATCGTGCGACAGCGGCCCGAGGGCCCCGAGGCGCTGGCCGAGCCCGAGCGCCCCGCGACGTACGACGGGCTACTGGGGTTCTTCGACGAGTCCTCCGCCGCCCTGGTCGACGCGCTCGAGCAGGCCGACCCGGTCGAGCAGGCGTGGACCTGGGCACCGGAGCAGACGGTCGGCTTCATCGTCCGCCGGCAGGCGCACGAGGCGCTCATCCACCGGCTCGACGCGGAGCTGACCGCCGGGCAAGTGACGCCGCTCGACGGCACGCTGGCCGCGGACGGCGTCGCTGAGGTGCTCGGGGTGATGTACGGCGGCGGCCCCGCGTGGGGCACGTTCACCCCGCGCGACGGGCTGGTCAGGTTCGACGTCGGCGGTCTCGCAACGCCGGTGTTCGTGCGGCTCGGCTGGTTCACCGGCACCGACCCCGACAACGGGAAGACCTACGACGAACCCGACATCGGGGTGGTGCCAAATGACGGCACCGAGCCCCACGTGGTGGTGGCCGGGGCCAGCGGAGTCCTCGACGCCTGGCTGTGGCGCCGCGGAAGCGACGAGGGCATCGCGGTGTCCGGCGACGACGCGGTCTGGAGCCGGTTCCGGCAGATCGTGGCCCAGCCGATCACCTGACGCCGACCACCCCGCCGGAGCTGGACGGGCAGTTCCTGCGCTTGACGGGCGAAGTTCTGCCCGTCAAGCGCAGGATTCCCCGGTCGACCGGGGGATCCTGCACACATCTCAGTCCACCCAGAAGCCGCGGCCCGACCAGTCGCCGAAGTGGTCGCGGTAGGAACCGCCGGATCCCCGGGAGCCGAGGTAGCTGCCGACCACGGCGGCGCCGAGGTCGTCGAGCTCGGGCGCGACCACCCGGCCGTCGACCCGGCGGGCCATCTGGTCGACGAACCGGGCCAGGCCGGGGTCCTCGCCGAGCCGGAAGAACGTGGTTTGGGCGCCGAAGCGCGCGGCCGCGTCGAGCTCGCGCACGCTGTAGGCGATGGTCAGCGGGTGCGGCGGGTAGGAGAACCAGACCTCCCCGTCCGGCTCGAGGTGCGAGGTGGGCTCGCCGTCGGTGACGATCAGCAGCACCGGCTGGGCGTGCGGGTGCTTGCGGAAGTGCCGGTTGGCGAGCAGCAGCGCGTGGTGCAGGTTCGTGCCCTTGTCCCAGCGGGCGTCGAGCGCGGTCAGCTGCTCGATCGGCATCACCTGGGCGTGCCGGCCGAACGCGATCACCTCGAGCGCGTCGCCGCGGAACCGGCTGGTGACCAGCTGGTGCAGGGCCAGCGCGGTGCGCTTCATGGGCACCCAGCGGCCGTCCATCGCCATCGAGAACGAGGTGTCCACGAGCAGCGCGACCGCGGCCTGGGTGCGGGCCTCGGTCTCGACGACCTCGACGTCGCTGATGTCGAGGCGGACGCGGGGGGCCCTTGGTTTCGAGACGCTCCCTGAGGAAGGCGAGGGACGAGCCTGTCTCGAAGGGCGCTCCTCAACCAGCGGACCTTCACGCTCCTCCACTGGCGGGGGTTTCGAGACGCTCGTTCCTCGCTCCTCCACCAGCGGAGGTGAGCCGGCAGGGCCCTCGGAGGCGTTGCGGAGCACGGCGTTGGTGACCGTGCGGGTCACGTCCCACGGCTCGGTGTCCCCGAACTCCCACGGCCGGGTCGCGCCGCTGCGCTCCCCCGCCGCCCCGGCGGTGCGCAGGTCGCGCTGACCCTGCCGGGCCGACATCCGGTTGGCCACGTCCTTGAGCAGCGCGCGACCGAGCTGCCGCATCGCCTTCGGCGACAGGCGGAGCTGCCCGTCGGAGGTGCGCTTGAGGTAGCCGGACTCGCGCAGTGCCCGCTCCAATTCGGCGAGCGTCCGGGCGTCGACGGCCGCCCTGTCGCCGAGCTGCCGGGCCAGCTTGTCCAGGTCGACGTCGTCCATGCGGGCGCCGTCGTACGACTGGCTCAGCTGGTCGGCCAGGTCGTCGAGGTCAGCCAGGTCCTGCAGCACTCCGGTGCCGTCGCCGAGCCCGAGCCCCTCCTCGCCGTCGAACCGCTCGGAGCCGCCCCAGTCCTCCCCCGGTCGGAGCGCCTGGAGGTTGCCGTCGAGGCGGTCGAGGGACTGCATCAGCTCCGGGGAGCCGAACGCCTGGGCCGCGAGCGCGTCGAGCTCGTCGCGCTGCTCCTGCGTCATCGAGTTGCGCATCCGCTGCGCGGCGGCGGCGCGCGCGGCGAGGGAGTCGAGGAGCTCGTCCATGGTCCGCGGGTTCTCGGGGAAGAAGTCCCCGTGCTTGTCCATGAACTCGCGGAACTGCTGGTCGGTGTCCTCCCCGCGGCGGTGCGCCTCCAGCAGGTCGTTGAGGTCCTGGAGCATCTCGTTGACCGCGGCCCGGTCCTCGTCGGTGGCGTTCTCGAGCGCCTGCTTCATCCCGGCGAAGCGCTGGTCGAGCATCTCGCGTCCGAGCAGGTCCTTGATCTGCTCGTAGGCCTCGCGGGCCTCGCCGCTCTGCCAGTCGTACGTCGAGAGCTCGCTGACGGCCGCCGCGGTGCTGGGCGGCAGGTTGTCGAGGCGCATCTCGCGGAACGAGCGGTCGGCGTCGTCCATCTCCACGTCGCGGGCCAGCTGCCCGCGCTCGGCGAGCAGCGCCTTGTCGAGCAGCTCGCGGACCTCCTGCATGGTGCCGTCGAGGTGGTGCCGCTGGAGCAGGTCCCGCCGACGCTCGGCGACCCGGCGGGCCAGGTCGTCCAGGCCCTGCTGGTCCTGGCCCCCGCGGCGGAGGAACTCGCGCATCGCCCGCTCCGGCGAGTACCCCGCCATCACCTCCTGGCCGATGTGGTCCAGGGCCTCGGCCAGGTCGACCGGGGGCGCGAGCGGGTCCGGGCCGCCGGTGTAGCGGCCGTAGCGGGACCGGTGCGAGCCCCTCACTATCCGTAGACCGTCTCTCCGGCGGCCGAGTCCTTGTCGACCTTGCGCGCGAGGTAGAGCCCCTCGAGCGCCAGCTCGATCGCGCTGGCGCGCTCGCCGTCGTTGTGCGCGGCCAGGGCGTCGCAGACCTGGTCGTAGAGCTCGGACTCCCCCAGCACCGGCAGCCCCGCCAGGAAGTCGCGGGCAGCGACCTGCTCACCGGTGGAGACCGACGCGCCGTCCTCGATCGCCCCCACCAGCAGCGCGAAGTCGATGCCGCGGAAGTGGCTGCGGACGGTGTCGGCGGTGGCCTTGCGGAGCAGGTGGTCGAGGATCTCGCGCTCCCGACCCTCCTCGCCGGTCTCGAACTCGACCTTGCCGCCGAGCACGTCGACCGCGGCCTCGAGGTCGACCACGCGGGCGACCGCCTCGTCCTCCCCCTGCGAGGTCGCGCGGTGCAGCGCCGAGGCGGCCATGGTCTCGGCGCCGGCGATGGAGAACCGGGCGGAGACGCCGGAGCGCTGGTCGACCGAGCCGGACTCGCGCAGGTTGCGGGTGAACCGGGCCAGGATCTCGACCAGGTGGTCGGGCACCTCCGCGACCAAGGACGCCTCCTGCCGCACCACGGCCACCTCGTCCTCGAGGGCGACCGGGTAGTGGGTGCGGATCTCGGCCCCGAACCGGTCCTTCAGCGGGGTGATGATCCGGCCGCGGTTGGTGTAGTCCTCGGGGTTGGCGCTGGCGACCACGAGCACGTCCAGCGGCAGCCTCAGCACGTAGCCGCGGATCTGGATGTCGCGCTCCTCCATCACGTTCAGCATCGCGACCTGGATCCGCTCGGCGAGGTCGGGCAGCTCGTTGATCGCGACGATGCCGCGGTGCGAGCGCGGGATCAGACCGAAGTGGATGGTCTCGGGGTCACCGAGGGTCCGCCCCTCCGCGACCTTCATCGGGTCCACGTCGCCGATCAGGTCGGCGACGGAGGTGTCCGGAGTGGCCAGCTTCTCGGCGTACCGCTCGTCGCGGTGCCGCCAGGCGACCGGCAGGTCGTCGCCGAGCTCGGCGGCCCGGCGCTGCGAGGCGTGGGTGACCGGGAGGTAGGGGTGCTCGCCGAGCTCGGATCCGTCGATCACCGGCGTCCACTCGTCGAGCAGCCCGACCAGGGTGCGCAGCAGGCGGGTCTTGCCCTGCCCCCGCTCCCCGAGCAGCACGACGTCGTGCCCGGCGAGCAGCGCCCGCTCGAGCTGAGGGATCACGGTGTCCTCGAACCCGTGCAGCCCGGGCCAGGGGTCACGCCCCTCGCGCAGCGCCGCGAGCAGGTTGGCGCGCAGCTCCTCGCGCAGGCTCTGGGCGCGGTGCCCGGTGGCGCGGAGCTCGCCGACGGTCCTGATGGTGGGTGCGTCCGTCACGCGCTCCAACGTACTCAGCGAGCCAACCCTGGAGTGCGCTCACACCCGCTGGACGGCGCCCGTGCGCTCGGCCGCGGCGGCCACCGCGGCGTCGCGGGCGGCTCCGGCCTCGCCCTCCTTGAGGGTGCGGTCGGGAGCCCGGAAGCGGAGTGCGAACGCGAGCGACTTCTTGCCGGCACCGATCTGGTCGCCGGTGAAGACGTCGAACAGGCGCACCGACTCCAGCAGGTCGCCGGCCCCGTCGCGCAGCGCGGCCTCGACGTCCGCGGCCGGGACGGAGTCGTCGACGACCAGCGCGACGTCCTCCTTGGCCACCGGGTAGTCCGAGAACGTCGGTGCCGGGACCAGCGCCACGGCGTGCTCGAGCAGCGCGTCGAGGTCGATCTCGGCGGCGGCGGTGCGCGCGGGCACGCCGTACGCCGTGCACACCCGCGGGTGCAGCTCTCCGGCGTGGCCGAGGACCACGTCGCCGACCAGGATCTCCGCGCACCGGCCGGGGTGCCACGGCGCCCTCTTCGCGGCGCGGACGGTCACCTCGACCGACAGCACCTCGGCCACCGCACGGACCGCGTCGACCGCGTCCGCCCAGCTCGCCGCCCGACCCTCGCCCCACCATCCGGGCTGCTCCCGCTCGCCGGAGACGGTGAGCGCGAGGTGCAGCGGCTGGTCGGGCAGGGCCTTGTCGAGGTCGGCGATCTCGCCCTCGGTCGGGCGCCGGTCGACGCCGTAGATCGGGGCCGGGCCGCCGCCGTGCGGCAGGGTCACGCTGGCCGCCTCGAAGAGCGCCGTCGAGGTGGCGCCGCGGCCGGCGTTGCGGGCCACCGTCTTGAGCAGGCCGGGCAGCAGGGTGGTGGTCATCGCCGGCTCCTCCGACGACAGCGGGTTCGCCAGCCGGAGGACGGTACGGCGCTCGTCGTCGGCCGGGAGGCCCAGCGCGTCGAGGTCCTGGTCGCCGACGAACGGGAACGTGATCACCTCGACGTACCCCTCGCCGGCCAGCGTGCGGCCCACCCGGCGCCGCAGCTTCTGGGCGCGGGTGAGGCCGCGGCCGGACGGGGCCGGGGGCAGCACCGACGGGATGACGTCGTAGCCGACCTGCCGGACCACCTCCTCGACCAGGTCGAAGGGGTCGGTCAGGTCGGGTCGCCACGGCGGCGGGGTGACCTCGACGCCGTTGCCGTCGATCGCGAGTCCGGCCCCGATCGCGAGCAGGGACTCCTCGGCGGTCCCGTCGCTGATCTCGAACCCGGCGACGACGCCCGGGAGGGCCAGCGAGGTGCGGATCGGCTCCCGGCTCGGGGCCTCGCCGACCAGGGTGACGCCGTCGTGCACCGTGCCGCCGCCGTACGTCGTGAGCAGCTCGGCGACCCGGTCCGCGGCGATCGCGGGCAGGGTCGGGTCGACGCCGCGCTCGTTGCGCTTGCCGGCCTCCGAGGAGAGCTTGTGCCGCTTGCCGGTGCGGAACATCGAGACCGGGTCCCAGTGGGCCGCCTCGATGACCACGTGCGTGGTGGTGCCGGACAGCTCGGTGGTGGCACCGCCCATGACGCCGGCCAGGCCGATCGGGCCGGAGTCGTCGACGATCACGAGGTCCTCGGGGTCGAGGGCGCGGTCGACGTCGTCGAGCGTGGTCACCCGCTCCCCCGGCTGCGCCCGGCGCACCCGGATCGGGCCGGCCAGCCGGTCGCCGTCGTAGCCGTGGATCGGCTGGCCGAGCTCGAGCATCACGTAGTTGGTGACGTCGACGGCCAGCGAGATCGGGCGCATCCCGGCCAGCAGGATCCGGCGTGACAGCCAGGTCGGGGTGGGCGCGGAGGGGTCGAAGCCGGTCACCGTGCGGGCGGCGAACACCGGGCAGCCGGCCGGGTCCTCGACCAGGACCGGGTAGCCGTCGCCATTGGGTGCCGGGACCGTCCGGGCCGCCGGGTCGTGGAACGCGTCGACGTCGCCGACGGCCAGGGCCGCCTCGCGGGCCACGCCGCGCAGCGACAGCGCGTAGGCACGGTCGGGGTTGATCTCGAACTCGATGACCTCGTCGCGCAGGTGCAGCAGCTCGAAGACGTCGTCGCCGGGCTTCCCGGCGTCGGCCGGCAGCACGATGATGCCGTCGTGGTCGTCGCCGAGTCCGAGCTCGCGCGACGAGCAGATCATGCCGGCGGACACGTGCCCGTAGGTCTTGCGGGCCGAGATCTCGAACCCACCGGGGAGCACGCCGCCGGGGAGCACCACGACCACCAGGTCGCCGGGCGCGAAGTTGTGGGCTCCGCAGACGATGCCCTGCGGCTCGCCGGTGCCGTTGGCGTCGCCGACGTCGACGGTGCACCAGTTGATGGTCTTGCCGTTCTTCTGCGGCTCCGGCTCCATCGTCAGCACCCGGCCGATCACCAGCGGTCCGCTGATGTCGTGGCCGGGACGCTCCAGCGCCTCGAGCTTGAGGCCGAGCAGGGTGAGCCGGTGGGCGAGGTCCTCGGTGGACAGGTCGTCCGGCAGGTCGACGTACTCGCGCAGCCAGGAGAGCGGGACGCGCATGGGGCTAGATCTCCGTTCCGAAGGCGGAGGAGAAGCGGACGTCCCCCTCGAAGAAGTCACGCAGGTCGCTCGCGCCGTGGCGGAACATCAGCGTGCGGTCGATGCCCATGCCGAAGGCGAACCCGGTGTAGCGGTCGGTGTCGATTCCGCAGGCGGTGAGCACCCGCGGGTTCACGACGCCGCAGCCGCCCCACTCGATCCAGCCCTCGCCCTTGCAGGTGCGGCAGGACGCCACCGCGGGCGACGCGCCGCGGCAGACGAAGCAGCGCAGGTCCACCTCGGCGGACGGCTCGGTGAACGGGAAGTACGACGGCCGGAAGCGGGTGGTGATCCCCTCGCCGAAGAGCTGGGTCGCGAAGTGGTCGAGGGTGCCCTTGAGGTGGGCCATGGTGATGCCCTCGTCGACGACCAGGCCCTCGACCTGGTGGAACATCGGCGAGTGCGTGGCGTCGTACTCGTCGGTGCGGAAGACCCGGCCCGGGCAGACGACGTAGATCGGCGGGGTGCGGGTGAGCATGGTGCGGGCCTGGACCGGCGAGGTGTGGGTGCGCAGCACGACGTGGTGCTCGGGCGGCTCGGTCCAGAACGTGTCCTGCATGGTGCGGGCCGGGTGGTCCGGGCCGAGGTTGAGCGCGTCGAAGTTGAGCCACTCGGCCTCGACCAGCGGTCCCTCGGCGACCTCCCAGCCCATCGCGACGAACAGGTCGGCGATGTGCTCTGACTGCAGCGTGATCGGGTGCCGCGAGCCGCGGCGGCGCCGCTCGGTGGGCAGCGTGACGTCGACGGTCTCCTCGACCAGCATCCGCTCCTCGTGCTCGACCTCGAGCACCGCGGTGCGCTCGGCGAGCGCCTTGTTCACCGCGCCGCGGGCCTGGCCGACGCGCTGGCCGGCCTCCTTGCGGGCCTGCGGGGGCAGCGCGCCGATCTCGCGGTTGGCCAGGGCCAGCGGTGAGCGATCGCCGGCGTGGTCGAGCCGGACCTGCTTGAGCGCGTCGAGGTCGGCCGCGGCGGCGATCGCCGCCAGGGCGGCGTCGCGCATCGTCTCGACCTGCTCGGCCTTCAGCGGCGTGACCTCGACGGGGTCGTAATCGGTGTTCGGACCCGACATGACTGCCTTTCCGGCGGGATGGGGTGTGCTGGTGCGTCTGCGGGGCAAGTCTAGGAAGACCGGCCCGGCGCGCGCGATTCGGCTCCTAGGGTGGGCACATGCCGCCCGCTGTCGCCCGCATCCGCCGCGCGACGGCACAGCTGCTGCGGTTCGGGTGGCTGGAGGCGCAGTCGTGCGTGTTCGCGTTCGGGGTGTTCGTCGGGCTGGCGCTGGCGTTCGTCGTGCCGCTGCCGGTCGCGCGGTACGACGCCCTGCTGCTGTGGTGCCTGCTGCTCACGTTCGGCTTCTGGGCGCTGGGGCTGGAGTCGTGGCGCGAGGTGCTGGTGATCTTCGCCTTCCACGGGCTCGGCCTGGGCCTCGAGCTCTTCAAGGTGCACCAGGGCTCGTGGGTCTACCCGGGCGACGCGGTCACGATGGTCGCCGGGGTGCCGCTGTTCTCGGGCTTCATGTACGCCGCGGTGGGCTCCTACATCTGCCAGGCCTGGCGCCGGTTCGACCTGCGGGTGACCGGCTACCCGGCCGCCGCCACCACCGTGGTCGCGGTCGGGATCTATGCCAACTTCTTCACCCACCACTACATCGTCGACCTGCGTGTCCTGTGGGCCCTGGTCGGGCTGTGGGTGCTGCGCAGCTGCCACGTGCACTACACGGTCGGCGCCGCGCGTCACCGCATGCCGCTGGCGCTGGCGTTCCTGCTGATCGGCGGCTTCCTGTGGCTGGCCGAGAACGGCGCCACCTTCCTCGACGCGTGGAACTACCCCGGCCAGGTCGACGTCTGGGAGGCCGTGCACGTGTCCAAGCTCGGCGCCTGGGCGCTGCTGGTGACGATGAGCTTCGTGCTGGTGGCGACGGTCAAGGCACAGGAGGGGCGGCTGTACGCCGTGCCGGCACCGGAGCAGGCTGACGGGCTCAGTCCTGGCGACGGTCCTGGGCCGGCCAGTGGATCTCGATCCGGGCCCCGCCCGCCGGCGAGTCGCTGATCGTCAGGGTCCCGCCGTGGGCGCGGACCAGCCCGTTTACGAGGTACATCCCGAGCCCGGAGCCACCCCGCTCGCCGTGCTTCCAGAACTTCGTGAACACCCGGCGCCGGATGTCCGGCGGGATGCCGCGTCCCGCGTCGTCCACGGTCATCAGGACGCCCGGGAACTCGGCGTACGCCGGCAGCGGGGCCAGGGTGACGGTGACCGTCCCCTCGCCGTGCCGCACGCCGTTCTCGACGAGGTTGGTCACCACCTGCGTGAACTTGTCCGGGTCGACGGTCACGGTCGGCAGGTCGCCGTTGACCACCAGCTCCACGGAGCGAGAGGTTCCGGCGGCCACCGAGTCGACCACCCGGCCGACCAGCACCGTCGAGTCCTGCGGGCGGGGGTAGAGCGAGAGCCGCCCGGTGTCGATCCGGGCCACGTCGAGGAGCTCGGCGATCAGCCGGCTGAGCCGCTCGGAGTCGGAGTGGACGGTGGTGAGCATGAGCCGCTTCTGCTCGTCGTTGAGCTTGTCCCAGCGGTTCAGCAGCGCCTGGACGAAGCCCTTCACGCCGGTCAGCGGCGAGCGGATCTCGTGGGCGACGGTGGCCACCAGGTCGGAGCGCTCCCGGTCGAGGCGGGCCCGGCCGCGGCCGGAGCGCAGCGTGATCGCGACCAGCTCGACCGGGTCGCGTGGAGTGGGACGGTGGATCCGCGCCGTGACCAGGACCTCCTGGCCGCTGGGCAGGGTCCACGGCTGCTCGGGGACACCGGTGCGCGTCGACAGCCCGTCGTACGGCGCGTTGTGGCTGCACCAGTCGTTGCCGTCCTGGTCCTGCAGCCGGAGCACCTCGTCGAGCGGTTGGCCGGTGGCACCGCCGCCGAGCATGGCGCGGGCGGTGCGGTTCAGCTCGACCACGGTGCCGGCGCCGTCGGCGACCACCACCCCGTCGGGCAGCGCGTCGAGGACCCCCAGATGTGTCACGTCCAGCAATCTAGAACACTCTGCGTCCTGGAACACCGTGCGCCGGCCGGGACACGGCGCGCTGGTTGAATGGTCGTCATGCAGGAAGCCGCGGCGCCGGACCTCCGTCCCTGGTGGCCGCTGGCCGGCGCCGACGACCTGCGCGCCGCGCTCGAGGCGGCGTACGCAGACCCGGGCCGCGGCTACCACGACACCCGGCACCTCGCCGAGGTCCTGGCCCGGCTGGACCAGATCGGCGCCGGGCACTACGACCGGCTGCCGGTGCTGCTGGCGGCCTGGTTCCACGACGCGGTGTACGACGGGCAGCCCGACCCCGAGGAACGCTCGGCGCGATGGGCCGCGGAGGCCCTGGTGGGGCTCGTCGACGACGCGGTCGTGGCGGAGGTGGCCCGGCTGGTGCGGATGACCGAGCAGCACCGCCCGGAGCCGGGCGACCGCAACGGCGAGGCACTCTCCGACGCCGACCTCGGGATCCTGGCCGCCTCCGCCGGCCGCTACGCGGAGTACGTCGGGCAGGTCCGGCGGGAGTACGCCCACGTCCCCGGCTACGCCTTCGCCACCGCCCGGGCTGCGATCCTGCGCGACCTGCTGGCCAAGGAGGCGCTGTTCCACACGCCGTACGCCCGCGAGCGGTGGGAGGACGCGGCCCGCGCCAACGTGGAGCGCGAGGTGGCCGAGCTCGAGCGGGTCACCCCGGGAAGCTGAGCACCCCGTCGGCGATCCGGGACCGCACCCCGAGCGGCACCGCGAGGTTGGTGTCCTCGTGCCCGACGGCAGCGTCGGCGAGCAGGGGCACGCCGAGGCCGCCGAGCCGGTCCGCGAGCAGCGCGCGCACCGCGGCGGGGTCGCGGCAGTCGGTGAACTGTCCGAGCACGATGCCGCGGACCTCGTCGAACCAGCCGGCCCGCAGCAGCTGGGTCACGGACCGGTCGAGGCGATAGGGCTCCTCCCCCACGTCTTCCAGCACCGCGATCGAGCCGGCAGCCGGGTGGGTCAGCGGGGTGCCCGACGACGTCGCCAGCACGGTCAGGTTGCCGCCGACCAGGGGTCCGGTGGCCTCGCCGTCGACCACGGTGTGCCCCCGCACGTCGACCGCCTCGCCGTCCATGAGCAGCGCCCGGAAGGCCTCCCGGGTGGCCACGTCGCGGTCGGCCAGGCTGGCCGCCATCGGCCCGTGCACGGTGGCCACCCCGAGCCGCGAGGCGAACGCCTGGTGCAGGGCGGTGACGTCGGAGAAGCCGATCAGGGTCTTGGGCGCGGCCAGGGCCAGCGCGTCCCAGTCGAGCAGGTCGAGGATCCGGTGCGCGCCGAACCCGCCGCGCACGCACCACACCGCGGCCACCTCCGGGTCCCGCCAGGCGTCCGCGAGCGCCTCGGCCCGGGCCTCGTCGTGGTCCACGAGCCAGGGGTACGGCGCGGTGCCGGGCTCGGCGGCCGGGCGCACCTCGAGGCCCCACGACGCGAGCAGCGCGGCCCCGGCCTCGACCCGCTCGCCGTCGGCCGGCCCGGCCGGCGCCACCAGCGCGACGACGTCCCCCCGCCGCAGCGCGCGGGGCCGGAGCAGGGACCGTCCGGGGCGGCGCGGCCGCAGCGCCTCGCTCTTGCGGCGGCGCAGCCCGGCGTGCCGGAGCCGGGAGATCAGCTCGCGCGACGAGACCGGCAGGGCGCCCGCAGCCACCACCCGGTCGTACCACTCGGCGGGCACGTCGTAGTGGTCCCGGTCGAAGCCCCGCTCGGGGACCCCGAGCCCACGCGCGAACGCGTGCAGCTCGTCGTACGACGTGTCGCTGGCCAGGTGCGACCAGAGCCGGCCGTGACCCGCCGCGTTGGGCGGGTCGATGAGGACGGTCATGTCCCCATCATGTCCGGGCCCGCGAACGCTGGGCGCGGGCGCTGGCGTAGAGGCAGACCGCGGCCGCGGTCGACAGGTTGAGGCTCTCGGCACGGCCGTGGATCGGGATCGCGACCCGGTGGTCGGCCAGCGCGGCCAGCTCGGCGGGCAGCCCCCACGCCTCGTTGCCGAACAGCCAGGCAGTCGGCCGGGTCAGCAGCCCGTCGTCGGCGGCGTCGTCGAGGTCGACCTCGCCGGCGCCGTCGGCGGCGAGCACGGTGAGGCCGGCGGCCCGGAGCCGCCCGACCGCGGCGGCCGGGTCGGGCTCGACCGCCAGCGGCACGTGGAACAGGCTGCCGACGGTGGCCCGGACGGTCTTCGCGTTGTAGGCGTCGACCGAGGAGCCGGCCAGCACCACGGCATCCGCTCCGGCGGCGTCGGCCGTGCGGATCACGGTCCCGGCGTTGCCGGGGTCGCGGACGTCGGCGCAGACGACGACGAGGGGTGGCGTCCCGTGGGCCAGCAGATGGTCGAGGGGCCGGTCCACGAACCGGCACCGGCCGACCACGCCCTGCGGGTGCACCGCCTCGGACAGCGAGGCCAGCGCGGCCTCGTCGACCAGCGTCCAGGCCGGCGCGGCGGCCCGGAGGTCGGCATACGTCGCCGTGGCCGCGGGTGTCGCGAACACCTCGACCACGCAGCCGGGCACCGACAGTGCGCCCTCGACCGCCTTGGGGCCGTCCGCGAGGAACTCGCGGTGCTCGGCCCGAAATGCGCGACGGGCGAGCTTCCGCGCGGTCTTGACCCGTCCGCTGGTCTTCGTCAGCGGGACGCCGTCCGGCGTCAGGTCAGCGCGGGAGCTCGCCACGTCGTGTGTCTGGTGGTCTCGAGGACCGGCGACGGTCAGGCGGTCGCCTCGGCGCGAGGCGCGTTCACGTCCTCGGGGAGGGCGGCCTTCGCGGTCTCGACCAGGGCAGCGAACGCCGGGGCGTCGTTGACGGCCAGGTCGGCCAGGATCTTGCGGTCGACCTCGACACCCGCGGCCTTGAGGCCCTGGATGAAGCGGTTGTAGGTGATGCCCTCCGCACGAGCGGCGGCGTTGATCCGCTGGATCCACAGCTTGCGGAAGTCGCCCTTCTTCTTGCGACGGTCGTTGTAGCTGTAGACCAGCGAGTGGGTGACCTGCTCCTTGGCCTTGCGGTAGAGGCGCGACCGCTGGCCGCGGTAACCGCTCGCCCGCTCGAGGACGACCCGGCGCTTCTTCTGGGCGTTCACTGCCCGCTTGACGCGTGCCACTGTGTTACTCCTTGCTCAAATCTGGGGTTGGTGCGCGACGGGTCAGAGACCCAGAAGCTTCTTGGCGGTCTTGACGTCGGACTTGGCGACCTCGGTGGTACCCGACATGCGGCGAGTCATCTTCGACGGCTTCTTCTCCAGGTTGTGGCGCAGGCCCGTCTTCTGGCGACGGATCTTGCCCGAGCCGGTCACCCTGAACCGCTTCTTGGCACCGGAGTGCGTCTTGTTCTTCGGCATCTCTTCGCTCTCTGTGTTGTTGCTACCGGTCTGGCCTGGGGGCGAGGCTCAGACGTCGATGTCGGGGTCGAGGTTCTCGGAGCGGCGCCGCTCCTTCTTCTCCGCCGCCGGGGTGACGGCGGCGCGCTCGGCGCGCTCCTCGGCCTGCTCGGCGGCGCGCTCGGCGGCGCGGCTCTCCTTCGCGGCCTTCACCTCGGCCTTGGCCTCGGACTTCTTCTTGTGCGGACCCAGGACCATGATCATGTTGCGCCCGTCCTGCTTGGGCGCGCTCTCGACGAAGCCGAGCTCCTGCACGTCCTCGGCCAGCTTCTGCAGCAGCCGGAACCCGAGCTCGGGACGGTGCTGCTCACGACCGCGGAACATGATCGTGATCTTCACCTTGTCGCCGGCGCGCAGGAACCGCACCACGTGACCCTTCTTGGTCTCGTAGTCGTGCTGGTCGATCTTGGGACGAAGCTTCATCTCCTTGATGATCACGTTCGTCTGGTTCCGACGTGCTTCACGGGCCTTCTGGGCGTTCTCGTACTTGAACTTCCCGTAGTCCATGAGCTTGCAGACGGGCGGACGCGCGGTGGGCGCCACCTCGACCAGGTCGAGGTCCGCCTCCTGGGCCAGCTTCAACGCCTGGTCCGTCGGCACGATCCCGACCGTCTCGCCATTGGGTCCAACGAGCCGGACCTCGGGAACCCGGATCCGGTCGTTGATGCGCAGCTCAGTGCTGATGTGTCCTCCTGAATAGACGAAAAAAGGCTTCCGCTGATAAGCGGAAGCCAGTCTCCTGGTGCACGAGGACACCTTCTCAGGCTCCTCACCGCACGGCGTGCGCCGCGAGGCCGGGGCCTGGGACCGGACCCGACGACCTGGTCTCGGTCGATGCGGGTGGGAAGCCGGAGCCTCCGCTTGTCAGATCCACTCCGTCGTGCGGGTGCACGGCAGGGCAGATCGGTCAGCGAACAGGTTACCGGTCAACGTCCCGAATTGCCCAATTCATTCCCCGCCCGGTCGCTCCCGTCCGCGGGTGCGAGCCAGACCGACCGGCCCTCGACCCGGGCCAGGGTCCACCCGGCGGCGAGGCCCGTGAGGTCGTCGCCCTCGACCACGAACGGCACCGGTCCGGCCACGTCGACCACCAGCGCCGCCGCCCCGTCCTGCACGGCGGACTGCGCGGCCACCCGGGTCGGCACCGCCACCGGCCGGGCCTCGGGGTTCCACGCCCGTAGCGGGCCGGTCCCGGTGAACGCGAGCAGCGCGAGCCGGCCGTCCGCGCCGGTCAGGAGCACCGCCGCCATGTCACTGGACTTGTCGTGGGCCAGCCCGCGCTCGTCGTGCTCCACCTCGCCGAGCAGCGCGACCACCGGTACCAGCAGCCGGCTGGCCTGGAGGACGCCGAGGACGGCGGTGTGGGCGTCGGCGCCCCGGTCGCTCCCGGCGTACGCCGCCAGGGCGGCTACGACGCCGGCCGGCTGCTCGCCGGTGTCGTCGGGGAAGGCGGCGGACTGGAGCCGGGCACCCTCGAACCGGTTCGGGAACGGGTTGCCCCGGGCAGGGGCGCCGGGAGGGGTGTCGGAGTCGGACATGGCGCACCAGCCTACGCAGCCGGTTGGGGTGTCGTGTGACAGGCTTGGATCATGCTCGACGACGCCGCCTGGCTGGCCCTCACCGCGGCCCTCACCGTGCTCGGCGCGCTCTACACCGTGCGCGCGGGGCGCAAGCGCGGCTCGGCCGCCGCGGTCCGGGGCGTCGCGATCACGCTGCTGCCCCCGGCCGCCTTCCTCACCGGCACCCTGGAGCTGGTCACCGACGTCACCACCGCGACGGTGGACTGGGCCACCGGCCTGGTGTTCAACCCGTTCATGTGGTTCGGCCTGGTGCTGGCCGGCCTGTCCGTGGTGCTCTTCGGCGTCTCCTCCAGGATGTCCGGCCGGCAGCAGGCCCAGCAGCAGAAGAAGTCCGGGGGCGCGGTCTCCGCACCCGCCACCGGGAAGGGCCTGCCGCCGTCGAGCGGGCGGAAGGCGGAGCCGATCATCGACGACGACCTGGCCGACATCGAGGCCATCTTGAAGAAGCGGGGCATCACGTGACCGGCCAGGTTCCCTCCGACCCGCTGGCCCGCGACTTCGTCGCGCGCAACCGGCTGCGGCACCGGCTCGACGCGGCCGTCGCGGCGTACCCGCCGGCCGGCGCCACCCCGACCATGGTGGTCGACCTCGACGCCTTCGACACGAACGCCGGCGACCTCGCCAAGCGCGCGTCCGGCACCCCGGTGCGGGTGGCCACCAAGTCGCTGCGGGTGCCGGCCCTGGTCCGCCGGGCTCTGGAGGCCGACGGCTTCTCCGGGGCGATGGCCTACTCCCTGCGCGAGGCCCTGTGGCTGCACGAGCAGGGCATCTGCGACGACATCGTGCTCGGCTACCCGACCGTCGACGCCGGCGCGCTCGAGCGGCTGGTCTCCTCCCCCTCTGCGGCCGCGGCGATCACGCTCATGGTCGACGCGGCCGAGCACCTCGACGTGGTCGACTCGGTCCGTTCGTCCAAGGCGGTGTCGATCCGGGTCGCGATCGACGTCGACGCCGGGCTCCGCGTCGGTGGCCAGCACATCGGGCCGAAGCGCTCCCCGCTCCACGACGTACCCGACATCGTCGGCCTGGCTCGCACCGTCGCGGACCGGCGCGGGTTCACGCTGGTCGGGGTGATGACCTACGAGGGCCAGGTGGCCGGGGTGCCTGACGACGTACCCGGTCAGAAGGCCAGGTCGCTGCTGGTGCGCCGGCTGAAGTCCGCGTCCGTCGAGCAGCTGAAGGTGCGCCGACGCGAGATCGCCGACGCCCTCGGTCCGGTGGCGCCGCTGGAGTTCTGGAACGCCGGCGGCTCCGGGTCGATCGAGACGTCGTCCTCGGACCCGGTGGTCACCGAGGTCACCGCCGGCTCCGGCCTGCTGGTGCCGGGGCTGTTCGACCACTACCAGTCCTTCGAGCCGCGCCCGGCCGCGTTCTACGGGCTCCCGGTGCTCCGCAAGCCCACCCCTGCCATGGTCACCGTGGCCGGCGGCGGGTACGTCGCCTCCGGCCCGCACGGCGCCGATCGGCAGCCCCAGCCGTGGGCGCCGCCGGCGCTGCACCTGACCGGCCTGGAGGGCGCCGGCGAGGTGCAGACCCCGCTGACCGGGCCCGCCGCCGCCAGCCTCGGGATCGGTGACCTGGTGTGGTTCCGGCACGCGAAGTCCGGCGAGCTGTTCGAGCACACCAACGACGTGCACCTGCTGGCCGGCGACCGGTTCGTGGAGACCGTGCCGTCCTACCGCGGCGCCGGGCTCGCATTCGGATGACCGCACCGGTCACCTCGGCTCGGGCGATCCTCGACCGGGCGCGCTCGCGCGCGCCCACGCTCGGCAGCGGGCGCCTGGTGTGCGTGGACGGCCCGGCCGGCTCCGGGAAGACCACGCTGGCCGATGCCCTCGCCGAGGTCGCTGCCGAGGAGGGCGGGCCGCCGACCGTCGTGCACACCGACGAGCTGCTGCAGGGCTGGCGCGGCCTGCCCGGGCTGGCCGCCACGCTCGACGACGTCCTCCGTCCGCTCGCCGCCGGACGTCCGGGCAGCTGGCGGCGCTGGGACTGGCTGGCCGACGACTGGGCCGAGCGCCATCCCGTGCCCCCCGGCGGTCTGCTGGTCCTGGAGGGGGTCGGGTCGTGGGCGCGTCGGATCGCCGACCTGGTCACCGTGCTGGTGTGGGTCGAGGCGCCGCGCGACCTCCGCTTCGAGCGGGGCATGGCCCGCGACGGCGAGCAGATGCGTGCGCACTGGCAGCAGTGGATGGTCGACGAGGACGTGCTGCACGCCGCCGAGGGGACCCGCGACCACGCCGACGTCGTGGTGGACGCGGTGGGTCGTCCGGTCGCTCGCTGACTCGGACCTGGTCCACCGCCAGGCGCAATCGACCGGTCACGAACCGCATGCTCCTGCCGGGAATCGTTGCGGCTGGGGACCAAGCCGCACCGACTTCAGCCGAGCAGGGCACGCACCTCGCGCACGGCCTGGCGTGCGCGGGCACCATCGGAGCCCTGGATCCCCATGACCGGGCAGGTGGTGCCGTCGTCGAGGTCGAGGGTGGCCCAGGGCGCGCCGGGCGGCATGGAGATCCGCACCACCTGCGCCCACTCGAACTCCCGGCGCTTGTAGCCGTTGACGACGACCAACCGCCCGTCGTCCGCCACGACGCGGGAGCGCACCAGCGCGAACCAGGCCGCGAACGCCATCAGGCCCAGGCCGATCGCGGTGATCCGCTGGAACAGGGTGAAGGTCTCCTTCACCTCGGGCGGGAAGGTGATCCAGGCACCGGCGCACACGATCAGGAGACCGGCACCGAGGACGCCACCGGCGAGGCGTACGCCGAGGGGACGCCAGGTGTGGGGAAGGCTCACGCGGGGCTGGGGATCCGCCATCAGAGCCGGCAGGCGTGGATGTCGGTGAGCAGGATGCCGCGCGCCCCGAGCTCGTAGAGCTCGTCCATCAGCCGCTGGGCACCGCCACGCGGGACCATCGCCCGCACGGCGACCCAGCCCTCCCGATGAAGCGGGGAGACGGTGGGGCTCTCGATGCCGGGGGTCAGCGCGACGGCCTCCTCCACCCGATCGGCCGGCATGTCGTAGTCCATCATCACGTAGGTCCGGGCGACCAGGACGCCCTCGAGCCGACGCTTGAACACCTCGAACCCGTCCGGCACCGGCGCTCCGGCGCGCGTGATCAGCACCGCCTCGGAGTCGAGGATCGGGCCGCCGAACGTGGCCAGCCCGGCGGCGCGCAGGGTGCTCCCGGTCTCGACGACGTCGGCGATCACGTCGGCGACGCCGAGCTGGACGCTGGTCTCGACAGCACCGTCGAGCCGCGTGACCGTGGCCTCGATGCCCCGATCGGCGAGGAACCGCTCGACGATCCCGACGTACGACGTGGCGATGCGCCGGCCGGCGAGGTCCTCGATCTTGTCGTAGGCGCCGTCGGGACCGGCGAACCGGAACGTCGACCGGCCGAAGCCCAGCGAGAGCACCTCCTGGGCGTGCGCGCCGGAGTCGAGCAGCAGGTCACGGCCGGTGATGCCGACGTCGAGCGTCCCCTCCCCGACGTACAGGGCGATGTCGCGCGGGCGCAGGTAGAAGAACTCGACCCCGTTCTCCGGGTCGGCGAGCGCCAGCTCCCTGGTGTCGTGCCGCTGCCGGTAGCCGGACTCGTGCAGCATCTCGGAGGCGGACTGGGACAGCGAGCCCTTGTTGGGCACCGCGATGCGGAGGGGTGGCATGGGGTCCTCAGAGGTGGGAGTAGACGTCGTCGAGCGTGAGACCGGAGGCGATCATGAGCACCTGGGCGTGGTAGAGCAGCTGGCTGATCTCGAGGGCGGCGGCCTCCTTGCCCTCGTGCTCGGCGGCCATCCAGGACTCGGCGGCCTCCTCGACCAGCTTCTTCCCGATGGCATGCACGCCGGCGTCGAGCGCTGCGACGGTGCCGGATCCCTCGGGTCGGTTCTGGGCCTTGTCGTTCAGCTCGGCCCAGAGCTCTTCGAACGTCTTCACGGCCAGCAGCCTACGGCGTACGGCGGGCACGCCCGGCCCCGGTCTCAGGCCGGCCGGGCGGGCGTGGCCGATCTCTCTGTCCAGCCCCTTCGGTCGAGCCCCGTCAGTCCAGATAGCCGCGCCGGACCTGCTTGAGCAGGTGCGCGGTCTCGAGCGCGGCCGCGGTGGCCTCCCAGCCCTTGTCCTCCGAGGAGTCGGCCAGCCCGGCCCGGTCGAGCGCCTGTTCCTCGGTGTCGCACGTGAGCAGGCCGAAGCCGATCGGGGTGGAGGTGTCGAGCGCGACCCGGGAGAGGCCGTCGGTGGCCGCCGCGCAGACGTACTCGAAGTGGGGGGTGCCGCCGCGGATGACCACGCCGAGCGCGACCACCGCGTCGTACCCCTGCGCCGCCAGCGCCCCGGCGACCACCGGCAGCTCGAAGGACCCCGGCACCCGGACCACGACCGGCGCCTCGACGCGGTAGGCCTTGAGCGCCCGCTGCGCACCGTCGAGCAGGCCGTCCATCACCTGGTCGTGCCAGCTGGAGGCGACCACGGCGACCCGGAGGTCGTGGCAGTCGATCGGGGTCTGGTCGGGCGCTCCGGAGCGGCTCACGAGGGGATTCCTTCCGTGGTGGGCGGCAGGTCCTGGGCTGGGTGCGGGAGATCGGGCAGTGCGTGACCCATCCGGTCCCGCTTGGTCAGCAGGTAGGCGATGTTGTGGTCGTTGGGCCGCGGCGTCAGCGGCACCCGCTCGGCCACCGGGACACCGTAGTCCTCGAGGTGGGTGACCTTGTCGGGGTTGTTCGTCATCAGCCGGACGCTGCCGATGCCGAGGTCGCGCAGCACCTGGGTCGCCGTGCCGTAGTGCCGGGCGTCGGCGGGCAGCCCGAGGTCGAGGTTCGCGTCCACGGTGTCGCGGCCGCCGTCTTGGAGCTGGTAGGCCTGCAGCTTCGCGACCAGGCCGATCCCCCGGCCCTCGTGCCCGCGGAGGTAGACCACGACACCGCGGCCCTCCTCGACGATCCGCTCCAGCGCCTCGTCGAGCTGGGGCCCGCAGTCGCAACGGTGGCTGCCGAACACGTCGCCGGTCAGGCACTCGCTGTGCACCCGGGTCAGCACCGGCTGGTCCCCGCTCACGTCGCCGTAGACCAGCGCGATGTGCTCGCTGTCGTCGACGGTGACGGTGTAGCCGTACGCCGTGAAGTCGCCGTACTGCGTCGGCAGCCGGGTCTCGGCCACCCGGGTGACCAGGTGCTCGGTGCGGCGGCGGTACTTCACCAGGTCCTCGATCGAGATCATCGCCAGGCCGTGCTGGTCGGCGAACTCGCGCAGCTCCGGCGCGCGCTTCATGCTGCCGTCGTCGTTGACCACCTCGACCAGCACCCCGGCGGGGGTCAGCCCGGCCAGCCGGGCCAGGTCGACGGCGGCCTCGGTGTGGCCGCGGCGTACGAGCACGCCGCCCTCGCGATAGCGCAGCGGGAAGACGTGCCCCGGCCGGGTGATCTCCCACGGCTCGGTGGCGGAGTCGGCCAGCACCCGGGCGGTGTGGGCGCGGTCGGCGGCCGAGATGCCGGTGCTGACGCCGTCGCGCGCGTCGACGGAGATGGTGTACGCCGTCCGCATCCGGTCCTTGTTGTGCGGCGTCATCAGCGGGATCTCGAGCCGGTCCAGCATGTCCGCGGGCATCGGCACGCAGATCACGCCGCTGCTGTGGCGGATCGTGAACGCCATCAGCTCGGGCGTCGCCTTGCTGGCGGCGAAGATGATGTCGCCCTCGTTCTCGCGGTCCTCGTCGTCGACGACGACCACGGCCTTGCCGGCGGCAATGTCCTCGATCGCGCGCTCGACGGGGTCCAGTCGGACGGTCATGGGCTCTCCTTCGTCGAGGCGCCCAGGTGAGCGCCCAGCAGCTTCTCCACGTGCTTGGCGAGGACGTCGGCCTCGAGGTTCACCGCATCGCCGGGCTGCCGGAAGCCGAGCGTGGTGCGGGCCAGCGTCTCGGGGATCAGGCTCACGGTGAACGCGTCGTCGCGGGCCTCGACCACGGTCAGGCTGACACCGTCGACGGTGATCGAGCCCTTGTCGACGAGGTAGCGGTCGAGCCCGGCGCCTGCAGGGAGCGCCACCTCGACCACCTCCCAGTGCTCGCTCGGCTCGCGGCGCACGACCCGGCCGACGCCGTCGACGTGGCCCTGGACGATGTGGCCGCCGAGCCGCTTGTCGACGGTGACCGCGCGCTCGAGGTTGACCCGGTCGCCGGGGGCGACGCCGGCCAGCGAGGTCTTGTCGAGGGTCTCCTGCATGACGTCGGCGGTCCACACGTGGTCCGCGCCGCCCTCGCCGGGAGCCACGTCGGTGACGGTCAGGCAGCACCCGTTGACGGAGATCGAGTCACCGAGGTGGACGTCCTCCAGCACGGTGCTGGCGCGGATCGAGAGCCGGATCGCGTCGCCCTGCTCCTCGACGGCGGCGACAGTGCCGAGCTCCTCGACGATGCCGGTGAACATCAGGCTTCCTCCTCGACCGCCGGCGACGGTCTCATGGTGATGCGGACGTTGGTGTGGTGCGCGGTGTCGGTGCCGGGCAGCACGGTCACGTCGGTGACCTCGAGCTGCCGCGCGTCGGCCATGGTGTGAATGCCGAGATCGGCGACCGCATTCCGTCCGGCGCCGAGCAGCATCGGGGCGACGTACGCCACGACCTCGTCGACCAGGCCGGCCTCGAGGAACGCCGCGGCCAGCGTCGGCCCGCCCTCGAGGAAGACGTGCTGGCGGTCCTGGCGGTAGAGCGCGGCGAGCGCCTCGTGCGGGTCGCGGGTGCGCAGGTGCAGCGACGGGGCGCGGTCGTTGAACACCCGCTTGGTCGCCGGGAGGTCGCGCAGCCCCATCACCGCGCGCAAGGGCTGCTGCGGCACCGGCTGGTCGAGCTCGTCGCGGACGGTGAGCTCGGGGTCGTCGACGTCGATGGTGTTGGTGCCGACCAGCATGGTGTCGGCCAGCGCCCGCAGCCGGTGCGTGTCACGCCGGGCCTCCGGGCTGCTGACCCAGCGGCTGGTGCCGTCGGCCGCGGCGCTGCGCCCGTCGAGCGTGGTGGCGAACTTCCACGTCACGAACGGACGGCCGTGGTCCACCGCGAACGTCCATACGCGGTTGACGGCGCGGGCCTCGGTCTCCCGCAGCCCGTGCTCGACCTCGACCCCGGCCGCGGCGAGAGCGGCGCCCCCGCCCTCGGCGACCGGGTTGGTGTCGGGCTGGGCGAAGACCACGCGCCGTACGCCGGCGTCGACGAGGGCCTGCGCGCAGGGTCCGGTGCGCCCGGTGTGGTTGCACGGCTCCAGGGTCACCACCGCGGTCGTGCCGCGGGCCCGGTCTCCGGCCTCGGCCAGCGCGACCACCTCGGCGTGCGGCGCCCCGGCGCCGCGGTGGAATCCCTCCGCGACCTCCTGCCCGTCGGCGTCGAGCAGCACACAGCCGACGCGCGGGTTGGGTCCGAGGGGTACGCCCGGGGTCGCGGCGAGCTCGAGCGCGCGCAGCATCGCGCGGTCCTCGGCTGGGGTGAAGGCCACCTCTCGCTCCTCCGTCTCGGCTGCGTCCGTCTCGGCTGCGCCCCCGGCGTGGCCGGCGAAGCGCGTGGTCTGCGGCACTCGGCTCGCGGACGGAGAGGTGGCGGGAAGACCCGGGCCGGGTCGCGCGGACGTGCGCGGCACCGACCTTGCGTGGCTCTTCCCATCCGGACTTTGACCGTCGGTCCAGGAGTTCCACCTGGTCAACCGGTCACTGGCTGTGACCGGGTCGCGGACTTCTGAGCGAGGCGCCGCAGGGCGCTCGGTCAGTCACCGCCGGCTCGGAATTTCACCGACCCCAGAGCACGCGAGTTCGAGAACTCGTCTGCGCCCAGCCTGCCACAGCCGCCGCGCCGGAGCCATGTGACCCTGACCGCACTCCCCCTTCGTTGAGTTGCGCCTCGCGGCGGGGTGAGTCGCGCCCCGCTGCACATTGAGTCGCGCCTCGCTGCACGTTGAGTCGCGCCTCGCTGCACGTTGAGTCGCGCCCCGCTGCGGGTTGAGTCGCGCCTCGCTGGCATCGGCGCGCGCGAGGCGCAACTCAACGATCAGGCGGGCGCAACTCAACTGCGAGGGAAGCGCAACTCAACGAGACAGGGGTCAGCGGGGGTGGGCGGCGGCCTCGGCACGGGCGCGGAGGTCAGCGACCATGGCATCGGGGTCGTCGGCGGAGTAGACCGCGGAGCCGGCGACGAAGGTGTCGGCGCCGGCCTCGGCGCACCGCTCGATGGTCTCCAGCGACACGCCGCCGTCGACCTGGAGCCAGGCCTCGACGCCGTGCTTGTCCATGAGCTCGCGGGCCCGGCGGATCTTGGGCAGACAGAGGTCGAGGAACTTCTGGCCGCCGAAGCCGGGCTCGACGGTCATGATCAGCAGCATGTCGAGCTCGGCGAGCAGGTCCTCGTAGGGGTCGACGGGGGTGGCCGGCTTGAGCGCCATGCTGGCGCGCGCGCCCTGCGCCCGGATCTCGCGGGCCAGCCGGACCGGGGCCGCAGCCGCCTCGACGTGGAAGGTGACAGATCCACAGCCGGCCTCGGCGTACGCCGGCGCCCACCGGTCGGGGTCCTCGATCATCAGGTGCACGTCCATCGGCAGGTCCGTGGACCGTGCCAGCGACTCGACCACCGGCAGCCCGAGGGTCAGGTTGGGCACGAAGTGGTTGTCCATCACGTCCACGTGCACCCAGTCGGCGCTGCGGATCCGGCCCACCTCGGAGGCCAGCGCAGAGAGGTCGGCGTTGAGGATGCTCGGCGTGATCTGGATGCCCACGGCATGGATCCTCCCACGACGGGGAACGGGATCCGGCAACCACTCTCGGAAGGTCAGCCATGCCTGCACGACGCCCCCGCCCCCTGGCCGCGCTGCTCGGCCTCACCCTCACCGCCGCCACCGCGGCCGGCCTCGGCACCGGAGGCGCCGCGGCCACGGCGGCCGGGGAGCCGCAACCGCCGAAGACCCCCACGAGCGTCGGGTACGGCGGCGCGGTCAGCAGCGTCGACCCGTACGCCAGCAAGGTCGGGCTCGACGTGTTGGAGCGGGGCGGCAACGCCGCCGACGCCGCGGTCGCGATGGCGTCGGCGCTGGGCGTGACCGAGCCCTACTCGGCCGGCATCGGGGGTGGGGGCTACTTCGTCTACTACGACGCGCAGCACCGGAAGGTGAGCACCCTCGACGGCCGTGAGACCGCGCCGGCCGCGATGCCGAACGACGCGTTCATCGACCCGGCCACCGGCCAGCCCTACCGGTTCACGCCCGAGCTGGTCACCAGCGGCGTCTCCGTCGGCGTGCCCGGCACCCCCGCCACCTGGGAGGGCGCCCTCGACCGCTGGGGCACCTGGTCGCTGAAGGAGGCGCTGCAGCCGTCCATCGACCTGGCCCGCACAGGCTTCGTCGTCGACGACACGTTCCGCCAGCAGACGCTCGACAACAAAACCCGCTTCGACGCCTTCACCTCGACCCGCCAGCTCTACCTCCCCGGCGGCGACGCCCCGCAGGTCGGCTCCACGTTCCGCAACCCCGACCTCGCCGACACCCTCGCCGAGATCGCGAAGAAGGGCACCAAGGCGGCGTTCTACCGCGGCCCGCTGGCCCGCGAGATCTCCCGGGCCGTGCAGGACCCGCCGACGACCGACGAGACCACCCTCCCGGTGCCGCCCGGCTTCATGACCCGCGACGACCTCAAGCGCTACCGCCTGCTCGACCAGGCACCGACCCGGGTCGGCTACCGCGGGTACGACGTCTACGGCATGGCGCCGTCCTCCAGCGGCGGCTCCACCGTCGGCGAGGCGCTGAACATCCTCGAGAACTACGACCTGTCCGCGATGGACGACGCGGCCGCGCTGCACCACTACCTCGAGGCCAGCGCGCTCGCCTTCGCCGACCGCGGGAAGTACGTCGGGGACCCGGCGTTCGTCGACGTCCCGCTCGCCGACCTGCTCGACGACACCTTCGCCAAGGAGCGGGCCTGCGAGATCGGTGACACCGCGATGGCCAAGCCGACCGCGGCCGGCGACGTCGACGTCGACGACTACGACGGCGCCTGCGACGACCCGGCACCGAGCGCGAAGGAGGCCACGGACACCGAGAACATCTCGACCACCAACCTGACCGTGACCGACAAGTGGGGCAACGTCGCCGAGTACACCCTCACCATCGAGCAGACCGGCGGCTCCGGCATCGTCGTGCCCGGCCGCGGCTTCCTGCTCAACAACGAGCTGACCGACTTCTCGACGGTCTACGACGAGGACGACCCGAACCGGATCCAGCCCGGCAAGCGGCCGCGGTCCTCGATGTCGCCGACCATCGTGCTCGAGGACGGCAAGCCGTTCCTGGCGCTCGGCTCCCCCGGCGGCTCGACGATCATCACCACCGTGCTGCAGATGCTGTTCAACCACCTCGACCGCGGCATGACCCTGCCCGAGGCGATCGCCGCCCCGCGCGCGTCGCAGCGCAACACCGCGACGGTCACCGCGGAGCCGGCCTTCATCACGGCGTACGGCGACGCGCTGGAGAACACCTACGGACACGACCTGGTGCCGTCCGGCGACGGGCTGACCAGCGCCTCGGACATCGGCGCGGCCACCGCGATCGGGTTCGGGCCGAACGGCCTGCTGACCTCGGTGGCGGAGCCGAAGCGCCGCGGAGGAGGCGCGGCGTACGTCGTGACCCCGACCCCGTAGGCGGTCTAGCCCGGTCGGTCGCGGATGCGCGAAACCGTTCCCGGCGACTGCTCCTCGAGGCGCTCCCCCGGCCTAGCGTCGAAGGACCTGGTTCTGCGATCTCGAGGAGCAGTCATGAATCCAGCCCTGCCGTCCAAGCGACGTTCGCTCATTCTCCTCACGGCCTTCGCGGTCACCGTCCCGCCCCTGGTCACCGCCGTCCTCTCGTCGAGCGCCACCGGGAGCCCGAACCCGGCCCACGATCCCGTCCTGGTCGGGCGTGCGGTCCTCCCGTGGGACACGTTCGCCGGCCCACCACCGGCGGGCGCCTTCCTCGTGCCCGGCCCCGGCACCGTCAACGGCGTGCAGTTCCCGCTCCCGGCTCAGCCCGTGGAGGGCTTCTCCGCGATCGTCGACGGAGGGTCGCCGGGTGACCTGGTGGCGATGCCGGACAACGGGTTCGGCGGCAAGGCCAACTCCGTGGACTTCCTGATCCGCGCGTACTCCGTCCGTCCCCGGTACAAGACGGCCGGCGGAGGTCCGGGGACGGTCGAGGTCGGGGACTTCGTGTCGTTCCGCGATCCCGACCGTCGCATCGGCTTCCCGATCGTCCGGGAGGGCACGGCCGACCGCCTGCTGACCGGTGGGGACATCGACCCGGAGTCCCTGCAGCGAGGACGCCGCCACGACCTCTGGGTGGGCGACGAGTTCGGGCCGTGGATCCTCCACTTCGACGGGCGCGGACGCCTGCTCGACCCGCCGTTCGCCCTACCGGGGAACCTCATGTCGCCCAACAACCCGCACCTCGGGGGACGGCCCGCGACCCATCCCAACAGCCGCGGGCTCGAAGGCATGGCGATCTCCCCGGACCGGAAGTACCTCTACGCAGCACTCGAGGGCGCCCTGCTGACCGACGCGGACCCCAGGCGCCGCTTCGTCTACGAGTTCAGCACCCGACGTGAGGAGTTCACGGGCCGGGTCTTCGAGTACCGGACCGAGCAGCCGGGCCACTTCCTCTCCGACCTGCAGGCACTCGACCGGCACCGCCTCATCGCCATCGAGCGCGACGGAGGGTCCGGGCTGAACGCGCAGTTCCGGCGGGTCTACCGGGTCGACCTGCGGCGTACCACAGCCGACGGGTTCCTCGAGAAAGCCCAGGTGGTCGACCTCGCCGCGATCCCCGATCCGGACCTGGTGTCCCTGCCGCCGCTGCACGCCGGTGACGTCGGCCTCGGCGACCCGTTCCGGGTCACGTGCGAGTCGGTGGAGGCGGTCCACGTCGTCAACGGACACCGGATCGTGGTCGGGTGCGACAACAACCTGCCGAACTCCGGTCGCAACCCGGGACGGCCCGACGACAACGAGTTCATCGTCGTCGACGTGCCGCTGCGCGCCGGCGGAGGCTAGGGGTCGGCGGTCCGCAGGTCCTCGGCGTCCGCATAGTCTTCGGGCGGGACGAGGAAAGGCGCCGCATGATCGAGATCCTGAACCGCACCCGGCTGGCCCAGGCGAGGGACACCGGCGGCCTGGTCGCCGACATCCTGCAGACGCTGAAGGGACGGGCCACGGTCGGCACGAACCTCCTCGACATCGACCGGTGGGTCGCGTCCATGATCGCGGAGGCGGGAGCCGAGTCCTGCTACGTCGACTACGAGCCCTCCTTCGGGCTCGGCCCGTTCGGCCACCACATCTGCACGTCGGTGAACGACGCCGTGCTGCACGGACGGCCCTACGACCGGACGCTCGCCGACGGGGACCTGCTGACGCTCGACCTCGCCGTCTCTCGGGGCGGAGTGGCCTCGGACTCGGCGATCAGCTTCCTCGTCGGGGAGGCACGGCCCCAGGAGAGCGTCGCGATGATCGACGCGACCGAACGCGCCCTGGCCGCGGGGATCGCCGCGGCCCGGCCGGGGGCCCGCATCGGCGACCTCTCGCACGCCATCGGCACGGTCCTCGGCGAGGCGGGGTACCCGATCAACACCGAGTTCGGGGGGCACGGCATCGGGTCGACGATGCACCAGGAGCCGCACGTCTCGAACACCGGCCGGCCCGGGCGCGGCTATCCGCTGCGTCCCGGGCTGCTGCTGGCGCTGGAGCCATGGGTGATGGCGGACACCGCGGAGCTGGTCACCGACGAGGACGGGTGGACGCTGCGCAGCGCGACCGGCTGCCGGACGGCGCACAGCGAGCACACCATCGCCATCACCGAGGACGGAGCCGAGATCCTCACCCTGCCCAGTCAGGAGACCTAGGGCACGACCTCCGGGTCGGCCGGGGGCGCCTTCCCCTCGGCCTCGTCGCGGTCGGCCCACTCCAGCAGCGGGGTGAACGCGAAGACGTGGTCGTCGATGTCGGCGTGCAGGTCGCCGATCTCGGCGTATCGCTGCGGCACGGTGAAGATCGTGCAGTCGCGCGGGTCGACGTCGTCGATCTCGTCCCAGCGGACCGGCGTGGAGACGCGCGCGTCCGGCACGCCACGCACGGAGTACGCCGCCGCGATGGTGTGGTCGCGAGCGTTCTGGTTGTAGTCCACGAACAGGTGCTGCGGGTCGCGGTTCTTGCGCCACCACTCCGTGGTCACGTCGTCCGGGGCGCGCCGCTCGACCTCGCGGGCAAAGGCCAGGGCCCCGCGGCGTACGTCCTTGTGGCCCCACTCCGGCGGGATCCGCACGTAGACGTGCAGCCCCTTGCCGCCGCTCGTCTTGGGGTACCCGGTCGCCCCGAGCTCGTCGAGGATCTCGTGAGCGACGTGCGCGGCCCGGCGGACCGTGTCGAAGTCGGTGAGCGGGCCCGGGTCGAGGTCGATCCGCCACTCGTCGGGCTTCTCGGGGTCGTCGCGGCGGCTGTTCCAGGGGTGGAACTCGACGGTCGACATCTGCACCGCCCAGATCACCGACCCGAGCTCGGTGACGCACAGCTCGTCAGCGGTGCGGTTCCAGCGCGGGAAGTGCAACCGGACGGTCTCCACCCAGGGCGGGGCACCGGCCGGCAGCCGCTTCTGGTGCACCTTGTCGCCGGCCAGGCCCTTGGGGAACCGGTGCAGCATGCACGGGCGCTCGCGCAGCGCGTTGACGATGCCGTCGCCGACCGACAGGTAGTACTCGACCAGGTCGAGCTTGGTCGCCTCGCTCTCCGGGAAGTAGACGCGGTCGGGGTTGCTCACCCGGATCACGCGGTCGTCGACCTCGATCTCCACCGACGGGGACTTCATGGCCACGCTCAGCCCTTCGACTCGATCCAGGCGGCCACCAGGCCGCGGAGCGCGTCGGCCTTCGCGTCGAGGTCGTCCGGGTCGAGGAACTTCGCCACCCGGGACGTCTCGCCGGTGCCCTCGAGCAGCCCGGACGGGTCGGGAAGGGTGGCACCGGTGTGGAACATGAGCGAGACGTGCGCCTTCGACTTCGGGTAGAACGACGCAAGGTTGCCGCGGTACACGAACGTGGGCGCCTGCCACTTGACCGCCTCGGTCACCCGCTCGTCCGCGCCGAGAATCACCTCGCGTACCGCCTGCACGAGGTCCTTCTGCGGGTTGTCGTAGCGCTCGAACCAGGCGTCGACGTCGGGGTTGCGGTTGCCGGCCACGTCCCGACCCTAGCGGTCAGGACCTCTTCAGCAGGGCGAGGAACATCGCGTCGGTGCCGTGCCGGTGCGGCCAGAGCTGGAGGGTGCCGGGGAGCGGGCCGGCGGCGTCGGTGACCTCGGGCAGCACCGCGGCGGCGTCCACCTGGGTCACGTCCGGTCGGGCCAGCACCGGCGCCACCACGCCCGCGGTCTCGGCGAGCACCGGCGAGCAGGTGGCGTAGGCCACCACTCCCCCGGGCCGCGCCGACGCCAGGGCGCTGTCGAGCAGCGCCCGCTGGAGCGGCACCAGGTCGTCGAGGTCGGCCGGGGTACGGCGCCACCGGGCCTCGGGCCGCCGGCGCAGCGCCCCGAGCCCCGAGCACGGGGCGTCGACGAGCACCCGGTCGAAGCTGCCCTCGCGCCAGGCGGGACGGGTGCCGTCGGCGGCGACCACGCCGATCAGCCCGGCCGACGCCGACGCTGTGGTTCGGGCGACCAGCGTGGCCCGGTGCGGCTGTCGCTCGGAGGCGAGCAGCCCGGCGCCACGCTCGGCGGCCAGCGCGGCCAGCAGCGCGGCCTTGCCGCCCGGCCCGGCACAGAGGTCGAGCCAGCGGCGGTCGTCGCCCTCCACCGGAGCGTCGGCCAGGCCGATCGCCATCAGCTGCGAGCCCTCGTCCTGGACGCCGGCCCGGCCCGCGGCCACCGCGTCGACGGCGCCCGGGTCGCCCCCGGCCAGCTCGACGGCGTACGGCGACCAGCGGGTGTGCTCTCCCCCGGCGGCGACCAGCTCTGCCACGGACGCCAGCCCGGGACGCGCCACCAGCGTCACCCGGGGGGCGGCGTTGTCGGCGGCGAGCAGGTCGTCCAGCTCCGCGGCCCGGTCGCCGAGCGCCTCGGCCAGCGCCTCGACCACCCACGCCGGGTGGGAGTACGCCACCGAGGCGAAGCCGGTCGGGTCGGCGTCGGCGGCCGGCGCGACCCGGCGCAGCCAGGCGTCGAGGTCGCGCTCGGAGACCCGGCGCAGGACGGCGTTGGTGAAGCCGGCCGGCCCCTGCCCGACCTTGCCGCGGACCAGGTCGACGGTGGTCGAGATCGCGGCGTGCGGGGGCACCCGGGTGGCCAGCAGCTGGTGGGCGCCGAGCCGGAGCGCGTCGAGGACCTTCGCCTCCACCTTCGCGAGCGGCCGGTCGACGCAGGCGGCCAGCACCGCGTCGTAGGTCCCCTGTCGGCGGATGGTGCCGCTGGCCAGCTCGGTCGCGAACGCGGCGTCCCGGCCTGCCAGGCGGTACTGGCGGACCACCTGCGGCAGCACCAGGTTGGTGTAGGCGCCGTCGGCCCGGACCGCGGTCAGCACGTCGTACGCCGCGGCGCGCGGCGGGTCGACCGGCCGGCGCGGCGCCGGCTTCCGGCGGCCGCCGGGGCGAGCGCCCGAGGGGCGGGCCATCAGCCGTCCCGTTCGGCGAAGTACGCCTTCGAGAGCCGTTTCGGTGCCCGGGTGGCCCACGCGTCGGTGATGATCTCGGCCAGCTCGTCGCGGTCGACCTCGCCGAGCCGGGACAGCTGCACCAGCACCGCGTTGAAGCCGTCGAAGTGCGGGATCGTGAAGAACGGCGTCCGCTCGTCCTCGACCAGCATGATCTTGTCGTGCTCGGTCGGGGTGATGATGACGATCAGGTCGTCGTACATCTCCCCGCTCTCCGGGTCGATCGCGGTCTTGTGCGGCATGCGGTAGAGCAGGAATCCCTTGCCCTTCGGCCCGGTCGGCACCTTGTACGTCGGCCGGTCGCCCCACGAGATGCCGAGCTCGACCTCGGGCAGGCTCATGCAGATCGCGTCGACGTCGTCGGGGGTCGCCTTGCGCGCCATCAGCGGGCCCCGAACCGGGTTCCCGGCGGGAGTCGCACGCCACGGGCCCAGTCGGCCGCGGCCATCTGCTTCTTCCCGAACGCCTTGACCTCGCCGAGCCGGACCGCAGCGGTGGCGGTGCCGACGTGGACGGCGTTCTTCGAGACCGCGAGCAGCCCGGGCTCGAGCGGCGCGTGGTCGGGGTCGACGGTGACCGGGCCGACCTTGACCCGCTGTGGCTCCTCGCCGTCGAGCGCGAGCGTGCTCCAGGCGCCGGGCCCCGGCGTGCAGGCACGGATCCGCCGGTCGACGCCGACGGCCGGCTCGCGCCAGTCGACGTGGGCGTCCTCGACCTCGATCTTGGCGGCGTAGGTGACGCCGTCCCCGGGCTGTGGCCGGGCCTCGAGCGACCCGTCCGCGATGCCGTCGAGGGTGGCCACCAGCAGTCCGGCCCCGCCCTCGGCCAGCCGGCCGAGCAGGTCGCCGGCGGTGTCGGTGGGGCGGATCCGCTCGGTCATCACGCCGTACGTCGGGCCGGCGTCGAGCTCCTTGACGATCCGGAACGTGGTGGCGCCGGTGACCTCGTCGCCGGCCCAGATGGCGTGCTGCACCGGGGCCGCTCCGCGCCAGGCCGGCAGGCACGAGAAGTGCAGGTTGACCCAGCCGTGGACCGGGATGTCCAGCGCGGACTGGGGCAGCAGCGCGCCGTAGGCCACCACCGGGCAGCAGTCCGGCGCCAGCGCCGTCAGCTCGGCCCGGAAGGCCGGGTCGCGCGGGTGCTCGGGCTTGAGCACGGGGACGCCGAGCTCGGTGGCACGCTGGGCCACCGGCGACGGGTGCAGGTGTCGGCCGCGGCCCGACGGCGCGTCCGGGCGGGTGAGCACGCCCACGAGGTCGTGCGCGGAGGCGTGCACCGCCTCGAGCGCCGGGAGCGCGACCTCGGGGGTGCCGGCGAAGACGACCCGCACTAGGGGCGCCCCATCAGAAGCCCAGCCCGTTGGTGCGGTGCGGCGAGAGCCGGACGGTGGGCTTCTCGGTGGCGAACCAGTCGGCCTCGCGGATCTCCTTCATGGCCAGCCGGCGGGCCTCGGTGTCGAGCCGGTCGACGAACAGGATCCCGTCGAGGTGGTCGGTCTCGTGCTGGATCGCGCGGGCCAGCGTCTCGCTGCCCTCGATCCGCACCGGCTCGCCGTACATGTCGAACCCGGTGGCGACCACCGACAGCGCCCGCGTGCAGTCCCAGCTCAGGCCGGGGATGGACAGGCAGCCCTCGGGGCCGTCCTGGACCTCCTCCGACAGGGCCAGCACCGGGTTGATCAGGTGGCCGACCTCGCCGCCGACGTTCCAGGTGAAGACCCGCAGGCCGACCCCGATCTGCGGCGCCGCGAGGCCGGCGCCCGGCGCGTCGAGCATGGTGTCGGTGAGGTCGGCGACGAGCCGGCGGAGCTCCTTGTCGTACGTCGTGACCTCGGTCGCGCGGGTGCGCAGGACCGGGTCGCCGAACAGGCGGATGGGCTGGATGGCCACGAGGCTCCTCGGGTCGTGCGGCGTCGGGTGCGGCGGGTGTCGGGCACCAGCCTAGAGAGCGACCGGATCGACCTGCACCCGGACCGCGTCCAGCTTGCGAGCCGAGCGCAGCCGCTGCAGCTCGCCGAGGGCGTCGCTGAGCGCGGTGCCGTGGGCGCGCGGCACCCGGACCACCGCTCGGACCTCCCCGGTGCCCTCGACCGGGACCGGGCCGAGCAGCTCGGCACCCTCGGGTCTGCTGAGCAGGGTGAGCGCGTCGTCGACGGCGCCCGGCTCCCCGGTGATCGTGGCCAGCCGGCTGGCCGGCGGGAGGTGTGCCGAGCGGCGCTCGTCGATCTCGCGGCGCGCGAACCCGGCCGGGTCCCAGCGGACCAGCGCCTGCAGGGCCGGGTCGGCGGGGTCGCCGACCGCCACCACCCGACCGCCCAGCGCGACCAGCCCGGCGGCGCCGAGCCAGCGGCGCAGCGCCTCCTCGCGGGTGCGGAGGTCCAGCCGGGCCAGGGCCAGCCAGGTGTCGAGCAGCAGCACGGCGGCGTACCCGCCGTCGGCGACCGGCTCGGCGCCGGGCGTGGCCACCACGATCCCGGGCTCGGCACCGACCGTGGCCAGCACCCGCTCGCCGCCGGAACCCCTCACGACCGTGCCCGGGAAGGCGCGGCCGAGCTCCTCGACGGTGCGCACCTCGCCACGGACCGGTGCCCGCAGCCCCCGGTGGCCGCACTCCGGGCAGGCCCACGCCTCCTCGACGTGCCCGCACCATCGGCAGGCCGGCGGGGTGGTCGGTCCGGCGATCCGGAGCGGACCGGCACAGGCGGTGCACCGGGCCGGGGTGCGGCAGCGCTCGCAGGCCAGGCTCGGCGCGTAGCCGCTGCGTGGGGTCTGGACGAGGACCGGCCCGTGGGCGAGGGCACCGCGGATCGCGTCGTACGCCTGCTTGGGGAGGCGCTCGGCGCGGGCCAGCGGGTCGCGCTCGAGCTCGCGGTCGGAGGCCCCGGTGACCGCGACCGTGACCCGCTCCCGGACCGCCGTGCGGGGAGCGGCCAGCTCGTGGGCCCAGCCGGTGGCGAGGAGGTACTCCGCCTCGACGGTCCGGGCGAAGCCGCCGACCAGGACTGCGGTGCCCTGCCGCTCGGCGCGGGTGAGCAGGACCTCGCGGGTGTGGGGGTACGGCGCGCGGGGCTCGGCGTACAGGTCGTCGCCGTCGTCCCAGATCGCGACCAGGCCGAGGTCGTGGACCGGGGCAAAGGCGGCGGCCCGGGTGCCGACGACGACCCTGCGGGCGCCGCGGGAGAGCGCGAGGAAGTCGCGGTAGCGGGCGGCCGGGCCGCTGTCGGCCCGCAGGGCGGCGTGGTGACCGGGACCGAGCACCCGCTCCAGCGCGGCGTCCACCCGGTCGACGTCCTTGCCGTCGGGGACGCAGAGCACCGCCCCCCGGCCGCCGGCGTACGTCGCGGCGGCTGCCCGGGCCAGCAGGTCCGGCCAGTCGGCCCCGGGCAGGGCGCCCCAGACCGCCCGCGGGGAGCCGCCGGCCGCGAGCGCCTCGAGGTACGCCGGGCCGTGCGGGTGCCCGGCCCAGGCCCGGGCCGCGGCGGGCAGGTCGACGTCGGGAGCCGGCGCCGGTGCGGACGGCTGCTTCTCGGTGGTGGCGTGCCGCGGCGGGACCGCGAGCCGGAGCACGTCGGAGCGGGTCCCGGCACAGCGGCGCGCCACGTCGGCGGCCAGCCCCGCGATCTCGGGGCGGAGCACCGGTTCGGGGCTGACCACGCGTCGCACGGGCGCCAGCCGACCCTCGTGGTCGCTCTCGGCGGCGCGCGCGACGACGTACCCGTCGACGTCCTGGCCCGCGAACCGGACCTTCACCCGCGCACCCGGCACCGCGTCGTCGGCGAGGTCGGCCGGCACGAGGTAGTCGAAGGGCCGGTCGAGGTGGGCCAGCGGCACCTCGACGAGCACCCGCGCGACCGGGTCGACCGCGGCCGGCTCGACCGGCGCCTTCTTCGCCGGCCGCCGGCCGCGGCGAGCCGCGGCGCGGGCGAGCCCGGGCAGCGCGTCGTCCTGCTGCGCCCCCGGGTCGGACTCGTCGCGTGGCTGGCTCATGGCGCGGTCATCCTGTCAGGACCGACCCACACGGGCCGGCCGACCCCGCTTGGTCAGGGAAATCGATGCCCTGTCAGGGAAAGCATTCCCTGACAGGGCAGGGATTCCCCGGACGTCCGGGGAATCCCTGCACCCAACCTCAGAGGTTCTCGGCGGCCTTCTGCGCCTCGGCCTTCAGCGCCTCGGCCCGGTCGGTGCGCTCCCAGGTGAAGTCGGGGAGCTCCCGGCCGAAGTGGCCGTACGCCGCGGTCTGGGCGTAGATCGGGCGGAGCAGGTCGAGGTCGGCGATGATCGCGGCGGGACGCAGGTCGAAGACCTCGACCACCGCCTTCTGGATCGCCGCGACCGGGACGGTCTCGGTGCCGAAGGTCTGCACGAAGACGCCGACCGGCTGGGCCTTGCCGATCGCGTAGGCGACCTGCACCTCGGCCCGGCGGGCCAGCCCCGCGGCCACGATGTTCTTGGCCACCCAGCGCATGGCGTACGCCGCGGAGCGGTCGACCTTCGACGGGTCCTTGCCGGAGAACGCGCCGCCGCCGTGGCGGGCCATGCCGCCGTAGGTGTCGACGATGATCTTGCGGCCGGTCAGGCCGGCGTCGCCCATCGGGCCGCCGACCACGAACTTGCCGGTCGGGTTGACCAGCAGCCGGTAGCCGTCGGACGGGATGTCGAAGTCGGCCAGCACCGGGTCGATGACGTGCTTCTGGACGTCGGGCTGGAGCTGGGTCTCGAGGTCGATGCCGTCGGCGTGCTGGGTGGAGAGCACCACGGTGTCGACGCGGACGGCGCGCTCGTCGTCGTCGTACTCGATGGTGACCTGGGTCTTGCCGTCGGGACGGAGGTAGTCGAGGGTGCCGTTCTTGCGCACCTCGGTGAGCCGCTCGGAGAGCCGGTGCGCCAGCGTGATCGGCAGCGGCATCAGCTCGGGGGTGTCGTCGCAGGCGTAGCCGAACATCAGGCCCTGGTCGCCTGCGCCCTGCTTGTCGAGCGCGTCGACCGAGCCGGTGCGGGCCTCGTGACCGGTGTCCACGCCCTGGGCGATGTCGCCGGACTGGCCGCCGATGGCGAGCATGACGCCACAGGAGTGTCCGTCGAAGCCCTTCTCGGAGCTGTCGTAGCCGATCTCGACGATCCGGTGACGGACGATGTCCTTGATGTCGACGTACCCGCTCGTCGACACCTCACCGGCCACGACCACCAGTCCGGTGGTCAGCAGCGTCTCCACCGCGACCCGGCTCTGGGGGTCCTGGCGCAGCATCTCGTCCAGCACCGAGTCACTGATCTGGTCAGCAATCTTGTCGGGGTGACCCTCGGTCACCGACTCCGACGTGAAGAGGCGTCCAGCCACTGTCGTACCCACTCCCGTTCGCGTGTGTTGAGCAAAGTGAACGATAACCCGTGTATTTCCGGTCGGGACACCGGTCCGCCCCGTGGTTCGCGCACCCCGTGCCGGACCTGGTCCGGAGCGGCCGTCAGAGCCGGCCGCGGACCTGGTCCCAGATGGCGTGCGCGAGCGCGGTCTTGCTGCCCCGGGCCACCGGCACCGGTTCGCCGTCGGCGGCCAGGATGACCGCCTCGTTCTCGGGGCTGCCGAAGACCGCTCCCCCGCTGACGTCGTTGACCACGAGCAGGTCGCAGCCCTTGCGGGCCAGCTTGGCGCGGGCGTGCTCGAGGATGGTCCCGGACTCGTCGCCGGTCTCCGCGGCGAATCCCACCACCACCGACTCCGGCCGGCTGCGGTGGCTGGAGAGCTCGAGCAGGATGTCGGGGTTCTGGGTGAGCTCGAGGGTCGGCGCGGAGCCGTCGTCGGCCTTCTTGATCTTGGCCTCGCTCACCGCGGTCGGCCGGAAGTCGGCGGGGGCCGCGGCCATCACCACGGCGTCGGCGGCCGCGGCGGAGGAGAGCACGGCGTCGCGGAGCTCGGCGGTCGTGGAGACCCGCACCACCTTCACCCCGGCCGGGTCCGGGAGCGTGACGTTCGCGGCGACCAGGGTCACCTCGGCGCCGCGCGCGGCGGCGGCCCGGGCCAGCGCGTAGCCCTGGAGTCCCGAGGAGCGGTTGCCGAGGAAACGGACCGGGTCGAGGAACTCGCGGGTGCCGCCCGCGGAGACCACGACGTGCCGGCCGGCGAGGTCGGGGGTGGCCACTCCCCGGCCGAGGACGTCGACCGCGAGCTCGAAGAGCTCGGAGGGCTCGGGCAGCCGGCCCTTGCCGGTGTCCTTGCCGGTGAGCCGCCCCTCGGCGGGCTCGACGACGACCGCGCCCCGCTCCCGCAGGATGGCCACGTTGGCCTGGGTGGCCGGGTGCTCCCACATCTCGGTGTGCATGGCCGGCGCGAAGACCACCGGGCAGCGGGCCGTGAGCAGGGTGTTGGTGAGCAGGTCGTCGGCCAGGCCGTGCGCGGCCCTGGCCAGCAGGTCGGCGGTGGCCGGGGCGACCATGACCAGGTCGGCCTGCTGGCCGATCCGGACGTGCGGCACCTCGTGCACGTTGCTCCACACGTCGGTGGCGACCGGCTTGCCGGACAGCGCCGACCAGGTCGGGGCGCCCACGAACTCCAGCGCGGAGGCGGTCGGCACCACGGTCACGTCGTGGCCGGACTCGGTGAGCCGGCGCAACAGCTCGCAGGCCTTGTACGCCGCGATCCCGCCGCTGACCCCGAGGACGACACGAGGCCGCTCCGCGGGTGCGGGAGCGGCCTGGTCGGAGCCCTCGGGGGCGTGATCGGTCATGGGACCGGGGTCGTCACTCGGTGGTGCTGAAGTTCGGCTCGGCGGCGGCAGCCTTGGCGGCGGCCTCCTCGGCCGCGAGCTCGGCCGGGTCGACGTCCTCGCAGGTGAGCAGGTCGTCGTTGATCTCGCGCAGCGCGATCGAGAGCGGCTTCTCCTGGACATGGGTCTCGACGAGCGGGCCGACGTACTCCAGCAGGCCCTCGCCGAGCTGGGAGTAGTAGGCGTTGATCTGCCGAGCGCGCTTGGCGCTGTAGAGGACCAGCTTGTACTTGGAGTCGGTCTTGGTCAGCAGGTCGTCGATCGACGGGTGGGTGACACCCTCGCCGGTGGGGGCAGACACGTGCACAAGCCTCACAGAAGTCGGGGAATGATCAGGGCTCGAGATCGAGCCTGAGCAAGTTTACCAACTCGTCCGCGGCAGCGTGAACTTCGTGGTTGACGATGGTGACGTCGAACTCCGCCTCGGCGGCCAGCTCGGTCCGTGCGGTGGCCAGCCGGCGCTCCCGCTCCTCCTCGGACTCGGTGCCGCGGCCGGTGAGCCGGCGTACGAGCTCCTCCCACGACGGTGGCTTGAGGAAGACGAACAGCGCGTCGGGCATGGTGTCGCGGACCTGGCGGGCGCCCTGGAGGTCGATCTCGAGCAGCGCCGGGCGACCCTGGGCCAGCCGCTCCTCGACCGGCCGGCGCGGCGTGCCGTAGCGGTGCCGGCCGTGCACGACGGCCCACTCGAGGAGCTCGCCCTCGGCGGCCATCCGGTCGAACTCCTCGTCGGAGACGAACCAGTAGTGGACCCCGTCCTGCTCCCCCGGGCGCGGCGCGCGGGTGGTGGCGGAGACCGAGATCCACACGTCGGGGTGGTCCTCGCGGATCACCGCAGCGACGGTGCCCTTCCCGACCGCGGTGGGGCCGGCCAGCACGACCAGCCGGGACCGTGCCGGCGCGGGTGTGCCCGGAGCCGAGGCGTCGACCGAGGTGCGGTCAGTCACGCGACGAGAACTCGGCCTCGAGGGCCGCGACCTGCTTGGCGCCGAGGCCGCGCACGCGGCGGCTCTCGGCGATGCTGAGACGCTCCATGAGCTGGCGGGCCCGGACCTTGCCCAGGCCCGGCATCGACTGGAGCAGGTCGAGGACCTTCATCTTGCCGATGACCTCGTTGGTCTGACCCTCGTGCAGCACCTCGACGATCGAGGCCCCGGAGTTCTTGAGGCGGTTCTTGACCTCGGCCCGCTCCCGGCGGGATGCAGCCGCCTTCTCGAGCGCGGCCTGACGCTGTTCGGGCGTGAGCGGGGGCAGTGCCACGGGCAGGATCCTCGTCGTCGGCTGATGGTCGATGGTGCTGTCGGTCGGCGGAATGCTGGTCAATCTAGCCACACCGGTTCGCGGACGGCAACGCAGGGTGTGCGTGTCAGAGCAGCGGTTGCTTGCAGACGTCGAGCGCCTGCTGCTCGATGCCCTGGGTGGCCGCGACCACCTCCGGGCTGGCCAGTACCGAGGCCGCGCCGCGCACGGTCCGCCGGTCCTCCGCGGACAGGCCGGCCGGCAGTCCGCCGCCCTCCTGGAGGTCGCCGGGCTCGAGACCGGTGTCGTCCAGGGCGTCGCGGAGCCCGTCGAGCGCGTTGATCAGGGTCCGCCACTCGTCCTTGAGGTCGCTCGGCGCCTGGTCGGCGAGGTCCTGCAGGGTGGGGAGCACGTCGAGGAACGCGCCGGCGCCGCCCTCGTCGACGGTCTTGCGCACGTGCTCGGACTGCTGCTTCACAGCGTCGCAGTAGCCCGCGCGGCGGTCGTCCGCGGACTCCTCGCAGCCGGTGGCGGAGAGCAGGAACGACGCCGCGAGCGCCGCGGCGACCACGGCAGGGGTACGGCGTGAGGTCATCCGACGAGGGTACGGAAGGCGTCGTTGGTGCGGGCCGCGGCATCGCGGAGCGCGCCGAGGTCCGGGCCGGCGGACAGGATCTCGCGGGAGGAACTGGGCACCGCGTTGCGCACCTGGTCGCCGAAGATGCGGCCCACGGCCTCCGGGGTTCCGCCCTGGGCGCCGACCCCGGGGGCGAGCAGCGGCCCGTTGATCGCGAGGTCCTCGGCGGTCTCGCCGATGGTGGCGCCGACCACGGCGCCGTACGACCCGAGCGGCTCGGCGCCGGCGTTGAGCGCGGCCAGCTCGGCGAGCACGGTGCCGGCGACGGTCCGCTCCCCGGCCCGGGCGTGCTGGACCTGGCCGGCACCGGGGTTGGAGGTGAGCGCCAGCACGAACAGGCCGCGGTCGTGCCGGGCGGCGGCCTCGACGAACGGCTGCACGGAGGAGGAGCCGAGGTAGGGGCTGACGGTGATCGCGTCGGCCGCCAGCGGGCTGGCCGGGTCGAGGTAGGCGTCGGCGTACCCCTCGGCGGTGCTGCCGATGTCGCCACGCTTGACGTCGAGGATCGCCAGCGCGCCGGCCGCGCGGATCTCGGCCAGCACCCGCTCGAGCACCGCGATCCCGCGGCTGCCGTGACGTTCGAAGAACGCCGACTGGGGCTTGAGGCTGGACGACACCGGGCCGAGCGCCTCGACCGCGCCGAGCGCGAACCGCTCCAGCCCGGCCGGGGTGTCGTCGAGACCCCAGGCGCGGAGCAGCCCGGCGTGCGGGTCGATCCCGGGGCACAGCGGTCCGCGGTCGTCCATGGCGGCGCGCAGGCGGGCACCGAAGGTGCTCATGTCTCTCCTCGGAGGTCGGCCGCGGCACGTGCGGCGCAGGTGGGGTCGTGCAGCAGGGCGGCGCCGATCTGCACGGCGGTGGCGCCGGCGGCCAGGAAGGCGCGGACGTGGTCGGCGCCGGCGGCTCCCCCGGCCCCGACCAGCGGGAGGCCTGGCAGCGCGGCGTGCACCTCGGCGACGGTGCGCAGGGCGACCGGTCGAACGGCCGGGCCGGACAGCCCGCCGGGGCGGCCGTCGGGCAGCAGCGCGGGCAGGGCGTTGCCGAGGACCACGGCGTCGGCGCCGGCCTCGGCGACGGCGCGGGCGGTCTCGACGACCCGGAGCGGGTCGTGGCCGACCTTGGCCAGCAGGGCGGTGCCGCGCGGCAGGTCGCGGCGTACGGCGGCCACCGCGCGGGCCGCCTGGAAGGGCTCACGCGTGTCGAACAGTCCGAGCGCCGGCCCGTCCGGCGTGGCCAGGTCGAGCTCGAGCCCGTCCACGCCCGGGGAGTCGCCCAGCCGTCGAGCCAGGTCGGCGTACTCCCCCAGGCTGCTGGCGGCGACCGAGACGACCGTGCGCACGTCGGCGGCGGCCAGCCAGGGCAGCTCGGTCGCGAGGAACTGGTGCAGCCCCGGGTTGGCCAGGCCGGTGGCGTGCACGAAGCCGGCGTCGGTCTCGTGGACCCGTCGGCCGGGGTGTCCCTCGCGCGGGTCCAGCGTGATCGTCCGGGTGACGAAGCCACCGACCCCGGTCAGCCCGTCGAGGGCGGCGAGCTCGCGGCCGGTGCCGCCGCAGCCGGCGGCGACCAGGACCGGCGAGGCGAGGGCCAGCCCGGCGATCGCGACCTCGGGGGCGGTGGCGGTCATCTCGGCTCCGTCCGCAGGTCGGTCCAGCGCACCCGGTCGCCGCGGAACACGGGCCCCTCGACGCAGGCGCGGACGTGGCGCGGGCTGCCGGCCTCGCCGACGACCGGGATCGTGCAGCCGAAGCACAGGCCGGTGCCGCACGGCTGGTCGACCGCGACCCCGGTCTGGCTCCAGGCGCCCTGGGCCTCGGCGGCCGCGGCGACGGCGTGCAGGCCCTCGTGCGAGCCGGTCGCGTAGACGACGTCGGCACCGGACTTCGCGACCACCTCGGGCGCGACCTCGGCGACCGTGCCCTTCGCGCCGACCGATCCGTCGCCGGTGACCACGGTGACCGCCCGGGCGGTACGACGGGCGTCCAGGGTCCCCAGCAAGTGCGCCTCGTCGGGGGCGGCGAGCAGCATGGTGACCGTGCAGCCGCGTTCGCGGAGCCGCTCGGCGAGCGGGAACAGCGGGGCCGCGGCGTACCCCTCGCCGACCAGCAGGCAGGTGACCGGCTCCTTGGGCAGCGCGAACGGCCGTCCGAGCGGTCCGGTGACCTCGATCGGGTCGCCCTGGTCGAGCCCGGCCAGCCAGGTGCCGCCGGTGCCGGTCGGCTCGACGACCACCTCGAGGGTGGCGCCGTGGCTGCCGGTGGGCCGGACCCGGTGCACCCAGTAGCTGCGGCGGGCGAGGTGTGCGCGCGGCCGGGTGTGCCCGACCGAGACCGCGACGAAGGTGCCTGGCCGGTGCCGCTCGGCCATGCCGGGGGCGACCAGGGTGAGGTGGCGGTAGGCGCCGATCCGCTTCGACGACAGCACCTCGCCGCGCACGTGCAGCGGCGTGTGGGCGACGCGGGTCGGCTGCTGGGTCATGCGCCGACCCGCACTCCCGTGCCCAGTCCCCGGGCGATCCGGGAGGGCCACAGCGGGCCCTCGTAGACGAAGGCGGTGTAGCCCTGGACCAGCGTGGCGCCGGCCTCGATCCGGGCCCGGGCGTCCTCGACGGTGGTGATCCCGCCGACACCGACGAGCGTCAGGTCGTCGCCGACCCGGCCGGCGAGCAGCCGGAGCACCTCGAGGGCGCGCTCCCGGACCGGCGCGCCGGACAGGCCGCCTGCCCCGATCCGCTCGACCTCGGCGACCGGCGTGGCCAGCCCGGCGCGGCTGATCGTGGTGTTGGTGGCGATGATCCCGTCCAGGCCGACCGCCCGGGCGAGGTCGGCGACCGCGAGCACGTCCTCGTCGGAGAGGTCGGGTGCGATCTTGACCAGCAGCGGCACCCGGTGCTCGGTGACGGTCGCGTCCGCGCGCCGGCGTACGGCGGTCAGCAGCGGCTCGAGCTTCTCGACCGCCTGCAGGTCGCGCAGCCCCGGGGTGTTCGGCGAGCTGACGTTCACCACGAGGTAGTCGGCGTACGGAGCGAGCAGGCCGGCCGACTTCTCGTAGTCCCGGACCGCCTCCTCCTCGGGCACCACCTTGGTCTTGCCGATGTTGACGCCGAGCACCGGGCCGCTGCGGCCGCGCCGGGCCAGGGCCTCGGCGCGTGCCCCGAGCCGCCGGGCGACCAACTCGGCGCCGTCGTTGTTGAACCCCATCCTGTTGACCACGGCCCGGTCCGCGGGGAGCCGGAACAGCCGCGGCGTCGGGTTGCCGGGCTGCGCCTCGCCGGTGACCGTGCCGACCTCGACATGGCCGAACCCGAGCGCGGCCAGCGCGTCGATCCCGACCGCGTTCTTGTCGAAGCCGGCCGCCAGGCCGAGCCGGTTGGGGAACCGCAACCCCATCGCCTCGACCGGCTCGCCGTCCGCCCGCCGCCGCAGCACCGGCCGGGTGGCCGGGGCGGCGGCGCGGATCGCGCGGAACGCCCGGTGGTGCGCCCGCTCGGGATCGGTCCGGGTGAGCAGGCGGTCGAAGATCAAGCGGTACGTCACGTCCGCGCCCACTCCTGGAGGCTGCGCACGCCGATGTCGCCGCGCCGCATCGCCTCCATGCCCTGGACCGCCGCGCCGAGCCCCTGCACCGTGGTGATGCAGGGGATGTTGGCCATGATCGCCGCGGTCCGGATCTCGTAGCCGTCCACGCGCGCCGAGCCGCCGCTGGTGGACCCGTGCGGGGTGTTGATCACCAGGTCGATCTCGCCGTCGAGGATCAGCTGGACCGTGGTCTTCTCGCCGGCGGGCCCCTCGCCCTCGAAGTGCTTGCGCACGACGGTCGCCCGGACGCCGTTGCGGCGCAGCACCTCGGCGGTGCCCTGGGTGGCCAGGATCTCGAAGCCGTGGTCGGCGAGCACCTTGATCGGGAACACCATGTGCCGCTTGTCCCGGTTGGCCATGCTCACGAAGATCCGGCCCTCGGTGGGCAGCGGCCCGAACGCCCCGGCCTGGGCCTTGGCGAACGCGGTGCCGAAGTCGGCGTCGAAGCCCATGACCTCACCGGTCGACTTCATCTCCGGGCCGAGCACGGTGTCGACGTTGCGGCCGTCCGGGGTCTTGAACCGGTTGAACGGCATCACCGCCTCCTTGACCGCGATCGGCTGGTCGGCCGGCAGCAGCCCGCCGTCCCCCTCCGCCGGCAGGATCCCGGCGTCGCGCAGCTCCTTGATCGACGAGCCGAGCATCACCCGGGCGGCGGCCTTGGCGAGCGGCGTCGCGGTCGCCTTGGACACGAACGGCACCGTGCGGCTGGCCCGCGGGTTCGCCTCGAGGACGTAGAGCACGTCGGAGCCCAGGGCGTACTGGATGTTGAGCAGCCCGCGGACGCCGACCCCGCGTGCGATCGCCTCGGTGGCCGTGCGGATCCGGCCGATCTCGGCGGCCCCGAGCGTGATCGGCGGCAGCGCGCACGAGGAGTCGCCGGAGTGGATGCCGGCCTCCTCGATGTGCTCCATGACGCCGCCGAGGAAGAGCTCCTTGCCGTCGAACACGGCGTCCACGTCGATCTCGACCGCGTCGTCGATGAACCGGTCGACCAGCACCGGGTGCTCCGGGCCCCCTCCCGATGGGCTCAGGTCCGTGGCGCGCTCGAGGTACGTGAGGAGCGCGTCGTCGTCGTACACGATCTCCATGCCGCGGCCGCCGAGCACGTACGACGGCCGGACCAGCACCGGGTAGCCGATCTCGTCGGCGATCCGCTTGGCCTCGGTGAACGACGTCGCGGTCCCGTGCTTGGGTGCCGGCAGCCCGGCGTCGGCGAGGACCCGGCCGAACGCACCCCGCTCCTCGGCGAGGTGGATCGCCTCGGGCGTGGTGCCGACGATCGGGACCCCGGCGTCCTCGAGGCCCTGCGCGAGCCCGAGCGGGGTCTGACCGCCGAGCTGGCAGATCACACCGGCGATCGGGCCGGCCTGCCGCTCGGCGTGCACGATCTCGAGCACGTCCTCCAGCGTGAGCGGCTCGAAGTAGAGCCGGTCGGAGGTGTCGTAGTCGGTCGAGACGGTCTCGGGGTTGCAGTTGACCATGACGGTCTCGTAGCCGGCCTCGGACAGCGTCAGCGACGCGTGCACGCAGGAGTAGTCGAACTCGATGCCCTGGCCGATCCGGTTCGGGCCGGAGCCGAGGATGATCACCGCCTCCTTCTCGCGCGGCGCCACCTCGGTCTCCTCGTCGTAGGAGGAGTAGTGGTACGGCGTGCGGGCGGCGAACTCGGCGGCGCAGGTGTCGACGGTCTTGTAGACCGGCCGGATCCCCAGCGCGTGCCGGACACCGCGGACCACGGCTGCCGGCAGGTCGCGGATCTTGCCGATCTGCAGGTCGGAGAAGCCGTGCCGCTTGGCCCGGCGCAGCACCGCGGGCGTGAGCTCCGGCGCCATGGCGATCTCGGTCGCGACCTCGTTGATGAGCGCGAGCTGGTCGACGAACCACGGGTCGATCGCGGTCGACGCGTGGATCTCCTCGGGCGTCGCGCCGGCCCGGATCGCGTCCATGACCTTCTTCAGCCGGCCGTCGTGCGGGGTGCGGACCTCCTCGAGGATCGCGTCCTTGTCGAGGTCCACCCACTCGTGGCTCCAGTCGAACGGCGCGTTGCGGCTCTCCAGCGACCGCAGCGCCTTCTGCAGCGCCTCGGTGAAGTTGCGGCCGATCGCCATCGCCTCGCCGACCGACTTCATGTGCGTGGTGAGCGTGGGGTCGGCGCCGGGGAACTTCTCGAACGCGAACCGCGGCACCTTCACCACCACGTAGTCGAGGGTGGGCTCGAACGACGCGGGCGTCTCGCGCGTGATGTCGTTCGGGATCTCGTCGAGGGTGTAGCCGATCGCGACCTTGGCCGCGATCTTCGCGATCGGGAAGCCGGTCGCCTTCGAGGCCAGCGCGCTGGAGCGGGAGACCCGCGGGTTCATCTCGATGACGACCAGGCGGCCGTCGCGCGGGTTCACGGCGTACTGGATGTTGCAGCCGCCGGTGTCGACGCCGACCGACCGGATGATCCCGATCGCCATGTCGCGCATGTGCTGGTACTCGCGGTCGGTGAGCGTCATCGCCGGCGCCACCGTGATCGAGTCGCCGGTGTGCACGCCCATCGGGTCGAGGTTCTCGATGGAGCAGACGATCACCACGTTGTCGGCGGTGTCGCGCATGACCTCGAGCTCGTACTCCTTCCAGCCGAGGATCGACTCCTCGAGGAGCACCTCGGTGGTCGGGCTGGCGGCCAGGCCGGCGCCGGCGATCCGGCGCAGGTCGCTCTCGTCGTAGGCCATGCCGGATCCGGTGCCGCCCATCGTGAACGACGGCCGGACCACCATCGGATACCCGAGGTCCCCCGCCGCGGCCAGGCAGTCGTCCATCGAGTGGCAGATCGCGGACCGCGCGACCTCTCCGCCGAGGTCCTCGACGATCTTCTTGAACTGCTGGCGGTTCTCGCCGCGGTCGATCGCCTCGATGGAGGCGCCGATCAGCTCGACGCCGTACTTCTCGAGGACGCCGTTCGCGTCCAGCGCGACCGCGCAGTTGAGCGCGGTCTGTCCGCCCAGGGTCGCCAGCAGCGCGTCGGGGCGCTCCTTGGCGATCACCTTCTCGACGAACTCCGGCGTGATCGGCTCGACGTACGTCGCGTCGGCGAACTCCGGGTCGGTCATGATCGTCGCCGGGTTGGAGTTCACCAGCACCACCCGCAGGCCCTCGTCCCGGAGGACCCGGCAGGCCTGGGTGCCGGAGTAGTCGAACTCGCAGGCCTGGCCGATGATGATCGGCCCGCTGCCGATCACCAGGACCGACGAGATGTCATCACGCTTCGGCATGTCAGGAATCCTCCCCGTCCGTGGTGGTTTCGAGACGGGCTCGTTCCTCGCCCTCCTCAACCACCGGTGCACCGGTGGTTGAGGAGCGAGCGCCAGCGAGCGTCTCGAAACCACGACCTCGCGACGCGATCAGCTCGCAGAACCGGTCGAAGAGGTAGGCCGCATCGTGCGGGCCGGCCGCCGCCTCCGGGTGGTACTGCACGGAGAACGCCGTCAGCTCGCCGGTCGCGGAGCGCAGCTCGAGCCCCTCGACCACGTCGTCGTTGAGGCAGACGTGGCTGACCGTGACCGCGCCGTACGGCGTCTGCGTCTCCCGGTCGAGCGGTGCGTCGACCGCGAATCCGTGGTTGTGCGCGGTGACCTCGACGGTGCCGGTCGTGCGGTCCATCACCGGCTGGTTGATGCCGCGGTGGCCGTACTTCAGCTTGTAGGTGCCGAGGCCGAGCGCGCGCCCGAACAGCTGGTTGCCGAAGCAGATCCCGAAGTAGGGCAGCCCGCGCTCCAGCGCCCCCTTCAGCAGCTCCACCTGGCCGGTGGTCGCGGCCGGGTCGCCGGGGCCGTTGGAGAAGAACAGGCCATCAGGCTGCACGGCGAGCACCTCGTCGAGGGTGGCGGTCGCGGGCAGCACGTGCACCTCGATGCCGCGCTCGCTCATCATCCGCGGGGTGTTCGCCTTGATCCCGAGGTCGATCGCGGCGACCGTGAACCGCCGGGTGCCGACCGCCGGGACGACGTACGGCTCGGTCGTCGAGACCTCCCCGGCCAGCTCGGCGCCGGCCATCGGGGCGGAGTCGCGCACCCGGGCGAGCAGCGCCTCGGGGTCGGTCTCCGTCGAGGAGACCCCGACCCGCATCGCGCCGCGCTCACGCAGGTGCCGGGTGAGCGCCCGGGTGTCGATGCCGGAGATGCCGACCACGCCCTGGGCGCGGAGCTCGTCGTCGAGGCTGCGGACCGACCGCCAGCTCGACGGCACCCGGGCGGGGTCGCGGACGACGTACCCGCTGACCCAGATCCTCCGGGACTCCGGGTCCTCGTCGTTCATGCCGGTGTTGCCGACGTGCGGGGCGGTCATCACCACGACCTGGCGGTGGTACGACGGGTCGGTGAGGGTCTCCTGGTAGCCGGTCATGCCGGTGGAGAACACCGCCTCCCCGAAGGTCTCGCCCTCGGCGCCGTACGCCTCGCCGTGGAAGGTGCGCCCGTCCTCGAGCACCAGCAGCGCCCCGGTGGTTGAGGAGCGAGCGCCAGCAGCCCCGGTGGTTGAGGAGCGAGCGCCAGCGAGCGTCTCGAAACCACCCCCGGAGGCGCTCATGCCGGGGTCCCCGCGGGAACGGGAGCGAAGCGAGTGTTCTCGTGGGGTGTTGCCAGCTTCCCGTCGATGACGGTGGGCTTGCCGCGCAGGAACGTGGCGACCACCCGACCGGGCAGCTCCATGCCGGCGTACGGCGTGTTCCGCGAGAGCGAGGCCATCTCGCTCGCCACGACGGTGCGGCGCACGGACGGGTCGTAGAGCACGACGTTGGCCGGCTCGCCCTCGGCGAGCGGGCGGCCGTGCGAGGTGACCCGTCCGATCCGCGCCGGCGCGGCGGACATCCGCTCGGCGACGCCGGCCCAGTCGAGCAGGCCGGGGTCGACCATGGTCTCCTGCACGATCGAGAGCGCGGTCTCGAGGCCGAGCATCCCGAACGCGGCGGCCTGCCACTCGCAGTCCTTGTCCTCGTGCGGGTGCGGGGCGTGGTCCGTGGCGACGATGTCGATGGTGCCGTCGGCCAGTCCCGCCCGCAGCGCCTCGACGTCGGCGGCCGAGCGCAGCGGCGGGTTGACCTTGTAGATGGGGTCGTAGGTGGCGGCCAGCTCGTCGGTGAGGATCAGGTGGTGCGGGCACACCTCGGCGGTGACGTCCCAGCCCTTCTCCTTGGCCCAGCGGACGATCTCGACCGAGCCGGCGGTGGAGACGTGGCAGACGTGCAGCCGGGAGCCGACGTGTGCGGCGAGCAGGCAGTCACGGGCGATGATCGCCTCCTCGGCGACCGCCGGCCAGCCGCGCAGCCCGAGCCGGCCGGAGAGCTCGCCCTCGTTCATCTGGGCGTCCTCGGTGAGCCGCGGCTCCTGGGCGTGCTGGGCGACGACGCCGTCGAAGGCCTTGACGTACTCCAGCGCCCGCCGCATCACGATCGGGTCGGAGACGCACTTGCCGTCGTCGGAGAAGACCCGGACACGGGCGGCGGAGTCGGCCATCGCACCGAGCTCGGCGAGCCGCTCCCCGGCGAGTCCGACGGTGACCGCACCCACCGGGAACACGTCGCAGTGGCCGGCCTCGCGGCCCAGGCGCCAGACCTGCTCGACGACCCCGGCGGTGTCGGCGACCGGGTCGGTGTTGGCCATCGCGTGCACGGCGGTGAAGCCACCCAGCGCGGCGGCCCGGGTGCCGGTCTCGACGGTCTCGGCGTCCTCGCGGCCGGGCTCGCGCAGGTGGGTGTGCAGGTCGACCAGACCGGGCAGCGCGACCAGCCCGGTCGCGTCGACGACCTCGACGCCGGAGGCCTCGAGACCGACGCCGACGGAGACGATCACCCCGTCCCGGATCAGCAGGTCGGTGGGTTCGCCGCCGAGGACGGCGGCGTTCTTGATGAGGTACGAGGTGCTCACTCTTCTCCTCCACTGAGCTCATGAGCGGCTCCGCCTACGGCCGGCTCGGAGCCGCCCAGCAGCAGGTACAGGACGGCCATGCGGACGGCGACACCGTTGGTCACCTGCTCGACGATCACCGACCGGTCGGAGTCGGCGACGTCGGCGGTGATCTCCATGCCGCGGATCATCGGGCCGGGGTGCATGACGATGGTGTGGTCCTGGAGGCTCGCCATCCGGCGGCCGTCGAGGCCGTAGCGGCGGCTGTACTCGCGGACCGTCGGGAAGTACGACGCGTTCATCCGCTCGCGCTGGACGCGCAGCATCATCACGACGTCGCTCTTGGGCAGCACCGCGTCGAGGTCGTAGGACGTCGAGACGCCCCAGGTGTCCACGCCGTACGGCAGCAGCGTGGGCGGCGCGACCAGGGTGACCTCGGCACCGAGCGTCTGCAGCAGCAGCGCGTTGGAGCGGGCCACCCGGCTGTGCAGCACGTCGCCGACGATCGCGACCCGGCGACCGTCGAGGTCGCCCAGGTGCCGCCACATCGTGAACGCATCGAGCAGGGCCTGGGTCGGGTGCTCGTGGGTGCCGTCGCCGGCGTTGATCACCGACGACCTCGACCAGCCGGCGTTGGCCAGCAGGTGCGGGGCGCCGGAGGCCCAGTGCCGGACCACGACCGCGTCCGCGCCCATGGCCTCGAGCGTCAGCGCGGTGTCCTTCAGCGACTCGCCCTTGCTCAGCGAGGAGCCCTTGGCGGAGAAGTTGATGACGTCGGCCGAGAGCCGCTTGGCAGCGGCCTCGAACGAGATCCGGGTGCGCGTGGAGTCCTCGAAGAAGAGGTTCACGATGGTTCGGCCGCGCAGCGCCGGCAGCTTCTTGATCGGCCGGTCCGCGAGCGAGCGGAGCTCCTCGGCGGTGGTCAGGATCAGCTCGGCGTCGTCGCGGCTCAGGTCCGCCGCGCTCAGCAGGTGCTTCTTCATCGGATGCTCACTCCGTCCTCCCCGTCGTGCTCCTCCAGACGCACCGCGACCTTCTCGGCCAGCGAGGTGGGGAGGTTCTTGCCGACGAAGTCGGCGCGGATCGGCAGCTCGCGGTGGCCGCGGTCGACGAGGACGGCGAGCCGGACCGCCTGCGGGCGTCCGATGTCGTTGAGGGCGTCCAGCGCGGCCCGGATGGTGCGGCCGGAGTAGAGGACGTCGTCGACCAGCACCACGACCTTGCCGTCGATCCCGCCGGAGGGGATCTCCGTGGGCAGCAGGGTGCGGGCGGGCCGCATCCGCAGGTCGTCGCGGTACATCGTCACGTCGACGGAGCCGACCGGGACGTCGGCGCCCTCCACGCGCGAGATGTTGGCCGCGATCCGGCGGGCGAGGTGGACGCCCCGGGTCGGGATCCCCAGCAGCACGAGGTCCTGGGAGCCCTTGTTGCGCTCGAGGATCTCGTGCGAGATGCGGGTGAGGGCCCGGGAGATGTCACGGGAGTCGAGGACGACCCGGCCCGGAGGGGCCTCGGAGGGGTCGGGGGTGGCTGCGTCGGAAGCAGCCGGGTTCGGGGCAGGCATCAGCGTGCCGGACCTCCTTCTCCGCCTCACGGGACGGCTCGTTAAAGGATGTCGATCGGGACCGACCCTAACACCCGATCCGGCCCGGTCACGGATCGGCGCGGCGTGGCGGACTGGTCAACGGGCCTGCCAGTCGATCCCCAGGTTCCTGCGGGCGTCAGGCGCGATCCGACGCTGCCCCGCTCCGCTGGCACGGGCGACGTACAGGCCAATCCGAGGGTGGGAACTGAAGTAGTCGCGACCCGTGCTCCAGAGGGCCATGCGTCGGTTGTCCGGCGATCGCACGGGGTCGTACTCGAAGCAGCCCGTCGTCGCCAGGCGGGTCGGAGCGGACTCCGACCCGTTGGCCGCGATTGAGCGCGCGTGCACGTAGCACTCGTTGCGGTAGCTCTCCTCCGCGAAGGAGAAGAGGATCCGACGGCCGCTGGGGACCCAATCCGGCCGGGCCACCCAGTAGGAATCAGTGATCGCCGTTGGGTTGGCGCCGTCCGGCTCGACCGTCATGAGGAGGTTCCAGTGCGAGTGATAGAGGTCGACCTCGTCGGGGTCCTGCCCCGTGGGGACGCGCCCGACGAACGCGATCCGCCGCCCGTTCGGCGACCATGCCGGTGACCAGGCGGAGTCCAGCGTCGCACTGGCGGAGGTGATCTGCGTGCTCGTTCCGGCGACCAGGTCGAGCACGTGTATCTGCCGCTTGCCGGACTCGTCGCTCGTGTAGGCGATCCGGCGCCCGTCGGGCGACCACGAGGGCTGGCTCTCGTTCGCACCGCCGGTGATCACCGGTGTCGGGTCGGAGCCGTTGGCCCGCATCACCCAGACGTCCCGAGACAACACACCGCCGTAGGTGAAGGCGATCCGGCTGCCTGCACGGTTGTAGCGGGGGTCACTGACATGCCCGAGACGGGTGAGGCGCTGCCGACCGGTCCCGTCGGCATGGATGCGGAACAGGTCCCGGCCCTTGGGGCTCGACCCGACGAACACGATGTACCCGTTCGATCCGGACCAGGTGGCGTCGGCCGGCGCCACGACCGTCAGCGGTGCCGCCACCAGCGCGGCCACTACCGCGCCAGCGAGTGCGCGCAGGATCACCGCCGCCCTCCTTCGTCGGGATGGGTCGACAGTAGGGAGCGGTCCCTGACCCAGACAACGCAAGTCGGTAGAAGTACTGACTAGGCCCCGAGGTCGTCCAGCAGGCCCTTGAGCGCCGCCTCGACCGCCCGGTAGTAGGTCGGGTACGCGTAGTGCAGCTCGAGGAGCTCGGTCACCGGCACCTCCTGCTTGATGGCCAGGCCGAGCAGCCCGATCACCTCGCCGCCGGTCGGCCCGACCACGGTGGCACCGACCAGGATCTTCCGGTCGGCGTCGGCCACCACCTTGACCAGTCCGTCGGCCTTCGCGATCCAGCCCCGCGACCCGAGGTCACCGGTGGCGACGGCCACGTTCGGGAGCTCGTCGTGAGCCCGCGCCTCGGACATGCCGGCGGAGGCGACCTCGGGCTCGGTGAAGGTGACCCGGGACACCGACCGGTAGTCGGCCCACGGGCCGTCCTGGCCGAGCACGTCCCGGACCGCCACGGCCGCCTGGTACATCGACACGTGCGTGAAGGCGCCCTTGCCGGTGATGTCGCCGACCGCCCACAGCCTCTCCCCGGCGCGCATCCGCTCGTCGGTCGCGACCACTCCCCGCTCGACCGTCGCACCCACCACCCCGAGGCCGATGCCCTCGACGTGGGTCCGCCGGCCGGTGGCGACCAGCAGCTTGTCGGCGGTCACCTCGCCGTCGCCGACGGCCAGGGTGAACGCGCCGTCGGCGTAGGCCACCTGGGAGACCGCCGCCCCGGTCAGCACCTGGATGCCCTCCGCGGCGAACGCGGCCTCGAGCTTCTCCCCCGCCTCCGGCTCGTCGTTCGGCAGCAGCCGGTCGGCCGCCTCGACCACGGTCACCCGGACCCCGAAGCGGCTGAACACCTGCGCGAGCTCCGCGCCGATCGGACCGCCGCCGAGCACCGCCAGCGAGGCGGGCAGCTCGGTGAGCCGGACCGCGTCCCGGTTCGTCCAGTACGGCGTGTCCGCGAGGCCGTCGACCGGCGGCACCGCCGGCGAGGTGCCGGTGTTGAGCACCACCCCGCGCCGCGCGGCGTACGTCGTGCCGTCGACCTCGACCCGCCCGGGTCCGGTGAGCACCCCGTGGCCGCGGACGAAGGTGGCGCCGGCGTCCTCGAGCCGCTTGACCGCCGCGGTGTCGTCCCAGTCGTCGGTCGCCTCGTCGCGGATCCGTGCGGCGACCGGCCCCCAGTCGGGGTGCACCTCCGCGGTGCCGCCGAACTCGGGGACCCGCCGGGCGGCGTCGAGCTCGCGGGCCGCGGCGATCATCATCTTGGACGGCACGCACCCGAAGTACGGGCACTCTCCGCCGACCAGCCGCTCGTCGACCGCGACGACGTCCAGCCCGGCCCGGCCGAGCTTGATCGCCGCGTGCTCACCTCCCGGACCGAGCCCGAGCACCACCACGTCGACCTCGTGCGTCGTCATGGCCCCCACCCTGTCAGTCCGGTCAAGACCGGCCCCGGCGCTGCGCTACGTCGACAGGTGCCGGGCGCGGGCGAACTGGAAGAGGCCGTAGCAGGCGATGCCGGCCGCCAGCGCCATCAGGAGGTAGGGCCCGAACGGCTGCTGGAGCACCTTGTGCAGCGCCTTGTCGGTGCTGCCGGACTTGCCCGGGTCCTGGGTGAACGCCGCGTAGACGAACAGCACGCCGACCAGGCCGATCGCGATCCCCTTGGCGATGTAGCCGACCTTCCCGAACAGCAGGTAGGCCTTGCCCGCCTCGCCGCTCTTGCCCTCGGTTGCCAGCTTCTTCTGGTGCTTCTCGTTCCAGGCCATGTAGATCTGCGAGCCGCCGTACCCGATGACCGCCACCCCGATGAGGCCGACCCAGAAGGGTCCCCCGGGCAGCGCGAGGATCTTCGCCGTGACGCCCTTCGTGCCACTGCCACCGCCACCGCCACTGCCCAAGGCGATGCTGAGCGCGCTCCAGCCGATGGCGCCGTAGATGATGGCCTTGACGAGGTCCATGGCGCGATGCCGCCAGAGCTCGCCGCCCTCCTCGCCCCAGTGGCCGAAGAAGACGTCGAAGAGCCGCCACAGCACGAGCACGAACATCCCGACGGCGACGAGCACGATGAGGATGCTGCCTCCCGGCTGCTCCGCGAGCTGGGCCACGGCTCCCTTGCTGGTGACCTTCCCCTCGTAGTCCCCGAGCGCGAGCTGGAACGCCAGCCAGGCCAGTACCAGGTAGACCAGTCCGTAGACGACCAGTCCGAAACGCACCGCCTTGTCGAACCACTCGCTGTCGTCCGCCCGGCGGCCGATGTCGTGCACCTTGTCGGTGATGCCGTTCGTGGTCATCGCGTCCTCCCCTCTCCCGTGGAATCCACCGGACGTCGTACCCACTCCGGCGGATTCCAGCACCCCGGGAAATCCGCCCGGCACCCTAGGCTGCCGGTATGGCCCACGGAACCCACGACCACGCCGACGACCCCCGCAACGCCGAGGTGCTGGTGTGGGTCAACGGCGAGCTGCACCCCCGTGACCGCGCGGTGGTCTCGGTCTTCGACTCCGGCTTCGTGCTCGGTGACGGCGTCTGGGAGGGGCTGCGGGTCAGCGGCGGTCATCCGGCGTTCCTCGAGAAGCACCTCGACCGGCTCGAGGAGGGCGCCCGGGCGATCATGATGGACCTCGGCATGTCCCGGGACGCGCTGACCACGGCGATCTACGACACGCTGTCGGCCAACCGGATGTCCGACGGCGTGCACGTGCGGCTGATGGTCACGCGGGGCGTGAAGTCCACGCCGTACCAGGACCCCCGGGTCACCGTGGGTCCCGCGACAGTGGTGATCATCGCCGAGCACAAGGAGCCGATGCCGGCCACGGTCACCGAGGGCATCACGCTGTTCACGACGCACGTGCGCCGCGCCACCCCGGACACCCTGGACCCGAAGCTCAACGCGCACAGCAAGCTCAACGACATCACCGCATGCATCCAGGCCTACACGGCCGGCGCGGACGAGGCGCTGATGCTGGACCCGCACGGGTTCGTGGCGACCTGCAACAGCACCCACTTCTTCATCGTCACCCGTGACGGAGAGGTCTGGACCTCCGACGGGCGGTTCTGCCTCGGCGGGATCACCCGCGGCAACGTGCTGGAGGTGTGCCGGGCCAGCGACATCCCGGCCCGGGAGACGACGTTCAGTCTGACCGACGTCTACAGCGCCTCGGAGGCGTTCGTGACCGGGACCTTCGCCGGCGTGGTGCCGGTCCGGGCGGTGGACGGGCGCACCATCGGCACCGGTCACCGGGGGCCGGTGGTGGAGCGGCTCCAGGGCCTGTACGCCGAGCACGTGCGGGCGGACGTCGCGGGGCGGAGCCCTGCCTCGGGCATCACCGGAGGGAGCCGGTCATGACCGTCCGCGTGGCGATGTGGTCGGGTCCGCGCAACATCTCCACGGCGATGATGCGGGCCTGGGAGAACCGCCCGGACTGCACGGTGGTGGACGAGCCGTTCTACGCGGCGTACCTCGTCCGGACCGGTCTCGACCACCCCGGGCGCGACGCGGTGGTCGCCTCCCAGCCGACGGACGCGGAGGCGGTGGTGGCGGCGCTGCAGGCGCCCACGGGCTCCCCCGTGCACTACGCCAAGCACATGACCCACCACCTCGCGGACGACATGGACCTCGGCTGGGTGACCGGGTTCCGCAACGTGCTGCTGATCCGGGACCCGGCCGAGGTGGTCGCCTCCTACGTGCGATCCCGCGAGTCGTGCGAGCCCCAGGACATCGGGCTGCTCCAGCAGGAGCGGCTGATGGACGCCTTCCCCGAAGGCACCCCGGTCATCGACGCCGGCGACTTCCTGCACGACCCGGAGGCCCACCTGCGCTGGCTGTGCGGGTGGCTCGACATCGACTTCACCGACCGGATGCTGCACTGGCCGGCCGGGCCGCGCGACAGCGACGGCGTGTGGGCGCCGTACTGGTACGCCGCGGTGCAGCAGTCGACCGGCTTCCAGCCGTGGCGCCCCCGCGAGATCGACCTCTCTCCGCACGACACGGCGGTCGCCGAGACCTGCCGGCCGGCGTACGACGCGTTGCACGAGCGGCGGCTGCGACTATGACCGGAATCGGTGCGCCCGACGGCGCCCTCGTTCTACGGTTCTCCCCAGGGGGTGCGGGTTGCCAGACGGGAGACGGTGATGACGAGGGATCGCGCGTCCGAGGTCGGTGCCGTGCTGGCGGTGCTGGTGCTCGGGCTGCTCGTGGGCATCGACGCGCTGACGGGCGAGAAGGTGATCCTGACCCCGATGTACGGGCTGGCCCCGCTGATCGCCTGTGCGGTGGTGCCCCCGGCGGGGACCGCAGCGGTGGGGGTCCTGGCTGTCGCCGCGGCGGTCGCGTCGGGCTCGTGGAACGACACCTTCGGGGAAGCCCAGCACAACGTCCGCGTCCTCAACGTCCTGCTGGTCAGCGCCGCCGCGGTGACCATCGCCGCGGTCCGGGTGCACCGGGAGCACCGCCTCGAGCAGGTGGAGGCGATCGCCGAGGCCGCCCAGCGCGCGATCCTGCCGGTCCTGCCGCACCGGGCGGGCGAGGTGCTGATCGCCTCCCGCTACCGCTCCGCCGCGCACGGCGCCCTGGTCGGCGGGGACCTCTACGACTGCTACCACTCCGAGGCACACACCCGGCTGCTCATCGGCGACGTCCGGGGCAAGGGCATCGCCGGTGTCGAGCAGGCGGCCCGCGTGATCCGGGCGTTCCGCCAGTCGGCCGCGCTGCGCGAGACGCTGGTCGAGGTGGCGCACGAGATGGACGACTACCTCGCGGGCTTCTTCGGGGACGAGGAGTTCGTCACCGCCCTGCTGGTGGAGGTGAGCGGTCCCGGCGAGCTGACCCTGCTCGATGCCGGCCACCCGCCGCCGCAGCTGGTCCGGGCCGGAGGCGGCAGCACGCTGGTCGAGCTGCCGGCCGGGCCGCCGCTGGGTCTCGGCCTCGGACCGGCGGAGTACGCCTCGACCACCGTCCACTGGGGACCCGGCGACCGGATGCTGATGTACACCGACGGCCTGAGCGAGGCCCGGGACGCGGCCGGACGGTTCATGGCGCTGACCTCCCTGGTGCCGCACCTGCGGGACGCGGGCACGCTCGACGGCGCGCTGGACCAGCTCCTCGAGGACGTGGCCGGGCACGTCCCGCGCGGGCGGCTCGAGGACGACCTCGCGCTGGTGCTGCTCCAGAACGTCGGCAGCCGGCCGGCCACACCCCGGCCCGAGGTCATTGAGGTCAGGATCTGACCGCAACGCTTCCTACGCTGGGGACACCCCACCGAGAGGATGCAGTCATGGACTTCAGGATCGAGCTCGTGCCGCTGGCGGTCACCGACGTCGACCGCGCCAAGGCGTTCTACGGCGAGACGGTCGGCTGGAACGTCGACCACGACCAGACCATCTCCTCGGAGCTCCGCTTCGTCCAGGTCACCCCACCGGGCTCCGCCTGCTCGATCTGCTTCGGCACCGGGCTGCAGATGATGGCCGAGGGCTCGTCCCAGTTCGTCCAGGCCGTGGTCGCGGACGCCGATGCGGCGCTCGCCGACCTCCAGGGCCGCGGCGTCGAATGCCGGGGCGTGGACGAGCAGGCGTGGGGCCGGTTCGTCTACTTCGAGGACCCCGACGGCAACCGCTGGGCGCTCCAGGAGCTCCCCGACCACAGCCGGCAGTCCTGACCGACGCCGCGGGCGCGACCTCAGGCGGTCGGGCGGTTGCGCAGGATGGTGCCGAGCACGCCGTTGACGAACGCCGGCGACTCGTCGGTGGACAGCTCCCGGACCAGGCCGACCGCCTCCGAGACCGCGACCGCGTCGGGCACGTCGTCGACGTACAGCATCTCGAAGACGCCGAGCCGCAGGACGTTGCGGTCGACCGCCGGCATCCGCGCCAGCGTCCACCCCTCCGAGGCGCCCGCGAGCAGCTCGTCGATGCCGTCACGCTCGGCGACGACGCCGCGCACCAGGGTCACGGTGTAGTCGTTGGTCGGCGCCTCGCCCTCGGCGATGGCCCGGTCCAGCGCCTGCCCGGGGTCCTCGCCCCGCAGCTCGCTGGCGTAGAGCAGGTCGAGCGCACGCTTGCGTGCCTTGGTTCGTGCGGCCATCGTCGTGTGCTGTCTCCGGGGTCGGATCGGGTCGGCGGGGCGTCAGGAGGAGACGCGGCCGAGGTACGACGAGTCGCGGGTGTCGACCTTGACCCGCTCACCGGTCGTGATGAACAGCGGCACGTTGATCGTGTGGCCGGTCTCGAGCGTGGCCGGCTTGGTGCCGCCGGTCGAGCGGTCCCCTTGCAGGCCGGGCTCGGTGTAGGTGATCTCGAGCTCGACCGACGCCGGGAGCTCGATGTAGAGGACGCGGCCGTCGTTGGTGGCGACGATCGCCTCCTGGTTCTCCAGCATGAAGTTCTTCGCGTCGCCGACGATCTCCGGCCCGACCTCGATCTGGTCGTAGGTGCCGGTGTCCATGAAGACGTAGGACGTGCCGTCGTTGTAGAGGTACTGCATCGTGCGCTTGTCGACGTTCGCCACGTCGACCTTCACGTCGGCGTTGAAGGTCTTGTCCACCGTCTTGCCCGACTCGACGTTCTTCAGCTTGGTCCGCACGACCGCGCCGCCCTTGCCGGGCTTGTGGTGCTGGAACCAGATGACCTGCCAGAGCTGGCCGTCGAGGTTGAGAACCATGCCGTTCTTCAGGTCGTTGGTGGTAGCCATCGTGCGCGCGTGCCTCTTCGTCGTGGGTGTCGTTCGTGGTCGGCGGCCGAGTCTAGTGCCGGGCGGGGTACGGCGCCGCATCGACGGGTGACGGAAAGTTTCGGTGACCGTGTAACGCCCGGGCCGGGTCGTGACATGAGGCTTGGCAGGAGGGTTGTTGTTCCCCCGCGGCGATCCTCCCGACCCGAAGCGGATGCTCCGGCGGGAACCGACCCCCGCGGTCCCGTCGGAGCATCCTTCGGTCGACGACGAGACGAGAGAGAGCCGTGACACCCGAACGCGACCCGGACCTGCGCGTGGCACCGCCGCGCGTGGCGTCCGACGAGGCGTTCATGGCACGTCTGGCCGCCGTCGCAGGTGCGGCCACCGAGCGGGAGCGCCGGCGTACGGCGTCCGCGCCGCGCATGCTGCTGGCCGCGGCCAGCGTCGCCGCCATCGCCACCGGCGGGGCGTTCGTCGCCGCCCAGGTCGTGGCTCCCGACCCGTCCCCCTCGCGGCCGGCGACGCCCCCGGCGGAGCGGCCGGCCCCGGCCACCGCCACCGTCCGCCTCGTCGACCGGGACGGCACCGACGGGTCCGCCTCCCACGACGACAGCCCGGCCAGTCGCGGCGAGCGGGCGCTCGACCACGACCCGGCGGCCCCCGAGGCCGCCGGCGGCGGGTCCCGCGGCGACCGGTCCGGGCAGGAGCCCGGGTCGGCCCCGTCGAACGGGGCCCGCAGCGGTGCCGAACCCGCCACCGGCCACCCCACCGGCCACCCCACCGGCCAGCCCACCGACCACCCCACCGACCACCCCACCGGTCCTCCGTCCGACCGGCCCACCGACCCGCCCACCGACCAGCCGCCCGGGGACGCCCCGGGCGACGAGCCGTCCGAGGGCCCCGGGGACGCCGGCCGGATGCCCGGGCCCGCGATCGAGGAGCCGACCCCCGCTCCCGGGCCCGACCGGCCGTTCCCCGACGACCAGGACGAGGGCGAGCAGACCCTGCAGTGGTGGGCCGCGGTACCCCGCGCCGGCGACACGCTGGACAGGTCATCGACGTGGAGCCAGTTCGTGCGTGAGACTGTCTCCCGGCGGGGGCCGCATCACGGAGCAAGGGGTGTGAACGGTTGGCAGCCGAGGTCGACCTCGTCGAACGTGCCCGCGTCGGAGACGCTGACGCCTGGCGTCAGCTCTACGAGTCCCTGACCGGCCGGCTGCTGGTCTGGCTCCGCACCCGCCCCAGCGGCGACTGCGCCGTCTCCGCCGAGGACCTGGTCGCCGAGACCTGGCTGGTCGCGGCCCAGCGGGTCGCCCATTTCTCCGGCGGCACCGACGAGTTCGCCGGGTGGCTGTTCGGCATCGCCCGCAACCTCGCCAGCAACACCCGCCGTCGCGCCCGTCGCCGGGCCACCGACCCGCACCCGGTCGAGGCGGACCCGCTCTGGGGCACGCTCGAGACCCATGCCGGCGAGATCGACGGGGCCGACTGGGTGCGCCGTACCCTCGCCCGCCTCCCCCGCCGCGAGGGCGAGGTCCTCGCGCTCACCGAGGTGGTGGGCCTCGACGTCACCGCCACCGCCACGGCGCTCGGGATCAGCCCCACCGCGGTCCGGGTCGCCCGGCACCGCGGCCTGACCAGGCTGCGTCGTGTCCCCGTGCCGCAGCAGGCCAGCGCCCCCGCAATCGAGTCGCTGATGGGCAGCCAGTCCGCCTCCCCCGCCTGACCCGTCCCGGCGTTTCGCACGTTCTGGTCGAGTTCCTGGAGCCCAAGGGGGCGGTCCAGCCACACCGTGCGACATGCCCGGTCATCGCGGTGAGCTCAGCGGGCGGCGACGAGCTCCAGCGCCTCGCGGTACCCGTCGATCCCCTTGCCGGCGACGACGGCGACGGCGTGCGGGGTCACCACGGAGGTGTGCCGGAACTCCTCGGGGCGCTGGGTCGGGTCGGAGATGTGCACCTCGACCAGCGGTGCGGTCAGCTGCGCGCAGGCGTCGTAGATCGCCCACGAGTAGTGCGTCCAGGCGGCGGCGTTGAGCACCACCGCGCTGCCGTCGTCGGCGGCCCCGTTGAGCCAGTCGAGCAGCACGCCCTCGTGGTTGGTCTGCCGCACCTCCACCTCGAGGCCGAGGTCCCGGCCCCAACCGACGCACAGGTCGGCCAGCTCGGCGTGGGTGGTCCGGCCGTAGATCTCCGGCTGCCGGCGACCCAGCCGGCCGAGGTTCGGACCGTTCAGTACCAGCACCTTCATCGCACACCCCTCACCACGTCGTACGCCGATCGCAGCAGGTCCTCGTCCGGCCCGGCCAGGATCCGGGGCTCGGCCAGCCCGCTGAGCACCACGAACCGCAGCTGCGAGCCGCGGGCCTTCTTGTCCACCCGCATGGTCGCGAGCAGCTCGTCGAACGGCGCGCCGTCCCACGTGGTCGGCAGCCCGACCAGCCCGAGCACCGCGGCGTGCCGGTCGGCGACGTCGTCGGACAGCAGGCCGGAGCGGCGGGCCAGCTCGGCCACGAAGACGCAGCCGATCGCCACCGCCTCGCCGTGCCGCACGGCGTACTCACTGGTCCGCTCCACCGCGTGCGCCAGCGTGTGCCCGTAGTTGAGCACCTCCCGGCCCGGGTGCCCGTCGCGGCCGCCGGTCTCGCGGAGGTCGCCGACCACGACGTCGACCTTGACCCGCACCGCACGCTCGACCAGCTCCCTCAGCACCGGCGAGGCCGGGTCCTGCGCCGCCGCCGGGTCGCCCTCGACCAGCGCCAGGATCTCCGGGTCGGCGATGAAGCCGCACTTCACGACCTCGCCGAGCCCGGCACGGAGCTCCGCGGGCGGCAGGGTGGCCAGCAGGTCGAGGTCGCACAGCACCCCGACCGGCTCGTGGAAGGAGCCGACGAGGTTCTTGCCGGCGCCGGTGTTGATGCCGGTCTTGCCGCCCACCGCGGCGTCGACCATCGCGAGCAGCGTGGTCGGCACGTGCACGACGCGCACCCCGCGCAGCCAGGTGGCGGCGACGAAGCCGCCGAGGTCGGTGGTCGCGCCCCCGCCGAAGGTCACCACCGCGTCGGAGCGGGTGAAGCCGCGCTCCCCCAGCGCCTCCCAGCAGTCGTGGGCGACCGCGGCGGTCTTCGCCGACTCGCCGGAGGGCAGCCCCAGCGCGAGCACGTCGTAGTGCCCGACCAGCAGGTCCACCACGGGCTGGGCCAGCGCCGCGAGCTCCTCGGCGAACAGCAGCGCGACCCGCTCGACACCCTCGCCCAGGGCCCCGGGCAGCCGGCCGGCCAGGCCGCGCCCCACCACCACGTCGTACGGCGACGCGCCGCGGACCGGGATCACGGTGTCCGGGGAGGCTCCGGTCGTCACGCCTCCACCACCTTCGCCACCTCGGCAGCGACGTCCTCGGGGGTCCGGCCGTCGGTGTCCACCGTCCACCGCGCCACCGCCTCGTAGACCGGGGTCCGCTCGTCCAGAAGGGCCTTGATCCGGCCCCGGACGTTGCCGAGCAGCAGCGGCCGGGCGGAGCCGAGGCCGACCCGCTTCACGGCGTCGGAGAGGCCGACCCGGAGGAACACCACCGGCCGGCCCGCGAGCGCGGCCCGGGTGTCATCGTCGAGCACCGCTCCGCCGCCCAGCGCGAGCACGCCGTCGTGACCGGCCAGTGCGGCGGCCACCGCATCCCGCTCGAGGGCGCGGAAGTGCGCCTCGCCGGAGTCCACGAAGATGTCGGCGATCGAGCGGCCCTCGGCCGCCTCCACGTCGCGGTCGGTGTCGCGGACGGCCAGGCCGAGGGCCTCGCCGAGCAGCCCGGCCACGGTGGTCTTGCCGGCGCCCATCGGTCCGACCAGCACGATGCGGGGATTCATTCGGGGCCCCCGCGGCGTTGTCCGTCGGAGGAGCGTAGCGGGGGAGCCGGGGAACGTCGCGGGGTGATCATGTCGTGTGGAGCGTCGCGAGGTACGACGCGCAGTTGCGGGCGGTCTCGGCCACGGAGTCGCCGCCGAACTTCTCGAGGACGGCGTCGGCGACCACCAGCGCCACCATCGCCTCGGCCACGATGCCGGCCGCCGGGACCGCGCACACGTCGGAGCGCTGGTGGTGGGCGACCGCGGCCTCGCCGGTGGCGACGTCGACCGTGCGCAGCGCCCGCGGGACCGTCGCGATCGGCTTCATCGCCGCGCGCACCCGGAGCAGCGCGCCGGTGGTCATCCCGCCCTCGGTGCCGCCGGAGCGACCCGACGTGCGGCGGACGCCGTCCTCGGTCGGCACGATCTCGTCGTGCGCCTTCGAGCCGGGGTCGGCGGCCAGCGCGAACCCGTCGCCCACCTCGACGCCCTTGATCGCCTGGATGCCCATGAGCGCGCCGGCCAGCCGGGCGTCGAGCCGGCGGTCCCAGTGCACGTGCGAGCCGAGGCCCGGCGGCAGGCCGTGCACGACCACCTCGACGACGCCGCCCAGCGTGTCGCCGTCCTTGTGCGCCTGGTCGATCGCCGCGACCATCTGCTTGGACGCGTCGGGGTCCAGGCAGCGCACCGGGTCCGCGTCGAGGCGCGAGACGTCCTCGGGCGCCGGGACCGAGCCGTACGGCGCAGGCACGCCGCCGAGCTCGACCACGTGCGAGACGACGCGGGCACCGACCGCCTGCTCGAGGAAGTTGGCGGCGACCCGACCGAGCGCCACCCGTGCGGCGGTCTCGCGGGCCGAGGCACGCTCGAGGATCGGCCGGGCCTCGTCGAAGGCGTACTTCTGCATGCCGACCAGGTCCGCGTGGCCCGGCCGGGGCCGGGTGAGCGGCGCGTTGCGGGCCAGCGCATCGAGCTCGGCGCGGTCGACCGGGTCGGCCGACATCACCTTCTCCCACTTCGGCCACTCCGTGTTGCCGACCTCGATCGCGACCGGACCGCCGAGGGTCTCCCCGTGGCGGACACCGCCGGTGATCGTGACCTGGTCCTGCTCGAACTTCATCCGGGCACCACGGCCGTAGCCGAGGCGGCGCCGGGCGAGGGACTCGACGATGTCGTCGGAGGTCACGCGGACATGGGCGGGCAGACCCTCGAGGATCGCGACGAGGGACGGTCCGTGGGACTCGCCCGCAGTGAGCCAGCGCAGCATGGTGCAGAGTCTTTCACGCCCGTACCAGCCGAACGTCAGCCCGACCCGTACCCGAGACCGGCCGCGATCTCCGGCCCCCACACCACGCCGACGACGGCGCCGACCAGCATGAACGGGCCGAACGGGAAGTGCCGGTCCTCGGTGATCCGCAGCAGCCGCAGCGGCAGCCAGCCGACCACGCCGACGATGAACCCGGCATAGATCCCGATGACCAGCTCGGCCCACCCGAGGTACCCGAGCGCCAGGCCGAGCACCCCGGAGAGCCGGACGTCGCCGTACCCCATGCCCGGCGTGAACCGCCACAGGAACCAGAACACCAGGCCCGCCGCCAGCCAGCCGAGCAACGCCCGCAGCAGGGCGTCGAGGTCCTGGTCGAGCAGCGCGCACACCGGGAGCAGCACGACCAGGACGAGGTACGACGGCGCGATGATGCGGGTCGGCAGCAGCCGGGTCCGGTAGTCGACCCAGGCCAGCGCGACCCCGATCGGCACCAGGTAGAGCAGGTAGAGCAGCGCCCAGGTCCACCCGGTGCCCAGCCCCACGAGCGCGGCGGTCGCGGCCGACCAGGCGGCGCACGTCCACGCCGCACCCGGAGCCGCGGCCAGTGCGGCGTACGCCACCTTGTCCTCGTCCGGCTCGGCGGGCTCGGGCAGCCTCCCGACGAGCGTCGGGACGAACCATCCGGCGACCGCACCGACGACCGCGCAGAGGAGGGCGGTGTCGAGGTGCCCCGTCCAGTCCATGCGGTGGAGAGTAGTGCTCCTCAGCGCGCCGCGAGGGCGGACTCACCGGCACGGCGCATCGCCGTCAGCGGCGCCGGCCGCCCGGTGAACAGCTCGCACTGCAGGGCGGCCTGGTGCACGAGCAGGTCGAGGCCGGTCACCAGCCGGGTCGAGGACCCGAGCGCCGCGGCGGCCAGCGGCGTGGGCCACGGGTGGTAGAGCACCTCGAAGACCACGGCGACGTCGGCGGCGGAGGCGGCCGCCACGATCCCGGGCGACTGCGCGTCGGCCGGGATCGTGGAGACCAGCACGTCGCCGGTGACCGGGCTGCCGAGGGAGACCACGTCCACCTCCAGCGGGTGGCCGAGCGCGTCGCCGTGCCGCTCCGCGGCGGCCAGGGTCTCCCGCGCCCGCTGCGGGTCGCGCACCTGGAGGGAGAACCGGCGGCAGCCGAGGCCGGCCAGCGCCAGCAGCAGCGCCGCGGCGGTGGCGCCGCCGCCCCAGATGGTGGCCTGCCGGAGTCGCCCGTCGTACGTCTCTCGGATCGCGTTGGCGGCGCCAGGGACATCGGTGTTCTCGGCGGTCCTCCGTCCGTCGTGCAGGACCAGGGTGTTTGCGGCACCCGCGGTGCGGACCAGGTCCGACACGTCGTCGGCGAGGGGCACCACCGCCCGCTTGAGCGGCATCGTCAGCGACAGCCCGCGGCAGTCCGCGTCCAGGCTGTCGAGGTACGCCGGGAGGCCGGCCTCGTCGACCCGGTACGCGTCGTACGTCCAGTCGAGACCGAGCTCGCGGTAGGCGGCCCGGTGCAGCACCGGCGACAGCGAGTGGCCGATGGGGTCGCCGAGGACCGCGCACCACGGGTTGCCCATGTCAGCAGGCGTCCGAGGTCTCGCAGTACTCCTGGAGCTCGGCCTTGTACTGGAGGAACTCGTCGTAGTCGTCGGTGAACTTGGTCTCGCCGGTCTTGAGGTCGACCGTCACGTAGAAGAACCACGGGCCCTCGGCCGGGTTGGCCGCGGCGGCGATCGCGTCGTCGCCGGGCGCCTCGATCGGGCCGGGCGGGAGACCGGCGTACTTCCGCGTGTTGTACGGCGAGTCGACCGCGAGGTCCTCCTGGCTGAGCGCGACCCCGAGGTTGCGGCCGAGCGCGTAGTTCACCGTCGCGTCGATCTCGAGCTTGCCGTAGGTCGGCGGCCCGTCGGTCTCGAGCCGGTTGTAGATCACGCGGGCGACCTTGGGCATGTCGTCGCCCCGGGCCTCGGACTCCACCAGCGACGCGATCGTCATCAGCTCCGCGGGCGTGTAGCCGAGCTTCTTCGCCGAGCCCTCGAGGTCGGCCTCGTCGGCGGCCTGCCGCCACCGGTCGACCATCGCCCGGAGCACGTCGATCGGCTTGTCCCCCGGCTTCACGGTGTACGTCGCGGGGAAGAGGTAGCCCTCCGGGTCGCCCTCGGCGTACTTCGGGAGGCCGAGCTGGTCGGTCTTCTTCAACGCGTTCTGCCACTGCTTCTTGCTGAAGTCGGTCTTCTCGGCGAGGACGTCGACGATGTCGGTGACCCGAAGGCCCTCGGGGATGGTCACCGTGGCCTGGATCAGGTTGTTCGGGTCGACCAGCACGTCGAGCGCGTCGTCCGAGGACATCTGCTTGCGCATCTCGTAGTAGCCAGCCTGGATCGTCGCTGCCTCGTCCGCCCGGCCGTTGGCAGCGTCGGTGAACGCCTCGACGGAGGCGACCACGTCGGCCTCGGCGAGGGTGCGCCCGATGTCGGTGGCGGTGTCGCCAGGCTGCACCTCGACGGTCACCGAGCCGGAGCCGGGACCGGGGTAGTCCTCGGGGTCTGCGAACTGGTCGCGGACGAAGCCCACGCCCTTGGTGAGTCCGACGTAGAGACCGGCGACGATCAGCCCGAGCACCAGCAGCGTGGTCAGGCAGCCGGTGATGCCCCGGCCGCGACGCTTCCTGGCCCGCCGGTGGCCGCGGTGCGAGCGCGGCCCGAGCACGTCGAGCCCGGTGTCCTCGTGGGTGTCCCCGGACACGTCGGGACGGGCCGGTGCCGTCTCATGGGCCGGCTCATACGTCATCGGGCGTTCCTTCGTCGTCGGGGACTTCCACCAGCTCGCCTGGCGCGCTCCCCCGCGCCCGCTCGGTGTCGAGCGCCTGCTGCAGGATCACGACCGCGGCGGCCTGGTCGACCACCGCGCGCCGCTTGGCACCCCTCCGCCCCCGATCGCGCAGCATTCCCTCCGCGGTGACGGTGGTCAAGCGTTCATCACACAGCCTCACGGGCAGCGGATCAAGTCGGGCCGCCAGCTCGGCCGCGAACGCCCGGACCTTCACGGCCGCCGGGCCCTCCCCGCCGGACAGCGACCGGGGCAGCCCGACGACCACCTCGACGGCACCCTCCTCGTCCGCTATCGCGGCGATCCGGGCCAGGTCGCCCGCGCCGCGCGGCACGGTCTCGACCGGGGTGGCGAGCAGCCCGGACGGATCGCTGCGCGCGACGCCGATGCGGGCGTCGCCGGGGTCGATGCCCAGGCGCACGCCCGTTCTCATCCGGTCACCCGGGCCCGGGGGGCCTTCACGTGGTGACCGCCCGGGCCACCTCGGTCTCGACCAGCGCCAGGGCCTCGTCGATCCGTGAGGGGTCGTTGCCGCCGCCCTGCGCCACGTCGTCCTTGCCGCCGCCCTTGCCGCCGATCAGCGGCCCGACCGCACGGATCAGCGCGTTCGCGCTGACCCCGCGCTCGCGCGCCTCGTCGTTGACCGCCGCCACCGCCGCGACCTTGCCGTCGCTGGCGCCGATGACCATGACCGCACCGGGCTGGCCGGCGGGCAGCCGGCCGCGGACGTCGAGCGCGAGCGTGCGGACGTCGCCGCCGCCGGCGCCGTCGGCACGGTGCGCCACGAGCTTCACGCCGGCCACGTCCTTCGCCCCGGCCGCCAGCTCGCCGCCGGCCGCGAGCAGCTGCGCCACCCGGACCTTCTCGATCTCCTTCTCGGCAGCGCGCAGGCGCTCCACGATGTCGTTGACCCGCTCCGGCAGCTCGTCGGGGCGCACCTTGAGTGCCTCGGAGAGCTGGGCGACGAGCACGTGCTCGCGGGCCAGGAAGCGGTAGGCGTCGCCGCCCACCAGCGCCTCGACCCGGCGTACGCCGGAGCCGATGGAGGACTCGCCGAGCAGCTTGATCACGCCGAGCTGGCCGGAGCGGCCCGCGTGGGTGCCGCCGCACAGCTCGCGTGCCCAGTCGCCGACCGAGACCACGCGCACCTGGTCGCCGTACTTCTCGCCGAAGAGGGCCATCGCACCCGAGGCCACCGCCTCGGCCTGGGTCATCACCTCGGCCTGCACGGACAGGTCCGCGAGCACGACGTCGTTGACCCGGGCCTCGACGTCGGCCATCACCGACGTCGGCACCGCCCCGGTCGCGGAGAAGTCGAACCGGAACCGGCCGGGCGAGTTCTCGGAGCCGGCCTGGGTCGCGGTCTCGCCGAGCGCCTCGCGGAACGCCTTGTGCACCATGTGCGTCGCGGTGTGCGAGCGGGAGATCGAGAGCCGGCGGTCGGTGTCGACCAGCGCGTGCGCGCCGGCGCCGAGAAGGACCTCACCGGAGAGCACGCGGGCCTTGTGGACGATCAGGCCGGTGATCGGCGACTGCACGTCGCTGACCTCGATCCGGGCACCGTTCTCGAGCTCGATCACGCCCTGGTCGGCGAGCTGGCCGCCGCCCTCGGCGTAGAACGGGGTGCGGTCCAGGACCAGCTCCACCTCGTCGCCCTCGTGCGCGGACTCCACCACCCCGTCCGGGGTGACGATGCCGCGCACCGCACCCTCGGAGACCACCTCGCCGTAGCCCGTGAACTCGACCGCTCGGCCGAGGCGATCCGCCACCGCGCGGTACGCCGAGGCGTCGCGGTGCTGCCCCTTCTTGGCCTTCGCGTCGGCCTTGGCCCGCTCGCGCTGCTCGGTCATGAGCCGGCGGAACCCGACCTCGTCCACCTCGAGCCCCTGCTCGGCCGCCATCTCCAGGGTCAGGTCGATCGGGAAGCCGTAGGTGTCGTGGAGCGCGAACGCGCGGTCACCGGACAGCTGGGAGCCACCCGCCTTCTTCACCTCCGCGGTGGCCAGGTCGAAGATCTGGGTTCCGGCCCGCAGGGTCTGCCGGAACGCGTGCTCCTCGGCGTACGCGACGCTGGAGATGCGCTCCCAGTCGCGGTGCAGGTCGGTGTAGGTCTCCGCCATCTTGTCGCGGCTCACCGGAAACAGCTCCGGGAGTGCCGGGTCCTCGTAGCCGAGCAGCCGCATCGAGCGGACCGCGCGGCGCAGCAACCGCCGCAGGACGTAGCCGCGGGCCTCGTTGCCGGGGGTGACGCCGTCGCTGATCAGCATCATCGAGGAGCGGACGTGGTCGGCGACCACACGGAACCGGACGTCGTCGACGTGGCCCTGGTCGCCGCCCGCGCCGTACCGGCGTCCGGTGAGCTCCTCGGCCCGCTCGATCACCGGGAACATGACGTCGATCTCGTACATGTTCTGCCTGCCCTGGAGGAGGTAGGCGACCCGCTCGAGGCCCATGCCGGTGTCGATGTTCTTCTTCGGCAGCGGCCCGACGATGTCGAAGTCCTCCTTGGACCGCACCGCGCTGAGCTCGTCCTGCATGAAGACGAGGTTCCAGATCTCGAGGTAGCGGTCCTCGAGCTTCTCGGGCATCGAGGTGCGCGTGGTGGTCGCGAACTCGCCGTCGGGGCCGAAGTCGGGCCCGCGGTCGTAGAGGATCTCCGAGCACGGACCGCCGGGGCCGGGCACGCCCATCGACCAGTAGTTCTCCCTGGGACCGAGCTTCACGATCCGCTCGGACGGAAGGCCGGTGACCTTCATCCAGAGCTGCAGCGCCTCGTCGTCACCGGCGAGCACCGACGGCCAGAGCCGGCTCTCCTCGAGCCCGAAGCCACCGTCCGCGACGGACTTGGTGACCAGGTCCCAGGCGAGCTCGATCGCGCCTTCCTTGAAGTAGTCGCCGAAGGAGAAGTTGCCGCACATCTCGAAGAAGGTGCCGTGCCGGGTGGTCTTGCCGACGTCCTCGATGTCGGGCGTGCGCACGCACTTCTGGACGCTGGTGGCGCGGGGGTACGGCGGGGCTTCCTGGCCGAGGAAGTACGGCTTGAACGGCACCATGCCGGCGTTGACGAACAGCAGGTTCGGGTCGTCGAGCAGCAGCGACGCCGAGGGCACGGCCGTGTGGCCGGCTGCCTCGAAGTGGCCGACGAAGCGGCGCCGGATCTCGGCGGTGTCCATCAGGTGCTGCCTTCCTTCTCGTCATCGCGTGCCCCGGAAGCGGCCAGCTCCCCGGTGGTCGGTGAGCGAGCGCCAGCGAGCGTCTCGAAACCCGTCTCGAAACCACCACTAGGCACCAGGCCCAGCCGCTCCCGCAACTCGGTTTCCTTCTCGGCGCGGCCCTGCGCGACCTCCTCGCGGAACAACCGCGCGCCGAGCGCCAGGCCGCTGACCCGGTCGCGCAGGCCGTCGGCGGTGAGCGCCTCGCGCACCTTGCGTGCCCGGTTCATGGCATAGACGGCCGCACCCGCGCCGGCCGCGAACCACAGGGTCCGCGCCATCAGGCGACCTCCTGCTCCCGCTGCCGGGCGTGGAGGGTGCGCCGCAGCTCCTTGAGCTCAGCACGGCGCTGCTTGCGCGAGCGCTTCACCTCGCGCCGCATCTCGAAACGGATCCGGTGGCGGGTCTCGGGCGCCAGCGCGCGGCGTACGCCGTGGCCCAGGCTCGCCGCCTTGACCAGGGACTCGCGCAGCACGATGTCGGCGAACAGCCGTCCGTCGATCCGCTCCGGCACCGGCGGAGGCTCGTCGGCGGCCTCGCCGACACGGGTGATGACGTACTCCTCGGGCTCCCGGGCGGGCCGGTCGACCCGGACGGCGAGGGCGTCCAGCCGGGACCGCAGCTCGGCGGCCTCGGCGCGGGCCTCGGCCAGCGCGGCGGCGGTGCGGGCCCGCTCGCGGCGGACCAGCAGCACAAGCGCCAGGCAGAGCACCGTGAGCACGACGGCGGCAGCCGTCACCACGGGCACGAGCAGCTCCGGACCGGTCACAGTGCCCGACCCTATCGCGCACCCCTGATCAGCTTGCGGACCCGTTCCCAGCGCTCGCGGATCGCGGACTCGGCGCCGAGGTTGGTGGGCTGGTAGTAGCGCGCGTCGGCGACGACGTCGGGGGCGTACTGCTGCTCCGCGATGCCGTAGGGCTCGTCGTGGGAGTAGGTGTAGCTGGCGCCGTGGCCGACCTTCTTCGCCCCGGCGTAGTGGGCGTCGCGCAGGTGCGCAGGCACCGGCCCGACCTTGCCCGCGCGTACGTCGGCGCTCGCGGCGTCGATCGCCTTGATCACCGCGTTGGACTTGGGCGCGACGGCGAGCGCGATCGTGGCCTGGGCCAGGTTGAGCCGGGCCTCGGGCATGCCGATCAGCTGCACAGCCTGGGCCGCCGCGACAGCGGTGGTCATCGCGGTGGGATCGGCCAGCCCGATGTCTTCGCTGGCGAGGATCACCAGCCGCCGGGCGATGAACCGCGGGTCCTCCCCCGCCTCCATCATCCGGGCCAGGTAGTGCAGCGCCGCATCGGCGTCGGAGCCGCGCACGGACTTGATGAACGCCGAGGTGACGTCGTAGTGCTGGTCGCCCTGACGGTCGTAGCGCACCGCGGCCCGGTCCACGGCGGTCTCGGCGGTGGCCAGGTCGATCCCGGTGGTGCCCTTGCTCTGGGCGGCGCCGGCGGCGGCCTCGAGGTAGGTCAGGGACCGTCGTGCGTCGCCGCCGGCCAGGCGGACCAGGTGGTCGAACGCGTCGTCGGCCAGCGTGAACGCGCCGCCGAGCCCGCGGTCGTCGGCCAGCGCCCGGGACATCACCTCCCGTACGTCGTCGTCGGTGAGGTTCTCCAGGCGGAGCAGCAGCGACCGGGACAGCAGCGGCGAGATGACCGAGAAGAACGGGTTCTCGGTGGTCGCCGCGACCAACGTGACCCACCGGTTCTCCACTCCCGGCAGGAGCGCGTCTTGCTGGGCCTTGGTGAAACGGTGCACCTCGTCGACGAACAGGACGGTCTCGGTGCCGTCGTGCACCAGCGCGGCCCGGGCGGCGTCGATGGCCGCGCGCACGTCCTTCACCCCGGCCACCACCGCGGACACCTCGACGAACCGGCGGTCGGTCTGGAGGGACAGGATCGAGGCGATCGTGGTCTTGCCGGTGCCCGGCGGCCCCCACAGGAGCAGCGACATCGACTGGTCGCCCTCGACCAGCTGGCGCAGCGGGGAACCCGCCGCGCGCAGCTGGGCCTGCCCGACCAGCTCGTCGAGGGTGCGCGGGCGCATGCGGACCGCCAGCGGCGCAGACGCATGCGTGTGGGCGTGCAACGACCCCCCGGAGCCTCCACCGGGGGGTCGCGCTGAGGCGGGTGCCTCGAAGAGTCCTTCGTCGGTCACCGGGAGCGATCAGGCCTTCGCGCCGAGGTGGCCACCCTGCACGTCGTACCAGGTGTCGGCGAAGCCGGGCTGCTCGACGGCGTTCGGGTCCGGGGTGGCACCCGGGTCCGGGTTGCCCTGGTCGTCGATCCCGAGCAGGCGCGCTGTGACGGGCTTGGTCGGGTGCTGCCCGATCTCGCCCGCGAAGTGACAGGCGACCTTGTGCCGCTCGCCGATCTGAAGCAGCGGCGGCTCCTGCTTGGCGCAGATCTCCTGGGCCAGCGGGCAACGGGTGCGGAACCGGCAGCCGGAGGGCGGGTTGATCGGGCTCGGGACGTCGCCCTCGAGACGGATCCGTTCCCGGCGACCACCGATCGCAGCCTGCTTCACGTCGGGCACCGCGGACAGCAAGGCTTGCGTGTAGGGGTGCTGCGGGTGGTTGTAGAGGGTCTCGCGGTCGGCGATCTCGACGATCTTGCCGAGGTACATGACCGCGACCTCCGGGCAGAAGTGCCGGACCACCGCGAGGTCGTGCGCGATGAACAGGAAGGAGATGTCGAACTCGCGCTGGAGATCCTGGAGCAGGTTGACGACCTGTGCCTGGATCGACACGTCCAGCGCGGAGACGGGCTCGTCCGCGACCAGCAGCTTCGGCTGCAGCGTGAGCGCGCGGGCGATGCCGATGCGCTGGCGCTGACCGCCGGAGAACTCGTTCGGGTAGCGGTTGTAGTGCTCCGGGTTGAGGCCCACGACCTCGAGCAGCTCCTGGACGCGAGGCAGGACCTTCTTCTTCGGCACGACGTTGTGGATCAGCAGCGGCGCGCCCACGATCGCGCCCACGGTGTGCCGCGGGTTCAGCGAGGTGTAGGGGTCCTGGAAGATCATCTGGATGTCGCGTCGCAGCGGCATCAGCTTCTTCGGCGACAGGCCCGCGATGTCCTTGCCCTCGAACATGATCTTGCCGCCGGTCGGCTGGTAGAGCCGCGTGATCAGGCGGCCGGTCGTGGACTTCCCACAACCGGACTCCCCCACCAGGCCCAGCGCGCCACCTGCGGGGACCTGGAACGAGACGCCGTCGACGGCCTGGACGTGGCCCACGGTGCGGCGGATCACGCCCGAGGACTTCACCGGGAAGTACATCCGGAGGTTCTCCACCTCGAGGATCGCATCCCGTCCGTCGCCTCCCGCGAGGCGGGAGGCGGCGAACTCGGAGCTCTGCTCGGCGCTCTTGGCGCTCCCGGAGTCGGAGGTCACGGTCTGGTCAGTCATCAGATCTTCTTCTCCTCGGCCTCGGCAGCCGCGTCGGAGGAACGGACCGGCTCCGCGTCACCCACGGACCCGTCCGGGTTCACCTCGGCGAACTCCTCGACCAGGTCTGGCGCGATCTCGGGCAGGATCTCGGTGAAGTAGATCTGCTCGGGGTCGGCGAGGTGGCACCGCTTGGTGTGCTCCGGCCCCCGGTTGCCGGGGAGGAGCTCGGGCATCTCGGTCTTGCAGAGGTTGCCCTTCACCTTGTCCTTGTGCGTGCACCGCGGGTGGAACGCGCAGCCGGACGGCGGGTTGAGCAGGCTCGGCGGCAGACCCGGGATCGGGATCAGCCTTGCGTCGGTGTCACCGGTGACGTCGGGCACGCTGGAGAGCAGGCCCCATGTGTAGGGCATCTCCGGGTGGGTCAGGATCTCCTTGCACGGGCCGTACTCGACCGCGCGACCGGCGTACATCACGAGGACGTCGTCGGCCATCTCTGCGATCACGCCGAGGTCGTGGGTGATGATGATGATCGCGGCGTTGAACTCCCGCTGGAGGTCCTGGAGCAGGTCGAGGATCTGCGCCTGCACGGTCACGTCGAGGGCCGTGGTGGGCTCGTCGGCGATCAGCAGGCCGGGGTTGTTGATCAGCCCCATCGCGATCATCGCGCGCTGCCGCATGCCGCCCGAGAACTGGTGCGGGTAGTCGTTGACCCGGCGGTCCGGCTGCGGGATGCCGACGCGGTCGAGCATCTCGATCGCCCGCGTCTTCGCCTCCCGCTTGGAGACCTTGTTGTGCACCAGGTAGGCCTCCATGATCTGGTTGCCGACCGTGTAGTAGGGGTGCATCGCCGACAGCGGGTCCTGGAAGATCATCGCCACGTTCTTGCCGCGGCGGCGACGCATCTGCTCGTCGCTGATCGTGAGCAGGTCGGTGTCGTTGAGGACGATCTCGCCGGAGACCTTGGCGCTGGTCCCGCGGTGCAGCCCGAGGATGGCCGAGCTGGAGACCGACTTGCCCGACCCGGACTCGCCCACGATACCGAGGGTCTTCCCGGACTCGAGGTCGAAGCTGAGGCCGTCGGTGGCCTTGACGATGCCGTCCTGGGTCGGGAAGTGGACCTTCAGGTCCTTGACGGACAGCAGGGGTGCCTGTGAAGTCATCAGTGTCTTTCTCTCAGCCGACCCGGACCCGCGGGTCGATGACGGCATACAGCAGGTCGACGACAAGGTTCGCGACGATCACGACGGCGGCCAGCACCAGCACGATACCCACGACCAGGGGCAGGTCGAAGTTGCGGGTGGCGGTGACGGCCAGCTTCCCCAGCCCCGGGTAGTTGAAGACCTGCTCGGTGATGATCGCGCCACCCATGAGGCCGGCGAGGTCGAGGCCGGCCATGGTGACCAGCGGGGTCAGCGCGGCGCGCATGCTGTGCTTGTAGAGCACCTTGCGCGGAGCGAGGCCCTTCGACTTCGCGGTGCGAAGGTAGTCCTCACCCATCGACTCGAGGACGAACGCGCGGGTCATGCGGACGTAGCCAGCCATGTAGACCAGGGAGAGCGTGAACGCCGGCAGCAGCAGACCCTGGAACCAGACGGAGACGCCGCCCTCGGAGATCGGGACGTACTCGGGGATCTTGACGATCTCCCACTTGATCGCGAGGAACTTGTAGAGGAACAGACCGATGAAGAAGGTCGGGAAGGCGTAGAAGACGAGGGACGCCCCGACGATGCCGCGGTCGATGATGGAGCCTCGGCGGAGGGCGGCGATGACGCCGAAGACGATGCCGCCGATCATCCACATGAAGAACGCGGTGATCGCCAGCGACAGCGAGATCGGCCAGGCTTCCTTGATCTGCTCGGTGACCGTGGAGTTGGTCGTCCGGGAGTACCCCAGGCACGGGGCCGGGCACTCGGCGATCGTCTCGGGGGCGCTCTCCTTCAGGGCCGGGTCGTCCGGGAAGTCGCGGCCGACGAACACACCCTTGGCGAACTTGACCCACTGGGTGGTCACGGGCTCGTCGTAGCCGAGCGCCTTCTTGGTCTGCGCCTTCAGCGCGGGCGAGCAGTTCTTGCCGCAGGCGAAGTCCTCGGGGTTCACCGGGGAGGAGAAGAAGAGCAGGAAGGTCACCATGGACATCACGATCAGCATGATGATCCCGGTGAACATCCTGCGGATGATGTACGCGGTCACGGGTTAGTACCACCTCTGGGGGCGGGTCACGCCCCGTCGATGACGGACAAGGAGCACGGGCGGTCTGGCCGCACGTCAGGCCGCGTGTCGGGGTGGGGAGCACGGATGCTCCCCACCCCGAATGGTATCGGGGGGCTCACTCGTTGGTGAGCCCCCCGGCTCACGCGATTTTCTGTCGACTATCCGGTCAGTTCTCCACGCCGATGGCGCCGAGGTCCGGGAACCCGGAGGTCATCGGGTTGTTGATGTAGTTCGTGACCTTCGAGCCGCGCACGAAGTAGAACTTCGTGAGCTCCAGCGGGATGTAGGCAACGTCCTTGCCCAGCTGGTCGTCGATCTCGGTGTACTTCGCCGCCTGCTCGTCCACGTCGGCGATCTGAGCGGCCTCGTCGATCATCTTGTTGACGGTGTCGCTCTTGTAGTTGCCGTAGTCCTGGCCGTTGGAGTTCTCGGTCAGGTTGATGCGGCTGTCGAACAGCGGCGGGATCACGGTCGCGATCGACGGCCAGTCGGCACCCCAGCCACCCCAGACGACGTCAGCGTCGTTCGACGGCTTCTGGATGATGGTGTAGTAGGTGTCGGTCAGCGGGTCCAGGGTGACCTTGAAGCCCGCCTTCTTCCAGCCCTCCGCCAGCGCGGCGGCCTGCTTGTCCAGCGTCGGCGTACCACCGGCGTAGGTGAACTTGATCGGGTACGGCAGCTTCTCGCCCGAGTCCTCCAGCAGCGCCTTGGCGGCCTCCGGGTCGCCCTCCGGCGGCGCGGTGAAGTTCGGGTTCTCCGCGTAACCGATGATGTTCGGGGCCACGATCGACTTGGCCGGGGTGCCCGCCTTGTCGCCGCCCAGCGCGGTGGTGGAGGCCACGACGTCGGTCGCCATGTAGAGGGCCTGGCGAACCTTCAGGTTCTTCATCTGGTTGAAGTTCGGCAGCAGGTAGCTGACGTACGGCGAGTCGACGAGCGACGAGCGGTCCGCGACCTCACCGGTGACCTGGGTGTAGTACGCCGGCGGGACACGACGGTCCGTGATGGCGTACGCGTCGTCACCCGAGTCGGCGATGATTCGGTCGTAGATGACCTCGTTCTCGAGACCCTGGGTGTAGACGATCTTGTCCGGGTTGGCCTGGCGCGAGTCCGACTCGTCCGACGACTCGGTGTACTGGTCGTTGCGGACGAAGGTGCCGCCCTGGGTCGCGTCCCACTTGCCCTCGAGCTTGTAGGGGCCGTTGGAGAAGATCTGGTAGTTCGACTTCTCGCCCTGGTCCTTGTCCTCGCGGTAGGGGTCGAACGAGCGGAGCGACGCGGCGGCGTAGTTGAAGTCCGGCCACGCGTTGCGGAAGTGCAGCGTCAGCTTGGCGCCGTCGCAGGTGACGGCCTTGTCGTAGTCCTCCTGGTGGTCGCCCTTGTACGGGCCGTTGTACTCCGGGAGGCCGGACGGGGCGACCGGCACGTCGAGGTAGCTCAGGATGTAGTTCGGACCACCGGTGATGACGTCGGTCGCGAAGGTGCGCGAGATGCCGTACTTGAAGTCCTCGCAGGTGACGGGCTTGCCGTCCTCCCACTTGGCGTCGTCGCGGATGGTGAACTCCCACGTCTTGCCGCCGTCGCTCGCGGTGCCGGTGTCGGTGGCGAGGTCGGGGACGACCGAGAACTTCGCGTCGGGGTCGTCGGTGATCGGGAAGGTCGTCAGGCCGCGGTAGACCAGGCGGTTCATGTTCGACAGGTCACGACCGACGTACATCCGCTGCGGGTCCATGTGCTCCGCGGAGGTGCGGGTCAGGTAGTAGAGGGTCCCGCCCTTGCTCGCCTCCTTCGAGCTGCCGCCCCCGTCGCCGCTAGTGGAGCCTCCACCACACGCAGCCAGGGACACCGAGACGACTGCCGCTGCCGCAACCGCGACGATCGGCTTTCGATTGATGGCCATTTGTTCTCCTTTTGTGTGTCACTCGCCGTGGGCGGCGGCAACATTTCGGCAACGCTGTGCTGCCGAAGTCCTTGAGGGTTCGGTGAGTAGCTGACGGAGGGTCAGCGGTGGGTCTTCGGGTCGAGAGCGTCCCGAAGTCCGTCACCGAGCAGGTTAAAGCTGACCACGATGATCATGATCAGGAACGCCGGGGTGAAGAAGAAGACGAAGTCCGCCACCGAGTAGTTGATGGAGTCGGTGAGGATGTTGCCCAGCGTGGGGGTCGGCGGCTTCACGCCGACCTGCAGGTAGGAAAGGGCCGCCTCGGCCGAGATGAAGGCCGGCATCATCAGGGTGAAGTAGACGAGCAGCGGGGCCCAGAGGTTCGGCAGGATCTCCTTGAAGTAGAGACGCCCGCGGGAGGCTCCGAGCAGCCTGGCCGCGTCCACGAACTCACGTTCGCGGATCGAGAGCACCTGGCCGCGCACGATGCGGGCGATGCCGGGCCAGCCGAAGAAGCCGAGTACCAGGATGACGTACAGCGCGTTGGCGACGTCGCCGGCCGGGACCTGCAGGGTGCCGGTCATGAACGCGACCGCGACGCCGGAGAGGGCCAGCAGCATCATGGTGCTGGGGAACGAGAGGGTCAGGTCGATCGCCCGGCCGATCACGCTGTCGGTGAAGCCGCCCGAGAAGCCCGAGATGATGCCGAGCACGGTGCCGATCCCCATCGCCACGAAGGTGGCGGAGAGGGCGATGAACAGCGACCAGGTGATCCCGTAGACGAGCCGCGACAGCACGTCGCGGCCCGTGCCGGGCTCGACGCCGAGCCAGTGGTCGGCGCTGATGCCGCCGAAGCTGCCCTTGGGGATACCGCCCATGTTCACATCGAGAAGGTCCTGGTGCAGGGTCAGCGGGTCGAGGACCCCGGTCTTCACCAGGATCGGCGCGACCAGCGCGGTCGCGACGTAGAGGGCGACCACGCAGAACGCCGCCATCGACAACTTGTCCTTGCGGAACCGGGCCAGGGCCAGCTGCGTCGGCGAGCGGCCGGCGACCTTCTGCACACCTGAGTCGTCGGGCTCCTCGCCGGGGGGAGCCGTGACATGGCTCTCGAGCTCGGTTACCGGGACAGTCATCGTCACCTCGTTGCCTGGATCTCTGACAATACGCGCGCCGCGACCTCTCCGGTAGCGCTGCGCCGAAGGGGACTCTATGTGACGGGAGCCGCACCGACGATCACTCGCGCGTAACGATCTGGACACGACGGGTTGCCGCTCCGGACGCCGTCCGGACGGCCTGCGCGGCCGCCGGACGGGCGTCAGCGGGTCACTCGGCGGACGGGAGATCCTTCTGCGGTCGGGCGTCGACACCGGCTTCCTTGCGCTGCTCGGCGCTGATCGGGGCCGGGGCCGCGGTGAGGGGGTCGAACCCACCCCCGCTCTTGGGGAACGCGATCACCTCGCGGATGGAGTCGCTTCCGGACAGGAGGGCGCAGATGCGGTCCCAGCCGAAGGCGATCCCGCCGTGAGGGGGCGCGCCGAACTTGAACGCGTCGAGGAGGAAGCCGAACTTCTCCTGGGCCTCGTCCTCGTCGATCCCCATCACCGTGAAGACGCGCTTCTGGACGTCGTCGCGGTGGATACGGATGGACCCGCCGCCGATCTCGTTGCCGTTGCAGACGATGTCGTAGGCCCACGCCAGGGCGTTGCCCGGGTCCTTGTCGAAGGACTCGAGGTCCTGCGGGGAGGTGAAGGCGTGGTGCACGGCCGTCCACGCGCTGTAGCCGAGCGCCACGTCACCGGAGGCCGTCGCCTCCGCGGTGGGCTCGAACAGCGGCGCGTCGACCACCCACAGGAAGCTCCAGGCGTCCTCGTCGATGAGCCCGCAGCGCCGGCCGATCTCGAGGCGGGCCGCGCCGAGCAGCGCCCGGCTGGACTTCGTCGCGCCGGCGGCGAAGAAGATGCAGTCGCCCGGCTCCGCGCCCACGTGGGCAGCGATCCCGGCCTTCTCAGCGTCGCTGAGGTTCTTCGCGACCGGCCCCCCGAGCTCGCCGTCCTCCTGGACGAGGACGTACGCCAGCCCGCGGGCGCCGCGCTGCTTGGCCCACTCCTGCCAGGCGTCGAGCTGCTTGCGGGGCTGCGAGGCACCCCCGGGCATCACCACGGCGCCGACGTACTCGGCCTGGAAGACCCGGAACGGCGTGTCGGTGAAGTAGTCGGTGCACTCGACGAGCTCCTGCCCCATGCGCAGGTCGGGCTTGTCGGTGCCGTAGCGCGCCATCGCCTCGGCGTAGGTCATCCGGGGCAGCGGCGTGGGCACCTCGTGGCCGACCAGCCCCCACAACGCCGACAGGATCTCCTCCGAGAGCGCGAGGACGTCGTCCTGCTCCACGAAGCTCATCTCGATGTCGAGCTGGGTGAACTCCGGCTGCCGGTCGGCGCGGAAGTCCTCGTCGCGGTAGCAGCGCGCGATCTGGTAGTAGCGCTCCATGCCCGCGACCATGAGCAGCTGCTTGAACAGCTGCGGGCTCTGCGGCAGGGCGTACCAGCTGCCCGGCTGGAGACGCGCGGGGACGAGGAAGTCGCGGGCGCCCTCGGGGGTGGACCGGGTCAGGGTCGGGGTCTCGATCTCGACGAACCCGTGACGATCGAGCACGTCACGGGCCGCCTTGTTCACGTCGCTGCGCAGCCGGATCGCGGCCGAGGGGCCGGTGCGGCGCAGGTCGAGGTAGCGGTGCTTGAGGCGAGCCTCCTCCCCGACGTCGATGTGCTCGTCGATGGGGAACGGCAGGACCGCGGAGGCGGAGAGCACCTCGACGTCGCTGGCGATGACCTCGACCTCGCCGGAGGGGAGGTTCGGGTTGGCGTTGCCCTCGGGGCGCAGCGACACCTCGCCGGTGATCTTCAGGCAGAACTCGCTGCGCAGGCTGTGCGCGACCTCCTCGTCACGGATCACGACCTGCACCACCCCGCTGGCCTCGCGTAGGTCGATGAACGCCACCCCGCCGTGGTCGCGCCGCCGGGCCACCCACCCGGCGAGGGTCACGGTCTGGCCGACGTCTCCGGCGCGGAGGGCTCCGGCGTCATGGGTGCGGATCACGGTCTCACTGCTCTCTCTCGTTGGTGGTCACCTGCGGTCGCAGGTCCTCGGTGGGCGGGGTCCAGGCGGCCGGGTCCGCGGCCACCTGCTCCCCCGAACGGATGTCCTTGACCTCGTGGCCTCCGTCGGCTCCGGCGAACCAGACGAACGGGATGCCGCGCCGCTCGGCGTACCGGATCTGCTTGCCGAACTTCTGCGGTGCCGCTGCCACCTCGCACGGGATGTCGCGGGACCGAAGGGCGGTCGCGATGGCGTCACTCGCGCTGCGCGACTCCTCGTCGGCCAAGGCCACCAGGACGGCGCTCGGCACCACGCGGCTGGCCCCGACCAGGCCACGCTGGACCAGCGGGACCAGCAGCCGGCTGACTCCGAGCGAGATCCCCACGCCGGGGTACGTCGTGCGGCCGTCGCTGGCCAGGGAGTCGTAGCGGCCGCCGGAGCAGATCGAGCCCAGCGACTCGAACCCGTCGAGGCGGGTCTCGAAGACGGTGCCGGTGTAGTAGTCGAGGCCACGGGCGATGGACAGGTCGGCCTCGATCCGGACCCGGTCGTCGGCCAGGTCGGCGCAGCCGCGGACCAGCGCGGCCAGCTCGTCCAGGCCCTCGTCGAGGAGTGGGTGGTCGACGCCGAGCGCCCGCACCCGCGCCACGAACCCGTCGTCGGCCTCGTCGTCGGAGGAGTGGATCGTCGCCAGCGCCAGGCACTGGTCGGCCTGGTCGTCGGTGACCCCGGCCTCCTCGACCAGCATCGCCCGCACCTTCCCCGGCTCGAGCTTGTCGAGCTTGTCGACGATCCGCATCACCTCGTCGACACCGTCACCCTCGACCCCGATGCCGGCGTAGAAGCCCTGGATCAGCTTGCGGTTGTTGACCTGGAGCCGCAGACCGGGCAGGAACTCGAGCCGGCGGAGCGCGTCGAGCATCACCCGGGTGACCTCGACGTCGTGGTGGAACGGCAGCACGTCGCGCCCGACGATGTCGATGTCGGCCTGGGTGAACTCGCGGAACCGGCCCTCCTGGGGCCGCTCGCCGCGCCACGCGCGCTGGATCTGGTAGCGCCGGAACGGGAACTCGAGCCTGCCCGCGTGCTCGAGCACGTAGCGGGCGAACGGAACGGTCAGGTCGAAGTGGAGACCGATGCCGGCGTCTCCCCCGCCCTCCTCGTGCAGCCGGCGCAGGACGTAGACCTCCTTGGAGGTCTCGCCCTTGCGCAGCAGCTGGTCGAGCGGCTCGACGGCGCGGGTCTCGATGCCGGCGAAGCCGTGCAGCTCGAAGGTGCGGGCCAGGGTCGCCAGGACCTCGGTCTCGACGAACCGCTGGTCGGGAAGGAACTCGGGGAACCCGCTCAGCGGGGTGGGCTTGCTCATCTCGTGTGGGGTCTTCTCCGTCGGGGTGTCTCAGAGTCCTCGGGTGACCGGGCCGGTGCCGGGGGCGTTCTCGGCCAGGTCCTGCAGGAAGGGGTTGGTGGCCCGCTCGCGGCCGATCGAGGTCTGCTCCCCGTGGCCGGGCAGGACGACGACGTCGTCGGCGAGCGGCAGCACCTTGGCGGCCAGGCTGCGCAGCATCGTCGGATGGTCACCGCCGGGCAGGTCGGTGCGACCGATGGAGCCGGCGAACAGCAGGTCGCCGGAGAACATCACCTCGGACACCCCCTGCTCGCCGTACGGCGTGCGGAAGGTGACCGAACCCTCGGTGTGGCCGGGGGTGTGGTCGACGGTGACCTGGAGCCCGGCCAGCCCGAGCGCCTGGCCGTCGGCGAGCTCGCGCACGTCGTCGGGCTCGGTGAACGTGTGCTTCCCGCCCAGCAGCATCTGCGCCGACTCGGGCGAGAGGCCGGCCATCGGGTCGGTGAGCAGGTGCCGGTCGCCGGGGTGGATCCAGGCCGTGGCGTCGTACGTGCCGGAGACCGGGGTGACGCTCCACATGTGGTCGATGTGGCCGTGGGTGAGCAGCACCGCGACCGGCTTGAGCCGGTGCTCCCGGACCACCTCCTCGATGCCGGGGGCCGCGTCCTTGCCCGGGTCGACGACCACGCACTCGGTGCCCGGGCCGGTGGCGACGAGGTAGCAGTTGGTCCCCCACGGGCCAGCGGGGAATCCGGCGATGAACACGAAGGACCTCTCGTGACGGGAAATTCGGGGACGACGGGCGGGGCGGCGCTCGACAGGGGTAGAGCCTACCGAGGCCCGCATCGGGTTTGACTACGATGGGCAACCATGAGCGCGCAGCAGGGGGCCCCGTGGGGTCGGGTGGCAGACGACGGGACGGTGTACGTCCGGACGGCCGAGGGAGAACGGTCGGTCGGGCAGTTCGCCGAAGGCACCCCCGAGGAGGCGCTCAAGTTCTTCACCGACCGCTACGACGCGCTGGCCTTCGAGGTCGAGCTGCTCGAGCAGCGGATCAAGGGCGGCGCCCTCTCACCCGACGAGGCGGTCGAGTCCGTGAAGACGGTCCGTGGCCAGGTGGTCGACGCGCACGCCGTGGGCGACCTCGACGGCCTGGTGGCGCGGCTCGACGCGCTCTCCGCCGTGATCGACCGGCAGCGCGAGGAGCGCCGGGCCGAGCGGGCCCAGCGGGTGGCCGAGTCCCGCTCCCGCAAGGAGGGCATCGTCGAGGAGGCCGAGCGGCTGGCCGGCTCGTCCGACTGGCGCAACGGCGCCAACCGGCTCCGTGACCTGCTCGAGGAGTGGAAGGGCCTCCCCCGGCTCGACCGGGCCTCCGACGACGCCCTGTGGCGCCGCTTCTCCACCGCCCGCACGGCGTACACCCGGCGCCGCAAGGCCCACTTCGCCGAGCAGCACGAGAAGCGCGACGCCGCGCGCGTGGTGAAGGAGCGGCTGGCGACCGAGGCCGAGAAGCTCGCCGACTCGACCGACTGGGGCCCGACCGCCGGGCGCTACCGCGACCTCATGCGCGAGTGGAAGGCCGCCGGACCCGCGCCGCGCGACGTCGACGACGCGCTGTGGAAGCGGTTCCGCGGCGCCCAGGACCAGTTCTTCGGTGCCCGGGACGCGGCCAACGCCGAGCTGGACCAGCAGTTCGCCGCCAACGCCGAGGTGAAGGAAGCGCTGCTGGTCGAGGCCGAGGCGCTGCTCCCGGTCACCGACCTCGAGGCCGCCAAGCGTGCCTTCCGCGACATCGCCGAACGGTGGGACGCGGCCGGCAAGGTGCCGCGCGACCGGATCAAGGAGCTCGAGGGCCGGATCCGGAAGGTGGAGCAGGCGATCCGCGGGGTCGAGGACGAGCAGTGGGCGCGCACCGACCCGGAGAAGTCCGCCCGCGCGGACGACATGGTCGGCAAGCTCGAGGCCGCGATCGCGGACATCGAGAGCGACCTCGAGAAGGCGAAAGCCGACGGCAACCAGAAGAAGGTCACCGAGCTCGAGGAGAACCTCGCCTCCCGCCGGTCGTTCCTCGAGATGGCCCGCCGGGCGTCGCAGGAGTTCTCGAGCTGACCACGCCGCCCCGGCACGTCTTGTGCCGGGCCACCGACCCCCACCCACGCCGCCCCGGCACATCTTGTGCCGGGTCACCGACCCCACCCACGGTGAGTCGGCACATCCTGTGCCGGGTCAC
>NZ_SDKM01000130.1 GCF_004519545.1 Nocardioides guangzhouensis
CGTACGACGTCCGCGTTGACCTGGTATGGCTTGAGGAGCTCGATCCGCTCCTTCCACACGCTCTTGTCCTCGCCCATCGACACCCAGACATCGGTGTACAGGAAGTCGACGCCCTGCACCCCTTCGTCGACCTCCGCGGTCAACGTAAGACGTGCGCCCGTGCGTTCGGCGATCTCCCGGCAGGACTTGACCAGCTCGTCGGCCGGCCACAGGTGCTCGGGGGCGCACAGGCGGACGTCCATGCCGAGCTTGCAGCCACCGACCATGAGCGAGTTGCCCATGTTGTTGCGGGCGTCGCCGAGGTAGCAGTAGGCGATCTCGCCGAGGTGCTTCTCGCTCTTCTCCAGCATGGTGAGCATGTCCGCGAGGATCTGGGTCGGGTGGAACTCGTCGGTCAGCCCGTTCCACACCGGGACACCGGAGTACCGGGCAAGGATCTCGACCGAGTCCTGCGAGAACCCGCGGTACTCGATGCCGTCGAAGGTCCGGCCGAGGACCCGGGCGGTGTCCTTCATCGACTCCTTGTGACCGATCTGCGAGCCGCTGGGCTCCAGGTAGGTGATGTGGGCGCCCTGGTCCTTTGCGGCCACCTCGAACGCGGTGCGTGTCCGGGTCGAGGTCTTCTCGAAGATCAGGGCGATGTTCTTGCCCTT
>NZ_SDKM01000131.1 GCF_004519545.1 Nocardioides guangzhouensis
GGTCCTGGTCGACCAGGACGATGCCGTCCTCGGCGCGCTTGTAGATCGCCCCGGAGGGGCACGACGCGGCGCACGAGGGGTTGAGGCAGTGCTCGCAGATCCGGGGCAGGTAGAACATGAAGGTCTGCTCGAACTCGAACTTCACCTTCTCCGCGATCGTGGCCAGCATCGGGTCGTGCTTCTCGGTCGCGGCCGACCCGCCGAGGTTGTCGTCCCAGTTCGAGGACCACTCGATCTTCATGTCCTTGCCCGAGACTAGCGACTTCGGCCGCGCGACCGGGGTGTGCTCCTGGGCCGGTGCGTCGGTCAGCGTGGCGTAGTCGTAGGTCCAGGGCTCGTAGTAGTCCTTGATCGAGGGCAGTTTGGGATTGGAGAAGATGGTGGCGAGCTTCTTCCACCGCCCGCCGGCCCTGAGGGTGAGCCGGCCGCGCTTGTTGAGCGCCCAGCCGCCCTGCCACTCCTCCTGGTCCTCGTAGCGGCGCGGGTAGCCCTGACCGGGCCGGGTCTCGACGTTGTTGAACCAGACGTACTCGGTGCCGGTCCGGTTGGTCCACGCCTGCTTGCAGGTCACCGAGCAGGTGTGGCAGCCG
>NZ_SDKM01000132.1 GCF_004519545.1 Nocardioides guangzhouensis
CCTGGGTGAACATCGTGCTCGCGACGGTCACCACGAAGCTGCCGATGGCAGCCCCGATGATGGTCCCGGCCGCCCCGAGCGTCGACAGCAGCACCGCCGAGGCCACGGCGGCCAACGCTCCCGCGATCGCTCGGATCCAGTCGATCTGGACCTTCTCGGGTGCGTCCGCAGTGTCCGCCACGACAAACCATTATGCCGAGCACCCATCCGTTCGCACTCGGCGTACGTGCGGCGGTGACCCCGTCGAGTCTCCACGGTTCCGCGTCACCGTTGTGCCAGACTCGGTGCACCTGAGGACCCGACCGCGAGGAGCTCACGTGGCGAGCGCTGACGACGGGGCTTCCACCCACCAGAGGGTCGCGGCCGCGGCGCAGCGAGGGATCACGGGCTTCGAGACGCAGCCCTGGTTCCGGACACTCGGCGTCGGATCCTGGCTGGCTTTGGGGATCGCCTGCGTCCTTGCCCTGGCTCTGTTCCTAGTCGCGCTGGTGGCCGAGGTGGCCATTCCGCTGGCGATCGCAGGGGTGCTGGCCGCAATCCTCGTTCCGCTGGTCGATGGTCTCGAGCGGTGGCGCGTGCCGCGGTGGC
>NZ_SDKM01000133.1 GCF_004519545.1 Nocardioides guangzhouensis
CGGGCGTTGTCGGGGACCGGTGAGGTGAAGGTGCCCGCCGGCCGCTACTCCCTGCGGCTGAGCCCCAGCCTCGCCTACGAGGTCGACCTGCCCGGGACGCGGTACGTCGACGGCGGCCTCTACGTGCACCACCCCGACGCCCCCGGTGTCTTCGCGGTCACCTCCGCACCCGCCGACGGCACCCTGCTCCCGCGGCACCCCTGCACCGACAAGAGCGAGTTCACCGCCGGGCCCACCCCGCAGGACCTGGCCCGCGAGCTCGCCGCCCAGCCGCTGCTCGAGGTCCACGACCGGACCCGGGTGACCCTCCACGGAGCCCGCGGCGTCTACCTCGAGGTCCGGGTCCCTCCCGACGTCGACACCACGCAGTGCCAGGACGTCGGCGACACCACCGACGACATCGAGCTCTTCCGCACCGAGGGCGGCGAACGGTGGTCCTGGGCACAGGGCTACGTCGGCCGCTGGTGGATCCTCGACGTGAACGGCGAACGGGTCGTCGTGATGAACCACTGCGACCGCGGCTGCACCAAGGAGGACCTCGCCACCCTGACCCGGATGGC
>NZ_SDKM01000134.1 GCF_004519545.1 Nocardioides guangzhouensis
TCTGGTTCAACAACGTCGAGACCCGGCCCGGCCAGGGCTACCCGCGCCGTTACGAGGACCAGGAGCAGTGGCAGGGCGGCTGGACGCTCAACAAGCGCGGCAACCTCACGCTCAGGGCGGGCGGCCGGATCAGGAAGCTGCTCGGGATCTTCGCCAGCCCCGTGCAGCCCGAGCTCGCCGACTACTACGAGCCCTGGACCTACGACTACCGGAACCTCGTGGAGGCGCCGCTCGGCGACGACTTCCCGGTGGCCCGGCCGAAGTCGCTGATCACCGGCGAGGACACCAAGGTCACCTGGTCGGCGAACTGGGACGACAACCTCGGCGGCACCAGCCAGCTGGGGCACCTCGACCCGCTGGTCGAGAAGGTCCGCAAGGAGTCCGAGGACAAGATCCGGTTCGAGCTGGAGCGGACCTTCATGTTCTACCTGCCGCGGATCTGCGAGCACTGCCTCAACCCGTCCTGCATGGCCTCCTGCCCGTCCGGCGCGATCTACAAGCGCGAGGAGGACGGCATCGTCCTGGTCGACCAGGACC
>NZ_SDKM01000135.1 GCF_004519545.1 Nocardioides guangzhouensis
CGTCGCCGTCTCCCCCGTCGGCAGCGCTGTCAACGAGGTCGCCCTGCTTGACCAGCGAGAGCGCGGCCCGGCTGTCGGTGTCGACGTCGGCCTCGTCGCCGCCGGAGGTGACCTCGGCGCCGTCCGGGTCGGTCGCCGACGCGGTCGCGGCGTTGTGCACGCTGCCCGCGTCGACGTCCGCCTGCGTCACGACGTACGACGCCGTGCAGGTGACGCTCTTCCCCGGCAGCACGTCGCCGGTCGGGCAGGTGACAGCGACCGGGACCGCGGCCAGCTTCGGGTCGTCGACGGTGACGTCGTGGACGGTGGTGGTGCCGTCGTTGGTGGCCGCGAAGGCGTAGGCCACGGTCTCGCCGGCGTCGGCCAGGTCGTCCCCGTCGGAGTCCAGGAGGGTCGCGGCCTTCTCGAGCGACACCACGGTGCGGTCGTCGGCGTCGATGCTGTCGGTGCTCTCCTCGGAGACCACCGGGTGGTCCTGCGGGTCCAGCGCGCCGGCGGTCGCGGTGTTGTCGACCGAGCCGTGGTCGACGTCGGCC
>NZ_SDKM01000136.1 GCF_004519545.1 Nocardioides guangzhouensis
CCGCCCGCGACCACCTGTGGATGCACTTCACCCGGATGGGTGCGTACGCCGACGCCGACGTCCCCCTGATCGTCCGCGGCGAGGGTGCCTACATCTACGACGCGAACGGCAAGCGCTACCTCGACGCCCTCGCCGGCCTCTTCGTGAGCCAGCTCGGCCACGGCCGTGCCGACCTCGCCGAGGTCGCGGCGAAGCAGGCCAGGGAGCTCGCGTTCATGCCGCTGTGGTCCTACGCCCACCCGACCGCGATCCAGCTCGCCGAGAAGGTCGCGTCGTACGCGCCGGGCGACCTGAACCGGGTGTTCTTCACCAGCGGCGGCGGCGAGGCCGTCGAGACCGCCTGGAAGCTGGCCAAGAACTACTTCAAGCTCACCGGCAAGCCGATGAAGCACAAGGTGATCAGCCGGGCCATCGCCTACCACGGCACCACCCACGGCGCGCTGTCGATCACCGGCCTGCCGGGCCTCAAGCAACAGTTCGAGCCGCTGGTGCCCTCGACGTTCCGGGTCCCGAACACGAACTTCTACC
>NZ_SDKM01000137.1 GCF_004519545.1 Nocardioides guangzhouensis
CCGCCCGCGACCACCTGTGGATGCACTTCACGCGGCACTCCACCTTCGAGACGCAGGACGTCCCGATCATCGTCCGGGGCGAGGGGCCCTACATCTACGACGCGCAGGGCAAGAGGTACCTCGACGCCCTCGCGGGCCTGTTCGTGAGCCAGCTCGGGCACGGGCGCACGGAGCTGGCCGAGGCAGCGGCGAAGCAGGCGAAGGAGCTCGCCTTCATGCCACTGTGGTCCTACGCGCACCCGACCGCGATCCAGCTCGCCGAGCGGGTCGCGGACTACGCTCCCGGCGACCTCAACCGGGTCTTCTTCACCAGCGGGGGCGGCGAGGCCGTGGAGACGGCGTGGAAGCTGGCCAAGAACTACTTCAAGCTCGTCGGGAAGCCGCTGAAGCACAAGGTCATCAGTCGTGCCATCGCCTACCACGGGACGACGCAGGGGGCCCTCTCGATCACCGGCCTGCCGGGGTTGAAGGCGGTCTTCGAGCCGCTGGTCCCCTCCACGTTCCGGGTCCCGAACACGAACTTCTACC
>NZ_SDKM01000138.1 GCF_004519545.1 Nocardioides guangzhouensis
CCTGCTTGCAGGTCACCGAGCAGGTGTGGCAGCCGATGCACTTGTCGAGGTTCATCACCATCGCCATCTGCGCCATGACCTTCACGAGTAGCGCACCTCCTGGGACCGCTTGCGGATGACGGTGACCTCGTCGCGCTGGTTGCCGGTGGGGCCGAGGTAGTTGAACGCGAAGGACATCTGGGCGTAGCCGCCGATCAGGTGGCTGGGCTTGACCAGGATCCGGGTCAGCGAGTTGTGGATCCCGCCCCGCTTGCCCGACGTCTCCGCGATCGGTACGTCGATCAGCCGGTCCTGCGCGTGGTGCATGTAGACGGTCCCCTCCGGCATCCGGTGCGAGACGATCGCGCGGGCCACCACGACGCCGTTGCGGTTGACCGCCTCGATCCAGTCGTTGTCCTCGACCCCGACCTTGGCGGCGTCCTTGTCGCTCATCCAGATCGTCTGGCCGCCGCGCGAGAGCGACAGCATGAACAGGTTGTCCTGGTACTCCGAGTGGATCGAC
>NZ_SDKM01000139.1 GCF_004519545.1 Nocardioides guangzhouensis
CCTGCTTGCAGGTCACCGAGCAGGTGTGGCACCCGATGCACTTGTCGAGGTTCATCACCATGCCCATCTGGGCCATGACGCGCATCAGTACGTCACCTCCTGGGACCGCTTGCGGACGGTGGCGACCATGTCGCGCTGGTTCCCGGTGGGACCGAAGTAGTTGAAGGTGTAGGAGAGCTGGGCGTAGCCGCCGATCAGGTGGGTGGGCTTCACCAGCAGCCGGGTCACCGAGTTGTGGATGCCGCCGCGGCGGCCGGTGGCCTCCGACTTGGGGACGTCGATCGTGCGCTCCTGCGCGTGGTGCACGTAGACCACACCGGCCGGCATCCGGTGGGAGACGATCGCCCGGGCGACCAGCACCCCGTTGGCGTTGACCACCTCCACCCAGTCGTTGTCGGCGGCCTCGATCGCCGCCGCGTCCGACGGGCTCATCCAGACCGTCGGTCCGCCACGCGACAGCGAGAGCATCAGCAGGTTGTCCTGGTACTCCGAGTGGATCGAC
>NZ_SDKM01000014.1 GCF_004519545.1 Nocardioides guangzhouensis
CGCGGACCATCGAGTGGCCGAACCGGAACGCCGCGACGGAGAACTCCACGGGCATGGTCGGGACGCTGAGCGGGCTGGCGCCGACCTCGAACGCCTTGCGCCCGTTCGTGAAGACGTCGTCGACGATGCCCTTGTCGCAGATCCGCGGCAGGTAGTCGGTCCTGAGCATCCACTGGTAGTGGAGCACGACCCGGCGCCTGGCCTTCTCGAACCTCGCCGCCGGTGGGGTGTTCGGGTGCAGCCTGTCGAGGACCCGGTTGTGGAACCGGATGAACGCGAGGTGGGTCTGGGCCACCGCGAGGTTCTCGTCGTTGCGGTGGTCGGGGATCAGCGCCTTGCGCTTCTGTGCCGCCGTGCCCGTGCCCTTGCGGGGGAGGTCGAACCCGTCCATCGCCGGGTCGCCGGCGGCCACGGTCCTGCCCGTCTTCAGGTGCTGGCCGTCTGGGTCGTAGAACGCCTCGGACACCGGGTCGAGCGGCCCGGCGCCGTACAGCGAGTCGAGGTCGAGCGCCGGGGACCTGCCCTGGACCAGGTGGGCGGGGAAGACCAGGTCGCCGAAGGTCACCTTGGTGGCGTCGAAGGTGAGGTCGTGGTCGACGAACTGGCCGAGGTAGGTGTAACCGGCCGGGATCCCTCCCGCCGTCGGCGGGGCACTGGTCATCGCGAGCGCGACCTTGCGGCGCATGCCCACGCTGGTCTTCACGCCCTTGGGGCCCAGCCGGGAGAAGCGGAAGTCCGGCACCGCGTCTGCGGCCGCCGCCGTGCGGGGCGCGGTGAGTCCCGCGGCCGGGGTGGTGGGCGGTGCGGGCGCAGGTCCCAGGTCGGACGCTTCGGCGCCGACCACCCCCTCGCCCTCGATGAAGAAGGTCTCGCGGCCATGGCGCGGCTCCGGTGCGTCTGTCATCTGCTCCCTCGCTCCGTGTGGTGGGCTCCCGCCGAACCGGGAGCCCTGCGGACGAGGAGTTCGTACCTCCGGGCCAGATACGCCTGACTCAGCCCAGGGTGAACTCCACCTTCCGGCTGACCGGGTCGGCGGTGGCGAGGACCACCTCGACCTCCTCCCCGAGCGGCAGCGGGTGGCTGCCGGTGACCGCGGCCTCGACGGCAGGGTCCTGCACGGTCACCTCACCGCGCTTCGTGTCCTTCTCCTCGACCTCCACGACCACACCGGTGAACCGGTCACCGACCCGGCTGCGCAGGACGGCGGCCTCGACCAGGTCGAGGACGGCGTTCTCGTACTGGTTGGCGCGGCGCCCCGACTCCCGCATCACCTCGGGCAGCGCCTCCAGCCGGTCCAGCACCCAGTCGGGGACCGCCTCCCCCGCGCTGAGCGCCACGCAGATCTCGCCGGCGTACCGGTCGACGAGGCGGCGCAGCGGCGCGGTGCAGTGGGCGTACTCGGCAGCCAGTGCTGCGTGCCGCGGCTGGGCCGGCAGGTCGCCGTGGAACCCGACGTACCCGGAGCCGCGGAGCAGCCGCGTGCAGGCGACCACCATCGCCGCGTGGCTCGGCTGGCGCGGGTCCAGCGAGCGGATGAGCTCGGGGTAGTCCATGTCGTCGGGCCACTCGACGTGGAGGGCGCGGGCGGTCCGCCGGAGCCGGCGTACGTCGCGGGGGTCGGCGGGCGGGAGGGTGCGGAGCAGGCCGGTGCGCCCCCGCATCATCAGCTCGGCCGCGGCCATGCCGGTGAGCAGCGAGATCTGGGCGTTCCACGTCTCGACCGGGTGCATCGACCGGAACTCCAGCGTCCAGCGGTCGCCGTCGACGTCGACCTCCTGCTCGGGCAGCGGCAACGAGACGCCGCCGCGGTCGGCCTCGCGCTGGAGGCGGAGCTCGCCGACCTCGCGCAGCAGCCCGGACATCTCCTTCAACGGGCCGTCGGCGGTGCCGTCGTCGATCTGGCGCTGCACCTCGTCGTACGACAGCTGGCGGCGGGAGCGGACCCGGGCCCGCTCGACGGTCACGTCGGTGCCCTCGCCGGTGGCGTCGAGGGTGATCGTCCAGAGCAGTGCCGGCCGCTCCTGGTCGGGCAGCAGGCTGCCAGCGTCCTCGGAGATCGCCGTCGGGTGCAGCGGGACCTTGGAGTCGGCGCCGTACAGCGTCTCGCCGCGGCGGTTGGCCTCCGCGTCCACCGGGTCGCCCGGGGTGATGAAGGCGGCGAGGTCGGCGATCGCGTAGTGCACGACGTACCCCTCGCCCGCGCGTTCGAGGTGCAGCGCCTGGTCGAGGTCGCGCGCGCCGTCCGGGTCGATGGTGACGAACGGGATGTCGGTGCGGTCGAGGTCCGGCAGCCGCGGCGATGCCGTCGCCTTCGCCGCCGCCTCCTCCACCTCGGGCGGGAAGTCCGGGGACACCGTCAGCTCGGCCTGGATGGCGGCGATCCCCTCCCGCAGCTCGTGCGCCGCGACGCCGTCGTCCGTGGAGCGGACCCGGACAACCCTGCTCGCCATGCCCGCCACCCTAGCCGCCCCCACCCCCGCCGAGGTGCCCGGAATTGCGCGCCGAGGTGCCCCGTGTTGCGCAACCTCGCGTTGCCTTCCTGCCCGCGGGAGACGACTCGGGGCACCTCGACCCTCAAGAAGGGGCACCTCGGCCATCAAGAGAGGGCACGTCGTCGCCTACCCTCGTGGCGTGCTGATCCTGCTGCCGCCCAGCGAGGGCAAGACCGCGGCCCGCCGGGGCGCCCCGGTCGCCCTCGACGCCCTGTCCTCCGCCGCGCTCACCGAGGCCCGCTCCCGGGTGCTCGACGCGCTGGTCGGGCTCTGCTCGTCGGACGAGGAGCGGGCCGCGGAGGTCCTGGGGCTGGGGCCGACCCAGCTGGAGCTGGTACGCCGGAACGCCGGGCTGCGCACCGCTCCCACCGCCCGGGCGGACCGGGTCTACACCGGCGTGCTGTACGACGCCCTCGGCTTCGACACCCTCACCACCGCCGCCAAGCGCCGTTCGGCGACCCGGGTCGCGGTGACTTCCGCGCTGTTCGGCCTGCTCTCCCCGGGTGACCGGGTCCCGGCGTACCGTCTCTCCGGCGACGCCACCCTCCCCGGTCTCGGCACGGTTGCCGGCCACTGGCGCGAGCACCTCGACCCCGCCGTCCGCGAGGCGGTCGGCTCCGGGCTGCTGGTCGACCTCCGCTCCGGCACGTACGCCGCGTTCTGGCGGCCCGCTCCCGACCTCGCGAGGCGGGTGTCGACGGTCCGGGTGCTGCACGAGCACGAGGGCACCCGCAAGGTGGTCAGCCACTTCAACAAGGCCACCAAGGGACGGATCGTGCGCGCGATCCTCGAGGACGGCGGCAACCCGCGGACCCCGGCGGCGTTCGCCGACCTGCTGCGCGACCTCGGCTGGAAGGTCGAGGAGGGTGACCCGACCGCGCAGGGCACCCGCCTGGACGTCGTCGCCGCGGAGCTGTAGGCGTGACCCGGATCCACGCCGACGCGGCCGGGCACGAGGACGCGGACCCCGGCATCTCGGACCTCGGCCGCCGTCAGGTCGGGGCGCTGGCCCAGCGGCTGGCCGGTCGCCCCGTCACCGAGGTGTGGCACGGCCCGCGTCGCCGTGCAGCGGAGACCGCCGCGCTGATCGCCGACCTCCTCGACGCGGCCCTCGTCCCCTCGGCCCTGCTCGACGACCGGACCGCGGTGCCGTCCGAGGGATGGAGGGACGACTACCCCCGGCACGGCTGGCCGTGGCTGGACGCCGTGCCGCCCGCCGAACGCGACGAGGACGGTCGCGCCATGACCGAGGCTTGGCACGAGCTCCTCGACGCGACCGCCGGCAGGGAGGTCGTGCTCGTGACGCATGCGTTCGTCCTGTCCTGGTTCGTCACCCGCGTCCTCGACGCCGGCCCCGCGAGCTGGCTGCGGATGCCGGTGGCCAACGCAGCCCTGACGACGATCGGCCTCGACCTCCACGGCGACCTGACCCTCGAGGCGTTCAACCTGGCCTAGAACCGGGGCGGCGGCAGCACCTCGTCGCCGGGACGCGCGTTGTAGAGCCGCATCGACGTCATCGGCGTGCCGTCGGGGCCGTCGCCGTAGAACGACAGCACGGTCACCGACGCGGGCGTGAGCTCCATTCTGTAGAGGGACTCCAGTGGTGCCCGCAGCACGTGCGCGACCAGGGTCTTGATCGGCGTGACGTGGCTGACCACCACGACGGTCTTGCCCTCGTGCTCCTTGAGCACCCGCTCGAGCGCGGTGAGCACCCGCTCCTCGACCTGCCGGAAGGACTCGCCACCACCGGGGGCGACGTCCATCGAGCCCATCCACGCCTCGAGCTCGTCGGGGTGCTTCTCGGCGACCTCGGCGAAGGTCATCCCGTCCCAGCGGCCGAACTCCATCTCCGCGAAGCCGGGCTCCTCGCCGACGGGCAGCCCGAGGGTGGCGCCGACGATCTCCGCGGACTCGCGGGTACGGCGGACGGGCGAGGTGATCACCGCGTCCACCGACGGCGCCAGCGGGGCGAGCCAGGTGGCGGTCGCCCGCACCTGGTCGCGGCCGTCCTCGCTGAGGCCGGGGTTGGCGCTGGCCAGCCCGCCGGAGAAGCGCTTCTCGACGGTGTGCGGGGTGACGCCGTGCCGGACGAGGATCAGCGTGGTCGGCGGACCCGACGGCGGCGACCAGCCGCGGTCCGGCCCGTGCCCGAGCCCCTTCTCGGTGGCCGTGTCGTGCCCGGCCCCTTCTCCGGCGCCGAGCTCGTGCCGCGCGACCTCCTCCTCGACCTCGACCAGGTAGTCGTCGGACTCCCCGACCACGGTCACCCCGGAACGCTTGCCGTCGAGCGCCTCGTTGGCCAGCCGGTCGGCGTGCTTGTTCTGCTCCCGCGGCACCCAGGTGTACGTCGTGCCGAACGGCGCGAGGCGGTTCGCCTCCATCGCCAGCGGCCGCATGTCGGGGTGCTTGATCTTCCACCGCCCCGACATCTGCTCGACCACGAGCTTGGAGTCCATCCGGACCTCGATGTCGGCGTCGGGGGTGAGCTCCTCGGCCAGCCGGAGCCCGGCGATCAGGCCGGAGTACTCCGCGACGTTGTTGGTGGCCACCCCGATCGTGGTGCCGTCCTCGGCGATCACCGCGCCGGTGCGGGCGTCCTTCAGCACCGCGCCGTACGACGCGGGGCCGGGGTTGCCGCGGGAGCCGCCGTCCGCCTCGATGATGACCGATGTGACGCCGGTGCGCGCGCCGCTCACAGTCCCGACTCGGCGGTCCGGACGAGGATGCGCGAGCACTCCTCGCAGCGCACGACCTCGTCGACCGGCGCCTTCGCGATGACGGCCAGGTCGGACGGGTTGAGGGTGAGCCGGCAGCCGCCGCACTGGCGGGCCCGGAGGGCCGCCGCAGCCACGCCCTGCTTGCTGGCCCGGAGCTTGTCGTAGAGGCCCATCAGGTCCTCGGGCAGCCCCTGCACGGCGGTGGCCCGCTCGGCCTGCACGCTGCCGAGGCTCTCGTTGATCTCGGTGGCCCGCTCGTCACGCGTCCTGGTGGTCGCCGCGAGCAGCTCGTCGGTGCGGCCGAGCTCCTCGGTCGTCGCAGCCAGCGCGCCCTCGGCCTCCTCGAGGCGCTCCATGACGTCGATCTCGACATCCTCGAGGTCGCCGATGCGGCGCTCGAGCGTGGCCAGCTCGTGGGTCATCCGCTCGAGGTCCTTGGGGTTGGTCACCAGTCCCTGGTCCATGCGCGTGCGGTCGCGCTCGCGGCGCGCCTTGACCTGCTCGACGTCGGCGTCGGCCTTCTTCTGCTCCCGTATGAGGTCGTCGACGAGGATCCGGGCGTCCCGCTCCCGGTCGACGAGCGTGCCGCGCGTCGCCTGCAGCGCGGAGATCTGCTCGTGCTCGGGCAGCGAGGCGAGCTGGTGCCTCAGCTGGTCGATCCGGGAGTCGAGCTCCTGGACGTCGAGCAGCTTGAGTTGGGCGAACGGGTCGGCTTTCAGCGTCGGCTCCTCGGGTGCACGGCGGGAGGGGTCCCCTCAGATCCGGAAGGTCCAGGGGTCGGTGGCGATGGTGCTCACGCGCGACTCCACCGTAGCGCCCAGCGCATCGGCGAGCCGCGCCTGCACCACCGGGAGCCACGTCCACTCCGCGGCCCAGTGCGCGACGTCGACCAAGGCCGGCCCGCCGCGCTCGGCGAACTCGGCCGCCGGGTGGTGGCGCAGGTCGCTGGTGACGTAGACGTCGACGTCCGAGCCGGCCATCCGGTCGAGCAGGAAGTCGCCGGCACCCCCGCACACCGCCACGCGTCGAACGGCGCGGGATGGCGCCCCGGCCACCCGCACACCGTGTGCGGTGGCCGGGAGCGCGGTGGCGACCGTGGCCGCGAACTCCTCGAGCGTGGTCCCGGGCACGGTGCCGACCCGGCCGGTGCCGGTGCCGCCGTCACCGGGGTCGGCCATCTCGTGCACCTGGAAGGCCGGCTCCTCGTAGGGGTGGGCTGCGCGCAGCGCCCGGACCACGTCGGCCCGGAGCCGGCGCGGCAGCACGGTCTCGATGCGGTGCTCGCCGACCACCTCGACGGTGCCGACCGTGCCGATCGCGGGGTCGGCTCCCTCGAGCGGGCGGAACCGGCCGTGCCCCTCGCTGGTGAACGTGCAGTGGTCGTAGTGGCCGACGGCTCCTGCCCCTGCCTCGGAGATCGCGGCCCGCACCGGGGCGGCGGCGTCGGCCGGGACGTAGACGACGAGCTTGTCGGTCGGCTCGCCGGGCAGCGGCAGGATCGGGGCGAGGTCGTCGAGCCCGAGCGCCCGGGCGAACGCCTCGGAGACACCGCCCTCGGCCTGGTCGGCGTTCGTGTGCGCGGTGAGCAGCGCACAGCCGGCCTTCGCCAGCGTGGTCAGGGTCCGGCCCTTCGGGGTGGTGGCGGCGAACCCGTGCACCGGCTTCAGGAACAGCGGGTGGTGGACCACCAGCAGGTCGGCTCCCCAGTCCGCCGCCTCCTCGGCGACCTCCTGGGTCGGGTCGACCGCGAGCAGCACCTTGGCGACCGGCGCCGCGGGGTCGCCGTACACGAGGCCCACCGCGTCCCAGTCCTCGGCGGTCGCGGGTGGGTACCACCCGTGGATCAGGTCGACGACGTCCTGGAGCGCGGGCATGCGGAGAGGTTATGCGATGAGAGGTCTCTCATCGACCTCTCACCCCGGCCCCACCATGGGGCAGGATCGTGCCTGACATGCGCAGGTGGTGGACGGTCCTGGTCGGGGCGGCGGTGGCCCTCCCGATGCTGGCGTACGTCGCGGGCACGCTCGCCGCGACCGGCGACGAGCCCGGGCAGCGGGCGCCCGTGGTGATCGAGGACGCGACCCGGCAGGGCTCCCCCACGCCGGGGCCGGGCAGCACGCCGACGCCCACGCGGTCCCCGGCCGGCGACGACGACCACGACGAGGCTGACGACGACCTCGACGACGACGGACCGGAGGTCATCACCCCCAGCCCCGACGACCTGGACGACCACGACGACGACGAGGGCCGCGACGATGACGACGACCACAGCGGGCCCGGGCACGGCGAGCGCGAGGACGACGGGCACGACGGGCACGACGACGACTGACCGGGACCGGGGGCACAAGGCCTCCACGCAGGACGCCCGGCCGCACCGGCCGGGCGTCTCCGTGCGCGTCCGGATCACCGCCACGGTGGCGCTGCTGGTGGCGCTCGCGCTGACCCTGGCCGGGGTCATCATCTACGCGATCGAGTCGGCCCGGGTGGAGTCGGCGGCCGCCGAGCAGGCCGACCAGGAGATCGCGGAGTTCCTCCAGCTCCAGCAGCGGGGCACCGACCCGCAGACCGGGCAGCCCTTCGCCAGCACCCAACGCCTGCTGCGGGTCTTCCTCGAGCGCAACGTGCCCAGCGACGACGAGCTGTTCATCGGCTGGCTGGGCAGCCGGCCGCGCTTCCAGTCGACGTCGCGGCACGACGTCTCCACCGACCTCGACCTGCTCAACCTGGTCCGCGAGAACCTCGCCGACGGCCGGTCGATGCGCACCGACAGCGAGGCCGGCGAGCTGCTGGTGACCATGCAGCCGGTGACCGGGGACACCGACGGCGGCCTGGTGGTGGTGACGTTCCTCGACGACGCCCGCTCGGAGCTGACCAGCCTGGTCCGCACCTACGCGATCGTCTCCCTGCTGTCGCTGGGCGCGATCACGGCGGTCGCGTTCTGGCAGTCGGGCCGGCTGCTGGCGCCGCTGCGCCGGCTCAACGACGCGGCCCGCGACATCACCGCCACCGACCTGTCCCGCCGGCTGCCCGAGACCGGCAACGACGACATCACCGCGCTCACCCGCACCTTCAACCAGATGCTCGACCGGCTGGAGTCCGCGTTCGCGGGGCAGCGCCAGTTCCTCGACGACGCGGGCCACGAGCTGCGCACGCCGCTGACCGTGCTGGCCGGGCACCTCGAGCTGCTCGACGCCTCCGACCCCACCGAGGTGGCGAGCACCCGGGCCCTGCTCGCCGACGAGGTGGACCGGATGTCGCGGCTGGTCGGCGACCTGATCCTGCTGGCCCAGGCCGGGCGCCCCGGATTCATCACCCGGCAGCCGGTCGACCTCGACGAGCTCACCACCTCGGTGCTGGCCAAGGCCCGGGCGCTCGGTGACCGGGACTGGCGCTCCGACGGCGTCGGCGTGGGCAGCCTGAGCGCCGACCACCAGCGGCTCACCCAGGCGCTGCTCCAGCTCGCCGAGAACGCCGTGAAGCACACCGTGCCGGGCGACGTGGTCGCGGTCGGGTCGGCGTACGACGAAGGGTCGGCGCGGCTCTGGGTGCGCGACTCCGGGCCGGGCGTGGCGCCCGAGGACCGGGCGGTGGTCTTCGAGCGGTTCGGCCGCGGTGCCACCATGCCCGACGACGACGGGTTCGGGCTCGGCCTCTCTATCGTCCGGGCGATCGCGGAGGCGCACGGCGGCACCGTGGCCGTCACCGACGCGGAGGGCGGGGGCGCCCGCTTCGAGATCACGCTGCCGACCGGGCTGCCGAGCGGGAAGGGCGAGACGTGGCCCGCATCCTGATCGTCGAGGACGAGGAGCGGATCGCCGCGTTCGTCGCGAAGGGGCTCAGGGCGGAGGGCCACGTCGTGACGGCGGTGGGCGACGGCCGGGTCGGGCTGGACGAGGCCCTGAGCGGAGTCCACGACCTCGTGATCCTCGACATCGGGCTGCCCTCGCTCGACGGCTTCGACCTGCTCGACCGGCTCCGCTCCCAGGGCTCCCGGGTGCCGGTGATCGTGCTGACCGCGCGCGACTCGGTGTCCGACACGGTCACCGCCCTCGACGGTGGCGCGGACGACTACGTGCCCAAGCCGTTCCGGTTCGCCGAGCTGCTTGCCCGGGTCCGGCTACGGCTGCGCCAGGCGGGCGAGGGCGCCGCCACGGCCGAGACCGTGCTGGAGGCCGGCGGTTTCCGGCTCGACCTGCGCACCCGCCGGGTGCGGGTCGACGGCCGTGAGGTGGACCTGTCGGCGCGGGAGTTCACGCTGCTGGAGATCTTCATGCGCCACCCGGGGCAGGTGCTGTCCCGGGAGCAGCTCCTCGACCACGTGTGGGGCTTCGACTTCGACCCCGGGTCCAACGTGGTCGACGTCTACGTCGGCTACCTCCGCCGCAAGCTCGGCTCCGACGCCGTGGCCACGGTGCGGGGCATGGGGTACCGCTTCAGCGCCTGACCCGGAACCCGGCCAGGTGGCCGACGGGCTGCCGCTCGAGGACCGGCTGCAGCGCCTCCGCGATCTCGCGCGGGCGCGGACGGTCCCGAGGCAGCGGCGCCAGCGCGGCGTGCACGACCTTCGCGACCTCCTCGGGCACCCGGTCCGGCAGTGCGTACGGCGCCCCGCCGTCGAGCACGGCCACCTGCGGGAAGCGGTCCACGAGCGCGCTTGCGTCCGGGTCGCCGTCGTCGAACGGCCGGTGGCCGGCCACCGCCTCGAACAGGGTGGCGCCCAGCCCCCACACGTCGCTGGCCGGTCCGGGGGCGCCGGTGGCGGGCGGGTCGCACTGCTCGGGAGCCAGGTAGGCGTCGGTGCCGACCGGGTGCCGCAGCCCGGCCGCCTCCTCCACGGTGCGGGCCACCGACAGGTCGATGAGCCGGGCGGGGGCGCCCATGATCACGTTGCTGGGCTTGAGGTCGAGGTGCACGTGGCCGACGTGCGCGAGGTAGTGCAGCGCCGAGGCGAGGTCGACCGCCAGCGGGAGGTACTGCTGCTCCTGCAGCGGGCCGTAGCGCCGGAGCAGCGTCGAGAGCCGGGGCCCGTCGACGTGTTCCAGCACGACGTGGGGGCGCGGGCCATTCACGTCGTGCCGGAGCGAGCGGACGACCACGGGGTGGTTGACCTCGGCCAGTGCCCGGACCTCGCGGCGCAGGCCGCGGAGGCTGGAGGCGTCGTGCACCTGCCCGGGGCGGAGCACCTTGACCACCACGGGGGCGTAGGTGATCTCGTCGAAGGCGAGCCAGGCCTCGTACGCCGCTCCCCCGCCGAGCAGCCGCACCGCGGTCAGCCCGGGGGCGATCTGCCCGTCCTCGCCGAAGTCCCACGTCTCCATGTCCGGTTCCCTCCCGGTCCCGTGCCGTCGTACGGCGGTCAGCGGCGGGTGTCGTTCCGCGAGCGGTCGTTGGTGCGGTCGGCGGACCAGTCGCGCTTCACGTTGCCGTTCCCGTCGCGGGTCCAGTCGCGGGTCTTGTCGCTCCGACTCAGGTCCCGGTCGCGGCTGACGGCGGCGAACCGGCTGTTGGTGTGGTCGCGGGTCGAGCGGCTGACGCCCGTGTGGCGGCTCCGGGTGCTGGTCCCCGTGTCGTCGTTGGTGTCGTCGTTGGTGTCGTCGTCATCGTCGTCGGCGACGAGCACGAGGTCGGGGGTGTCGTCGTCGCGCTTCGACACCTGGTCGTTCGGCCGGTCGTCGGCCTGGCTGGTGCCGGCGGTCTGCAGGGAGAGCAGGCCGACGGCAACCAGTCCGACCAGGGCCAGCAGGGCTGTGGTGACGGTCTTCCTCATGACGGTGTCCTCTCTGGACTCTCGTGGTGCGGTCGAGGACGACCCTGCCGAGCGGCCGTGAGTGGTCCATGAGGGCCGCATGAGACGCCTCTCACCGGGACCGGCGCCGTGGGACGATCCGGGGCCAGCACCGGTCCGACGACGAGGAGGCACGCATGGGGTCCGTGGTCGCACAACGCCACCATCGTCGCGGTGGTACTGGTGGGGCTCGGCGCGCTGCTGGTCGTCGAAGGCGTGGCCGGGCTCTGACCCGCGGGGTCTGGACCGTTGTGACCCGCCGGTAGCAATTGCCCGCCCGGACACCTGCGTCCGGCTAGCATCACGCCGCACCGCGCGCGGCGGTGCGCGGAGACCGGCCGCGGACGCGGGCCGTGGAGGGAGTCGAGCGTGCCCCACCTGCCCGACGTCGTGACCTGGTCGATCCCGGGCTTCCTGCTGCTGATCGTGGTCGAGGTGGTCTCGTTCCGCTTCCACGGCGACGACGACGAGCTCGGCTACGACTCCCGGGACACCGCCACCAGCCTGACCATGGGACTGGGCAGCATCGCCTTCGACATCCTCTGGAAGATCCCGGCGCTGGCGGTCTACGTCCTCGTCTACGAGCTGACGCCGCTGCGCGTCGAGCTGACCTGGTGGACGCTGCCGCTGCTGCTGGTCGCGCAGGACTTCTTCTACTACTGGTCGCACCGCAGCCACCACGTGATCCGCATCCTCTGGGCCTCGCACGTCGTGCACCACTCGAGCCAGCGGTTCAACCTGTCGACGGCGCTGCGGCAGACCTGGACCGGCTTCACGTCGTTCGTGTTCTACATCCCGATGGTGGCGGCCGGGGTCCACCCCGGCGTGCTGGCGTTCTGCCAGTCGGTGAACCTCGTCTACCAGTTCTGGATCCACACCGAGCGGATCGACCGGCTCCCCCGCCCGGTCGAGGCGGTCTTCAACACCCGTCCCACCACCGGGTCCACCACGCCTCGCAGGGCAGCTACCTCGACCGCGACTTCGCCGGGATGCTGATCGTCTGGGACCGGATGTTCGGCACCTTCGAGCCCGAGGGCGAGCGTTGCGCGTACGGCCTGACCACCAACATCGACACCTACAACCCGGTGCGGGTCGCGTTCCACGAGTACGCCTCGATCGGGCAGGACCTGCGGGCCGCCGACGGCTGGCGGGAGCGGCTCGGGCTGCTGGTGCACAAGCCCGGCTGGACGCCGGCGACCGCGGACGTCGTGGACGGTGCCGCGCTGGACGGTGCGCGATGACCGCCCGCGTGCTCCTCGCGGCGTACGCCGTCGCGTCGGTGCTCAACATCGCCGGCCAGCTCGTCGACGGCACCGCGCTCGACACCGCGACCAAGCCGCTGCTGATGCCCCTGCTGCTCGGGGTCCTGCTCGCCTCGGCCCGCCTCGGGACCCGGCTGCTCCGGGCCACGGCCGCGGCCCTGGTGTTCTCGTGGCTGGGCGACCTGTTCCTCATGCCCGGCGGCGACACCTGGTTCCTGCTCGGGCTGGCCGCCTTCCTCGGCGCACAGGTCTGCTACTGCATCGGCTTCGCGACCCGGTTCTCCGACAGCCCGCTGCGCCGGCGTCGCGCCCTGGTCGCGCCGTATGTCGCGTGGTGGCTGCTGCTGCTGGTCGTGCTCGGGCCCGACCTCGGCGGGATGGTCGTCCCCGTCGCGGTCTACGGCGCGGTGCTGTGCACCATGGCCGCGCTGGCCACCGGCGTGCACCGCTGGACCACCATCGGGGCGCTGCTGTTCGTGGCCTCCGACTCGGTGCTTGCCGCCACCTCGCTGTCCGACCGGCTCAGCGTGCCCGCGGACGGCGCCGTGGTGATGACGACGTACACGCTCGGGCAGGCGTTGATCGTGCTCGGCGTGCTCGCCGCCTCGGGGGCCGGGCTCGGTGCCGGACGGGCCGGCGTCAGTTCACCTGGCGCTCGTACCCCGCCCAGTACGGCTGGCGCAGCTTGAACTTCTGCAGCTTGCCGGTCGCGGTCCGGGCCAGCTCGTCGCGGAACTCGATGCTGGTCGGTGCCTTGTAGCCGGCCGCCCGCTGCTTGCACCAGGCGATCAGCTCCTCCTCGGTGGCCTGCTGGTCCTCGGCCAGCACCACCAGCGCCTTGATCGTCTCGCCCCACTTCTCGCTGGGCACCCCGATCACGGCGACCTCGGCGACCGCCGGGTGACTGAACAGCACGTCCTCGACCTCGATCGAGCTGACGTTCTCGCCGCCCGTGATGATCACGTCCTTCTTGCGGTCGCTGATCGTGAGGTAGCCGTCGTCGCCGATGGTCCCGCCGTCCCCGGTGTGGAACCAGCCACCGTCGAGCGCCTTGGCGGACTCCTCGGGCTGCTGCCAGTAGCCCTCGAGCACCACGTTGGAGCGGGCCAGCACCTCGCCCTCGGGATCGACCTTGAGGGTGACGCCCAGCGCAGGGGTGCCGGCGCGAACCAGCCTCGACGCCCGCTCCTCGACGCTCAGGTCGTCCCACTCGGCCCGGCTGCGGTTGATCGTGAGCAGCGGGGAGGTCTCGGTCAGGCCGTAGATCTGGATGAACTCCCACCCGAGCTCCGACTCCACCCGGGCCACGGTCTTCGTGGGCGGCGGGGCGCCGGCGACGATGATCCGCACCCGGTCCCGGCCGGGGATCTCGCCCTCCCAGGTCTGGGCGGCCTCGAGCACGGCGGCGACCACGGCCGGCGCCGCGCACATCACGGTGACTCCGTGCTCCTGGACCCGGCGCAGGATCTCGGCTCCGTCGATCTTGCGGATCACGACCTGCTTGACGCCGAGGCCGGTCATCGCGAACGGCATGCCCCAACCGTTGGCGTGGAACATCGGCAGCGTGTGCAGGTAGACGTCGCGGTCGGTGACCCCGGCGTGCATCGCGAAGGTCACGGCGTTCGTCCAGATGTTGCGGTGGGTGATCTGCACACCCTTGGGCCGGGCGGTGGTGCCGGAGGTGTAGTTGATGCAGGCGGTCGTGGTCTCGTCCGGATCCCACGGCTTCGGCGTCGCGCCGTCGGGGGCGTACAGGTGCTCGTCGTCGCCGAGCGTGAACCGGTGCTCGGCGGTGACGGACGCGAGCGACTCGTCGATCTCGGGGTCCACCAGCAGCACCCGGGCGCCGGAGTGCTCGACGATGTAGCGGACCTCGTCGGGGCGCAGCCGGAAGTTCACCGGCACCAGCACCCGTCCGGAGCCGGCCACTCCGAAGAAGGAGTTGAAGAGCCGGGCGCTGTTGTGCGAGACGACCGCGACCCGGTCCCCGAAGCCGATCCCGAGGTCGTCGAGGAGCGCCGCCTGGCGACGGGCCCGGTCCGCGACCTCCCGGTAGGTCAGCGCGCCGAGGGACTCGGCGGGCTGGGCAGGCTCGTCGACGATGCCGGGGCGGTCGCCGTACACGGCCTCCGCACGGTTGATGAAGTCCGAGGCGCTGAACGGGACGTGCATGAGTGGTCTCCCTCACATCGACGGTCGGAACCACCCTAGCCACGCGCGCACGGCCCCGGACCCGACCGATCGGGGGGTTCGCCCAGCGGTACGGCGGGTGCGCCGGGCGGGCGGATCCGGTCCGGACGGGCCACCCCGACCGGGCCCTGAAGCCTCAGGCCAGCAGGATCCCCTCGAGGTTCTCCAGGGCCTGCCGCGCGTAACCGCGCCACAGCCGCCCGAGCACGGGCACCAGCCGGGCTGCGACCGGCGACGCCGGGTGCACGGTCCAGGCCCAGGTCACGCGGCAGCCGGTGCCCGCAGGCACGAACCGCCAGGCGCCGTCCACCTGAGCGGCCAGCGGCTTGAGCGGCCCGGTGATCTCGTCGATGCGGTAGCCGAAGACCGAGGGCCGGTCGACGATCGTCAGCGTCTCGCGCAGCGTGCCCCCGTCGGAGAGCACGATGCGTCGGGACTGGCCGAGCGTCCCCCACGGCTCGGGACCGGTGACCGCCTTGATCGGGGGCAGCAGCCCGTAGCGGTGCCGGAACAGGTGCGGCAGCGGGTGAACGATCGTGGTGTCGTAGGCGTGCTCGACGGGGCAGGGGTAGGAGCGGGAGGCCTCGAGCCGGAGGGGCGACATGACCCGACTCTAGGGCCCTGCCGCTCCCCCGCTCACGAGCGCGTCAGCGGGACGCGCCCACGGTGTCGGCCTCGGTGTCGGCCTCGGAGTCGGCGTCGCGGTCGGCGCCGGGGTCGGTCCGGTCCACCTCGGAACGGCTCCGGTCCTGCTGCACGGGGGCAGTGCGGCGGCCTCCCGGGATCGCGACGAGCAGCACCGCCGCCGCGGCCACCAGCAGCCCGGCGGAGGTCAGGTAGGCCAGGCCCATCCCGTCCACGAACGCGGCGCGGGCACCGGCGGCGAGGCCGCTGCCCGCCTCCCCCAGGTGGGCGGCGATCCCGAGCGCTGCCGCGAGCGACTCCCGGGCGGCGTCGACGAGGTGGCTCGGCGCCCCGGCGGGCGCTGCGTCCGCGACCCCGGCGCGGTACTGCTGGTTGAGCAGGCTGCCGAGGACCGCGATGCCGAGCGTGCCGCCGACTTCGCGGGCCGCGTCGTTCACCGCGGAGGCGACGCCCTGCTTGCTCGCCGGGAGGGCGGAGACGATGTCCGTCGTCGCCGGGGCCGTGGCCAGCGCCATCCCGGCCCCGACCGGGACCAGCCCCGCGAGCAGCAGCCAGTACGAGGACCCGGTGTCGAGCTGCGAGACCACCAGCATGCCGGTGGCCATGAGCAGGAGGCCGGCCACGGCCAGCGGGCGCCGACTGACCCGCGCAGCGAGGTGGGGCACCCGGCGGGACAGCCCGCCGAGGACCATCGCCATCGGCACCAGCGCCAGCCCGGCCTCGAGCGGCGAGTACCCGAGCACCAGCTGGACGTACTGCACGACCAGGAAGATGAAGCCGAAGAAGACGAAGAACTGCAGGGTGATGGACAGGACACCTGAGCTGAAGTCCCGCCGGGCGAACAGCCGCGGGTCGAGCAGCGGCTCCTCGGCCACCAGGCCCCACACCACCCAGGCGACCAGGCCGGCGGCACCCACCCCGAGCGCTCCCAGGGTCAGCGGGTCGGTCCAGCCCCGCACCGGCCCCTCGATGGCGGCGAACACGATCCCGGCCAGGGCGAGCACCGAGAGCACCGCACCCACGTGGTCGACGCGGGGGGCGCCCTCGTCGCGCGAGTCCGGGATCCGGCGTACGGCGCGGGCGGCGACCGCGAGGCCGACCACGGCGCTGAACCAGAACACCGACTGCCAGCCCCACACCTCGAGCAGCAGGCCGGAGGCGAGGAGCCCGAGCACGGCACCGGCGCCGGCCACGCCGATCCAGGCCCCGACCGCCTTGCCGCGCTGCTCGCGCGGGAAGGAGCTGGTGATGATCGACAGCGTGGTGGGCATGACCAGCGCCGCCCCGACTCCCATCAGCCCACGCAGCGCGATCAGCACCTCCGGGCTCGAGGTCAGGGCGGCGAGCGCGGCGCCGGCGGCGAACACCACGAGCCCGGCGACCAGCACCGGCTTGCGGCCGTAGCGGTCCCCCAGCGCGCCGGCCGGCAGCAGCAGGCCAGCGAAGACCAGGGCGTAGGCGTCGACGATCCACTGGAGCTGGCTCATCGAGGCGTCGGTGTCGGCCGCCAGGTCGGGCAGGGCGACGTTCAGCGCGGGGACGGCGGCCACCACCAGCCCCAGCGACAGCAGGACGACGGCAAGCACCCCCCGGCTCTGCGTGGTCGGGTCGTGAGCAGGCATCGCGGTCTCTCCTCGGCTGGAAGCTAGAAGTCAACACGTGTTGACATCATGGTCCTGCCCACTGTGCCCGCCCGCCCCCAGAAAGTCAACACCTGTTGAATTCTGGTCCTGCGTGTGGGAGCGTGACGCCATGACCAGCACCCGGGACGACCCGCGGCCGACCAAGTCGCAACGCACGAAGGCCGCCATCCTCGTCGCCGCGCGGGAGCACTTCGCGCGGGACGGGTACGATCGGACGACCGTGCGATCGGTCGCGGCGCAGGCCTCGGTCGACCCGGCCCTGGTGATCCGATACTTCTCCAGCAAGGAGGCGCTGTTCGCCGCCGCGGTGGACGTCGACCTGATGCTGCCCGACCTCGCGTCCGTCCCCCGGGGCGAGCTGGGTGCGCGCCTCACCCGCCACTTCCTCGAGCGCTGGGAGGGCGGCCTGAGCGACGACGTGCTGGTGATCCTGCTCCGCTCGGCGGTGAGCAACGAGCAGGCCGCCGACCGGCTGCGTGCGGTCTTCAGCGAGCAGGTGGCCTCCACGATCGGCGCCCTCGCGCCGCGTCGGGACGCCGGGCGCCGCGCCGGCCTGGTCGCCAGCCAGCTGCTCGGCCTGGCCCTGACCCGCTACCTCCTGCGGCTGCCCGGCATCGCGGACCGCCCCGCCGACGACGTGCTCGCCGACGTCGGGCCGACGATCCAGCGCTACCTCACCCAGGACCTCGGCTGAGCCGGAGCGAGGTCAGCGCTCGTCCTCGAACACGACGTGGTCGGAGCCAGCCACGGCACTGCTCAGGCCGGCAGGGTGCACCGACTCGAGCACGCTGCGCAGGCGGGCACGCTGCGGCTCGGGGCACTCCACGAGCAGCCGTTCGTTGCCGCCGACCAGCTCGGTGACGCTGGTGAACCCCGCGTGGCTCAAGGCGGTCTTGAAGACGACGGGGTCGACGCCGTTGGGGATGGCGTAGACGATCGTGTGGACCTGTGGGTCGTGCAGGCGCTCCTCGGTCTGCGACTCGGCCCGCCCCCAGGAGCGCAGGAGCAGAGCGGTCGCGACGATGAGGACCAGCGCCACCACGAGCAGGATCCCTGCTGCGAGCATGACTACCCTCCTCGACTCCGGGGCCCCGACCGGGGCCGGCCGGGCGGCGCCGGGGCGACACCGCCCTCTGTGCCTTCCAGCGTGGGGAGGGAGTCCCTCCGGCGACCAGTGCCGTGGGTCCCGGGCGGACGGTCGTTGGTCCCGACGGCGAGCCCACGGGGCCCGGGGCGTGGGGAGACGGGTGAGGGTGGGCGCAAAGGGATTCGAACCCCTGACCGCTGGTTTGTAAGACCAGAGCTCTACCGCTGAGCTATACGCCCCGAAGCGCGGCACAGACTACGCGAGGCGCCGGCCGGCACCGGAATCCGTCCCGGGGAGTCGCCGGAACGGGGGTGTGTGCGGGCCGCGAGCGCTTATAAAGGCTGCGACCGCCGGCGTCTCGGGTCACCAGCGGTCGCAACAAGTACAAGTGTGTACCACCGCTCCAAACTTGTCTGCCCCTTCCCCGGAAAACTGGCGAAATCCGGTACCAACGGGTCATTGGGTCTAGGCCAATGAGCGCAGCCGGGACAGGTGCTCGTCGAGGTCGCGACCCTCGGGGTTGGCGTGGTGCACCGACCAGCGGACCACGCCCTCCTTGTCCAGGACGTACGACGAGCGCCGCGGGCAGCCGCGCTTCTCGTCGAAGACGCCGTACTTCTGCGTCACCTCGCCGTGCGGCCAGAAGTCGGAGAGCAGCGGGAAGTTCAGCCCGTCGGAGTCGGCGAACGCGCGCAGCGCGTAGACCGGGTCGCACGAGATCGCGAGCACCTCGGTGTCGAACGTCAGGAACTGGTCGAGCCGGGCCCGGATGCCCGCCATCTCCCCCGTGCACACACCCGAGAACGCGAACGGGAAGAAGAAGATCGCCACGGCCTTCCGCCCACGGAACGACGAGAGGGCGACGTCTTGCCCGAACTGGTCGCGCAGGCAGAAGTCCGGCGCAGCAGCACCGGTCTCGAGGGCCTGGACCAGACCGCCTGCCTTAGGATCGGCGACGTTCTCGACCAGGGGGTTTCCATGACTGTCCATCACCGTCATCTTCGCACCACCATGGCTGCGCTCGCGGCCGGGCTGCTGGTTCTGGTCAGCGGGTGCAGCGAGGAGACCGGTGCCGGCGACGCAGCCATGGGAGCCCCGGCGAGCAGCACCGCCTCGCCGACCCCGGACCCGCTGGCAGGAGCGCCCACCGTGGACGCCTGCTACAAGATGACCTACGCCAGGTCGCAGGCGGCGACCAACGGCTCCGCCCCGGTCAACTGCTACGACGACCACACCACGATCACCTACTACGTCGGCACCTTCCCCGACGACGCGGCCGCCTCCGACCCGGTGCAGGTGCGCAAGGACTGCACGGCCCACCTCGCCGAGGGCCTCGGCCTCTCGAAGAAGGAGCTCAGGTCCTCGGTCTTCAGCTGGATCTGGTTCGAGCCGACGACCAGCCAGTGGAGCGCCGGGGCCCGGTGGTTCCGCTGCGACGCCAAGGCAGAGACCGGTGGCCGGCTCAAGCTGCTGCCGGCCGGCAGCTCGCCGATCCTGACCGACGGGGTCCCCGACGCCTACTTCCGCTGCGTCGACAACCGCAACGACCAGGGCAGGTACGTCACCTGCGACCAGAAGCACGACTACCGCTGGGCGGGCTACTTCCAGGCCAGGGGCGGGGCGTCGTACCCGTCACGGAAGGCCTTCGAGAAGCAGGGCAAGGGCTGCTACGAGTTCACCGACAACGGCGCCTACTGGGTCACCTGGCCGCTGGAGCCCGGCTGGGACAACGGCGACCGCGAGATGAACTGCTACAAGCTCACCGCCGGGTGACCCGGCGCCGGCTCAGCCGTCCGCGGGCTCATCGGGCTCGGCCAGCTCGCGCTTGAGCACCTTGCCGGTGGCGTTGCGCGGCAGCTCGTCGAGGAAGACGATCTCGCGCGGCACCTTGTAGCGCGCCAGGTTGGACTTCACCCAGGCCTTGAGGTCGTCCTCGTCGACACCGCCCGTGGTGACCACGAACGCCCGCAGCCGGGTGCCGAACTGGTCGTCGTCCACCCCGACCGCGGCCGCCTCGACCACCTTCTCGTGACGGGCCAGGCAGTCCTCGACCTCCTTGGGGAAGACGTTCTCGCCGCCGGAGACGATCATCTCGTCGTCGCGGCCCTCCACGAAGAGCCGGCCGTCCTCGTCGAAGCGGCCGACGTCGCCGCTGGACATGAGCCCGTCGACCATGTCCTTGTGGCCGCCGCCGGTGTAGCCCTCGAAGAGAAGCGAGTTGCCCACGAAGATCCGGCCGGCCTGCCCGGCGGGCACCTCCTTGCCCGCGTCGTCGAGGATGCGTACGACGGTCGCGTGCGGCGGCTTGCCCGCCGTACCGGGGGCCTCGCGGAGGTCCTGCGGCGTGGCCACCGACGCGTAGGCCACCTCGGTGGAGCCGTAGATGTTGTAGAGCGTGTCCCCGAACCGGTCCATCCAGGTGGTTGCCAGGTCGCCGGGCATCGCCGAGCCCGAGGCCGCGACGGCCTTCACCGTGGAGAGGTCGTACCGGTCGAGGACCTCGTCGGGGAGCTGGAGGATCCGCTGCAGCATCACCGGGATGACCGCCAGCGAGTCGCACCGGTTGCGCTCGGTGACCGCGAGGGCGTTCTCGGGGTCGAACTTCCGGGTGAGCACCACGGTCGACCCGAGCAGCATGCCGAGCGCGAGATGGGCGTACCCCCAGGTGTGGAAGAGCGGGGCGGCGATGTGGGTCTTCCAGCCGTGCTTGAGCGGCATCCGCGACAGCAGGGAGACCGCGGCGTCGATGCCGGCCTCGTTGCGCGGTGCGCCCTTGGGCGTGCCGGTGGTGCCGGAGGTGAGGATCACGATCCGCGCGTGCCGCTTCGGGGGCGTGAGGTCGTCGGCGGACCCCGCGGTGATCAGCTTCTCCAGCGTGTCCTGGTCCTCGGCGGGCTCCCCGTCGGTCCAGGCGAGCACCCGGGCCGCGACGTCGGCGCCGTCGAGCAGCCCGGTGAACTCCTCGTCGTGCACCACGAGGACCGGCTTCTCACGCTCCAGCACGTCGACCAGCTGCGGTCCGGCGAACGCGGTGTTGAGGTAGAGCACGTCGGCGCCGAGCTTGGCCACGGCCAGGCTGATGTCGACAAAGCCGCGGTGGTTGCGGCACATCACCGCGACGCTGTCACCCTCGCCGAGACCGCGGGACCGCAGCGAGGAGGCGAGCGCGTTGCTGCGCCGGTGCACCTCGCCGAAGGTGAGCGGGCCGAGGTCGTCGATGAGGCCGGTCCGGTCGGGGTGGCGCACTGCGAGCGTGGTGAAACCACCCGCAGGGCCGGTGCCCCACTCCCGGAGCGTCGTGGCCAGCCTGGCCAGCGTGCGCGGCGAGTAGGGACGGATCACTCCCGACCTGGCGAGCACCGCCGCCGACGTGATTCCCGAGGACAGTCGTGCAGCGGCCTTGCTCATGAAAGCGGGGGGTCCTTTCGGTCAGCGGTTGGACTTGGGGGCCACCAGCCGGGTGGCGGCCCAGTCCTTGCTGACGGCGGCGGTGGTGGTCTGGGAGAGACCGGCGATCGGCGCGGCCTCGGCGATGTCGGCCGGGTCCACGGCGCCCGAGCGGCCGACCTTGGGGGTCAGCAGCCAGATGGCACCGCCGCCCACCAGGTCGGTGAGCGCGTCGACCAGTGCGTCGACCAGGTCGCCGTCGTCGTCGCGCCACCAGAGGAGGACCGCGTCGACGACGTTGCCGTAGTCACCGTCCACCAGGTCCGCGTCGATCGCGTCCTCGATCGCCACCCGGACCTGGTCGTCGGTGTCGCTGTCCCACCCGAGCTCCTGGACCACCAGGCCCTTGGTGAACCCCAGCCGCTCCGCGGCACTCTGCTGGGCGGCGTCCCCACCCGTGGTCGAACTCACTGACTCCTCCATCGTCTGGACGACGGCCCGTCTCCGGGCGTCCGGTGGGGAGTAGTCCAGCGGAGTTCGTGCCCTCCCGCAACCTGTTCCACCATGTCGGACATCGTGCCGCACGATCTCCGGGTTGTGCTCGTCCCGCACCGGACGACCCGCCCGGGCCTTGACCGGACACCGCCCCATACCTAGATTGTCTAGGTATGGCGAGCAACCAGCTCAGCGGCAACCTCGACCTCTTGCTGCTCTCCGTCCTGACCGCCGGGGAGGCCCACGGGTACGCCGTGATCACGCGGCTCCGCGAACGATCGGACGGCGCCTTCGACCTGCCGGAGGGCACCGTCTACCCAGCCCTGCACCGCCTCGAGCGGGACGGGCTGCTCACGAGCCGCTGGGACCGCGGGTCCGGCCGCCGCCGCCGCGCGTACGCCCTCACCCAGGACGGCCACCGGGCACTGGAGCAGAAGCGTCGCTCGTGGCACGACTTCAGCCGGGGCGTGCGCGCCGTGATCGACCCGGGGGTCCCCCGGGCGACGGTGACGCCGTGAGCCCGCACGCCCACGGGCCCGGCCCGGAGGAGCCGATCGAGGAGTACCTCGACGCACTGCTCCCGACGCTCCGGCCCGCCCCGCGCCGTACACCGAACCCTGGCCGAGGTGGAGGCGCACCTGCTGGACTCCGCCGCCGCGCTCGAGGTGACGGGCCTCGAGCGGACCGCCGCCGAGCGGGCCGCGGTGGCCGCGTTCGGCGCCCCCGAGGTGGTGGCGGACACCCCGGCCGTGCTCGACCTGCGGTCGCTCCTCCGGCCGGCTGTCCTGTTCGCCGCCGTCGGCCTCGTCGCGATCGGCGTCAGCGGGCTGGTGTCCGAGGTCATGGGACGGGTCTGGGGCGCCGGGTTCGTGGCCGGCGACCTGCCCGGGGCGACGTACACCCCGGCCCGCTGCGCCGAGCTCGAGGAGTACTTCCCCGGCCACGGCTGCCTGTCCGCAGCGGCCCGGCACCACTGGGGCGAGGTCGTGGAGTACCGCGTCGCCGCCGGGGTGCTCGGGCTCGTCCTGCTGGTGGTGTGGCGGTTCCTGCCGCAGCGGGGACGCCTCCCCTCCGGGTACGTCGCGGTCGCCGGGGTGGTCGTCTTCGGTCTGGGAGCGGCGGCCCTGGCGGTGGAGACGCTGGACACGGGGACCGGTGGGTGGGGCGGCGTCGGTCAGTGGCTCAGCGCGGCTGTCGTGGCCGCTCTCGTGGCACTCGGGTACGCCGTGCGGCTGACCGGCGACCTGCGTCCTCCGCGTCCGCCGGCCGTCGGGCGCGGACGTACTGGCCGGTAGATTTTCCGGCGCCTGCGAGCGTGCGACGATGAGGCACGTGAACGACTCTTCTCGTGCTTCGACTCCCCCCACGCCGGCCGTCATCCACGAGGGCCTGCCCACCCAGCTCCCCGACATCGACCCGGACGAGACCAACGAGTGGATCGACTCGTTCGACGCGATGATCGACGACCGTGGCCGCGAGCGCGCGCGCTACGTCATGCTGCGGCTGCTCGAGCGTGCCCGGGAGAAGCAGGTCGGTGTCCCCGCCCTGCGCAGCACCGACTACATCAACACCATCCCGCCGGAGCGTGAGCCCTGGTTCCCGGGCGACGAGGAGGTGGAGCGCCGGATCCGCGCGTTCCTCCGCTGGAACGCCGCGGTCATGGTCTCCAGCGCCAATCGCAAGGGGCTCGAGGTCGGCGGCCACATCGCGACGTACCAGTCCTCGGCCAGCCTCTACGAGGTCGGCTTCAACCACTTCTTCCGCGGCAAGGACCACCCCGGCGGCGGCGACCAGATCTTCATCCAGGGTCACGCCTCCCCCGGCATCTACTCGCGGGCCTTCCTCGAGGGCCGGCTCACCGAGGACCAGCTCTACCGGTTCCGGCAGGAGGTCCAGCACGGGCCCGGCGCCGGCCTCCCGTCGTACCCCCACCCCCGGCTGATGCCGGACTTCTGGGAGTTCCCGACGGTGTCGATGGGCCTGACCGCGCTCAACGCGATCTACCAGGCGCGGTTCAACCGTTACCTCTCCAACCGCGGCATCAAGGACACCTCCGAGCAGCACGTCTGGGCGTTCCTCGGCGACGGCGAGATGGGTGAGCCCGAGTCGCTCGGCGCGATCTCGCTGGCCGCAAGGGAGGAGCTCGACAACCTCACGTTCGTCGTCAACTGCAACCTGCAGCAGCTCGACGGCCCGGTCCGCGGCAACGGCAAGATCATCCAGGAGCTGGAGTCGGTCTTCCGCGGCGCCGGCTGGAACGTCGTCAAGGTCGTGTGGGGCCGCGAGTGGGACCAGCTGCTGGCCCGCGACGTCGACGGCGTCCTGGTCAACCGGATGAACACCACCCCGGACGGCCAGTTCCAGACCTACTCCACGGAGAAGGGCGACTACATCCGCGAGCACTTCTTCGGCGCCGACCCCCGGCTGCGGAAGATGGTCGAGCACATGACCGACGAGCAGATCGTGAAGCTGCCGCGCGGTGGCCACGACTACCGCAAGGTGTACGCCGCGTTCGACGCCGCGCACCGCCACGTCGGCCAGCCGACCGTGATCCTCGCCAAGACCATCAAGGGCTGGACCATCGACGCGCTCGAGGGCAAGAACGCGACGCACCAGATGAAGAAGCTCACGATGGACGACCTCAAGAAGTTCCGCGACCGGCTCTACCTGCCGATCGGCGACCGGGACCTCGAGCAGTCCTACGAGCAGACCGGTGCCGCACCGTTCTTCCACCCCGGCAACGAGGCTCCCGAGATCGAGTACATGATGGAGCGGCGCCGGGCCCTCGGCGGCTCGCTGCCGCGTCGTCTCGACCGGTCCAAGGCGCTCAAGCTCCCCGGCGACGAGGTCTACTCCGAGCTGAAGCAGGGCTCGGGCAAGAACAAGATCGCCACCACGATGGCCGTCGTCCGCCTGCTCAAGGACTGGATGAAGGACCCGGAGATCGGCAAGCGGGTCGTGCCGATCGCACCCGACGAGTACCGCACCTTCGGCATGGACTCGATGTTCCCGACCGCGAAGGTCTACAACCCGGGCGGCCAGCAGTACGAGTCGGTCGACCGCAAGCTGCTGCTCGCCTACAAGGAGTCCCCGCAGGGCCAGATGCTGCACGAGGGCATCTCCGAGGCGGGCGCGATGGCGTCCGCGACCGCGGCCGGCTCGGCGTACTCCACGCACGGCGAGCACATGATCCCGTTCTACATCTTCTACTCGATGTTCGGGTTCCAGCGGACCGGCGACTCGGTGTGGGCGATGGCCGACCAGCTCGCGCGCGGCTTCCTGGTCGGCGCCACCGCCGGCCGGACCACGCTGACCGGCGAGGGCCTCCAGCACGCCGACGGCCACTCGCCGCTGCTCGCGGCCACCAACCCGGCAGTCGTCCACTACGACCCGGCGTTCGCCTACGAGATCAGCCACATCATGCAGGCCGGCCTCGAGCGGATGTACGGCGAGGACGCCCAGAACGTCATCTACTACCTGACCGTCTACAACGAGCCGGTGGCGCAGCCGGCCGAGCCGGAGGACGTCGACGTCGAGGGCATCCTGCGCGGCATGCACAAGGTCTCCACCTCCGACCACGAGGGCCCGCGGGTCCAGCTGCTCGCCTCCGGCGTCGGCTTCCCCTGGGTCGTCGACGCACAGCGGATGCTGGCCGAGGAGTGGGGCATCGCCGCCGACACCTGGTCGGTCACCTCGTGGAACGAGCTGGCCCGGGACGCGGTGGCGGCCGAGGAGTGGAACCTGCTGCACCCGGGCGAGGCCCCGCGGACGGCGTACGTCTCCGACAAGCTGGCCGGCGCCCACGGCCCGGTCGTGGCGGTCTCCGACTACATGCGCGCGGTCCCGCTGCAGATCGCGCGCTGGGTCCCCGGCGACTACCGGGTGCTCGGCGCCGACGGGTTCGGCTTCGCCGACACCCGCCCGGCCGCCCGTCGCTACTTCCACATCGACGCCCAGTCGGTCGTCGTCCAGGTGCTCCAGGCACTGGCCGACGCCGGCCAGGTGCCGCGGGAGAAGGTCGCCGAGGCCTTCGCGAAGTACCGCATCGACGACCCGACCGCGGTCGCCGACGTCAAGCAGGAGGGCGGGGACGCCTAGCTCCTCGTCCACGGTCCGCCCGGGGTCGTCGGCTCAGCCGGCACCCCGGGCGGTGTCATGTCCAGCGGTTGACGGGCAGATCCGTCGGTTGACAGCCGAAGTTCTGCCCGACAAGAGCAGGATTCCCCGGTCCACCGGGGAATCCTGCAGCGCCCGTCAGGCGCCGGACAGCGTGCGCAGCGGCGAGACCGGGGCGTGGCCGGCCTCGGCCTGCTGGACGGGTACGTCGCCCCCGTGCTCGAGGAGGGACCGGAGCCGGTCGCGGTCGTAGACGGCCGGCTGGGTGGTGCGCAGGAAGGTCTGGACGATCTTCACGAACCGCTGCGGGTGGTCCTTGTGCGGGAAGTGGCCGGCGTTCGGGACCACCTCGACCCGGCAGCCCGGGGCGAGCGCCTCCGCGGTGCGCGCGTGCCGAGCCGGGATCACGGCGTCGTCCTCGCCCCAGATCACGCACATCGGGACCGCCTCGGTGAGGTAGGCCCGGTCGGTCATGGTGACGATCTGGCCGCGCAGGTCGACCACGGCACGGGTGACGTGCCTGGTGGCCGCCAGCGCTCGGCGGTCCCGCCAGCTGTCCACGATCGCGGCCACCTCGTCGAGGTCCCGGGTGGCGTTGAGCCCGGTGCCGGCCAGCGCCCGCAGGCCCGCGGTGCCGACCTGGCGGACGCCGGGGAGGGTCAGCAGCCGCATCAGCGGGGTGAAGCCGGGCGTGGTGATCGCCCGGATCGCCGGGCTCACCTCGGGGCCGAGGCCCCCGGGGGCGACCAGGATCAGCCGCTCGGTCCGGTCGGGGAACTGGTAGGCGAACTGCATCGCCACCCCGCCGCCGAAGCTGTGGCCGACCACGGTCACCCGGTCGATGCCGAGCACGGTGAGCAGGTCGCGCATGCCGTTGGCGTAGCCGCCGAGCGAGTAGTCCGCGCGGGGCTTGTCGGAGAGCCCGTGACCGAGCAGGTCGGGTGCGATCACCGTGTAGCGCCGGGCCAGGTCGTGGATCACCGGGTCCCAGGTGGTGTGGTCGCAGGCCAGGCCGTGCAGCAGGAGCAGGACCGGCCCGGAACCGGTCTTCACGAACGCCCGCCGGTGCCCGTGCAGCGTGACGTACTGGACCTCCAGTGATCGGTGCACCAATGCTGCCTCCGGGGGCTTCGCGGCCGGGTGGTCGAGGTGGCTGCATCCCACCACAAGTTCACCGCGAATGCACCGGGACGCCCTTGTTCGTTGGGGTTTCGAGACCTGAAACCGTCCGGATGGATAGCCTCGGAGGGTGTCCGCAGCCCCGTCCGCCCCCCGCGAGGAGGCCTCCGCGCAGCTGCTCCGCGAGGTCGGCACCCTGAGCAACGCCGCGATGGCCCGGATGGAGTCGGAGAAGGCCTGGTTCGCGGACCTCTCCGCCGAGGACCGGTCCTGGGTCGGGATGATCGTCCAGGCCGGCATCCGGGGCTTCGTCGCGTGGTACCGCGACCACGGTGACTCCCGCACCGTGGCCACCGACGCGGACTCCGCGATCGCCGCCCAGGTCTTCGGCGCCGCCCCACGGGCCCTGGCCGGCGTGATCAACCTGCAGCAGACCGTGGAGCTGGTCCGGCTGACCATCGACGTGGTCGAGGAGAACCTCGACCAGCTGCTCGGCGCCCAGCAGGCCCGCACGGTCCACGACGGCCTGCTCCGCTACGGCCGCGAGCTCGCGTTCGCCACCGCCGAGGTCTACGCCCGGGCCGCCGAGGCCCGCGGCGCCTGGGACGCGCGGCTCGAGGCCCTGGTCGTCGACTCGGTCATGCGGGCCGACGCCGACGCCACCGTGCTGTCCCGCGCCGGCGCGCTGGGCTGGGGAGGGCACGGCGACGTCGTCGTGGTGCTGGGCCGGGCGCCGGCCAGCCCGGCGTCCGACGCCGTGTTCGACGACGTACGCCGGTCGGCGCGGGTGGCGGGCGTCGACGCGCTGTGCGCCACCCAGGGCGACCAGATGGTGGTCGTGCTCGGCAACGTCGCCGACCCGGAGCGGGCCGCCGGCGCGGTGCAGCACCACTTCGCGGAGGGCGCGGTGGTGTTCGGGCCGCCCGCGGCCGACCTCTCCCACGCCCACCGCTCCGCCACCGCCGCGCTGGCCGGGATGCGGGTGGCCGCGGCCTGGCCCGGCGCGCCGCGACCGGTGTCGGCGGAGGACCTGCTCCCCGAGCGGGCCCTGGCCGGCGACGAGGCGGCCCGCCGGCAGCTGGTGCTCGAGGTCTACCGGCCGCTGGTCGAGGCCAAGGGCACGCTGATCGAGACGCTGGACGCGTGGTTCGACCACGGCGCCTCGGTGGAGGGCGCGGCGCGGGTGCTGTTCGTGCACGCGAACACCGTCCGCTACCGGCTCCGGCAGGTCGGCGACCTCACCGGGCTGACCCCCACCCAGCCCCGGCACGCCTACACGATCGCGGTCGCGCTCTCGCTCGGTCGGCTGGCCGACCCCGCAGTTACCGACCGGTCGCCGTTTTTGTAGGAACCTGACAAAGGAACGCGGCGGTATTTCGTGCGCCCCCGAGGCGCACCGGGTCGTCCCGACACGGCAGAGTGGACACCGTGCTGGTCATCCTCGCTCCCGGTCAAGGCGCCCAGACGCCCGGTTTCCTCCAGCCCTGGCTGGAGGACGCGCAGAGTGCTGCGCGGCTCGAACGGCTCTCGGAGGTGGCCGGCCTCGACCTCGGCCACTACGGCACCGAGGCCGACGCGGAGACCATCCGCGACACCAGGATCGCGCAGCCGCTGCTGGTCGCCGCCGGCCTGCTGGCCGGACTCGACCTGGTCCCGGCCGACGCGCTCGGCCGGGTCGGTGCGCTGGCCGGGCACAGCGTCGGCGAGCTCACCGTCGCCGGCCTGTCCGGTGCGCTGACCGCCGAGGAGGCCGTCCAGCTGGTCCGCGAGCGTGGCGAGGCCATGGCGGAGGCCGCTGCGGCCACGCCGACCAGCATGACCGCGGTCCTCGGGGGCGACCGGGACGACGTGCTGGCCGCGATCGAGAAGCAGGGCCTCACCCCGGCGAACGACAACGGCCCCGGCCAGATCGTGGCAGCCGGCACCGTCGACCAGCTCGCGGCGTTCGCCGAGGAGCCACCCGCCCGGGCCCGGCTGATCCCGCTGTCGGTGGCCGGCGCCTTCCACACCGAGCACATGGCGCCCGCGGTGTCCCGGGTCGACGCGCTCGCCGCCACCATCACCCCGCAGGACCCCGCCACCCGCGTCATCAGCAACGCCGACGGCCAGGTGGTGGCCTCCGGAGCCGACGTACTGGCCCGGATCGTGGCCCAGATCAGCCGTCCCGTCCGTTGGGACCTGTGCATGGAGACCATGCTCGAGCTCGGCGTCACCGGCGTCCTCGAGCTGCCGCCCGCCGGCACCCTCACCGGCATCGCCAAGCGGGCGATGAAGGGGGTCGAGAGCTTCGCTCTCAAGACACCCGACCAGCTCGACGAGGCCCGCGCCTTCGTCGACAAGCACGCCGAGTCCACGGCAGGAGACCTGTGACCATGACGACCCTCAACCCCTCCGGCGGCTCGCGCCACGCGGCGATCCTCGGCATCGGCTCCTACCGGCCGAGCCGGGTGATCCCCAACGCCGAGATCGTCGAGGCGATCGACTCCAGCGACGAGTGGATCCAGCAGCGCTCGGGCATCAAGCAGCGCCGGTGGGCCACCCCGGAGGAGACGATCACCCTGATGTCGGTCGAGGCGTCCCGCAAGGCGCTCGCCCACGCCGGCATCGAGGCCTCGCAGGTCGACGCGATCGTGGTCGCCACGGTCAGCCACATGTTCCAGACCCCGGCGGTCGCCACGGCCATCGCCCACGAGCTCGGCACCAACCGACCGGCCGCGTTCGACATCTCCGCCGCGTGCGCCGGCTTCTGCCACGGCGTCGCGCTGGCCTCCGACATGGTGCGCGGGGGCAGCTCGTCGCACGTCCTCGTCATCGGGGTGGAGCGGCTCTCCGACCTCACCGACGTCGGCGACCGGGGCACCGCGTTCATCTTCGCCGACGGCGCGGGTGCAGTGGTCGTCGGTCCGTCCGACACCCCAGGCATCGGCCCCGTCGTGTGGGGCTCGGACGGCGAGCAGTTCGACCTGATCCGGCAGCGCGAGGACTGGCGTGACGTGCTCCAGCAGGAGCACCCCCAGATGCCACACCTGGTCATGCAGGGCAACCCGGTGTTCCGCTGGGCGTCCTTCGAGATGGCCAAGATCGCGCAGGCCACCCTCGACCGGACGGGCATCAAGGTGGAGGATCTGGACGTGTTCGTCCCCCACCAGGCCAACATGCGCATCATCGACGCGATGGCGCGCTCGATGAAGCTCCCCGAGCGGGTCAAGATCGCCCGCGACATCGCCGAGCAGGGCAACACCTCGGCGGCCTCGATCCCCCTCGCGCTCGACCGCATGATCGCGGAGGGCGACGCGAAGAGCGGCGACACCGCGCTGTTCATCGCCTTCGGCGCCGGCCTGGCGTACGCCGCCCAGGTCGTCACCGTTCCCTGACCCACCCGGAACCGACGCAGTACCCCAACCACAAGGAGAAGAAGTGGCCACCACCGAAGAGATCCGTACCGACCTCGCCGACATCGTCAACGAGGTCGCCGGAGTCCCTGCTGACGACGTCCAGCTCGACAAGTCGTTCGTCGACGACCTCGACGTCGACTCGCTGTCCATGGTCGAGGTCGTCGTGGCCGCCGAGGAGAAGTTCGGCGTCTCCATCCCGGACGACGAGGTGAAGAACCTCAAGACGGTGGGCGACGCGGTCTCGTTCATCGAGAACGCCCAGAGCTGACCGACGTCCCCTCCCCACGAAGGAAACCCATGTCTCAGAAGCGCGTCCTCGTCACCGGCCTCGGGGCGACCTCCCCGGTCGGTGGCGACGTCTCCTCCACCTGGAACGCCCTGATCGAGGGCAAGTCCGGCGTGGCGCTGCTCGAGCACGAGTGGGCCGCCGACCTCGGCGCCCGCATCGCTGCCGAGGTGGCGGTCGAGCCCACGGAGGTCCTGGACCGGGTCAAGGCCCGGCGCCTCGACCGCTCGGGCCAGTTCGCCATGGTGGCTGCGCTCGAGGCCTGGGCCGACTCCGGGCTGGCCGACAGCGACGACGTCGACCCCGAGCGCCTCGCCGTGGCGATGGCGTCGGGGATCGGCGGCGTGACCACGCTGCTGTCCAACTACGACGTCCTCAAGGAGAAGGGCCCGCGCCGGGTCTCGCCGCTGGCGATCCCGATGCTCATGCCCAACGGCCCGGCGGCCAGCGTCGGCCTGGCGATCGGAGCCAGGGCCGCCGTGCACACGCCGGTCTCCGCCTGCGCGTCCGGCAACGAGTCGATCGCCCTCGGCGTCGACATGATCCGGATGGGCCGGGCCGACGTGGTCGTGGTCGGTGGCACGGAGGCGGCCGTGCACGCGCTGCCGATGGCGGCGTTCGCCCAGATGATGGCGCTCTCCAAGCGCAACGACGAGCCGGAGCGCGCCTCCCGCCCGTGGGACAAGGGCCGCGACGGCTTCGTGCTCGGCGAGGGTGCGGCCGCGCTGGTCATCGAGTCCGAGGAGCACGCGAAGGCCCGCGGCGCGCGGGTGTACGCCGAGGTGGCCGGGGCCGGCATCACCGCCGACTCCCACGACATCGCCCAGCCGGACCCGCAGGGCCTCGGCGCCACCCGGGCGATGAAGATGGCGCTGCGCGAGGGCGGTCTCGAGGCCGGCGACATCGCGCACGTGAACGCGCACGCCACCTCGACCCCGCAGGGCGATGTGGCCGAGGCCGGGGCCGTCCGGGCCGCGCTCGGCGACGCGGTCGACCGGGTCGTGGTCACCTCGACGAAGTCGATGACCGGCCACCTGCTCGGCGCTGCCGGCGCCCTGGAGTCGGTCGCCACCGTCCTGGCGCTGCACAACCGGGTGGTGCCGCCGACGATCAACCTCGAGGACCCCGAGGACGTCGGTCTCGACATCGCCGACAAGCCGCGCGAGCTCGGGGAGGGCGACCTGGCCGCGCTCAACAACTCGTTCGGCTTCGGCGGTCACAACGTCGCGATCGCCTTCCGCACGGTCTGACGTACCGCTCGACGACCCGGTCGCCCGCACGGGCGGCCGGGTCGTCGGCGTCTCCGGACGTCATGCGAACTAGTCGTTCCGGCAGCCAGGACGGATGACGTCGCGGCCCTCAGGCCCGGTGTACGTCGACCACGTCGTGCCGCGGGATCCGGCTCGGCCGGTCGACCCCGCAGGTGAGCCGCTGCGGCTCGTCGTCGTGGGTGGTGCGGACCTCGACGGCGTACGTCGCGGCGCCGACCTCGAACCAGGCCCGCGTGGTCGCACCGTCACGCTCCTGTCGCCGGAACCGCACCGCGTCCTCCCGGGTCTCCTCCAGCCGGCGTCGCAACGCCACCTCGGCGGCCTGCACCGGCATCGCCAGCCCGGACCGGCCGCGCAGGTGGTCGAGGTCGACCTGGCCGGAGAGGTGCCCGCCGGTGACCGCGACCGCGCTCGCGGGGTCGAGGCCGCCGTAGTAGAGCCCGTGCGGCAGCACCAGGAGATTGGCGGCGAACCGGTCTCCCCCGATGTGGGAGACCTCCCAGGCCTCCTGCGGGTGGGCGGCCGCCACCGCGGTGGCCACCGGCCGCCCGCGCTCGGCACAGCAGACGTCGTGCCGGCCGTGGGTGCACACGCACAGCAGCGAACCGTCGTGGGGCAGCAGACCCGGCGAGCGGCCGGCGCCGAGCGCGGCGAGGTCGAGGTCGAGCACCCGGCCGGGATCCTCGACCTCGGTGGTCTCGACCCAGGGCGTCACCGGGTCGGCGTACGCCGCGAAGACCCGGCGGGGACCCGGCAGCGGTGTCCGGCCGTGCCGGCGTACGAGGAGCACCCGGACGCCGGCCTCCGCGGCGGACGCCGTGAGCCGCTCCCCCAGCCCCTCCGGCAGCCGGGCGTCGCGGGGGACCCGCCGCCCCCAGCCGCCAGGGTGCTCGAGCAGCAGGAACGCGCGGACCGTCGACGCGGTGCCCGCCAGCGTGTCGGCCCGGCCGAGGCTGGCGGTCGCGCAGCGGAACGCTCCGGTCAACCGCGGACCTCGAGCAGGCCCTCCCGCACCAGGCGCCGGCACAGCACGAGGCGGCTCTGCTCGTCGAGCGGCAGGTCGGCCGGGGTCAGGTCGGTGCGGGCGCGGATCTTCTCCAGGGCGGGGCGCAGCCGGGCCGGGACGTCGAGCCAGCGGTCCCCGAGCAGCACCCGCAGGGTGTCGCCACGGTCGACCAGGACGCACGGGCTGCCGGTGCGGCGCCGCAGGACGGTGTCGTCGTCGAGCGAACGGACCTGGAGAACGTCCTTGAGGCCGCCGCGGAGCTGGGACTGCCGTCCGCTCAGGAAGCGCTCGACCTGCTCCCCGGCGATGGCGTCCGGGTCGGTGCCGCGCAGTGCGTCGGCGAGCGCGGCGAGGTGCTCGCCGAGGCCTTCGGCCAGCGCGCTCGGGTCGTCGAGGTAGCCGGCCGGCAGGTGGCCGTCGTCGACCCGGTCCATCGCGGCGTCGACCGCTCGGCGGACGAGCGTGCGCCAGGTCAGCTGGTTGACACCGATGGTGACGTGGAGCGAGGCGCGGTCCTGGGCGCGGGCGGCGTGCGGGGTGCCCGTGGGGAGGTACATCGACAGCCCCGGCTCGAGCCGGACATGGTCCACCTCGCCGTCGCTGTGCACCTCCCAGCGCTTGGTGCCGTGGGTCTGGAACACGAACACGTCGTGGCTGTCGGCGTGCACCGCGAAGCCCTGCGAGCCGGGCGGGGTGAGGTAGGCGTTGGCCTGGCACGGGTGGCCCAGGTCCAGCTCGAGCTCGGCGACCAGCTCGGCCAGCGGTGGCCAGTAGCGGTGCATGCCCTGGAAGACCACGGTCGCGCCGGCGTCGAAGAGCGCCAGCAGCTTGCGGCAGTCGACCAGGCCGGTCAGCTGGCGCCCGGCGAGCGTCGCCCCCCGGGTGTACGACGACTCCGGCAGCACACCACCGTCCTGCGCGAGGCGCACCTGCGGGGTGCGGATGGCCGTCGAGGTGAGCAGGTGGTCGGCGTCGTCGAGGGAGAACAGGTCGGTGAGTCGCTCGGCGTCACCCTGGTGCAGGTGGACGCGTGACGCCCAGACCTTGGTCAGGAAGGTCTGGGCGTCTCCGCTGAGGAGGTCGAGGGCGCTCAGGACGCCGACCCGTCGGTGCCGTCGGCGTCGGTGGAGTCGCCGTCGGTCGCGTCGGTGGAGTCGCCGTCGGTGCCGTCGGCGTCGGTCGAGTCGCCGTCGGTGCCGTCCGCATCGGTGCCGTCGGCGTCGGTGGAGTCGCCGTCCGTGGCGTCGGTGGAGTCGCCGTCGGTGCCGTCGGCATCCGTCGCGTCGGCGTCGAAGCCGGCCGCGCCGCCACCGACTCCCGCGCCCCCGGTGGTCATGTCGTCGTCGTTCAGCGGCTCGTCGGTCATGCTGCCTCCTGGGCGTGAGATGGATGCCGTGAGTGGGTCGAGATCGACTCGCTCCCCGGCGGGGTGTACCCCGCCGGGTGCTTCACCATTCTTGCCTCAGACGACCTGGTGGAGCCAGCGCACCGGGGCACCGTCTCCGGCGTGACGGAAGGTCTCGAGCTCGTCGTCCCACGGCTTGCCGAGCAGCTTGTCGATCTCGACCAGCAGGGTGGTGTCGCCGAGCGCGGCCTTGACCACGGCGGCCTTCAGCCGGTCCTCCGGGATCATGATGTCGCCGTGCAGGCCGGTGACGGCGTGGAAGATGCCGAGCTCGGGGGTGTAGGAGTAGCGCGCACCCTCGGTGGAGGGCGTCGGCTCCTCGGTGATCTCGAAGCGCAGGTGGTTCCACCCCCGCAGGGCGGAGGCGACCGCGGCGGCGGAGTCGGTCGCGCCGGTCCACGACAGCTCGGCGCGGTAGGTCCCCTGCTGCGCGGGCTGGGGGATCCAGTCCATGGAAATGGGGACGCCGAGGACACCGCCCACGGCCCACTCGATGTGCGGGCACAGCGCAGACGGCGCCGAGTGGACGTAGAGGACGCCCCTCGTGGCGGTGCGGGTGGCAGTGCTAGTGGTCACCGTGACCTCCTCATCTCCGGCGTCGAGATACGCCTTCCCCAGCGAGCTCGATCAGCGAGATGTGGTCCTCACGAATGACAGATGTGTAGTTGTGCGGCCATTGTGACCCATGAGACGGGTGAATTCCAGAAATTCGGAATACAGCCGTGCCCCGGTCGTCAGGGAGCGCGTACGGCGGCCGGGTCGACGATGTTCACCACGTCGCCCACCGCGCCCAGCAGCTGCCCGTCCCCGACCACCGGGGGCCCGTCGACGACGTCGATCACCAGGCAGGTGACGTTGTCGGTGCCGCCGGCGTCGAGCGCCGCGGCCACCAGCCGGCCGGCCGCGGCCCCCGCGTCCGGGACGTGCAGCGCCTCGGAGATCCGCCGGTCCTCGACCAGGTCGGTGAGCCCGTCGCTGCACAGCAGCACCCGGTCGCCGGGCACCAGGTCGAGGGTGAGGATGTCGGGCTCCTGGCCGACCTCGAGCGGGCCGCCGTGCAGTGAGCGCAGCACCACGTTGCGCCACGGGTGGTGGCGGGCGGCGTCCGGGGTGAGCTGGCCGCCCTCGACCATCTGCTGCACGTAGGTGTGGTCCGTGGTGATCTGCTGCAGCCCGCCGTGGCGGAACAGGTAGCCGCGGGAGTCGCCGAGGTGGCCCAGGGCGACGGACCGGCCGTCGGTGGCCAGCACCGTCAGCGTGGTCGCCATCCCGGCCCGTTGCAGGTCGGCGTCGATGCCGACCTGGAGGCTCTCGCGGGCCGCCTCGATCGCGTCCGCGAGGACGGTGGCCGGGTCCTGGTCGCGCCGCAGCCGGGCGATCGCGGACACCACGTAGGCCACGGTCGCGGAGGCGACCTCGCCCGCGGCGGCGCCGCCGACGCCGTCGGCCACCAGCGCGACGTACGGCCCGAGGAACCCCGAGTCCTCGTTGGCCTCGCGCACGCGTCCGACGTCGGTCTCTCCCCGACCCGAGAACCGCAGCATCCGGTACCTCCGTGGTTGTGCTCACCCGGTGAGTTGGGTACGCAACGGGCGAACAGTCAATCTCAGTGTCCCCCGCGGGGCAAGATCCAGGAGAGGCCCTAGTGTGGATCGCATGACCGAATCGGGAGGGACCGACGCGGCGCGGGCTGCCGGCAGTCGAGTGGTCGCCGACCGCTACCGCCTCGAGCGCGAAGTGGGTCGCGGCGGGATGGGATCGGTCTGGCTGGGCAGCGACACGGTGCTCCACCGGCAGGTCGCGCTCAAGCAGATCGGGCGGATGCCGGGCGCCGACCAGCCCGACGGCGAGCGGGTACGCCGCGAGGCCCGGGTCTCCGCGATGCTCAACCACGAGAACGTGGTCGCCGTCTTCGACCTGGTCGAGACCGCCGACCAGCACTGGCTGGTCATGGAGTACCTCGAGTCCCTCAACCTCGCGCAGCGGATCAGGCGCGACGGGCCTCTCCCGCCCGACGAGGCGGCTGCGCTGCTGGCCCAGGCGGCCCAGGCGCTGGCGGTCGCGCACCGCTCCGGGATCGTGCACCGCGACGTGAAGCCCAGCAACATGCTGGTCACCGACGACGGGCTGCTCAAGCTGGGTGACTTCGGGATCGCCCGCGCGAAGTCCGACGTGACCCTCACCCAGACCGGCCTGGTCACCGGGTCGCCGAGCTATCTCGCTCCCGAGGTGGCTGCCGGGCAGGGCGCCACGACCGCCAGCGACGTGTGGTCGCTCGGCGCCACGCTCTTCCACGCTGTCGCCGGCCATCCGCCGTACGACGCGACCGAGAACCTCATGGGCACCCTCTACCGGATCGTGCACGAGGAGCCACCGCGCACCGACCGGGCGGGCTGGCTCGACCCGGTGCTGCGGGCCACCATGCACCGCGACCCCGCCGGGCGCTGGACCGCCGAGCAGGTGGCGCTGTTCCTGGCCCACGGGCCCGCCGACCCCCTCGCGGACGAGCCGTCCGGCCGGACCCAGGTGATGCCGGCGGTGCCCGTCGCCGCCGTAGCCGCTCCTCCCGACGACCCGCCGCCCGCGACGCAGACCCAGGTGGTCGGCGAGCCGGTGCCGGCTGCACCCCCGGCGGGGCCCCGCCGCGGCCGCCGTACGCCGATCGTGGCGGCCGCCGCGGTCCTGCTGCTGCTCGCCGTGGTCCTCGGGGGCTGGCTGCTGACCCGCGGCGACGACGAGCCGAACGGAGCGTCCGGCTCCGGTGCGGGCCCCAGCGAGCCGACGTCGCAGGCAGCGAAGAAGCCCGCCAAGGCCACCGCCCAGGGCATGGAGGACTTCATCACCTCCTACCTCGCCACGGTCACCCAGGACCCCGCCACGACCTGGAAGCAGCTGACGCCGTCGTTCCAGCAGGCCAGCGGCGGGTTCGGTTCCTACTCCGGCTACTGGGGCACGATCGCCTCCGCCACGCCCAGCAACGTGCAGGCGGACCCGCAGGCGATGACCGTGAGCTACCACGTGGAGTACGTCCGCAAGGACGGCAGCAAGGTCTCCGACGACGTGACGCTGGGCCTCGTCTTCGAGGACGGGACCTACCTCGTCAACGAGGAGTTCTAGAAGCTCCGGCGTCCACCGGTACGGCGTGGTGGTGCCACCGCCGTGAGCGCGAGCCGCCGGTGGTCACGCGATCTCCTCCGGGGGCTTGCCGAGGTAGAGGCAGAACGGGTGCCCGTCGGGGTCGAGGAACACCCGCACGTCGTCCTGCGGCTGGAAGTCGTGGAGCACCGCCCCACGCTCGGCCGCCTCCGCCGCGGCCGCCGCCAGGTCGAGCACCTCGAAGTCGAGGTGCATCATCATCTGCTGCTCCCCCGGCGCCGACGGCCACACGGGCCGCACGTAGCCCTCCTCCTTCTGGAAGGCCAGCGTGCACACGCCCTCACCCGGTCCGATCACCCACCACGTGGGCTCGTCGGTCAGGACCTCCCAGTCGAGGAGACCGGCGTAGAACCGGGCCAGGGCGGCAGGATCCGGGGTCTGGAGGACCGGCCCCCACCAGTCGTTGCGGGACCAGCGGTCGGTCCCCGGGTCAGCCTTGGTGCGTCCGCGCATGGTTCCACCGTGGCACAGCCCACCGACGACACCGACCGACGACACCGACCGACGACACCGGCTCAGGACCTCCGCGCCTGCACGCTCTCCGGTGCGGGCGCCCGGCCCACGGAGCGGCGCAGGCGCGACGAACCGGGGAACCGCCCCGCCAGTCGGGCGGGCAGCCGGGTCGAGACCCACCAGCCGGCGAGCACGACCAGCCAGCCGACCACCACGTCGAGGACCCAGTGGTTCCCGGTGCCGACCACGACGACCGCGGTCACCAGGACGTGGGCCATCGCCAGCTGGCGCCACAGCAGTGGCGCCCCGGCCGCGGTGAGCGCCAGCAGCACCCACAGGGCCCAGCCGGCGTGCAGCGACGGCATCGCCGCGAGCTCGTTGGTGTACTGGCCGAACCCGCGCGGCGCCGACGCGCTGCCGCCCCACCAGCCGGCGGCGGCGTACTCCTTGAGCACGTCGATGTGCCCGAAACCGGACAGCCGCGGCGGCGCGGTCGGGAACAGCAGGTAGCCGATCAGGCCGAGCACGGTGGCGACGATCAGGCCGTTGCGGGCCGGGACGTACGCCGCGCGGCCGCGGTGGTGCAGCCACAGCAGGACCACCGCGGTGACGACGTAGTGTGCGGTCGCGTAGTAGTAGCTGCCGCCGATGCCGAGCAGCGGCACGTGGGAGAACAGCCGGTTGAGGGCGCCCTCCCAGTCGAGGAACAGGTCCTGCTCGAGCGTCATCAGCCCGTGCGCACGGGACTTCGCGGCACCGAGGTCGGTGCTGGCGAGGAGCCGCGAGCAGGAGTAGGCGACGTAGAGCGCCAGGACCAGCGCGACCTCCACGAGGCCGGTCCGGATCCGCGCAGCCCGGCTCCGCCCACGACCCCCGCGAGGGGGGACGGAGGCCCGGGGTGGCAGGTCGATGGCGGTCACTGCTCTAGGTTCCCCAGCGAGACGACAGGAGGACAACAGGATTTTCCCTGAAACCACCCCAGAGATGACTCAGGGGCACCCCGGGGACGGCCCACCTAGGCTGGCCCGCATGGACGCCATCGACGCGCGGACGCCCCGCGAGCGCATGCTCGCCGGGGACCCCTACCTCGCCGACGACCCCGAGCTGATCGCGATGCACGTGCAGGCGCTGGAGCGGATGGAGGCCTACAACGCTGCCTCGCTCGACCGGGACCGGCGACAGGTGCTGCTCGGCGAGCTCCTGGGCTCGGTGGGAGAGGACACGGCGATCCGGCCACCGGTCCACGTCGACTACGGCGTGCACGTCTCGATCGGCGCGCGCTGCTTCGCCAACTACGGCCTGGTGGCGCTCGACGTCTGCGCCATCACCATCGGTGACGACGTGCAGATCGGCCCGAACGTCCAGCTCCTCACCCCCACCCACCCTGTCGAGCCTGCCACGCGACGTGAAAAGTGGGAGGCTGGCGCGCCGATCACGATCGCGGACAACGTGTGGATCGGCGGTGGCGCGATCGTACTGGGCGGAGTCACGATCGGCGAGAACTCCGTGGTCGGAGCCGGTGCCGTGGTCACCCGGGACGTGCCGGCGAACGTGGTGGCGGTCGGCAACCCGGCCCGGGTCGTTCGGGCCGTGTGACCGACGTCAGCGTCACCGGCGGCCAGGACCCGGGGACTCGGGCGCTGGTCCAGACGGGTCACCCCGTTTGCGCCATGGCCGTGGCCGCGGCCCGGCCTACCCTGCCGCTGCACGACGGCACCGTGGTCGGCATCAACGCCTGGACGTTCAGCCACCGTTGCGACGGGCCGAACCTGGAGTTCCGCGTCGACCCCGCGCCGGCCCAGGCGTTCCTCGACGCTGAGCTCGGCTGCGACCGGTCGGGCCCGCCCACCTGCCCGTGGGTGGTCCCGTCCGGGGCATGGACCGTCACCGCCACCCGCCGTACCGTCGAGGAGTGAGGTTCCACCGCAAGACGGACCAGCCGCCTCCGTCCGGCACCGCGTCCGAGGCGGGCGACTACTCGTCCCGCCTGCACGACCTCGCCCCGATCCACCCGGACGACGACGGTCGCCCCACCGGCGAGGACCTGCACACCTACGACATGACCCCCGAGGGCTACGTCCAGCAGGTCGACACACCCAACTGGCTCCGGAAGCACCGGCACCCGCATCGCGAGCGGTCGGGCGACCAGGAGCCCGATCCCCCGTCGGAGCCACAGGGCTAGTCGGGGCGCTCCTCGTCCTGCCGGCCCGCGAGGTCCACGAGCTCGGCGACCGAGTCGACCACCTTGGTCGGGCGGTACGGGAACGTCTCGACCTGGTCGGGCCGGGTCGAGCCGGTGGTCACCAGGATGGTGCGCAGGCCGGCCTCGAGGCCGCTGATGATGTCGGTGTCCATCCGGTCCCCGACCATCACCGTGGTCTCCGAGTGCGCCTCCAGCCGGTTGAGCGCGCTGCGCATCATCAGCGGGTTGGGCTTGCCGATGAAGTACGGCTTGCGGTTCGTCGCGGTGCTGATCAACGCCGCGACGGATCCGGTCGCGGGCAGCTTGCCTGCCATGCTCGGGCCGCTGGCGTCCGGGTTGGTCGCGATGAACCGGGCTCCGGCGTCGATCAGCCGGATCGCGCGGGTGATCGCCTCGAACGAGTAGGTCCGGGTCTCCCCCAGCACCACGTAGTCCGGGTCCCGGTCGGTCATCACGTAGCCGATGTCGTGCAGCGCGGTCGTCAGCCCGGCCTCGCCCACGACGTACGCCGTGCCGTGCGGTCGCTGGTCGTCGAGGAAGTCCGCGGTGGCCAGCGCCGAGGTCCAGATCGCCTCCTCCGGCACGTCGATGCCGCTGCCGAGCAGCCGGGCCCGGAGGTCACGTGGCGTGAAGATCGAGTTGTTCGTGAGGACCAGGAACTTCTTGCCCGAGGCCTTGAGCGCCTCGATGAAGTCGGTGGCACCGTCGATCGGGTCCTCCTCGTGCACGAGGACGCCGTCCATGTCGGTCAGCCAGGTCTCGATGGGCCGCGCGATGTCCATGGCCGCATCATGGCAGCCGGGCCGGGACACGGTGGCGCGGCCCGGCCCGGCCGCCGCTCAGACGCTCCAGCTGACGGACTCGGCCAGGTAGTCCGCACGCGCGCTCACGCCGTGCAGGTCCTGACGCTGGGTCATCAGGTCCGTCAGCCCTTTGCTCCGCTTGCTGATCTGCTCGAGTCGACGGTCCAGCTCGATCTCGCTCGGGTCGATGTGCTCCATGCTCTCCCCCTCCTCCGAGGCCCGGTCCCTCCGGGCCACCTGTCCTAACACCACAAGAATGCACGACTTTCATGGCGGGACAATGTCGTACGGGTTACGCCCGGGTTGCCGCACTCCCTAATCTCGTCTCCGTGAGCGATCCCCTGGTCTGGCTGCCCTTCGACCCGGCCCTGCTCGGCGACCCGCCGGGGGGCCTGCGCTACGAGGTGGTCGACCCCACCGCGCACGTCCCGGGCTCCGTCGAGGACGTCCGTTTCTACGTCACGCCGTACGCCGTCGGGCCGGGGGTGGCCGACGTCCTCCCGCGGATGAGCCGGCTCGAGGTCGTGCAGACCCTGTCCGCCGGCGTCGACAACGTCCGCGGCCGGGTGCCCGACGGGGTCACGCTGTGCAACGGCCGCGGCATCCACGACACCTCGACCGCCGAGCTCACCCTCACGCTGATCCTGGCGTCGCTGCGCGGGATCCCGCAGTTCGTGCGGGCCCAGGACCGCGGCTCGTGGGAGTTCGCCTGGCGGCCGGCGCTGGCGGACAAGCGGGTGCTGCTGGTCGGGTACGGCGCGATCGGGGCCGCGATCGAGGCCCGGCTCCGGCCGTTCGAGGCCGAGGTGGTCCCGGTGGCGCGCCGGGCCCGGGACGGCGTGCACGCGATCGACGAACTGCCCGACCTGCTCCCGGACGCCGACGTGGTGGTGCTGGTCCTGCCGCTGACCGACGCCACCCGCGGCCTGGTCGACGCCACGTTCCTGGGCCGGATGAAGCACGGCGCGCTGCTGGTCAACGTCGCCCGCGGCGCCGTCGTGGTGACCGACGACCTGGTCGCGGCCCTGCACGCCGGGCGGATCACCGCGGCGGTCGACGTCACCGAGGAGGAGCCACTGCCTGCCAGACACCCACTCTGGGACGCGCCTGGGCTGCTCGTCTCTCCGCACGTCGGGGGCGCCTCCAGCGCCATGTGGCCGCGTGCGCACCGGCTGGTCCGCGACCAGCTGCACCGGTACGCCGGCCGGGAGCCGCTGGCCAACGTCATGAGCGGCGACTACTGACCCACCCCGGGCTCTGCCCGAGGGGTAGGCCGAGCCAGGCCTGCGGACCTACAGTGACCCCATGGGTCCGGGCTCCCAGCACTCATCGGTCGACCTCGGCTCGCTCGAGCCGGGCACGCACCTGTGCGCGTTCCACCGCGACGACGGCCAGCTGGTGCGGTCGTCGAGCACGTTCGTCGGCCAGGCCCTGGCCGCGGGCGACCAGCTCCTGTACGTCGCTTCCGACGACCAGGTCGACGGTCTGCTGGCCGCGCTCGCCGACGACGTACCGGTCGACGACGCGCTGGCGAGCGGGCAGCTGCTGGTCCGGTCGTTCGCCGACGCCTACGGCACCCGGCGGCCCGGCGACCTCGTCGCGATCGCGGACGGTTTCCGGGCCGCCGCCGAGCGCTCCCGCGAGGACGGGTTCCCGGCGCTGCGCGTGGCCGCCCGGATGGACGGGCTCGTCGACCTGCTCGGCTCCCCCGCCGAGGTCCTGCGCTGGGAGCGGGCGTCGACGGCGCTGCAGCGCGAGATCGGGGTCAGCTCGGTCTGCCACTACGACCTGCGCCTGACCGACGACGAGCTGGTGGGGCTGCTGGTCGGCGAGCACGACGGGCTCTCACCGGAACAGGCGGATGCACCTCTCGCCACGTTCGTCCCGGTCGGCGACCCGTGGGGGCTCCGGGTGCTCGGCGAGGTCGACCTCTCGAACCGCGACGCGCTGGTGCGGGTGCTGCGGTCGCGGGCCGTGGTCGCCCCGCGCCTGCGCGTCGACCTGGCCGGGATGACGTTCGCGGACGTCGGCACGCTCACCCGGCTGCACGGCGTCGCGGCCGGCCTCCCCGGTGACGGGTGGTTGGTGCTGGGCGACGCCCCGCCCGTCGTACGACGGGCCCTGGCCGTCGCCGGCCTCGGGCACGAGCGGATGAGGCTCGAGCCATGACCGCCGCCCTCACCACGACGACCGCGCCCGCCACCCACTCGGCGCTGGTCTACGACGACCCCGACCAGTACGCGCGCGAGGTCGGCGGGTTCCTCCGCGACGGCCTGGCCTGCGGTCACCGTGCCCTGGTGATCGCACCGTCCGACCGGATCGCCCGGCTCCGTGCCCATCTCGGCGCCGAGGCGGACCCCGTGACCTTCGTCGACGACAGCATCGGCTACGCGCCCCAGTGGAACTGCTACCGGGTGCTCCTCGACTTCGCGGCCAAGGCGCCGGGCGTGCGCTGCTGCGTGGTCGCCGAGCAGCGGCTCGCCACCCGCGTCCCCGCCGAGGTGCTCGACTACCGACGGCTCGAGGCCGCGATCAACCTGGTCTTCGCCGCGCACCCCGTCGACCTTCTCTGCCCCTACGACGGGGCCGGTCTGGCCGACGACCTGCTCGAGATCGGGCTCCGCAACCACGGGGTGCTGCTGGAGGACGGCGACCCGTGCGCCAACGACCACTTCCACGACCCGCTGGTCTCGCTGACCGCGCTCGCGGCCGTCGTACCGCCACCCGCCGGGGCCGCCACCCTCGACTGCCGGCAGCCCGCCGACGTCGCGGCGGCCCGGGGTCTCGTCCGCTCCTCCGGTGTCGCCGCCGGACTGGACCCCGACACCGTCGACGACGTCTCGCTCGCGGTGACCGAGGTGCTCACCAACGCGCTCGTGCACGGCGCACCACCGGCCCGCCTCCACCTGTACGACGCGGGGCCGACCTGGGTGTGCCACGTGCACGACGGCGGACGCGGACCGATGGACCCGCTGGCGGGGCTGCTGCCGCCGGTGGAGCCTGCCGACCACGGCTACGGCCTGTGGCTGGCCCGGCAGCTGTGCACGGCCGTGGACGTGGGCGCCGACCGGACCGGCACCCACGTGCGGCTGCACGCGCGCACCACCCGCTGACCTCGCTACGCTGCCGGCATGCTGCGGCTGGAGGACGACTGGGTCTGGGACAGCTGGATCGCCGACGACGGCGACCTCTACCACCTCTACTACCTCCGGGCGCCCCGCTCGCTGGGCGACGCCGGCCTCCGGCACACGAACGCGACCATCGGCCACGCCACCTCGCCGGACCTGGTCAGCTGGGAGGTGCAGCCGGAGGCGCTGGCCCCCGACCCGGACGGCTGGGACGACCTCGCGCTGTGGACCGGGTCGGTGGTGCGCGACGACGACGGCCTGTGGCGGATGTACTACACCGCGATCAACACCCGCCGCGGTCACGTCCTGAAGGACCAGCGGGTCGGGATGGTGGTCTCCGACGACCTCACCTCGTGGCGGCGGGTCCTGGACGGGCCCGTGCTCGACGTCGACACCCGCTGGTACAAGTCCCTCGACGAGGACCCGTCCGCGAGCGAGACGTGGCGCGACCCGCTGGTCTTCCGCGACCCCGACGGCGACGGCTGGCACATGCTGGTGTGCGCGCGGGCGGCCGGTGCCGCAGCCAACGACGACGGCGTCCTGGCCCATGCCCGCAGCCGGGACCTGGTCACCTGGGAGTGCGGGCCGCCGCTGTGCGAGCCCGGCGCCGGTTTCGGACAGCTCGAGGTGGCCCAGGTCCAGCAGGTCGACGGCCAGTGGGTGCTGGTGTTCACCTGTCATCCGCAGGAGATGACCGCCGAGCGCCGGGAGCGCACGGGCGACTTCTGCACCTGGTCGGTGCCCGGCGACTCGATGTTCGGGCCGTGGGACATCGACCGGGCCCGGCCGTTCCTCGCCGAGCCCGACCTCTTCGCGGCGCCGCTGGTGCGCCGTCGCGACGGCGGCTGGGCGCTGGTCGGGTTCCGGAACACCGAGCCCAAGGGGGTGCTGGCCTTCGAGATCATGGACCCGATCCCCGTCGTGCTCGAGGACGGCTACCTGCAGGCGGACCCGTCGTACGTCGCCCGATGACCGCGGCGAAATCCGGTTTCGCAGCGCGCCGTCGATCCGGAAGACTCCGCCACATGTCCTCCTCTCCTGACGCCCTCACCACTCCCCGACTCCGGACCGCCCGCGTGACCCGGATCGAGGAACACCGCTGCGACGTGTGGAGCGAGGACGGGAACGGCTCGGTCGGTTTCGCGCCGATGTTCCCCACCCCGCGCGTCGAGCGGGTGTCTCCCGGTCACCTGGTCGCGATCGCCACCGGTCCGGGCGGCGCCGACGTCGTGGTGTGGCGGTGGTTCGACGCGGTCGTGCTGGGCACGGGGAGCGACGGCTCCGTCCGGCTGTGGGAGCCGGCGCACGGCGAGGTCGTCGCCCGCACGCGACCGTCGTACCGGTCCCAGGAGCCGGGGTCGCGCGTGTGGGCGTCCGCCGGACTCCCTGGAGCGGACTGGTGGGTCGCCGACAGCGCCCCGCACGGTGCCGACGTCGAGCTGGACGAGGTCCGGGCCCTGTACGCCGACAACGACCTGTGGGCCTCGGCGTTCGAGCCCGCGTGACGCAGGAGGGCACGAGGCGTCTCCCAGGACCGAGCCCAGACCGAGCTCAGACCAGCCCGAGCTCCTCGGCGCGGACCATCACCGCACGGCGGTTGGACAGGCCCATCTTGGCCAGCACCGCGGAGACGTGGTGGTCGGCGGTCTTCGGCGAGATGTAGAGCCGCGCCGCGATCTCGGCGTTGGTGAAGCCGCGGGCGACCAGCCGGGCCACGTCGAGCTGCCGGTTGGTCAGGCCCGAGGGGTTGGCCCGGGTGCTCTCGCGCGGTCGCGGCGGGACCTGGCCGACACCGTCGGCGCGGAGCACGACGCGCTGCCGGTCCGCGGTCGCGCCGGCTCCGAGCTGGTCGAGCATCTCCACCGCGCGGGTGCGGTGCGCGGGGTCCGTCGAGTCGCCGAGCGCCATCGCCGCGTTGAACGAGTCACCGGCCCGCTGCCACCACGACGCCGCCTCCTCGGCCCGACCCTCGGCGGACATCCGGAACGGCTCGGCAACCTGCGCCGGCCAGGCGTCGAGCAAGCCCAGCCGGACCAGCCAGGCCGCGAGGTCGCCCACGCCCCACTCCATCCCGGTGGTGTCCGCGGCGCGGGCGACCTCGCGGACCGCGTCCTCGGTGACGCGCGGATCCGTCTCCCCCGTCATCCACATCGACTCCGCCAGCGCCGAGAGCACCGGCAGCCGGCGCATCGGCTCGTCGATCTCGGAGGCGAGCTCCCACGCCGTGTCGAGCTGCCGGCGGGGCGGGGTGCCGCCCTCCCGCAGCGGCACGAGCGCGGCGACCAGCTGCGGCCACAGCCGGGCCACCGGCATCCCCTCACGCTCCAGCACGTCCTCGGCGTCCTCGAGCGCCGCGCCCCAGTGACCCTGCGCGAAGTGCAGGCGGGAGCGGACCGCCGTCTGCCAGTGCCGGCAGATCGGGATGTCGCGCTCCACCGTGAACGGCAGCGACGCGTCGAGCACCTGCTCCGCGGCCCGGAGGCGGCGCTGCTCGACGTCGAGGCTGGCCAGCTGGGAGTAGCCGGTCGAGGCCAGCTCGTCCCACCCGTGAGCCCGAGCCGCCTCCACCTGGTCGGTGAGGCGACCACGGGCGGTCACGTCGCCCTCCACCAGCGCGGTCAGGGACCGGACCAGGTCGGTGCGCAGCGCGAGCTGGGCGTGGTCGCCGGTGGCGGCGACCCGGGCCGCGTCGTCGAGCCCGCGCCGGGCCCGGTCGACGTCGTTGCGCATGTACGCGAGGAAGGCCCGCGTCGCCCAGGCGGTTCCCTGAGCCGGGTCCGCCGCCGCGCCCGTGGGCGGGCCGGTGCCGGTGCCCCTCCCGATCTCGGCCGCGATGTCCGCCGCCCGATCGACCAGTGCCTCGGCCCGGTGGCGCCGGGCGTTGTAGTACTCGTAGACCGCACAGGTCTCGTGCGCCGCGGCCAGGCCCACGTCGGAGCCGGCGTCCCGCCACAGCGGGAAGGTGGCGCGGACGGTCTCGATGGCCTCGGTCAGCCGGCTGGTCATGTACTGCTCGAAGCTGAGCCGCAGGAGCAGCTCGGCACGCTCCGCGGGTGGCGCATCGTCGAGGTGGTCGAGCGCGGTGCGGAAGAAGTCCGCTGCCTCGGTGTGGGACCCGGCCCGGATCGCCTCCTCGGCCGCGGCCCGGGCGTAGCGGACGGCCCGGTCGGCGTCGCGCGCGGCGACCGCGTGGTGGGTGAGGACCGCAGGCTCCGTCGTACCGATCCGCTCCAGCCCGTCGAGGACCCGGGCGTGCAGGCGGGGGGCGCCGCCGCCCGGGATGGTGCTCTCGAGCGCCTGCCGGGCCAGCTCGTGACGGAACACCAGGCCGCCCCGGGCGCGGTCGAGGAGGCCGGTCGCCTCCAGCCGGCGCAGCGTGGGCAGGTCGACACCGAGCGCGGGCAGCACCCGGTCGTCGAGGCGGTCGGGGGCGGTGGCGACCAGCTGCAGCACCTCGAGGTCCTCGGGGTCGACGTCCACGGTGCGCGCCAGGACGGCGTCGCGCACCGACACCGGCAGCGGCCGGCCCGGGTCCTTGGCGACCTCGGTGACGAAGAACGGGTTCCCGCCGGTGATCGCGTGCACCTTGTCGGCGTCCAGGCCCGTGCCGGCGACGAGCTGGCCGACCCCGGCGACCGAGAGCGGCGACAGGTGGAGCGTGGTCAGGCCGTCGAGCCGGGCCAGGTCGCCGAGCAGGGGACGCACCGGGTGCCGGAGGCCGATCTCGTGGTCGCGGTAGCTGACCAGCAGCGCGAGCGGCATCGACCCGACCCGACGAGCGAGGAACCGGAGCACGTCGACGGAGGCCGCGTCGACCCAGTGCAGGTCCTCCACGACGAGCACGGTCGGCCGGGTCCGGAGAGCGTCGTAGAGCTCGTCGCAGACGTGGGCCAGCGAGGCGCCCTCGCCGTGCAGCAGCGGGCCGAACCCGGCCTCCCCCGCGACGTCGCGGAACGGTCCCAGCGGCCGCGGGGTGCGGAGCGGGTCGCAGCCGCCGCGCAGGACCCGCAGCCCGTCAGCGGCGTACGTCGACCCGAGCAGCGCGGACTTGCCGGCACCGGCGTCGCCGACCACCGCCACACCGGCACCCTGTCCGGCGGCAGCGGACACGAGCGCGGCGCCGATCACGCCGCGCTCGTGGTCCCGCTCCAGGAGGTCCACCCGCTCAGCGTACGGCGACCGCGACCGACGTGGCCGTGTGCGGACCGAAGTCCGTGGCCACCTCGGTGACCCGGTTCGCCGGGAAGCCCCCGCGGCGGGCGTGCTCCCGGACGGTCTCCTCGTCCTCGGCCACGTGCACGCAGTAGAGCTTGTCGCCGGCGACGTAGCTCTGCACCCAGTGGTAGGGGACCCCCAGCGAGGCGGCGGCCGCGTTGGACGTCGAGGCGATCCCGGCCAGCTGCTCCTGGGTGAGCTCGCTCGCCCCCTCGATCTCGCGTTCGATGATGAAACGACGCATGGCTGCTCCTTCGGTGTGGCCGACGACCCGGTGCCGTCGGCTGTCCCTCCAGACTCCGGTCCCCGCGGTCCCGGTACATCGGGAGCGGCACCCCATGTTTCGGCCGCGTGGACCCGCGGCGGAGCGCGAGGGATCGACCGGGTCAGCTCGCCTCGACCAGCTCCACGACGAAGCGGCGGGTGTCCAGGCTGTCGTCCAGCAGCGTCGAGGACATCGTCACCGCGGTCCACGCGGTGCCGTCCGCGTCCAGGATCGAGGACTCGTCCATCGCCCGGTGGAGCTGTCGACCCAACGCCGCGTGGTCGCACTGCGGCACGTCGAAGTCGATCCGCATCGCCCGTTGCGGCGCCCGGTCCCCGCGGGCTATCGGCTCGTGCTCGGTTGCGCGCACCGCTCGCGGCACGCCGGCCAGCACGATCGTCAGCTGTGAATGCATCGAGTCCCCCCGACCCCCGCCTGACCCCCGGGCCCACAATCCCGGAAGCTCAGTCATGCGCGGCAAACTTTCCCACGAGATCGGGCACGACACACCGATATTCGAGCATGTCGCCCGATACGGCATCGTGTGTCCGGTGAGCACCGACGCCGCTCCGCCCTTCGTCGACGAGCACGCGACGACCGCCGCCGCACCTCCGGACCGGGTCTGGGCGGCCCTCGAGCAGTACGCCGACCGGGTGCTGGCGCACGCCGCCGGCGGCACCGTCGCCCGCCTGCTCGGCACCGACCCGCCGGGCGGGTTCGGGGTGGCCGTCCGCGAGCCGGGTCGGCGGCTGGCGCTCGACGGGCGGCACCGGTTCTCCCGCTACCGCCTCGAGCTCGTGCTCGACGACGCCCCGACCGGAGGGACCCGCATCCGGGCCCGCACGCTCGCGGCCTTCCCCGGGGTCAGCGGGCAGGTCTACCGGACGCTGGTCATCCGGTCCCGGCTGCACGTGCTCGCCGTACGCCGGATGCTGGCGCGGGTCCGCGCCGCGGCCGAGCGGCCACCCGAACCGTAGGACCCGACGGTGGCCCGGCGGCGCTACCGTCAGCAGCGGAGGGAGGACGCAGGGCATGGCGGCGATCACCGGGGCGTGGGTGCGCAGGTGGGGCGTCCGCGCGGTCGCGCTGACGCTGACCGGCATCGGCCTGTACGTCGTGATGCCGAGCCTGCTCACCCTGTTCGGGTCGTGGCCGCGGCTGGCCGACGTACGCCTGCGCTGGTTCGTCTTCCTGGCCCTGCTCGAGCTCGGGAGCTTCGCGTCGCTGTGGTGGCTGACCCGCCTGGCACTGGAGCCCGACCCCGAGCTGGCCGAGCTGCCGGGCGACCCGCTGCCGCCGGTCCGGTGGGCGACCATCGCCTCCGCTCAGCTGGCCGGCAACGCCGCGAGCAAGGTGGTGCCGGGAGGCCCCGCCGCGGGCGGGGTCGTGCAGGGGAAGCTGCTGATCGCGGACGGGCTGCCCGGTGCCGTGGTCGCCTCCGCCCTCACCGGGGTCGGGCTGCTCACCACCGCGGTGCTGCTGACCCTGCCCGTGATCACCGTCCCGGCGCTGGTCATCGGTCCCCCTCCCGCGCACGAGCTCCAGCTCGGGCTGGTGGTCTCCATGGTGCTGGCCGTCGTCATCGTCGGACTCGGGGTCACCGCGCTCACCTGGCCGCGCTCGGTCGCGTTCGTGGGGCGGCTCGCCGGGCGCATCGCGCACCCGATGAAACGGTCGCTGACGCCGGACTCGGTGTCCGACCAGCTGCTGGTCCAGCGCGCCCGGGTCAGGGCGACGTACTCGGGACGCTGGATGCGGGCGGTGTTCGCGGCCGCGGCGAACCGGATGTTCGACTACGCCGCCCTGGTCGCCGCGCTGACCGTGTTCGGAGCCCACGCCCGCCCGTCCGAGGTGCTGCTGGCCTACGTGGTGGCCCAGGCGCTCGCGATGATCCCGATCACCCCCGGCGGCCTCGGCTTCGTCGAGTCCGGCCTCACCGCGCTGCTGGTGGTGATCGGGGTCAGCGCCGACACCGCGGTGATCGGGACGCTGCTCTACCGGCTGGTGTCGTTCTGGCTGCCGATCCCGGTCGGCGTGCTGGCCTGGGCCGGCTGGCACCTGCACGCCGCGACCCGCACCTCGGACCTCGACGCCGGGACCTGACCGGTCCGGGCCGGCCCTCACCCTTCCCGGGTGAAGACGCTCGCCCGGGCGGCACGCTTGAATGCCGCGTAGGACGGCCCGTCGCCGGAACCTGTCCGGCGGCCGCAGTGGGGAGGCTCCCGTGGTCCACAAGCACGTCACGAACGACGACTCGCTCTCGCCCGCCTACGCGGGACGGTTCGACACCGGGCCGATCCCGAAGAACAAGCTGCCGGAGTCCGAGGCGCCGCCGCCCGCGGCGTACCGGCTGATCCACGACGAGCTGCTCCTCGACGGGAGCTCGCGGCTCAACATGGCCACGTTCGTGACCACGTGGATGGAGCCGGAGGCGCAGGTGCTGATGGCGGAGTCGTTCGACAAGAACATGATCGACAAGGACGAGTACCCCTCGACCGCCGAGATCGAGCGTCGCTGCGTCAACATCGTCGCGGACCTGTTCCACGCGCCGCCGCACGGCGACGCGGTGGGCGTCTCGACCGTCGGCTCCAGCGAGGCGGTGATGCTCGGCGGGCTGGCCCTGAAGTGGCGCTGGCGGCAGCGCCGCGAGGCGGCCGGGCTGTCGACCGACCGGCCCAACCTGGTGATGGGCTCGAACGTGCAGGTGGTGTGGGAGAAGTTCTGCCGCTACTGGGACGTCGAGCCGCGCTACGTCCCGGTCGCGCACGACCGGTACACCGTCGCCGCGGACGACGCGATGGCCCGTGTCGACGAGAACACGATCGGGGTCGTGCCGATCCTCGGGACGACCTACACCGGTGAGTTCGAGCCGATCGGCGAGATCCACGACCGGGTGGTGGCCTGGAACGCCGAGCACGGAACCGACGTGGCGATCCACGTCGACGCGGCCAGCGGCGGGTTCGTGGCGCCGTTCCTGCACCCGCACCTGGAGTGGGACTTCCGGCTGCCGCAGGTGAAGTCGATCAACGTCTCCGGCCACAAGTACGGCCTGACCTACCCCGGCATCGGGTTCGTGGTCTGGCGCGACCAGGAGGACCTGCCCGAGGACCTGATCTTCCGGGTGAACTACCTCGGCGGCGACATGCCGACGTTCACGCTGAACTTCTCCCGCCCCGGCAACCAGCTGATCGGGCAGTACTACAACTTCGTGCGGCTCGGGCGCGAGGGCTACACCCGGATCATGGAGAGCCTGCGCGACACCGCGCTGCACCTGTCGGAGGGCATCGCCGCGCTCGACCGGTTCACGGTGGTCAGCGACGGGTCCGCGATCCCGGTGGTGACGTTCCGGATGGCCGACGACGTGTCGGCGTACACCGTCTTCCACGTCTCCGACGAGCTCCGCAAGGGCGGCTGGCAGGTGCCGGCGTACACCATGCCCGACGACGCGACCGACGTCGCCGTGCTGCGGATCGTGGTGCGCGAAGGGTTCAGCCGCGATCTGGGTGACCTGCTGCTCGGGGCGATCACGACGGCCGTCGCACACCTCGACGCGAACCCTCCGGCGAAGGCGGCACCGCGGGCCGGCTTCAGCCACACCTGAGCGACCCGGCCCTACGTCGTGCACTGGCGCCGGGAGGTGGCGTGGGAGCCGGGCGACCTCGGCTGGCGGGTGGCGATGCTGTTCATCGTCGGGTCGTCGCTGTTCGCGCTCGGCTCGTTCCCGCCGTACGCGCAGCTGATGGACCCGCGCGCCGTCGGCATCACGTTCGTCGTCGGCTCGCTGTTCTTCACCAGCGCAGGGTTCAGCCAGCTGGTGCAGGTGTCCGGGAGCATCCGCGTGTGGGCGCCGACCGACCACGGGAAGCTCTGGTGGGCCTGTGCCGTCCAGCTCGTCGGCACCGTGCTGTTCAACATCAACACGATCGACGCCATGGTCACGACCTTCACCGTGCAGCAGGAGAACAAGCTGGTGTGGGCGCCGGACTTCTTCGGGTCGATCGCGTTCCTCGTCGCCAGCCACCTCGCCTGGGTGGCGACCTGCGGAAAGCTCTGGGCGGTCGACCGCGCGGACCCGGACTGGTGGTCTGCGCTCCTGAACTACGTCGGGTCGATCTTCTTCATGGCCTCCGCCCTCGCGGCGTTCACGCTGGACACCACCGGCGAGGTGCTGAACCTCGCCATCGTGAACTCCGGAACCTTCCTCGGCGCCGTCTGCTTCTGGCTCGGCGCCTGGGTGCTGCTGCCGGCGCCGCGCACCGCTGCTGCCTAGCGCCAGCCGAGCGCCGGCGCCAGGTGGGTGACCACGCTCTCCAGGACGTGCGCGTTGTAGTCGACGCCGAGCTGGTTGGGCACCGTGAGCAGCAGCGTGTCCGCGGCGGCGATCGCCTCGTCCGCGGCCAGCTCCTCCACCAGCCGGTCGGGCTCGCCGGCGTACGTCTTGCCGAAGCGGGCGGTGCCGCCGTCGAGGAACCCGACCTGGTCCTGGCCGGTGGTCTCGTGGCCGAAGTAGGTGCGGTCCTGGTCGCTGACGATCGGGAAGATGCTGCGGCTGACCGAGGTCCGCGGCTCGCCGTCGTGGCCAGCGGCCTCCCAGGCATCGCGGAACCGCTGGATCTGCTCGGCCTGGAGCTGGTGGAACGGCACCCCGGTGTCCTCGGTGAGCAAGGTGGAGCTCATCAGGTTCATGCCCTGCTCACCGGCCCACTCCGCCGTACGACGCGACCCGGCGCCCCACCAGACCCGTCGCCGCAGGCCCGGCGAGTGCGGCTCGACCCGCAGCAGCCCGGGCGGGTTGGGGAACATCGGCCGCGGGTTGGGCTCGGCGAACCCCTCGCCCTCCAGCACCCGGAGCAGGACCGCCGTGTGCTGGCGGGCCATCTCGGCGTGGTCGGATCCCTCGGCCGGCTGGTAGCCGAAGTACCGGTAGCCGTCGATGACCTGCTCTGGTGACCCGCGGCTGATCCCGAGCTGGAGCCGGCCGCCCGCGATCAGGTCGGCGGCACCGGCGTCCTCGGCCATGTAGAGCGGGTTCTCGTAGCGCATGTCGATCACGCCGGTCCCGATCTCGATCCGGCCGGTGCGTGCCCCGATCGCCGCGAGCAGCGGGAACGGCGAGGCCAGCTGCCGGGCGAAGTGGTGCACCCGGAAGTACGCCCCGTCGACGCCGAGCTCCTCGGCGGCGACCGCCAGGTCCAGCGACTGCAGCAGCGCGTCCGAGCCGGACCGGGTCTGCGAGTGCGGCGAGTCGGACCAGTGCCCGAAGGACAGGAAGCCGATCTTCTTCATGCCTGCCCCAACAACGTGCGCGCGCGGTTCTTCCCCGGAGCGGCGCCGACGGGGATGTCCCGGCCGCACCGGGACCTTCGGCTCTGGGGCATGTACCCCCGCCGTCACGACCATGGCGGGCATGGGCACGGCCGTGGAGGTGTCCGGCCTTCGCAAGCAGTACGGCGCCACGTTGGCGGTGGCGGACGTGTCGTTCCGCGTGGACGAAGGCGAGATCTTCGGACTGCTCGGCCCCAACGGGTCGGGCAAGACCACCACGGTCGAGTGCGTCCAGGGCCTGCGCCGGGCCGACGACGGCAGGATCTCGGTGTTCGGGCTGGACCCGGGCAGGGACACCTCGCGGGTGCGGCGGATCGTCGGCACCCAGCTCCAGGACTCCGCGCTCCCCGACCGGCTCCGGGTGGCCGAGGCGCTGCGGCTGTTCTCCGCGATCAGTCCGGGCGGGCCGCCGTGGCGGCAGCTGCTCGACGAGTGGGGGCTGGCCACGCAGCGCAACACGGCGTTCGGAGACCTGTCGGGAGGCCAGCAGCAGCGACTGTTCGTCGCCCTGGCCCTCGTCGCCGACCCGAAGCTTGTCGTGCTCGACGAGATGACCACCGGTCTCGACCCGGCCGCCCGCCGGGTGGCCTGGGACCTCGTCGACGCCGTACGGGCCCGGGGGACGACGGTCCTGCTGGTCACCCACTTCATGGACGAGGCCCAACGCCTCTGCGACCGCCTGGCCGTGGTGGTGCGCGGCACCGTCATCGCCCGAGGCACCGCGGCGGAGCTGATCAGCTCCCAGCTGCACGACCACGTCGTGCACTTCACGGTGCCGCCGAGCACCGACGTCACGTTCCTGTCCCGGGTCCGAGGGGTGAGCGGCGTGGACGCGGAAGGCGGCGCGGTCCGGGTGCACGGCTCGGGGCCGTTGCTGGCCCGGGTGGCCCACGCCCTCGTCGAACGCGGCCTCGAGCCCGACGACCTCACGGTCGAGACGCCCACCCTCGAGGACGCCTACCTCGCCCTGACCACGGCGGGCACCGGCGCGGAGGGCGGGCCATGAGGGCATTGCGCGCGATGACCTGGGTGGAGCTCAAGCTGTTCGCACGGGAACCCGTGACGGTGCTCTTCCTGCTGGTGCTGCCCCTGGTGATCCTCTACGTCCTCAACGGGGTGTTCGGCAGCCAGCCCGACCCGACCGTCTGGGAGGGCCAGCCGCCGGTCGACTTCTACACGCCGTCGTACGTCGCGCTCACCGCCGCCACCGCCGGCATCCTGTCCCTGCCCGTGCACCTCGCGGGCTACCGCGAGCAGGGAGTCCTGCGCCGGTTCCGTGCCTCGGCGATCCGGCCGGCGACCCTGATCGGCGCGCACATGGTCGTGGCCGGTGCCCTGGCGACCGCGGGCGCCCTGCTGCTCACCGTCGTCTCCTGGATCGGGTACGACGTGGCGCTCCCCGAGGACTGGCTCGGCGTGCTGCTCGCCTACCTCGTCGTGATCCTGGCCTTCACCGCGCTCGGCGGCCTGCTGGGTCTGGCGATGCCCACCGCGCGGGCCGCCCAGGGACTGGGCGTGCTGCTCTTCTTCGTCTTCATGATGCTGGGTGGAGCCGGGCCGCCGAAGGAGGCCCTGCCCACCTCGTTGCAGCACGTCGCCGACGTCGTGCCCGTGACCCACGCCGGCGCGATGCTGCGGCACCCGTGGCTCTACTCCGACTGGGACGTCGGCGCCACGGCGGTGATGCTGCTGATCCTCGTGGGCTCCGTGGCGCTCACTGCCTGGCGGCTGCGTCACGAGGAGGCTCGCTGAGGCCGGGAGGAGCCCGGTGGCGCACCGCCTCGCAGGCAGACGGCACGCCCGTACGCCGGGCGGACCGGGTCCTCCCCGGCCGGTCCACCCGGCGTACGTCGTCCGACAGCAGGGGTCAGGCTGCCTCGAGCAGCGGGTCGGGCACGACGGCCTCCTCGGTCGTCGCCGCGAGCTCGTCGCGGCGGACCAGGGCGAGCGAGGCCAGCACGCCGACGGCGGCGATGACCGCGCCGACCGTGAAAGCGGCGGAGAAGCCGTCCACGAGCGCGACCGGAGGTGCCGAGCCCGAGGCGAGCGCGTCGGTGGTGTTCGTGGTCGCGATCGTCGAGAGCGCGGCGATCCCGAGCGCGCCGCCGATCTGCTGGGAGGTGTTGATCAGCCCGGAGGCCAGGCCGGCCTCGGCGGGCTGCACCCCGGCCAGTGCGGCGATCGAGATCGGGACGAACGAGAAGCCAATCCCGACACCGATCACCAGGAAGCCCGGCAGCAGGTCGGTCACGTACGAGCCGTCCACGGACACCTGCGTGAAGTACACGAGGCCGCCGGTCAGCGCCACCATGCCGGCCACGAGCACCGGCTTCACCCCGATCCGGGTCACGAGCTGGGCGGCCACGGTCGACCAGACGATCGCCGTACCGGCGACGGCGAGGTAGGCCACGCCGGTCTTCATCGCCGAGTAGCCGAGCACCTGCTGCATGTAGAGGGTCAGCATCAGGAACATCGAGAACATCGCGGTGCCCATGATGAAGCCAGCCACGTTGGCGCCGCTCACGGTGCGAATCCGCAGGATGCCGAACCGCATGAGCGGGTCGGGGTGCCGCAGCTCCCACCAGACGAACCCGGCCAGCATCGCGGCACTGAATGCGAACACCGCGATCGTGCCCCCGTCCGTCCAGCCGTGCTGTCCCGCGCGGGTGATCGCGTAGACGACCGACGACAGCCCGCCGGTGACGAGCACGGCGCCGGGCAGGTCGAACTTCTTGCCGGCCGCGTCCCGGCTCTCCTGGAGCAGGAACGGCGCCACGACCAGCGCGGCGAGACCGACCGGGACGTTGACGAAGAAGATCCACTCCCAGCTGAGCGCGTCGGTGAGCACGCCGCCGAGCAGCACACCCGCGACCGCCCCGAAGCCGCCGACCGCGCCCCAGGCGCCCAGCGCGATGTTGCGCTCCCGGCCCTCGGTGAACGTGGTGCTGAGGATGGACAGGGCAGCGGGCGCGATGATCGCGGCACCGAGGCCCTGGAAGGCGCGGGCCCCGATCAGCGACGCCTCGGACCAGGCGAGCCCGGCCAGCAGCGAGGCGACCGTGAACAGCACGAGCCCGCCGATGAAGAGCCGGCGGCGACCGAGGATGTCGGCCGCCCGGCCGCCGAGGAGCAGGAACCCGCCGAACACAAGGGCGTAGGCACTGATCACCCACTGCAGGTCGCTCTGGGAGAAGCCCAGGTCGATCTTGATGGACGGAAGGGCGACGTTCACGATCGCGATGTCGAGCACGACCATGAACTGCACGACGCACAGGAGCGCGAGTGCCAGCCACTTCCGACGTTCCGACGTCGAGGGTGAAGTTGCTTCAGTTCTGGTAGTCATGTGTTCGACAGTAGGAGCCTCTACTTCTTTTTTGCAAGTGTTTAATACAGAAGTTGAACCTAGTGCTATCGTTGCGGCATGCCGAAGCGCTACGACCAGTACTGCCCCATGGCGCACGCGCTCGACCTCGTCGGAGAACGGTGGTCACTCCTCGTGGTCCGCGAGCTGATGCACGGCGCCAAGCGCTACACCGACCTCGTCGACGCCCTCCCGGGGATCGGCACGAACATGCTCGCCTCGAGGCTGCGCGACCTGGAGGCCAACGGCATCGTCACCCGCCGTACGCTGCCGCCCCCGGCCGCGTCCCGGGTCTACGAGCTCACGGACTACGGCCGCGACCTGCGCCCGGCCATGCGCGAGCTGGCGCTCTGGGGTGCCCGCTCCCTCGGCCCGCCCACCCAGGACGCGGGGCTCTTCTCCGGCTGGCTGGGCAACGCCATGGACATCGCGCTGGCCCACCGGGCGCCGCGCGGCCGCTTCGAGTTCCACGTCGGCGACGAGGTCTCCTCGATGATCGACGGCGAGGTCCGCCCCGGACCGATCGACGACGCGGACGTGGTCGTCGAGACAACCCCTCAGGGCATCTACGACATGTTCGTCGAGCGCCGCGTGGACCACATCGACGTACGCGGCGACCGTGACCTGCTCGCCCAGCTGGTCGACGCCGCCCCGCCGCGGGCCGAGGTCCCCTCCCCCGCCTGACCGGCCCCGCGTCCCGACGCCTGCCCCACGCGCCGTTGGGCGCGGCTGCCGGGACGTTGGCCTCTGGCCGCCCCGGCCGCTCCGCGCGGGAATGGGAGGAGAGGCCCGAGGAGGTCGACATGGGCGCGCGCAGCCGGACACATCCCGACCTCGCCGCGGAGGCGGAGGCTGTCGCAGCCTCCGGGGAGCCCGCCGTGCGGCTCGCCGGCGTCAGCAAGACCTACGGCTACGGCGCAGCCGCCGTGCACGCCCTGCGCGGAGTCGACCTCGAGGTCTGGCCGGGTGAGCTGGTGGTGCTCCTCGGGCCGTCCGGGTCCGGTAAGACCACGCTGCTCAACATCGTCGGCGGGATCGAGGAGTCGAGCAGCGGGACGGTCGAGGTCGCCGGGCTGGAGGTCGGGTCCCTGCGCGGGAGCCGACGCACCGACTACCGCCGCGACCGGGTCGGATTCATCTTCCAGTTCTTCAACCTGGTACCGACGCTGACCGCGCAGGAGAACGTCGAGGTGATCGCCGAGCTCACCGGGCCCGACGCAGCGCACCGCAGCCGCGAGGCGCTGGAGCGGGTCGGTCTGGCCGGCGTGGTCGACCGGTTCCCCGCGCAGATGTCCGGCGGCCAGCAGCAACGGGTCGCGATCGCCCGAGCCATCGTCAAGGAACCGCCGCTCCTGCTGTGCGACGAACCGACCGGCAGTCTCGACCTGGCCACCGGCCGGCAGGTGCTCGGCGTGCTGCGCGGGCTGGTCGACGAAGGCCACCACACGGTCCTCCTGGTGACCCACAACTCCGCGATCGCGGCGATGGCCGACCGGGTGCTCTGGTTGCACTCCGGCACGCTCGCTCGGGAGGAGGTCGTGGCCGAGCCCCTGGAGGCGGCCGACCTCGAGTGGTGAGACGACATGGTGAGCACGGTCCTGGCCCGCAAGCTCCGCCGCGACCTGTGGCGGAACCGGTGGCAGTTCTCGGCAGCGGCCCTCGTGATCGCGATCGGTGTCGCGGTCTACGTCGGCGCCGCGGACGCGTACGTCAACCTGGACGAGTCCTTCAGCCGGGCGTACGCCGTCCAGCGGCTCCCTGACGCCACCCTGTCGGGCTCGGGTGCCGTGGCGCTGCGCGACGAGGCGGCCGGCCTCCCGGGGCGGCCCGTGGTCACCGTGCGCCGGCAGGGCGACGTCGGCATCCGCATCGGCGACCACACATTGGTCGGCAGGGCGGTCGGCGTACCGACGCAGCAGCAGCCCGAGGTCTCACGGCTCGCCCTCCAGTCGGGACGGCTGCCCCGCCGCGGCGAGGTCGTGGTCGAGCAGCACCTCGCCGACCACTTCCACCTGGAGCCCGGCGACCGCGTCGCCCTGCTCGCCCCCGACGACTGGCGCACGTTCCGGGTGTCGGGGTCGGCGCTGTCCACGGAGTACCTCTGGCCGGCCCGCTCCCGGCAGGAGATCATGACCACGCCGGAGCACTTCGGCGTGGTGTTCGCGACCGCACCCGACATACGCCGGGTCGTTGCGGAACCGGTGGACCAGCTGCTGCTCTACACCGCCGACCGGGATCGGGCCCCGGCCCTCGAGCAGGCGGCGTCGTCCCTCGCCGGGGAGCGCGGACTGCTGTTCATGAGCCGGGAGGAGCAGCCGTCGTACCGCGCGCTGCGGGAGGACGTCGACGGCTTCGGTGAGATGGCGAGGCTGCTGCCCTGGGTCTTCCTCGTGGCCGGCGTGCTGGGAACCTACGTGCTCCTCTCGCGTCTGGTGACGTCGCAGCGCGCCATCATCGGCACCTTCGCTGCCAACGGGTTCCCCGCGCGGACCCTTCGCCGCCACTACCTCGGGTACGGCGTGGCCGCCGGCCTCCTCGGCGTCGTCCCGGGTCTCGTGGGCGGCTGGTTCGTGGGCCGGTGGTTCACGAACGCCTACACCACCTCGCTCTCCGTACCGGTGGCGGTGACCTCCCTCCACCCGCGCACCCTGCTGGTCGGTGCGGTCGGGGCGGTCGTGGCAGCTGCCGCGGCGGCCTGGGTGCCGGCCGGCGCCGCCGCACGCATGAGCCCGGCCGAGGCCATGCGCGTCGCCCCGTCGGGCGGCACCGGTGGGCGCAGCCTCCTGGAGCGCGCCGTACCACCGTTGCGGCGGTTGCCGGCGCGCTGGCGCATGACCCTGCGCGGGATCACCCGCAACCGCCGCCGCAGCGCGATGACCGTCGTCGGGGTGGCGGTGTCCGTAGGCCTGGTCATGACGTTCGCCGGGCTGCGCGACACCGTCGACGGGCTCATCGCGCGCCAGTTCGACAGCATCCAGCTCCAGGACGCCGAGGTCCACGTCGCACCCGGGACCGCGCCGACCGCGCTGGGCCGGATCCGGGCCGAACCGGGAGTCGCCGCAGCCGAGCCGTTCGCGAGGTACGACGTCACGCTGACCGGGCCCCAAGGGCATCTCCTCACGCTGTTGACCGCCATGGCGCCCGACACCACCATGCACCGCTTCACCGACGCCGACGGCAACCCGCTCGTGCTGCCGGACGACAGCGTGCTGCTCGGCATCGGCGCGCGCAACGAGCTCGGGGTCGAGGTCGGCGACCCCGTGGAGGTCTCGATCGCCGCCAGCGGCCAGCGCCTGACCCGCCGGCTGGCGGGTTTCGTGGACGAGCCCATGAGCCCCGTCGCCTACACCTCGCTCGCCGGGCTCGGTGACGTCCACTCGCCGCCGTCCGCATCCGGTGTCCTGGTCCGGGTGACCTCCGACGCCGACGCCGAGGAGGTCGCCGACCGGCTGTCCGCCACCCCGGGCGTGGTGGCGGTCCTCACGACGGACACTCTCGAGCAGGCGATGACCGAGACGTTCGGGCTCTACCACGCACTCGTCAGCCTTATGCTGACCTTCGCTGCCCTGATGGCCGCCGCCCTGCTCTACAACGCGATGTCGGCGAACGCGGCCGAGCGGGCGGTGGAGCTGGGCACGCTGCGGGCCGCCGGGATGCGCGGCGGGATGCTCGGCAGGCTGGTGGCCACGGAGAGCATGCTGCTGGTGGCGGTCGCCGTACCGCTCGGGCTGGCCGTCGGCGCCTGGCTGGCCGACTGGTTCCTCGGTCGCTACGAGACCGAGGGCTACTACTGGTCGCTCACGCTCGACCCCAGCACACCCTTGGTCGTGGCCGGCACCATCCTCGCCGTCGCCCTCCTGGTGCAGCTTCCTGCGGGAAGGACGGTCCGGCGCATGGACCTGCCCCGCATCGTGCGCGAGCGTTCCCTCTGACGGGGTGTGTGCGCGTGGCGCCCAACTCGCCCGTACGAGGGTGTCGTGTCGGCTCACCGCTGTTCGTAGCGTAGGTGGTGGCGGACATCGGGTCTGCCCGACGAAAGGGAGCAGCGATGGCTCACTACCTCATCTACTTCAACCAGCAGTGGGTCGGCGAACACGACGAGGCGTGGTTCGAGGGCCGCGTCGAGCCGTCGCGGGCCGTCGTCCGGGAGATGCAGGACCAGGGCGTCCTGGTCTACGCCGGCGGGCTGGTCGAGGAGCTCGAGGAGGCGGCGAGCGCGGACGCCACGAGTGGTGAGCTGATCGTCACCGACGGGCCCTTCGCGGAGTCCAAGGAGTGGCTCGGTGGGCTGACCATCGTGGACGTGCCCGACGACGAGTCCGCTCGCAGGTGGGCGGGAAGGGTGGCTGAAGGGTGCGGCTGGCCGCAGGAGGTGCGCCGCTTCAAGGCCGGCTCGTTGCAGGCGGTCGTGCTCGGGAGCTGAGGAACGTGGCCGGCGCCGGGTTCGCCGCGACCACGTCCCGAGCCGTCGTTCACGCGTCGGTCGGGCTCGTCGGCGGCCGTCCGTGCGTCCGCAGGTCCGCTGACCCGTCGCCGGCCGTGGCCCACGACCCGGCGAGGTCGACCACCGCGAGCGCCGAGGTCGGCATCGGCACCCACCGGCCGGTCAGGCGCTCGGTCAGGTCCTCGACCCCGGGGTTGTGGCCGACCAGGACCACCGTCCTCGACTCGTCGGTCAGCTCGTGCAGCACGCCCAGCAGGGCGTGCGCGGAGCCCGGGTACATCCGGTCGTCGACCCGGAGGGGCACCGCGACCCCGAGCTCCGCCGACGCCAGCTGCCAGGTCTCGCGCGTGCGGGTGGCCGGCGAGACGAGCGCCAGGTCGATGGCCGCCACGTTGGCTGCGAGCCACCGGCCGGCCTCCGGCACCTGACGCCTCCCCCGCCCGGCAAGCGGCCGCAGGTGGTCGGGCTCGCCGCCCGACCAGTCCGACTTCCCGTGCCGCAGCAGGATCACGGTGCCCATGGCCGCTCCTTCTCCCTCGACGACAAGGCTAGCGACGAGTCGGCCACGTGGACCGCCCGTCGATGACCTTCGGCCCTGTCGAGCGATCCCCCGCGCGCCGACGCTGGAAGTGGCTCGAGGTGAGGGAGGACACCATGAGGAGGACGCTGGCACTGGTCACTGCGGGGTTGCTGCTGCCGATGTCCGTGGCGGGAGCCGCGACCATCGACGGCACCGCGGGCGACGACCACCTTCGAGGGACGCCGTCCCGGGACTCCATCCACGCCCTCGCCGGCGACGACGTCGTGAGGGCGCTGGGCGGACGCGACCAGGTCTGGGGAGGTCCCGGCGGCGACCGGCTCTTCGGGGACGCCGGCAACGACAGCCTCGCCGGCGGTGCCGGCGCGGACCGGATGTGGGGTGGCCCCGGCACCGACTACGGCAGCGGAGGCTCCGGCGCCGACGTCTTCGTCGGCGGATCCGGGAACGACGGCTTCGCGGGTGGCGCCGGCGACGACGCGTTCCATGGTGGGCTCGGCGACGACTGGGCGACCGACTGGGTCGAGACCGAGTTCTCGAACCCCGCGCCCGACGACCAGGACCTGCTGACCACGGGTCCCGGGGACGACGTCGTCGGCCTGAGCGAGGGAGCGGACGTCGTACGGATGGGTGGTGGCGACGACCGGGTGCGCACCGACGCCGACGGCGCGGTGGACGTCATCCGCTGCGGTCCCGGTCGCGACACGGTGACCTACTACGGTCCCCGGGACGCCCTCGACCGGTGGTACGGCTGCGAGCGGGTGCGCGTCCTCGACGCACTCCGCTGAGTGGATCACCGGTTCCTGCGGCGCTCCCTCGGGGGCATCGGTCGGTGGTGGCGGTCGCGGCCCAACGAGCTGGTCCGGGTGCGACCCGGTCACTCAGCCAGCCGGTTGGCCACACAGGCGTGCGAGCTGGGCCACCCCTGCCGGCACGTGGGTCCGGAGGCGGTCGAGCACCTCGTCCAGCTCGGCCGAACCCGGGTGGTCCGGCGGGACCCGCGCGGGGTTCAGTGCGACCCGGTCAGACCACTGCTTGATGTCGGGCTCGGAGCCGAACGACGCCGTCGCCCGCATGCCCAGGACGTTCATCGTGGCCCACTGCACGAGGGTGTTGCCGTACGACGAGGGTGGGCACAGCCGGTTCTTGACGTCGTCGTCGTCGCGGGTCGCCTCCACGTACCCGGCGAGTGCCGCACCGAAGCACGGGAAGCCCGCCCGGATGGGCTGCAGGGTGATCTCCTCGGGCCCCCAGATCGGCACGCGCGGAGGGTTCTTCAGTCCGTCCGCGGCACAGTTCACGACGAGGGCGTCGTCCGCGAGGGTGACCGTCCCGTCGGCGAGCTCGAGCCGCGCCGGCCCGGCGGACCGGATGTGGCCCAGCCGCACGACGTTCTCGATGCTGCGCAGGAGCTCGAGCTCCCAGCCCCCGAGGGTCGGGGCCTTGGCCATCGTCGGCGTGACGGCGCGGTCGATGCGCACCATGGTGCCGGCGTCCTCGAGCCGCAGGAACAGGTTGTCCAGTGAGGGCGATGCGCCAGCAGCCTCCATCATGTGGGCGACCATGCCGAGGTAGGTGACGGGATCCGGCTGGATGACCGCACGGTTCAGCATCCACGGTTCGCGCGGGCGCACCCAGCAGATCGCGCCGGGGTCGACCCGCCTCTGGGTCAGCAACCACACGCAGGCGTCGGTCGCGGTCTTGCCCGAGCCGACCACGACGTACGTGCTCGGGTCCTCGTCGCACGCCGGCAGGTCGTTGACCGGGATCACCCGCGCTCCGTCGGACACCCGGAACCTCGGTGGCGTCTCTGCCGGGATGTCCGGTGCCAGGTAGCGGGCGTCGACGATCCGGCAGTGCTGCGGCACCTCGAACTCTTGGCCGGTGTCGAGGGACGCGAACCGGCGTTCCCCCTGGTAGTCGCAGCGGGGGAAGAAGTCGACCCGACCCGACGCGAGCATCCTGGCCAGCAGGTCCTCGTAGTAGGCGCAGATCGTCGGCTGGTCGGCCCGTTCGTGCAGGCCGGCCTCGGGGCCGGAGGTCTGGATGCGCCCGCCGCCGAGGACCGTGGACGCGACGCCGTAGAAGCTGGACGACTGGTGCAGCCGCACGAACGGGTAGGCCTCGCGCCAATGTCCGCCCACGCCGGCGCGGCGGTCGACGACGGCGACGTGCGCGGCGGCATGGCCGGTCAGGGCGTCGGTGAACGCCATGCCCATCGCCCCGGCCCCGACCACCAGGTAGTCCGCGTCGACAGCCTGGGTCATGGTCCACGGAACCACGGCCCCTCGCGGCGCGTCCACCGGTCCCGTCGACCCGACGGATCCGCCGGGGGCTCATGGCCGATTGTGACGGGACGAGGTGGACGGGCCGTTGACCCGCCCGACGTCAGGGGACGACGTACGGGCGCGACGACCTGGGGACGGCGACGCGGCAGGTGCCGTCGGGTAGCCGGCACACCAGCAGGTCTCCCTCCTTCGCCGGGAGGTCGCCACCCCCGTCGTCGGCCCAGAGCACGACGTGGTCGTCATCGAGCCACTGGGACACCGCGATCATCCCTCCAGAGCCCTCTCCGCCGGGCGCGCGGTAGCCGCGTGGCAGCCTCAGCCGGACCTCGTCGCCGCTGGCCGTGCTGAGGACCGTGGGATCGCCGTCGGTGTCGGTGTGGACCAGGCGCTGTCCGACCTGGCTGAAGCCCGGCCTCGCACCGAGGTCGAGGTCGCCACCTGCCGGCACGGCGAACCTCCGGGCGCGCGTGCCGAGGTGTGCGTCCAGGTCGGCGAGGGTGATCTTCGTGGTCCGGCCCGACGCCACGTCGAAGCGGAACAGGTGCGGGTGCTTGCAGGGGTGGAGGTCCTGGACGTCGATGGCCCAGCAACCGGGCGTGCTCGGGTCCGGGTTGACGTAGACCTGGCCCTCGTCGACGTACAGAACCTGGTCGACTTCACCGGGTTCGGTGAACGGGATGCGCGCCACCTCCTCGCGGCGCGAGGTGTCGTAGACGACGAACTCCACCGGGGACTCGTTCTCGCCGATGCTGGCGTCGCCCCAGACCACCAGCGAGCCGGAGTCGCCGGTCGTCACGACCCCGCTGTGAGCGGTCGGGGCCGCCGTGAACGCCGTCGTCCCGATCACGGACGACGTCTTCCCGTCGGTGAACCACAACGTGCCGTCGTACGCCGCCTCGTAGACGGCTCCGTCGTCGGTGGCGTCGATGAACGCGACGGGATCGTGCGCCTCGACCGTCGCGTCACCGACGTGCACCGTCGAGCCGTCCGCGTAGACGAGGGGGCGCGCTCCGTGCGGGGCCACCGCGACGTTGCTCGACTGCGTGGAGGACGGCGGGGCCGCCGGTGGCGGTTGCTGTGTCTTCGGGTCGGCCCGGGTGACGAGGACGGAGCCGGCCGCGGTCGCAGCGACAGCGCCGGCTGCGACGGCGGCGATGGCGAGCCGGCGTCGACGCTGCCGCTTGTCCGCCTCGCCGAGCAGTCCGTCGAGGTCGAGCTGGGGCACCGAGGCGGTGTCGGCGGCGCGCCGGAGAAGGTCGCCCAGGGTCCCGGTCATGAGGTCGCCTCCCGTTCGGCCGGTGCGGTCTCGTCGAAGGCCTGTCCGAGGCCCTGCCGGAGCCTGGCCAGGCCGGTGGACACGTGGCTCTTGACCGCGCCCACCGAACAGCCCATGACGTCGGCCGTCTGGGCCTCCGAGAGGTCCTGGTAGTACCGCAGCACGATCGCTGCGCGCTGCCGTGGTGGCAGGCTGCGCAGCTGGGCCAGCATCGACGCGTGGGTCGTGACTGCCTCACCCGAGTCGGGCACAGCCGTCTCCGGCAACAGGTCTGTGGGTCGTTCGTGGAACGACCGCCGTCTGCGCCACGAGATCGCAGTCGTGACGATCGTCCTGCGCGCATAGGCCTCGGCCTTGCTGAGGTCTCGAATGCGGGGCCATGCGAGGTAGGTCTTGATGAGCGACTCCTGCACCAGGTCCTGGGCGAGCTGGTGGTCCCCGCCCAGGATCAGGTACGCCGTGCGGAACAGGTTCGCTGACCTCGCGGACGCGAACTCGGTGAAAGCCGTGGCCGCCGCCGTGTCTCGCACTGCCATGACCAACCCTCGATCGTCAGGAACCCACGCGCACAACAAGGATCCGCTACTTGTTGGACGCGGTCAGCAGCGACGAAGGTTCAGAACCGAACCGAGGCCGGGCTCGAGCAGAGGATGGGGGAACAGGGCGGCGGTCAGTCGATCAGGTTGCCCGGGACGCTGAGCTACGGGCGGTCATGAAGGCGTCGTAGCGCCCGAGACGCACCCACCCGGAGTGCGAGCGCGGCTGGTACTCCACGATCCAGTGATCGAGGGCCCGCCGGGGCTGCAAGTAGGTCGCGAACCCACAGCGCACGCGGGACGAGATCGCCCGGTGGCGAAGGAGGGCGCACGTCATCACCGCGAAGTGCCGGCAGGTGCCCACGACCCTCTCGCCCGGGAGCCGCTCAACCGTCACCGGGGCCGGGTTGAGCTCGAGGAGGCGCGCGAGCAACGCGGCCGCGAACCGGACGGCCGGCCAGGTACCTGGGTGATCGTGTCGAACTGAGCGATTTCGCCAGCGCTGTCTGAATAGTCCGAATGGGCTATCCCCTACTGCGGAGTAGGTCCTTAACGTCGTGCGGGTGCTGCAGCCAGACGGCACGCCACTCGCCACATCTCGGGATTTCATGATGCGCACGAGATTCATCTGGATCGCCCGTCCCCTCCTGTCGCAGGAGAGGGCCCGTCGCAACGCTCGCCGGGCCGCGCTGGTCTGCACGCAGCGCAGACGGGAACGGGAGGACGTCCAGCGTTACCTCGCTCGGCACACCTGGGGCGCCGCCTAGCAGCAGGATGGATGCGCCCGCCAACCACTCGTCGATTACGCATCGCCGAGCCGGGGTTGGCGCCGCGGCGTCCTGGGTGAGCGCCGCGGTGCCGGCGCTCACCCAGGACGCGCGGTTCGCGCGTACCGGCACTCGTTCATCGGCCTGCACGTGCACGACTCGCGGCCATGAGCGGACGCTTCGTCCACCTGCTCCGCAGGCGGAGGACCCTCACGAAGCAGGTGACGCCGGGCGGCGCACCCGGTAGCGCAGGTGAAGCACCCGGTTGCCCTGGATCACGACGTCAGGATCCTCCAACAGGTGCTGCGCGTGGACCGACCCGAAATAGCGCTTGCCGGAGCCGAACACGACAGGTACGACGTCCATGCGCACCTCGTCGACCAGGCCCGCGGCAAGCACCTGGCCACCGACGTCGCCAGCGGCGACCTCGACCATGCGGTCGGCGGCAAGCTCCTGCGCCTTGGCCACGGCTGCCTCGACGCCGTCGACGAAGTGAAACGGCGCCTCGGGGTCCCAGCCCTCGGGCTTCGGCCGGTGCGTCACGACGACCACGTGGTCGATCCCGCCCGGAGGCTTCCCGTCCCAGCCGTCCGTCATGTCGAAGACGTGGCGGCCGACGAGGGTCGCCCCGATCTGGTCCCAGTACGGTCGGGTGTAGTCGTAGGACGTCTGCGACACCGTCAACTCGCCGCTCTCGTCCAGCGCGACGTCACCGCTGGTCAACCAGTCGAACAGCAGTCCGGGCTGGTCGGTCTCGTCCGCGATGAAGCCGTCCACCGACACCGAGCTGTACATGACCACCTTGCCCACGGGGCTCTCCCTTGCTTGGGTTCGAAGCCGCCGGCTCAACGTCCGGCGCTGGGACCGGGCGTCACCGAGCTCAAGGATGACGGCTCCGTTCGAGTCGGGCCAGGCCCCAGGAGGCGCCGCCCACACGGGCGGTGACCTCTGAAGCCTCGCGACGGCGGGGCGGGCGCACACGGAACGCGGGTCAGTGGGCTCGAGGTTGGTCGGGGCAGGTCGTGCGGTAGTCCTCGGAGTCGAAGGCCTCCCGCCACTCTTCCCGGGTGAGGTTGCGGCCCGCCGCGCGGCAGGCGAAGCCTTGCCAGGCGGCCGGGTCGGTGTCCCACCGGAACACCTCTCCGCGGGAGTTCGCGACCTGGATGGTGTGCCCGTCGGGCAGGTACACCATCCCGACGTCGGTGTCCGGGCCGCTCGGCCGGAGGGTGGCCAGCCGTTCTCCGGTGGCGCCGTCCCAGAGGATCACCCGCCCGTCCGAGCCGCTGGTGGCGAACCGGGTTCCGTCGGGGTTGGCGTCCAGGCTCGTGCGGCTCCCTCGGTGGGCGAACACGGGGTCGCTGAGCCAGGTCCCCGAACGCAGGTCCACCACGCCTACCCAGCCGCCCTCTCCGGTCAGGGCGAGGCGCTCGCCGTCCGGGGAGACAGCCCCATCTGTCGCATACGGCTCCCAGCGCAGGTCGACCTCGTCCAGCACCCGGCCGGTTGCCGGGTCGACCACGGCGTACGCCGCGTCGTCCATGGCGAGCGCGATGACCCGACGCCCGTCGGGGGTGGGGAGCAGCTCGGTCAGCTGAGGGCCGTTCTGGGCCATGGCCGTGAACGCCCCTGAGGACGGCGTGGAGGCCCGGCGGCCGACTGGTGCCAACGTGTCGGCGTCCAGCGCCTGCACCGTGCCCTCTCGCTCGCCGACGACGACCCAGGCCCCGTCGCCCGTGAACGTGACGGCCCGGGCATGGTCGATGCCCGTCACCTCGCGCTCGGTGACCAGGCGTTCGTCCCGGGGGTCCCACACCTGGACGCGGTTGCCCATGGCCGTGGCGAGGCGTTCACCCGTCGGTGAGAAGGCCCCCAGGTTCGCGTACTCGCCTGCCACGGTGGAGTGCCGGCCGCTGGGGACCTGCGCCACGTCGAATCCCCGGGTCCGGCCGGATGTCGGGCTGGACCTGAAGTGCGCCACGGTGCGGCCGTCCGGGGCGACCACGGTCAGGGGTCCGAAGTCGCCGACCGCGCCGGTGACCCTGGAGACGAACCGGCGCTCGCCGCCGAGGTCCCAGACCAGGACCCCGCCCTCCAGGGACCCCGAGTAGAGCGTGTCCGAGTCGGGCGCGTAGGCCAGGTCGGTGACCTCCCCCGGGGGACCGTCCAGCTGCTCGACCAGCGCGCCCGTGCGTCGCGCCCACACCAGGACGGTCCCGTCCACCGCGCCGGCGGCGACCAGTCGGCCGTCCTGGGAGAAGTCGACGGCAGTCACCCGGCTGGTGTGTCCGCGCAGGCGGGTGATCTCGCTCAAGGTGCCGGGGTGCAGCAGCGCGACGTCGGCACCGTCGTTCACGGCCAGCACCGCACCGTCCGGGCTGAGCCGGACCATGCGGGGGTCGTCACGTCCCCGGGTCTCCGGCGACGGGGGCACGGTGGCGAGCCGTCGTCCGGACGCCGTGTCATACATCGTGATCCAGGTGGGGCCGCTCGAGACGACGATCAGCCTGGTCCCCGCCTGGTCGAGCGCGAAGTCCCAGAGCCCCCCGGGGGTCACCCGGCCGGTGGGTCGGTCGGGCCGATCCACGTCCCAGACGACCACGTCGGACTTGCCCACCTGCCGCCGCCACGTCTGTGCCGCGAGCCGCCGTCCGTCGCCGCTGTAGGCCGCACGCGGCCACCCATGCGGGTCCTGCCCGGGCGCGGTGAACTGGCGCGTCTCCCGGCCGGCCGTCCCCAGCTCGACGAGGGTGCTGCCGAAGGTGGTCAGCAAGTCCCCGTCCGCGGCGAACTCGACCCACGACCCTCCTAGGTCGCCAAACAAGGTCTCGTCGGACGTCTGTGACTCGGCGTCGAGGAACCGGAGCCGGTTGTCGTCCCGCACGGCGACACGTCGACCAACCGGGCTCGCGTCGATGTACGGGGGTCCGTTGGCCGCGACCACTCCGACCAGCGCCGGGCTCCTGGCCAGGGCGGCCAGCAGGCTGGCCCAGGTGTCGGGCGAGTCGTCCCGCCGTACCGCCTCGAGGGCCAGCAGCAGGGCCTGGCTGATGTCGTCGGTGCCTTGGGACAGGGTCGCGGCGCGCCGTGCCGAGGCGACCAGCCGTTCGGCTGCTGCCTGCTGGCTCTCCGACGCGGCCCGGTCCCGCTGGCGAATGGCGACGGCGCCGGCCACGCCGGCAGCCAGGGTGAGGGCGGCCGCGACGGCGACCAGGCCGCTGAGCCGCCGGCGGGTGCGGCGTCGGTAACGAGCCTCGCGCTCCTGGATCGCGGCTTCCTGGTCGGCGACCTGGCCGGCCCGGTCCAGGAAGTCCCGTTCGGTGTCGGTCAGGTCCGCGCCGGAGCGGCCCTGCCACTCCCGGGCGCGGATCAGTCGGTCGCCGCGGTAGAGCTCCGCGTCGGGTCGTCCCATCGCGTTCCAGGTCGCCGCAGCAGTGCTGAGGTGACGGAGGATGCGCTGTCCCTCCAGGTCGTCGTCGAGCCAGCCGCGGAGCCGCGGCCAGGCGCGGGCAAGCGTCTCGTGGGCCAGGGCGAGCGCGTCGGCGTCGACAGTGACCAGCCTGGCCCGGACCAGCATCTCGACCAGCTGCTGGTGGGCGGGGTCGGCCGGGATCGCACCTCGCGGGACCCAGGAACGCATGGGCTCTCCGTCCGGGGCCAGGGTGAGCATGCGCAGCATCAGGTCCCGCAACCGGGACCGCTCGCCCTCCGGCAGCTCGTCGTAGAGCTGCTCCGCTGAGCGAGCGACAGCCCCGCGGATGCCTCCGGACGCCCGGTAGCCCTCCACGGTGAGGGTGCGGCCCTCACGCCGCTCCCATGTCTCGCGCAGTGCGTGCGAGAGCAGCGGGAGCGCACCGGGGTCGTCGCGGACCTCGTGCAGGACCAGGTCGACCAGACCGGGCTCGAGGAGCAGCGCCGCCTCCCGGGCCGGGCCCTCGATCGCCTCCCGGAGCTTGTCCTCACCCAGCGGGCCAAGCACCGCCAGCCCCCGCTCGGCGAGGCGGCCGAACCCAGGCAGCCCCGACAGGTCCCCGAACCGGTCGGCCCGCACGGCCAGGACCAGACGCCGCCGTTCGGTGGCGCCTACGAGTTCTGCTGCGAGGCTGGCCCGCTGCGTGGCCGACGGGCACCCGGCCATGACTTCCTCGAACTGGTCGAGCACCAGCACCGTGCTGCCGTCGCCCTCGGCCAGCTCGGTCAGCAGGTCGTCGTGGCCGGTGCCGGCGGGCGGGACAACGCACGTGATGCCCTCGCGGGTGAGCGCGGCGACCAGCCCGGCGCGAAGCAACGAGGACTTGCCGCTCCCCGACGCACCGACCAGGACCAGGACCCCCTCCTTGTCCAGCCGGCTGCGGCAGCCAGCCAGGTCCAGGGTCCTGCCGAAGAAGAAGTCGGCGTCGGCCACGTCGTACGGCAGCAGTCCGGGATAGGGGCACCGGGCGGTCGGGCGGGGGAGGGCAGTGGCCGCGCTGAGCGCGGGGTCCTGCCGCAGCATCGCCCGTTCGAGCTCCACGAGCTCGGGGCCGGGGTCCAGGGCGAGCTCGCGGAACAGCATCTCCCGGGCCCGGCGCAGCGTGGCGAGCGCCTCCGCCTGCGCCCCGGACAGGTACTGGGCCAGGGCCAGCAGCGCCCACCGCCGTTCCCGGACCGGTGCCTGCGCCACCCGGGCGCGCGCCTCGGCGAGGATCCCCGCCTGCTGGCCCACCCGCAGGCTGGCGTCGAGCACCAGCTCCTCGGCCTCCAGCCGCAGTTCGTCGAGCCGCTGCGCCTCGGCCTGCGCCGGCGGCCATTCCTCCACGTCGCCGAGGGCCGGCCCACGCCAGAGGGCCAAAGCCTCCCGGAGGGCCAGGATGGCGCGATCGGGCTCGTCGAGGGCGAGCATCTGGTGCCCCTTGGCGACCAGGCGCTCGAAGCGGCGGGCATCGATGTCGTCATCGGTGACAGCCAGCCGGTAACCGTGCGGCGAGGTCACGATCGAGCGCGCACCCAGCACCTTGCGCAGCCGGTTCACGCAGCCGGGGACCACCTTGTTCCACGACGCGGGCGGCTGGTCGGGCCACAAGGCGTCCGCGAGCTGATCCATCGAGGTCGCCGAGCCCCCGCGGACCACCAGAGCGGAGAGCACCACCCGATCGCGTGGCGAGAGCGAGCCGTCGCCGTCGACGGTGAGCGGGCCGAGCACGCCGATGCCCATGGAGCCAATGTGCAGGCGCCGGTTCGAGCAGGTCAACGCCCCTGATAACGAACTGATACCGCGACGACGCCCCCCTGATAACGGCCCTCGGTGCGCTTGTCGGCAACCACCCGTTCCACCACACCAAGGAGCACCGCCATGAACACCAACAGCGCCATCACCCGCCTGACGGGCCCGCTCGCCGCAACCAACCTGTCCACCAACCTGGCCCTCGCCCTGTCCGCGGTCTCGCTGGCCGCACTCGCCACTGCCTGCGGTTCCGAGACCGACCCGTCCGACCCGGTCACCCGCTCGGACAACGTCGCGGAAGCAGCCCAGAACTACGGCCGCGACCCGTGGGAGCAGCGGTTCCCGGCGGTCTACAGCGACCGGGTGCTCTCCGATTCCGCAGAGGCGTGGACGCGGCGGCTCGAGGCGCTCCAACACCGCACCGCCGGTCCCTACGATCAGGACCCGGACACCTCCGCGGAGGCGTGGACGCGTCGGCTCGAGGCGGTCCAGGGCACGAGCGACTAGCGTTCCCGCTGGCCTCACGAAGAGGCCGGCCTCCGGACGGTCGGGCCTCGCCCACGTCGTCCCGGGCAGGCGTCCGTAGTCCTCGGCCGCCTCGCTGAGACGACGTACGTCAAGGCCCACACGGCGCGCGATGCGCCGCGCGACGACCCAGGCATCGACGTGCCAGTTCGGAGGAGTGCAGGCCAGTGCAGGTGGGTCGCTGACCTGCGGAAACGTCTTCGGACGGATGACGGCCCTTCTCCCCCACCTTGCACCTGGTGCGGACCGATTGGGACTGGCGATGACTGTCGGACCGGCCCGTCCCCTCGTAGCTGCCGCTGCTGAGGTCGCCGTGCGGTGTGTCAGGAGTCGAGCTTGCTCGATCGCGGAGCGACGCGTCCGCGCTCTTGGCTCGCCGGGCGGCGACCGGACAATCGACGGCGAGGGGACGGGACTCGTGTGTGCCTGCACGGGCACCGAGGCTCGGCGAGGCCGGCGCGCCAGCGCCGCAACGCAGCCGGGTCGCGCCGGCGGAGCCGGCGCCTTGAGCCTTGATCGGCACCCTGTCACGGGGCGTCCCCGTGGGGCGCCTGAGGACACTGCTGGTGCGATCGAGAGCCGGGCCCGACAGCGCCGTCCCCGACAGAGTGGCTCTTCAGGGTCTGCAAATGCTCGCGACCAGCTCAGCGATGATCTCGACGCCGGTGTGCCGATCCGAGACGAGGGGCCGCTGAATGGCGGCGCGAACTTCCGGCGTTTCCGTGAATCGGGCGCGGCCCTCCGGCATCGACTCGAAGAGGCCCGCCTCGGAGAGCAACCTGAGCCTGGCGTCACTCGTGGACATCGAGTCCGCGACGGTGGCGGCATCGAGCAGCGCCATTCCAGCGCGTGCCGTGTCCTGCACTCCGGTGACATCGGCGGACATCGAGAAGGCGGCGGCCCGTTCGCGGAGGTACTGAGCAAGGGCAGCGCCTCGCGCATCCGGTGACCAGCCGTCCGCGGAGCGCCTCCGTTCCTCGGGCATCAGACAGCTCGCCGGTGAGTTGACATGCGCATTGCTCCGTTCCGCTGACAATCCCGTGGGTGAGGACGCCAAGCCGCGTCTTAGTCAGGTGGCGTCCAACGTACTCTCCCGGGGTCGGGCAGCTCGTTGGCTGTCTGGGTGGCGCGCCTTCAGACTGCTCGAATGCTTCCACGCCCGGGACCTTGGGGGCCGGGTCACGTGTGCGTGACCCGCCGCAAAGATGACGGCGTGCGGACTTGCGCCTGATTCGCCACGGTCAGCTTGGCCGCGGCTGGCCAGCCGGTTCAATGGTGCTGCACGGCAACGATCAGCAACGCGGATGCGCGATGCCGGTCAGCCGGACTCACCCGCAGGGCCGCTGCTCCGCTGTCTGGAGCAGCGGGAACGAGAGAGCCGCCCGAGGCCCCCGACCTCGAGCGACACAACCGATGGCGCTGATTGCCTTTCCCCCGCCGAAACTCGGCCTCGCCAGCATCCTCTTGGGCGTCAATCACCCTTAGAGGTGGTATGTCGTAGATGACCAGCTTGTCCACCCTCCAACGCAGCCGCCTCGTCTCCTGACCCCCGCTGGAGACGGAGCGGTCTACGGACACGCGATGTGGTCGGGGTCCGCGACCCACAGTGCTTGTGCCGGGCGCGCGGGCGCGGTCGACGGCATCCGGCAGATCACTTCGTCGTAGTCCGGGCGCGCCTGACTCCATCCCCTGGTTGGCGCCAACCGTGGAAGCTCCTTGCATCGTTCGGGAGCGAAGCAACCGTGTCCCCCAGATCGCACGATCAGGGGCCCTGGTTGGGAGCGTTGCATGCTCAGTGGGCTGGCGTTTCACGGCCGACGTATGCTCGAGGCAGGTCGATGGAGCGCCGATGCATCCTGCGTCGGTCCGGCGGCCGCCAGGAGAGGCGGACGTCTTGCGTGCCTCGGAGTTCGCCTACCCGTACCGCCACGCGCAGGCGCTCGGGGTGCTCCGGTTGCATCTCGCGCCGACCTTGGGGGGTGCTCCAGCAGCCGGGGTGTGGTGGCCCCACGGTCGGGACCTCACCCGCGAAGGACCGCATCTGGTAGATGACTTCCCCAAGCGACGCGGACGGATCGACAGATTGGTCTACTCCCCGGGCGACTGGGACGTGGTGGCCGAGGAGGTGTTCACCAGACACGGCCGGATCAAGGTGGGTTTCCTTCCCGCACGTCGGACCGGCGGCCTGGTCCTGCTGCGGCTGTTGGGCTCGGAGATCATCCGGCTCCGGGTCGTATGGGTGGCTCCCCGAACGGACCCCGGCGAAGATCGGCCTTCCTCCCGGGCGTAGAGTTGGGCCTGACTGACCGGCGATGAGACCTCCATCCGGACGCCCGCTCCGGTCGAGAGGCGGACGTCATGTCGACGTCGAACGGTCCGGTGGATATCTCCGAGGTCCCGACGCGGGGCCGTGGTCCGCTGCGGATGCGCATCACCGAGCAGCCCGGCAGAGACCATCTGGACGGCGGGTGGTGGCCCCAGAGCCGCGACCTGGCGATCGAACTGTCCGACCTGGTCGACCACTTGCCCGCGCGATTGGGGCGGTTCGTCAGCGCGTTGATCTCGCCGCGTGACTGGGGCCCCGTTCCGCGGCGCATTCCTGTCGCCGGTGGTCACGTGAGGGTCGGTTCGTTGTCCCGCGGCCACGTCCACTTGGTCCATCTCACGAGTTCGGCCCGGACCGTGCTGCGCCTCCTGGTCGTACCGCCCGACTTCACTCGGGGTGACGACGCTCTGCTGGCTGCGGCCACCACGGGCAATGCGTCCTCGGCCGCGGACCTTCTCGACGAGGTCATCGAAGACCCGGACAGCCGCCCGATGGACCACTGGGCGGACGACGGCGAACCATGGTGGGCACCCCACCCCGTTGCGCCTTCGTTCCGGACAAGCAGGTGACCGTGGCCTACGTGATGCTCTACGGGAACGGCTGGACCCAGCGCTGGCGGATCGCTGCCGGTATGGAAGAACAAGTCCGCGCCCAGCTCTCCCAAGTCGGCACGGACTCCACCGGGAAGCTCTCCGTGGTCGATCCCGGATCTGAGGTCGAAGCCACGCTCGTGGTCTCGTGGGCGCTGGTCGCGGCCGCTGTGGTGCTGGACGGATCGAGTGGAGCCGGGGACAGCGACTCGACTGGCCAGTACGCCTGACGACGACCGCCGATGGACGAGAGGAATGAAGGGCCGATCATGAAGTTCATCATCGAGACGAATCTGGCAAGCAAGCCGGCGTGGTGGCTGCTCGATGACGACAACCGGGTTGTCGCCTGGGCTGGGCGGACCTTCGCCAGCCTTGCGTATGCAGATGAGGCGGCTCATGACTTCCGGGTCAACGCCGATGATCCCGACTACCGGGTCCAGGCCAAGCGTGGTGGCCTGTGGCTGTGGACAGCCTGGCGCCCCGAGGGGATCCGAGTCGCTGTCTCGGGTGACTGGTTCCCCAGCGAGGGGGCCGCCCGCGACGCGGCCCGGCGAGTGCAGCAGCAGGCCTGCACCGCCATCGGCCCATGACCACGGCCAGCACGGTGCTTCGTGTCCGGCTCGTCGGCGGTAGCAGCATGGATGTCACGTACGAAGATCCAGAGGCAGGGAGCGATGCCGAAGCGATCGACAACGTCGTCGCCACACTGTCGAACGATTCGGGCGTCCTTCGTTGCCGGCATGGCGATCGACTACTGGTGTTGTACGCACGGGGCATTGCAGCCGTCGAGGTAGCTCCACGGGGAGCGGTCCTTTGAACACCTCGACGGCGCGGCGCGACGCCGGCGACGCCCCTCAGCGATGCTCGCGCGTCAACGCGTTCAGCGTCCTCGCGGGCCCCGTCGCTGGTGGGTCAGGCGGGGTCGTCGAAGCGCGGCGGGCTGGGCGTCTCCCCGGTGACCGAAGCGACGATCCCGGCGGCCACGTCCCGAAATTGCGGTTCTGATGCTGGGATGCGCTGCGGAGGATCGCGAACGCCTGGTCGTGGGTGCAATCTTGCTGGGCCATCAGGATCCCGAGTGCCTGGTCGATCCCCGCCCTGGTGGCCAGGGCATCGCGCAGCTGCTCGGTCAGTTGGGTGTGCTCGGCTTGGCGTCTGGCGACAGACAGCGCCGCCGATGCCTGGACCGCGAAGAACTCGGCCCTCTGCCGCTCTGCATCGCCCAAGGCATCGGTTGCACGTGAGTAGAGGTTCAAGGCTCCGTAGGTCTTCCCATTGATGCTCAGGGGCAGGGAGAGCGAGCTGCGGGCACCGTATCCGAGGGCGTTGGTGACGTAGGTGACCCAGCGGTCCTCGCGTGTCAGGTCACGGACGACCGTAACCTGATCGGTGCGGCCCGCTCACGGTGGGGGTGGCCATCAGGAGGTTGGCCAGCTCAGCCAGCCCTGTCGCCAGCTCGGGAGGCAACGAAGACCTGTCATCGCTCCGGTCCATCGCGCTGCCAACTGACCGGTGACGACCGCCTGGCCGGCCACCGCTCGTCCCGAACACCGGGAACGACATCACCTTTGTTGGCAATGCGCGAGAGACTCTCGGCCTGACCAGGCTACCCCCGTTGTTCATGCGCACGAGGCGTTGAGCTCGATGGATCCCGGGGCCTACCCTGAAGGCAAGGTTCGGTGAACAGCCCAGCATCGTGGTACGAGGCTCCGTGAAGTGCCGGCACTTTCGTGGGGCCACGGATGTTGGCGCTGAACGGGGAATCGACGTGGCCACCGAATTCGAAGCACAACCCCCGCGGGTGGCCGATACTGCCCGAGCAGGGGCCGGGCGTCACGATCAGGGTCGGCATCGACGACCACCAGCAACCCAGAGTGAGCGTCGCGGCGAGTTGGACTTCGCCAACGCCCACCTGCTCCGGGACGCGATCACCGGGACCGGCAGTAGTGCACGAGCTTGCCCCCATCACGAGGCCGCGACTCGCCGACAGGTTCCTCAACCAGCTGCGTCGTCGGACAGGCCAGAGCTGGCACCGAGCCGTCACCTGCAGAGCGTGAGGAGCTCGCTGGGGACTTGAGTGCTGCTTGCACGAGTGCCCAGCGCAATCGCCGCTTCGCCCGACCCGGAATCCGACGTCTGCGAAGATCTGGACCCTGCCTGAGTCCGAGACTGGATCCACCGCCGAAAGCGCGCGATCCAACGCGCGGCCGCTCGGCGCAAGGCTCAGGGACGCCGGGTAGGGTTGCACGCAACCAGCCTGTCAAGCCAACTCGTTGAGTTGCGGGACAGGGACGAAGGACGCTGGTCATGACGACCTCAGCGAACACCCCCACATCTGTGCCCGAAGTTCGGGACCCCTTGCGCATCCGTCTCCGCGAGACTTCTCCGCCCCGCCTCGATGGTGTCTGGTGGCCTCAATCGCGCGACCTTCAAGCAGAAGCCGCCGACCTGATCGACAACTTTCCGGTGGGCGAGCAGGGCCGGGTCTACCGTCTCCTGTACTCACGGCCGGACTGGGACGACTCGGTCGTTGCGGGTCGCGGAGTTCGAAGTGTCCAGGCCCGGCGGGGACCGGTGAAGGTCGGCTCGTTCCCCAGTGATGACACTCACCTGATGATCGTCACGATGGCAACGGGGAAACGGCTCCGGCTTCTCGTGGTACCCAGCAGCACCGACCCCGGTGAGGCACACCGGCAACTGCTCGCGGCAGCACGGGACGGCCGCATGACCGACGGGAGCGACGATACTGACTGGGCGAGATGGGACGACGTGCCGACCTGAAGCTGTTGGGCGGCAGCCAAGGTGACCCCTTACCGGCGACTGCAGATGTGCCTAGCGTTGCCCGGCCAGGTTCACAACTCGCCCCGGGGCGCACCACTTGTCGACGCGGATCTGCGCCGGCTCTCGCGCGACCTGGTCCCCAACGCGGGGGATGACCGACGTGCATCCCAACCACCAGAGGAGGGCCCATGCCGAGAATCAACCGCAATTGGTGGAGGCTGGCCAGCCAGGACACCGCCCGAGCCAACGCGGCCGAGGCGAGCCGCAAGCTGCGCGCTGAGCGTCACGAGCATGAGGAGGTTGACGCCTACTTGCGCGCGCTGCCGGACTCCCCTGACTGACTGGATTCAGCCGCGGACCCAGACGGCCACGTTGGCTATGCCGCACGGCGCGACCGAATTGTGTCGTCCCGAGCCCGCACGTATGACCCGTCGGTGTCCAGAGAGACACGCCCACAGACTGGTCAGCCTGCTCAATGGCCGCGATGACGCGGAAGTCCCGCCCGGGCGAGGCGTAGTGTCGAGGCACGGAGCCATTCAGGCTTCCTCTCAGAGAGATCCCCCATGAGCGACAAGTCGCCGCGTCAGAGCATGTCCAAGAAGTCCGGCAAGTCAATCAAGGAGAAGCGCGCCGAGAAGCGCAGCAAAGCGTCAGAGGAGACCTTCTCCGACAAGATCCACCCGACAAAGAAGAAGTGACGCCTCCCTCCGCGCTTTGAGGATCGGCGGCGCCTCGTAGCTAGATGCACGGTGGCCTCGACCGGCGACGGAGGTTGTCGGAAGTGCCCGGGCTACCGGGACAGCCTCCGAACGCTCGCGACGCGGTGGACTGGGCTTCGCTGGTCGCGCTCCGTTCGTCGATCACTACTCTGATCGGCTCGTGCTCATCGACGTGTGCGAATGTCTTGCGCGCCGCAATCTCGGGGCTGAGATTCCTAGGAAGCGGCAGTCGAGCGGAGCGCCTGGACAGTCGCAAGCCGTGCGTCCCGGGCGCATCGGGCCAGAAGCGCCATCACGGCTTGGTACTCCTGCTCCTGCACGCTGAGCTCCCATGAACCCGGGCCACTCCGTCAAGGGGGGACCCGGGCTCATACCTGAGTGTGGTGGGTGGGGTGTGGGGCTGGTGGGGCGGGTGGGGCTCGAACCCACGACCCAAGGATTATGAGTCCTCTGCTCTGACCGACTGAGCTACCGCCCCGGTGCACCGGACCCTATCCGGAGAGCCGCCGCACCGGCGGAAGCGGCCACGGGTTCCCGGGTCGTTCATTCCTCGAGGTGCGCCTTCAGCCCGGTGAGCGTGCTGGCGACCAGCCCCTTGATGACCCGGCTGCGGACGAAGCCGGGCAGCGGGAGGTTGTGGTGGATGGTGAGGTCGTAGGTGACGGACGTCGTCCGGGGGTCCACCCGACGCAGGCTGTAGCAGCCCTCCTGCCCGGTCTGCAGGTGGCCCTCGACCATCGTCCAGCTCATCGTGTCGTCGCCGTGCTCGTAGGACAGCGTGTAGTGGTCGGTGCCGACCGTTGCCGATGCCTTGAAACGCGCCGTGGCCGGCAGCTCGTCGGCCTCGTACACCTCGAGGAGCTCGGCCTCGATGATCTCCGGGATCCAGTCCGGCTGGCCCTCGACGTCGCGGACGGTGGCCAGGACCACGTCGAAGGGGGCGGCGACCTCGACGGTCTGCTGCGCGTGGTCAGTGGGCATCGGACGCCCTCGAGCGCCGTCGTACGGCGGGTGGTGGCGGCTCGGCCGAGGCGCGGCCCAGGGCCAGCACCTCGTCGAAACCGTCGACCAGGCAGGAGTGGAGGACCGTGGAGTCGGGCACCGCGCCGCTGTCGACGTTGATCCCGAGCGCGCACGTGCCTCGGTAGGTGAGGAGGGTGACGTTGACCGCGGCGCCGATCGTCGGCCCGAAGGCGTACTGCATGGTGACCTCCGCCCCGCCGACCCACACCGGGAACGGCACCCCGGGGACGTCGCTCGCGAGGAAGTCGACGTGGCGCAGGATCGCCGCGATGTACCACCGCGGGAGCAGGTTCAGCCCGCCGGCGATCGCCTGGGTGAGCGGGAGGGAGGGCTCGCGGCGAGCCTTGCCGGCGACCTCGTGGATCAGCCGGATGCGCTCCTCGGGGTCGCGGACGCCCGCGGGCACGTCGAACCGCATGAGCGTGATCCGGTTGCCGCCCTCGGCGTCCCCGTCGGACCGGATGCTGATCGGCATCGTGACGTGGAGGTCGCCGAGCGTGGCCGCATGGTGCTCGTGGTAGCGCCGCAGCCCGCCGGTCACGCCCGCCAGGAACGCGTCGTTGAGGCTCCCGCCGGCGCTCTTGCCGGCCGCCTTCAGCTCGGCGAGCGGCACCTGGTGCACACCCAGCTCGCGCAGCATGCGTCGGTCCCTCATGATCGGCGAGGCCGTCCGGTTGATCGGCCGCACCGTCCGGTAGACCGACGCCGTCGTGCCGAGCGCCGACCGGACCGTGGTCCGGGGGTGGCGGACCAGGGCCGCGGCGGCCTTCGTCGTGCCCACGGTGGCCCCCTTGAGGAGCGACCCGGCCACTGCCACGTCGTACCCGAGGGCCCGTCGCGGTCCCGCCAGCGGGCCGGTGGCGCCGGGCGCGGGCACCGGCGGCAGGGGGCCGAGGTCGGCCGGCTCCGGCTGGAGGTCGAACACCAGGGTCGCGACCTGGAGCGCTCCGATGCCGTCGGCGAGCGCGTGGTGCATCTTCACCAGCAGCGCTGCCGCATCGTCGAGCAGTCCTTCGACGAGGGTCACCGTCCACATGGGGCGCGCGTGGTCGAACTCCGCCATCTCCGCGTTGCGCGCCATCTCGAGCACCGTCTCGAGCGTGCCCGGCTCGGGCGCCATCACGCGCCGCAGGTGGAACCGGAGGTCGAAGTCGGCGTCGTAGACCCACCGGGGCGGGGCCGGCGGAAGGGTCGGCTCGACCCGCTGCCGGAACATGGGCATGAGCCGCGAGACCCGCTCGAACCGGTCGACCAGCACGTCCCAGTCCGGCGGTCGGTCCAGCATCACGACCGACACCACCGTCGAGCGGAGCCGGGCGTCGGCTTCCATGCCCAGCGCGAACGCATCCGTGTTGCGCATGAACTCGCTCATGGGACGCTCCTCCACCTCGCTCCTCACGCTAGGACGGTCCCGGGCGGGGCGGGCGGGCCGAAGGTCCCGCGGACGCCGTCCAGACGGCGTTCTCTGCGCGGGCCTCCTCGTGGCGGGGCGTAGTCTCCGCTGCATGCCCGGTTCACTGCTCGGAAATGCCGTGCGCCGCGTCGAGGACCCGGACCTGCTCCGGGGGCGCGGCACGTTCGTCGACAACCTCCGCATCGACGGCACGCTGCACGTCGCGTTCGTCCGCTCCCCCGTCGCGCACGCCCGTCTCGCGGGTGTCGACACCACCGAGGCGGGCAAGGCTCCGGGCGTCGTTGCGGTCTACCGCGGCGGCGACCTCGGTCTCAAGCCCGGCTTCGCGTTCGTGCGCACCAACCCGAAGTGCGCGCGGCCGCCCCTCGCCGTCGACCGGGTGCACTTCGTCGGCGACATCGTGGCTGCGGTCGTCGCCGAGACCCGGGCCCAGGCGGTGGACGCGGCCGAGCTGGTCGACGTCGACTACGACGACCTGCCCGCGGTGGTGGACATGGAGGCGGCGCTCGCGCCCGGCGCACCCGCGCAGTACGACGGCGTGCCCGGCAACATCGTGCACAGCGTGCGGAGCAGGGCGGTCGGCGCGCTGGACGGCGCGGCGCACGTCGTACGCGCCCGGATCGTCAACCAGCGCCTCGCCGTCGCCCCCCTGGAGACCAACGCGGTGCTCGCCGTGCCCGGGGACGAGGGCGGCCCGCACGACCTGACCCTTCACCTCTCGACCCAGATGCCGCACAACGCCCGTACCGGCGCGGCCCGCGCGCTCGGGCTCGACGCCGAGCGGATCCGGGTCGTGGCGCCGCACGTCGGCGGCGCGTTCGGCGGGAAGGCCGGTACGTCGTCGGAGACGGTGGTCGTGGCGGCGGCGGCGCGCGAGCTGGGCCGACCGGTCGCGTGGACCGAGACCCGCTCCGAGGCGATGCTCACGATGCAGGGCCGCGGCCAGGTGCAGTACGCCGAGCTCGGGCTCGACGCCGACGGCCGGATCACCGGGCTGCGGTGCCGGGTGGTCGGCGACTGCGGCGCGTACGGCGGCTTCGGCGGCGCCTTGGCCGCGTGGTCGACACGCAGCATGTCGAGCGGCGTCTACGCGATCCCGAAGATCGAGTACGCCGCGATCGCGGCCGCAACCACCACCAGCCCCAACGGCGCCTTCCGCGGCGCCGGCCGCCCGGAGGCGGCGGCGATGCTGGAGCGGCTGATGGACCTCGCCGCCGACGAGACCGGCCTCGACCCGGTCGAGATCCGGCGCCGCAACCTGATCGCACCCGACGCGTTCCCGTACACGACCGCGATCGGCACCGAGTACGACACCGGCGAGTACGCCAAGGCCCTCGACGAGGCGCTCCGGATCGCGGGGTACGACGGCCTGCTGGCCGAGCAGGCCGCCCGCCGCGAGCGCGGTGACGTGTGCCAGCTCGGCATCGGCCTCGCGCTGTACGTCGAGGTGACCGGCGGGGGCGGCGGCGAGTTCGGCCACGTCGAGGTCGGCACCGACGGCACCGTGACCGTCCGGGCCGGCACCTCCGCGCACGGCCAGGGCCACGCGACGACGTTCTCGATGCTGGTGGCCGACCGGCTCGGCGTACCCCTCGAGAAGGTGCGCTTCGAGCAGTCCGACACGGCCGTCGTCCCGCGCGGCGAGGGCACCGGCGGGTCCCGCTCCCTCCAGCTCGGCGGCAGCGCAGTCGCTGGCGCGGCCGACGCCGTCGCCGACCGCGGCCGGGCGCTGGCGGCCGAGCTCCTGGAGGCCAGCGTCGACGACATCGAGGTGGTCGACGGCGGCTTCGGGGTGACCGGCGCCCCCGGTGCGACGGTGACGTGGGAGGAGGTGGTGGCCCGCGCGGGTGAACCGGTCGTGGCCGACCACGATTTCGTCCCCGGCGGCGCGACGTACCCGTTCGGCGCCCACGTCGCGGTGGTCGAGGTGGACACCGAGACCGGAGGCGTCCGCCCGCTGAACCACGTCGCGGTCGACGACTGCGGCCGGATCGTGAACCCGTTGATCGTGGCCGGCCAGCAGATGGGCGGCGTCGCGCAGGGGGTCTCGCAGGCCCTGTGGGAGGCGTTCGAGTGGGACGAGGCCGGCAACCCGGTGACCTCGACGTTCGCCGACTACCTGATGCCGAGCGCGGTCGACATGCCGCCGATGACGCTGGCCAACACGGTCACCGAGACGGACCGCAACCCGCTCGGCGCCAAGGGCATCGGCGAGTCCGCGACCGTCGGGTCGACCCCCGCGGTGCAGAACGCCGTGGTCGACGCACTCAGCCACCTCGGGGTGCGCCACCTCGACCTGCCGCTCTCCCCCGCCAGCGTCGCGCGCGCGGTGCTGGCGGCGCAGGGTGGCGACCTCGCCGACCCGTGGTCGGAGCCGCCGGCCGCGTTCGACACGATCCCGGTCACCGACGCGGGCGACGAGGACGAGGAGCAGGCCAACATCTAGGAGGGACGGATGGACGAGCTCACCCGGCTCGACGAGGACTGGGAGCGCGCGCTGTGCATCGTCGCGCACCCCGACGACATGGAGTTCGGGGCCGCGGCCGCGGTCGCGCGCTGGACCGGACAGGGCAAGAGCGTCGCCTATTGCATGGCCACCAGCGGCGAGGCCGGCATCGACGGCATGGACCCGGACGAGTGCCGCGGGGTGCGGGAGGCCGAGCAGGTCGCGTCAGCCCGGCTGGTCGGTGTCGAGACCGTGGAGTTCCTCGGCCTCCCCGACGGCGTCCTCGAGTACGGCGTCCCGTTGCGGCGCACCCTCACCGCCGTCGTACGCCGGCACCGCCCGGACATCGTGATCACCGGCAACTTCCGCGACACCTGGGGCGGGCAGAACCTCAACCAGGCCGACCACATCGCGATCGGCCGCGGCGTCCTCGACGCGGTGCGCGACGCCGGCAACCGCTGGGTGTTCCGCGACCAGGTCGAGCAGGACGGGCTCGAGCCCTGGGGCGGCGTCCGCGCGGTCTGGGCGTTCGGCTCCCCCGACGGCCGGCACGCGGTCGACATCACCGACACCTTCGACGTCGGCGTCGCCTCGCTGGAGGCGCACCGGGCCTACATAGGGGGGCTCGGCTGGACGGACTTCGACCCGCGTGAGTTCCTCGAGGGCTTCACCCGCCCACCGGGATCCCGGTTGGGGGTCACCTACGCGGCGCCGTTCGAGGTGTTCCCCATGGGCTGGGGCGGCTGACGGTCGCCAGTCCCGGGTCGCCGCACCCACGCGCACTTGCAATCCGTACCGAGGTACGGGTTTACCCTCGCTGCATGAGCTCTCCCGACACCTGGGCGGACGTCGACGCCTGCACCCTGCCGACCGCCGAGCGGCCCCTGCGGGTGGCCGAGCTCGACGACCTCTTCGCGACCGTGACCGCCGTCGAGCGCCCCTCCCCCACCCTGCTCCGGCTGGTCCTCGCCGGACCGGGCGACCTGCTCGGGACGGCCCGTGACCTCGCCGCCCGGGAGTCCGCCTGCTGCTCGTTCTTCACCTTCACCGTCACCCCCGCGGACGGCGGCGTGCGCATGGACGTGTCGGTCCCGGCGGCCCGGGTCGACGTGCTCGACGCGCTGGCGGAGCGGGCATCGTGACCGCGGCGTACGACGAGCCGCACCTGCGCAGCGGTCAGGTCGCCGAGGCTGCCGGGGTGAACGGCGAGACGCTCCGCTACTACGAGCGGCGCGGCCTGATCTCCGAGCCAGCCCGCAGCCCCGGCGGGCACCGCCTCTACCCGCCCGGGGTGGTCACCCAGCTGCGGGTGATCAAGGCGGCGCAGCGGCTCGGGTTCAGCCTCGACGAGGTGGCCGACCTGCTCGCCGCCGGCCGCCACCGGCACGGCCGTGCGGACGCCGGGCTGCAGGCGTCGGCACGCACCAAGCTCGCCGAGGTCGAGCAGCGGATCGCCGACCTCGAGACCATCCGCGGGCGGCTGTGCGAGGCGCTCGAGGCCGGCTGCGACGACCTGCTGGAGTGTGCGGAGTCCGACAGCTGCCCGCTGCCCTTCGTCGACCTCGCGGCGGTGCACCGTGGCTGACCGGCACGTGCTCGGCGCGGGAGCGGCCGCGTGCGCCGCCTGCTGCGCCGCCCCGGTCGCCGGACTGGTGGGGATCGGGATCACCGACGCCTGAGCTTGCGGTCTGGGGGTCAGGCGCGGCCGAGGGCGTCCAGGGCGGCCATCTGCTCCTGCGAGAGCTCGAAGCCGTCGAGGTCCGCGTTGGCCACGATCCGCTCGCGCTGCGTCGACCGCGGGATCACGACCACGTCGTGCTGCAGGTGCCAGCGCAGCACCACCTGGGCCGGGGTGCGCTCGAGGTCCGCGGCGATCCCGGTCACCACCTCGTGCTCGAGCACGCCGCCCCGGAGGCCGCTGTAGCCCTCGAGCACCACGCCCCGGGCCCGGTGCGCCTGCACGACCGATGGCCGGTGCAGCAGCGGGCTCCACTCGATCTGGTTCACCGCCGGGGTCACGCCGGTCGCCTCGGTCACCTCGTCGATCAGCGCGGGCTCGAAGTTGCTCACGCCGATGTCGCGTGCCCAGCCGCGCTCGCGGGCCTCGACGAACGCCCGCCAGGTGTCGACGGTGCTGCCCTGACGGACCGGCGAGTGCACCAGCCAGAGGTCGACCCGGTCGAGACCGAGCCGGTCCAGGCTCGCCTGCAGCGTCTCCAGCTCCCGGCCGGCCATGCTCGGCGGGCACTTCGTGGTCACGAACACCTCGGCCCGCGGGACGCCGCTCTCGTGCAGCGCGCGGCCCACCTCGGCCTCGTTGCGGTACATCGTCGCGGTGTCCACGTGCCGGTAGCCGCACTCCAGCGCGGTCCGGATCGCCGGCACCGCGAGCTCCCCGCGCAGCGTCCAGGTGCCGAAGCCGAGGAGCGGCATCCCCGCACCGCTCGGGAGCGGGAGGGTGCGGGTCGGCACGTGCGGTCGGGGGCTCACCCTCCGGAGCCTAGGCGACCCCTTGCACCGCGCAACCGTTTCGACGAACGCGGCAGGTGCTCAGCGGGTCGGGTCGTCACCGAGGGCCTGGTGGACCAGCTCCTCCCCCTTGTCGGCGAGGGTGCCGGCGACCCCCTCGACCACGTCGCCCGCCTTCTCGACCACGCCCTCGACCTTGCGCTCGGCCACGTTGCTCGCGACCCCCTCGATCACCTTCCCGGCACCCTCGGTCAGGAGCTCGACCGGGCTCTCGCCGCCGAGCTCGTCGAGGTCGAGGCGGTTGGTCGCCTCCGCGAACCGCAGGTAGGTGTCGACGCTGGCCACCACGACCCGGGCGTCGAGCGTGAGCACCTCGATGCCCAGCAGGGAGACGCGGGCGTAGGCGTCGACCACGATCCCCTTGTCGAGGATCGTCTCCACGACGTCGGCCAGTCCGCTCGGCGCGGGGCGCGCCAGATACCCCGACCCCTGTTCCCGCATGCCGGGCTCCCTCGGTCACTCGTCCCCCGGACAACAACAACCGAGGTCCCGTACCCAGCGGACGCCGCACCACACGGCGCAGCCCGAGAAATGACGACCGCCCCCGACCCGTCGTGCGGGTCAGGGGCGGCTCCTGGGCTCCCCCGGTTGGACTCGAACCAACAACCCTCCGGTTAACAGCCGAATGCTCTGCCAGTTGAGCTACAGGGGATCGCTGTGGCAGCCCGGGAACAATAGCAAGGGACCTCCCGGGCGGCGAAATCCGGGCCGGCCGATCGGTCAGCCCAGGCCGACCTCGTCACGGGCCTGCGCCAGTGCCTCCTCGGCGGCGGCACGGACGGCCGGGTCGTCGGGGTCGACGCCCTCCTCGAACTCGTAGACCCAGCTCAGCGGCCGGTCTCCGCGGGGCGCCCGACGGGCGATCACGAACACGCCCCGGCGGCCGTTCACCGGCACGTGCCGCTGGAGCACGACGCTGGCGGTGACCCGCTCCCGCACCAACGGCAGGAACCGCCCGGGCTCGTCGACCAGCAGGCGGTGCACCGGTCGCCGCTCGCCCCAGGTGCCGACCTCGGTGACGGTCAGCGTGCTGTCGTCGGACTCCCAGTCGGCCCGCTCGACGGTCTCCCACGGGATCCGTCGGTCGCCGACGTACAGCGCGTCGCGGGTGCCGACCGCGATCGTCCCGTCGCGCGCGACGACTCCGGCCAGCACCTTCTCGCCAGGCCCCACCGGAGCGCGGCGTACGGCGTCCGGCTGGCGCCCGGGGCCCAGTCCCCTCACTGGGCACCCATCGCCAGGTCGCGCAGCTTGCGGCGGTGCTGCTCGAGCGCGACCAGCTCACCGAACATCCGGTTGTACTCCGTCGCGTGCTCGACCGGGTTGGTCCGCTGCAGCCGCGACTTCAGGTCGGTGATCCGGCGCATCGCGGTCAGCTCCTGGAGCCGGAACACGTGGGCGTGGACGTACGCCGTGTCGGGCTCCTTCGCGGACAGGATCGGTTCGACCGACAGGGCGCTCAGCGCCGACGAGGTCGCCGGGTCGGTGGCGTGGTCGCGCAGCCGCGGGGCCCAGCCGGGGTCGGCGGCGCCGGCCTCGACCCCGCCCTCCTTGGCGATGATCTCCCAGACCGCGCGGTAGGTCGGGTGCGTGAAGTCGTTGGTGTCGAGGTCGCGGGCGAACCGGCCGACCGTCGCCGGGTGGTGCAGGACCAGCTTGAGGGTCTCGCGCTCCAGCGCGAACCGGGGGTCGCGGAGGTCGGGCACCGGTGGCGCGGCGGGGCGCTCGGCCGTGGTCACCTCGTCCGGACGGCCTGCTCGTCCCGGGCCCGCGGGCTTGCCGCCACGGGCGGCCGCCCGGCGCACCTCCGCGCGGGCCTCGTCGACGTCGACCCCGATGGTCGCGGCGATCTCGCGCGCGAACGCGTCGACCTTGGACTTGTCGCGGACGCTGCTCACCAGCCGCGCCGCCTCGCGCAGCGCGTCCACCCGGCCGTCGGCCCGGTCGAGGTCGTAGCGGCCGATCACGTTGGAGAGCACGAACCGGTAGAGCGGCACCCGCCGGGCGACCAGCTCGCGCACCGCGGCGTCGCCCTTCCGGATCCGCAGGTCGCACGGGTCGAGGCCGTCGGGCTCGATCGCCACGTAGGTCTGCGACACGAAGTTCTGGTCGCCGCCGAACGCCCGCAGGGCGGCCTTCTGGCCGGCGGCGTCGCCGTCGAAGGTGAAGATCACCTCGCCGCGGAACTCCTCGTGGTCGTGCAGGAACCGGCGGAGCACCCGCGCGTGGTCGTCGCCGAACGCGGTGCCGCACGTGGCGACCGCGGTGCCGACGCCGGCGAGGTGGCAGGCCATCACGTCGGTGTAGCCCTCGACCACGACGGCCTGCGAGGAGCGCGCGATCTCCCGCCGGGCCAGGTCGATGCCGTAGAGAACCTGGGACTTCTTGTAGATCGGCGTCTCGGGGGTGTTGAGGTACTTCGCCTCGATCCGGTCGTCGTCGAAGATCCGGCGCGCGCCGAAGCCGATCGTGTCACCCGAGGCGTCCCGGATCGGCCACAGCAGCCGGCCCCGGAACCGGTCGTAGAGGCCGCGCTGGCCCTCGCCGACCAGGCCCGCGGTGACCACCTCCTCCTGGCTGAAGCCCTTCTGCCGCAGGTGCCGGTGCAGGGCCTCGCCGTCGCGGAGCGCGAAGCCGATGCCGAAGGTGTCGGCCGCGTCCTTGTCGAAACCGCGCTCGCCGAGGAACTGTCGCGCCACCAGGGCGTCCGGGCCGCCGAGCGCGTCGGCGTAGAACGCCTGCGCCTCCTTGTGCGCGGCGACCAACCGGCCGCGCTGCGGCCCGCGCTGTTGCCGGACCTCCCCCGGGCCGTCCTCGCGGCGGAGCGTGACGCCGGTCTTGTCGGCCATCCGCTCGACGGCCTCGGTGAAGCCGATGCCGTCGATCTTCATGAGGAAGGTGAAGACGTCCCCGCCCTCGTTGCAGCCGAAGCAGTGGAAGAAGTGTCGGGCCGGCGTGACGTGGAACGACGGGGACTTCTCGTCGTGGAACGGGCACAGGCCCTTCATCGAGCCGCCGCCGGCGTTGCGGAGCGTGACGTAGGAGGAGACGACCTCGTCGATCCGCGCCTTCTCGCGGACCTCCGCGATGTCCTCGTCCCTGATCCGGCCAGCCACGTCGCGGAGTCTACGTGCCGGGCGGTTCAGGTGAGGCGGGCATGGCGGGCCACGGCCGACGCGTCGGTCAGGGAGGCCACCTGGTCGATGACCGCGCGGCGCCGGCCGGCGTCGTCAGGGGCCTCCTTCCAGTCGTCGGCGAAGGCCCGGTCGAGCGCGTCCGGGCCGCGCTCGAGCAGGGCGGCAACCAGCTCGGCGAGCAGCCCGCGCTGTCGCTCCATGGCCGCCACCCGGTCGTCCGCGCGCATGACGTAGTGGGCGGCGATGCCCTTGAGCACCGCGATCTCGAGCCGGGTGCGCTCGGGGACCACCAGCGACGCGGCGTAGCGCACGAACGGGCCGTCCGAGGCCGCGAACGTCGCCTCCTGCGCGCTCCCGCAGAACCGTCCGATCAGGTCGCTGGTGAGGTTCTTCAGGGCGGCCTGCGCCCGCCGGGTCCCGTCGTACGCCGACTCCGGCCAGCCGGCGACCGCGGCCAGGTCGTCGAGAACCTCGTCGAGGAGGTCGTCGCCGGCGTCGGGGAGGTACCAGTCGCGGACGGTCTGCCAGGCGGCCGGCCGGTCGATCCGGGACAGGTCGATCCGCCCCGCCACCACGCCGTCCTCGACGTCGTGCACGGAGTAGGCGACGTCGTCGGCGAGGTCCATCACCTGCGCCTCGAGGCACTGCGCCTGTTCCTGCGCGGTCCCCTCCACCCCGGCCCGCATCCAGTCGAAGACCGGACGGTCGTCGTCGTAGACCCCGAACTTCACCACCACCCGCGGCGACCCGTCGGCGTGCACGCCGGTCGGCTCGGAGGCGGCCGACCGGGGCCAGGGGTACTTCGTGCAGGCGTCGAGCGTGGCCCGGGTCAGGTTGAGCCCGACGGACCGGCCGGCCGGGTCGAAGGTCTTGGCCTCCAGCCGGGTGAGCAGCCGGAGCGTCTGGGCGTTGCCCTCGAAACCCCCGCAGCCGGAGCTGAGCTCGGCCAGCACCCGCTCGCCGTTGTGGCCGAACGGCGGGTGGCCGAGGTCGTGGGCGAGCGCCGCCGTCTCGCAGACGTCGGGCTGGCAGCCCAGCGCCCGGGCCAGGTCGCGGGCCACCTGGGCGACCTCGAGGCTGTGGGTGAGCCGGTTGCGGACGAAGTCGTCGGTCTGCGGGCCGACCACCTGGGTCTTGGCCGCCAGACGCCGCGACGCCGCCGCGTGCACGACCCGCGCCCGGTCCCGCTCGAACGCGGTGCGTTCGGGGGCGGCCACCCGCTTGGGGGGTTCGGGCACGAGGCGCTCGCGCGCGGCGGCGTCGTAGAGGTCGGCGTCCATCGCTGGTGACCCTAGCGGTGGCCGCCCACCGTCAGCAGTCGGACGGCGGTGCCGGGACGGTCAGTACGTCGTGACGTGCACGTGGTCGTAGTGGTTGGCGGTCGTCGACCCGCGGTCGGACATGCCCCGCCAGCCCTCGCCGCTGCGGTCCACGGACCAGATCTGCTGGGAGTAGATGATGTAGTTCACGCCCAGCTCGGCGTAGTGGGCACGGACGAAGTCACGGACCTCGTAGCCCTCGGCACCGCTGACCATGATGTCGATGGCCAGGCCCTGGGAGTGCTCGCCGTCGCCCCGGAACGTGCCGTACGTCGTGATGTCGGGGAACGCCGCGCAGACGGCCTCGTGCACCTTGACGATGTTGGGGCTCACGCCGCTCGGCACCGAGGTGCCGTTGGTGCAGGAGCCGCCGATGCCGGCCGGGTCCTCTTCGGGCTTCTCGTCGGAGAGGTACTCGGCGGTGACCCAGAGCGCCTCGTCCTTCACCACGATCTCGGCGCGTCCGCTGTCGGTCCGGCCGGTGATCAGCACCTTCTCGCCCGAGTCGAGGAGACCCACGTTGCGGGCGCCGTCGTCGGCGGCGGTCCAGAGGTTGAGGTCGGCGGTCGCCCAGCGCTTCTCGCTCGCACCGCGGACGGCCTTGCGGGTCGCGGCGAGCTCGGCGGCGGTCTGCTTCTTCTGGAAGGACGCGAGGGAGGCGAGCCGACCGGTGTCGTAGCTCGAGCGGCCCGAGGAACGGGAGACGCTGTCGTCGTCGCGGGTGAGGCTGCCGATCGCGTTCCGGTTGTTGGAGGCGACCATGTCCTGGGTGCCGGGGGTCGAGGCGAGGACGCCGACCGCGACCGACGCGAGGGTCGCCGTGAGGGCGATGGGCCCGGCGACGAGGGCTACCGGGTGCTTCTTCTTCTGCTGGCTCGGGTTCTTGGTCTTGTTCTTGGGGCGGGCATTGGTGTCCCGCTTGTGGCGAGGGTCTGCCACAGCGCTGATCCTTTGCGATTGCTGACATGGCTTCGTGCCGCCGGCCGATCCGGCCCGAGGCACGAAGAACCGAGTGAAACATAAAGCGTCGCGAAATGTCCCATTCCTGCGGCAACTCCGGAGCGTGTTCCCGCTCACGGGCCCGGCGATGCGCCGGAGGACCACTGGTCTAGAGCGGAAGAGAGGCCCGGGTCGGCCGCCGGGTCAGCCGCCCCCTCAGCCGCCCGAGGTCTCGCTGAGCTCCTCGGTGAGGCCGTACCCGGAGCCGTCGGTGTCGTCGAGCCACCCCTCCGGGAGCACCACCCGCTTGCGGGGGCTGCCCTGGCGACCCCGCGGCGTACCGAGCTCGGCGACCGGGAACGGCTCGTCGGGGTCGAGCTCGGCGAGCAGCACCTCGAGCTCGGCCAGCGTGCTCACCAGCGCCATCGCGTGCCGCAGCGGACCGCCGGCCCGGAAGCCCTTGAGGTACCACGAGACGTGCTTGCGGAACTCCTTGCAGCCGCGCTCCTCCCCCATGTGCTCGACCAGCAGCTCGGCGTGGCGGCGCATCATCGCGGCCACCTCGCCCAGCGTCGGGAGGGTGGCGACCTGCTCGCCGGCGAACGCGGCGGCGAGGTCGCGGAACAGCCACGGCCGCCCCAGGCAGCCGCGGCCGACGACGACGCCGGCCACGCCGGTCTGCTCGACCATGCGCAGCGCGTCACCGGCCTCCCAGATGTCGCCGTTGCCGAGGACGGGGATGTCGACGTGCCCGACCAGTTCGCCGATCGCGTCCCAGTCGGCCTCACCGGAGTAGGCCTGATCGACGGTCCGGCCGTGCAGCGCGATCGCGGCCGCGCCGGACTCCTGCGCGATCCGCCCGGCGTCGAGGAAGGTCAGGTGGTCGGCGTCGATGCCCTTGCGGGTCTTCATGGTGACCGGGACGTCGTATCGCCCGGCCGCGGCGACCGCGGACTCCAGGATGTCGGCCAGCAGGCCACGCTTCCACGGCAGCGCTCCCCCGCCGCCCTTGCGGGTGACCTTCGGGACCGGGCAGCCGAAGTTGAGGTCGATGTGCGCGACGCCGTACTCCGCGCACAGGATCTCCGCCGCCCGCCCGACGTACGACGGGTCGGTGCCGTAGAGCTGGACGCTGCGGACGCTCTCGAGCTCGTCGAAGACCAGCATCGACCTCGTGACCGCGTCACCCTCGACCAGGCCGCGGCTGGTGATCATCTCGCAGACGTACAGCCCGGCCCCCTGCTCGGCGCACAGCCGGCGGTACGCCGCGTTGGTGATGCCGGCCATCGGCGCCAGCACGACCGGGGTCTTGACGCGGACGTTGCCGAGCGTGAGACCCCCGGTGAGCGGGGAGGTGGCGGTGGCGGACACGGTCGTCATTGTCCGCCGCCCCGGCGACGGGCCCAAATCAGGTGCTCGCCGGTGCGGACCCTCCCCTGTGACGACGGCGGAGTGCCACGATGGGCGGATGCAGGAACCACGTCTGCTCCTCCAGGAGGAACGCCGGCAGGTCATGCAGCGCCTGGCCGGGCTGACCGACGACTACGACGAGGTGGTCGCGGCGACGCTCGACGCCAACCAGGACGACGAGCACGACCCCGAGGGCGCGACCATCGCGTTCGAGCGCTCCCAGGTCGGGGCCCTGATCGAGCAGGCCCGCACGCACCTGTCCGAGGTCGACGCGGCGGTCGCCCGCCTCGAGGCCGGCACGTACGGCGTGTGCGAGCGGTGCGGCCGGGCGATCGCGCCGGGACGGCTGGAGGCCCGTCCGACCGCCCGGCTCTGCATCGACTGCGCGTCGGCGCGCCGGTAGCCAGGCCAGCGATGCAGTTCCAGCGACTCTCGGTCGTCCGCCTGATGACCCCGGACCCGCGGCCGCCGGACGGCCCGGACGACGACCGGATCCAGGCCGAGCACCTCGCCTACCTGGCCAGCCTGCGCGACCGCGGGCTGATCGCGCTGAACGGGCCGGTCCGCGGCGGCGACACCCCCGGGCTGCGCGGGCTGACCGTCTACACGGTCGACGCCGACGAGGCCCGGGCGCTCGCCACCGCCGACCCGGCCGTGCGGGCCGGCTGGTTCGAGGTCACCGTGGACACCTGGTGGGTCCCGTCGGTGCCGGTGACCCTGGGTGACCGGGCGGACATCGACGTCGGGTGACGACGGACCGTCGGGACGGCTACTCGCCGGGGCCCTCGCCCGCCGCGATCTGCTGCGCGAGGTACTGCGCGGTGCCGACCCGCTCGAGCGCGTCGACCTGGCCCTCGAACCAGTCGGCGTGCTTCTCCTCGTCACGCACCATCTCCTCGAACACGGCGGCCGTGCCGTGGTCGCCGAGCTGGTGGCACTCCTCGGCCGAGGCGTTGAACTGCGCGACCGCCGCCAGCTCGCTGGCCAGCGCGAGGCGCAGCATCTCCTCGGGTGTCTCGCCGGCCCGGATCGGGTTCAGCCGCTGCACGTTGGGATGGCCGTCGAACAGGAGGATCCGGTTGATCAGGTCGTCGGCATCACGCATCTCGTCGATCGACAGCTCGTAGAAGACCTTGCCCAGCCTGGGCAGTCCCCAGTTGTCGAGCATCCGGGCGTGCAGGAAGTACGTGTTGGTCACGGTGAGCTCGAACGTGAGCGCGTCGTTCAGGAGCTCCACGACACGAGGGCTAGCTGGCTGCACCATCCACCTCCACGAGACCGCGTTCTTCCTCCAGATGCTGGCACAGGAGTGCCCGCACGGAGAAGACGCAGGTGCCGCAGTCGCGTCCCGCGCCGGTGGCCTTGCACGCGGCGGCGACCGTGCGAGCCCCCTCAGCGACGGCGGCAGTGATCGCACGGTCGCTGACGACGCGGCAGTGGCACACGATCACGTCGCGCTCCTGGAGTTCGGTAAGGCTTGCCTAATAACAGCACACTCTAACCCGCCCTCCCTCCCTGCCGGAACTGCGTCCCGGACCGACCACGATGCGGACGTCCGGCGACCGCCACCTGCTCAGCCGGCCGGGACCGTCCGGAGCGCGGTGGCCTCGAACCGGCCGGCCGCGCACCGGACCGTCGCGACCAGCTGGCCGTCGTCCCACAGGGCCTGCTCGGCATCCTTCCTGGTGAGGGCCGGGTCGGTGTCCGCCGTGGCGTGGACCGTCACCGTCGCCCCTACGTACGCCGCGGGCCCGTCGGTCACCCGCAGCGCCAGCCGGTACGGCGGTCGCAGGTCGCCGTCGAAGCGCGGCTTCCGCGGGCCGGTGACGCCCAGCCAGGCACCGGTGAGCTCGACCTGCCCGGGCGACGTGCACCACGGAGCGCGGAACCAGACCCGGGTGGACGGCGGCAGCATGCGCCCCCGGCGCACGAAGACCGCACCATTCCAGAGCACGGCCACGTCCGGGTCGATGCCCGCGAGCTCCTCGACCCGGACCGCCTCGTCGTGAGGGGCGGGGCCTTGCTCGCCGGTGTCGTCGCAGCCCGGCACCGCGGCGCGCAGCGTGCGGCCGGTGGTCGCCGGGGTCCGCCTCAGCTCGCCGGTGCCGAGGTAGTCATGACCGTCGTAGCGGATCAGCGCCGCGCACGACGCGGCATCGCCGGAACCGGAGCCGGGGCCCGCCCCGGACCCGCAGCCGGCGAGGGCGAGGAGGGCCGCGACCACGAGGAGCACGTGGTGGACGGGCCGTGACCTGGTCGGGGTTCCCACGTCAGTGGGACGGCGGTGGTCGGTGGGCGGTTCCCGTCGGGGAACCGAACCGTCACCGTCCCCGGTCGACACCTCACTCGACGGCGAGCAGCCGTCGCGCCGCCTTCGCGGCCAGGGACGTCGAGCGACCCCCGGCCACCCGGCGCAGCTCGTCGGGGACGGCCACCGGCCGGCCCGAGCGTTCGGCCAGCTCCGCGGCCGGTTCGAGGAACGCACCGGCGTCCCGACGCCCGGGAAGCACGGGGAGCAGCGCGGCCAGCGCGTCGAGGACCGGGACGACGGCCGCATCGTCGGCGATCGCCGTCGCGGCCAGGCCCTCCGCGACGCGCTTGCCGATCACCGTGTCGTCGGCGAGCAGGGCGCCGGCCTGGCGACCCAGCTCGGAGCCGTCGAGGCGCCCTGCGGCCGCCAGGTCGAGCAGGGCGTCCTGGGTAGCCGTGCGGGCGCGGGCGTCCCGGGCCGCCAGGCCCAGCACCAGGGCGGACGCGAGCGGTGCGTCGCCCGGCCCGCGGGAGCGCGCCCAGGCGTCCGCCAGCGGCACGGTCTGCGCACGGTCCCTGGCCAGGTCCCGCACCAGGAACGGGTGAACGTGGGCGGCCAGGTGGTCGGGGTGGTGCGGCAGCATCAGGGTCGCGAGCCCGAGTGCCTGCTCGAACCTCGAGTCGTAGAGCCCCTGGTGCAGGCGGTCTCCACGGACGTCGTCCAGCGGGTGGCGGCGCGAGAGCAGGGCCGCCACGGGACCCTCCCGGCCGACACCCGACGCCCGGTCGCGGAAGGTCACCATCGCGACCGGTTGCTGGAACGGGTAGCGCTGCGGCACCACGTCCGCCACCCGCTCCCACACCGGCCGGGCCTCACGCACCTCCGTCACCGCACGGGCCACGATCCTGGCGGCCCAGCCGCGGCCGACGCTCACCTCGTCGAGCCGGTCCGGGTGGACCCGGAGCACCGCCAGCGCGAGGTCCTCCGGCACCGGCCGGCCCCGGCGGGGCCCGGCCAGCCGCTCGGAGAGGTCGGCGGGGTCGATGGACCCGTCGGCGTACGTCGGGAGTGCCACCGACGGCGCTCCCCCCGTGCGGACGGCTCGGGAGACCGCTTGGAGCCGTAGCGACAGCGTCTCCATCAGCGAACGCGACGGCGGCCGCCGGTCCAGCCAGCCGCTCTCCCCCAGGAAGAGGTTCGCGCCCCGGCGGGCAGCGCTGCGGTCATCGCTCAGCCAGGCGCTGGCCAGCGCGCACAGGACCTGAAGGAGCGCGCCGTAGTGCTCGTCGTCGACTCGTCGCAGGAGCACCTCGGCGGCGGCCGGCCGCTGGGTGGCGAACCGGAGGGCGCCGTCGAGGAGGCGCTCCACGGCGATCGGGTCGTCGGCCTCCTCGATGAGCTGGAGGAAGAGCTCCGTGAGCTCGTCGGGGTCCGCGACCGGGACCACCCGTTCCGGCTCCGGCGGCAGAACCGGAGCCGGGGCAGTGAACGGCGCGGCGTCCACCATGCCTGGGGCCAGGTCGGAGGCCAGGTCGGGGGCGATGCCGGCGAGCAGGGCCATCGCCTGCTCCCGCACGTCGGTCCGCGGGTGGTCGAGCGCCACCGCTGCGGCGTCGCCGACCGCGGCGGCCGGGTGGGCCCTCGCCACCGCGGCCAGGAGGCGCAGCTGCGCCGCGACGCTGGACTTGTCGGGCCGGGCCAGCGTCGCCCGGCTGGCCTCCAGCAGCGGGTCGACATCGAGACGGTCGACGAGACCGAGGAGCCGCTTCTGCGCCAGCTTCACGGACGGCCCGTGGTCGACCGTGAGGAGTCGGCACCAGACCTGCTGCCTGGCGAGCACCTCGTCGTCGGTGGGGTCCAGCTCGCCCAGCAGCCCGACGTACCACGCGATGTCGACGGCGGCCCAGTCCTGCAAGGGGGCCGCGAGGGCGGCGTCGAGCAAGCGGCTCCGGTCGATGACACCGTCGTTCGCCAGCGCCGCGAGCCCGTGCCGCCAGGTGCGTTCCGGCGTCGGCTCGCGGCGCGCCTCCGCCGGTCGCCCGGGCGGGGTCCACGGCTTCTGCAGCCACGAGTCCTGGTAGGCGAGCCGCCGACCCGCGGTCTCGAGCGCGAGCAGGTCCCACAGCTCGTGCTCGAGGAGCCCCGGATCCCGCTCGAGGCACTGCCGGGTGGTCTCGGTCGCGTCCCAGCGCGGATCCGCGCGGACGCCGTGCACCAGGTGCAGCAGGTAGTCGGCGGACTCGGCCGGGCGGGCGGCCAGGCCCTCGCGGACCAGGGCGCGGACCAGCGGCCAGTTGGAGGACTCGGCGAGCAGCGCGTCGGGGAGCTCCGGCAGCCAGTGCGGCTGCCGGTCGCGCAGCACCCGGATCGCGAGGTCGACCTGCCCGTGGTCAGGTCCCCAGAAGAACGAGAACGCCGTGGCCACCTGCCGGGGCCCACCCAGGGTGCCGAGTGCGGCCAGGAAGAAGCCGGCACGAGATGTGCGGTCCGGGTAGTTCTCCTTGCCCCACGCACGCACGGCGGGCGCCAGCTTCTTGCGCTCCACCTCGGTCAGCGGGGCCAGCCGGTCCACCAGCGTGTGCCGGTGCTCCGAGCCGAACATCGCGATCAGCTCGTCGGCGTCCATGTCAGGTCCCCCGTCGTTCGAGATCCACGGCCAGTGCGTGCTTGCAGGGCCCGCGGCTGGCCCGGTGACGGCCGAACCAGGGGCACGTGCACCGGTCCCCCTCGGGCGTCCGGCGCACCACGTGCTCGGTGCCACCGCTGGTGACGTAGCCGGTGCTCCCGTCGAGCCGCACCGCTCCGGCCTCCACCAGTGCCCGGGCGTCACGCAGCCGTGGGTGCATGGCGGCCAGGCGCTCGGCGTCGTAGGGCAGCTCGCGGTGGAAGTACGCCGAGTCGGCCGCGTCGAAGCCCACGCGCCCCGCGGCGCCCAGCCGGCCCAGCGCCCGGCGGACCCGGTCCTCGGCGAGCCCGGCCTCGACGGCCAGTCGGGCCACGTCGATGCGGGGCTCGAAGGCCAGCAGGGCGCTGACCACGTCGGCATCCTCCTCGGTCGCGTCGTCGGCGAGGTCCCAGAGCACGCCACCCTCCCCGGAGAAGCCGCGGCTGAGGTCGGGGCTGAGCCCGACGACCAGACGGGCGTCGTCGAGGTCGAGCTCCCAGATCCCCCCAGCCCCCAGGGGGTCGTACGGCGCGGCGTAGGCACGCAGTGCACGCGCGAACCGGAGCAGCGGCTCGAGCGGCTTGAGCCGGTCGGTGCCGGAGAGGCTGACCCCGGAAGGGTTCGGCCGGCTGGTCAGGCGCAGTCCGCGGCCGGCCGGCACCACCCACAGGGGCTTGCGTCCGGCGGTGGCGGGCAGGGACCGCAGGAACCGACGAGCCTCGGCTGCCGGCACCTCGAACGCGGGGGTCGAGACGGCGGCCACCAGCTGCACCTCGACGAAGCCCTTGAGCCACCGCTCGGGCAGCGGCACCTTCCGCTCGACGACGGTTGCCTCCATCGTGGTGACCTCGACGTCCTCGCCGACCCGCAGGTGGACCGGGTCGAGACCGCCGACCGTCGCCAGCGCCCGGCGCATCGGCGGGTTGAAGTCGACGTTGGTGGTGCCCGTGTCGATCGCGGGACCGTCGAGGGCGCCCGGCAGCACGTCGTACCGTGCGTAGACGCCGCAGCACGCCGAGAACGACTCGAAACGCAGCCGGTCGCCGTTGCTGGTGACCACCGGGTCGGCCGCGCGGAGGATGGCGGCGACCATGCCGGGCGGTGTGTAGAAGCGGGTCCGGGCCACCTTCGCGACCGCGAGCAGCGCGGCAGCGGACTGCTCGGGATGGCCGAGGAAGCCGTCGAAGAACACCGGGTGCGCGGCCGGTCCGCGCGACGTCACGCCACCGCTCGTCGCGAGCGCGACCTCGGTGCCCGCGGGCTCGACGACGACCGTCGACGACCGTGGGTAGCGGTAGATCTGCTCCGGAGCCGCGGCCACTCGTGCACACTAGGCGAGCCGACCGACCGGAGGGACGCAGATGGGGGAACTCCCGACCGTCGAGCAGCTGGTCCGAGCCGGAGCGCTCAGCCCTTCGCGGCGACCTTCTGCTTCGCCTGCGCCGGCCGCGTGATCTTGCCGGTCCAGGTGATCGGCTCGGTGTCCTCGGTCGGCCGCATCGCGATCGCCTGGAGCCTGGTCTTCTCCGCGGCGAGGAACACCAGGCACTGCTGGGCGCGCTTGCCCTCGGTGAACTGCCTGGGCAACGGCTGGCTGGGGCACGGCCTGAACGAGCTGGTGATCCGCGCCGCCGGGAAGAGCACGTCGGAGCCGTTGTCGAGGAAGATCGGCAGCTCGACGCCGGACAGGTTGGAGGTGCCGGTGTTCTTCACCGTCACGTGCACGTAGTACGGCGTGGAACGCTTCATCGCGCGGTCGAGCTTGAACGCGGAGAAGTCCTTCATCGTCGCCCGGTCCAGGCGGTCCACGCTGACGTCGACCTCCCCCTCCAGGCCCTGCTTCGGCGACCAGGTGAGCGGGGCCGAGTCACCGAGGGCGAGCTCGGCACCCGGCTGGGGGGTCTGGCTGCCGTCGCCGTCCGGGCCGTTGGTCGAGATGGTCGAGTCGCCGCCGGCGGTGGTCGAGCTGCCGGACCCCTCGCCGCTGTCGTCCCCGCCGCAGCCGCTCAGGGCGAGCGCAGCGACGAGGGCGAGCGGGGCGAGGCGGGCGAGCGTCGTCATGCGGCCATTGTGCATACCGGTCTCCACAGGTCGGGGCGACGCGCTCAGCAGCCGACGAGACGCGTCGCGAAGTACGCGGAGATGCCGTCGAGGCCGATCCGCTCCTGCTGCATCGTGTCTCGCTCGCGGACGGTGACCGCGTTGTCGTCGAGGGTGTCGAAGTCGACCGTGACGCAGTACGGCGTGCCGATCTCGTCCTGGCGGCGGTAGCGGCGACCGATCGCGCCGGAGTCGTCGAAGTCGACGTTCCAGCCGGCCGAGCGCAGCTCGGTCGCGAGGGCCTTGGCCTTCGGGGACAGGTCCGCGTTGCGGGACAGCGGCAGCACCGCGACCTTCACCGGCGACAGGCGCGGGTCGAGTCGGAGCACGGTGCGCTTGTCGACGCCGCCCTTGGTGTTCGGCGCCTCGTCCTCGTGGTACGCGTCGACGAGGAAGGTCATCAGGCTGCGCGAGAGGCCGGCCGCGGGCTCGATGACGTAGGGCACGTAGCGCTCGTTGTTGGCCTGGTCGAAGTAGGAGAGGTCCTGGCCGGAGTGCTTGGCGTGCGTGGTCAGGTCGAAGTCGGTGCGGTTCGCGATGCCCTCGAGCTCGCCCCACTCAGAGCCGGAGAACCGGAAGCGGTACTCGATGTCGACGGTGCGCGTCGAGTAGTGGCTCAGCTTCTCCTGGGGGTGCTCGTAGTGACGCAGGTTGTCCGGGTCGATGCCCAGGTCGACGTACCAGCGGGTGCGCTCGTCGATCCAGTACTGGTGCCACTCCTTGTCCTCGCCCGGCTTGACGAAGAACTCCATCTCCATCTGCTCGAACTCGCGGGTGCGGAAGATGAAGTTGCCCGGCGTGATCTCGTTGCGGAAGCTCTTGCCGATCTGGGCGATGCCGAACGGCGGCTTCTGGCGGCTCGAGGTCACCACGTTCGCGAAGTTGACGAAGATGCCCTGGGCGGTCTCGGGGCGCAGGTAGTGCAGGCCGGTCTCGTCCTCGATCACGCCGAGGTAGGTCTTGAGCAGGCCGGAGAACTGGCGCGGCTCGGTCCACGCGCCGCGGGTGCCGCAGTTGGGGCAGGCCACGCTGGCGAGGTCGACGTCGTCGGGGTCCTCGATGCCCTTCTTCTCGGCGAACTCCTCCTGGAGGTGGTCCGCCCGGAACCTCTTGTGACAGGACTGGCACTCGGTGAGCGGGTCGGTGAAGGTGTCGACGTGACCGCTGGCCTCCCACACCTGACGGGGCAGGATGATGCTGGAGTCGAGGCCGACCATGTCGTCGCGCATGGTGACCATCGAGCGCCACCACTGGCGCTTGATGTTCTCCTTGAGCTCGACGCCGAGCGGGCCGTAGTCCCAGGCCGATCGGGTGCCGCCGTAGATCTCGCCGCAGGGGAAGACGAAACCCCTCCGCTTCGCGAGGGAGACGACGTTGTCCACGGTCGAGGGGGGCGGCTTGGCCACGAAGATCACTCCTGGGTCGGCCGGCTGGCTGCCGGTCAGGTGGTCGAAGGATCAGCCTAACGAGCGCCGCCACAGGATCGTGTGCTCGGGGTGGGTCCCGGACTCACCGGGAGCGAGGTGGGCCGCCGTCCTCGGCGGCGCCGCCGGCTGCGTCGTCCCCCGCCGCTCCGGTCAGTGCCCCCGCCGCGAGGACGGCGGCGAGCAGTACGCCCGTCCCCCGCTACGAACGCTCCCTCGTCCTGCCCTGCGCCCCGAAGGGCACGCGACAAGCATTCCGGCACGACCGTCCGGACACCATGCCCCGGCCGGGGCATATTCGGACATCTCGGACGGGTGGGCGGGGCGCTACCACCCGCGTCACCGGGAGACCGGGACCGGTGCGGGTGGGGTGCAGGGTGCTCAGGTGACGCGCGGGTCGGCCGTGTTCACGGGCTCGCCCGGCAGCACCGCCTCGAAGGCGCTGGGCTCGTCGAGGGCCCGGCTCAGCAGCGGAACGGCGCCCACCTTGACGTCGTACGACGACAGCGCGCGGCGGTAGGCGCCGACGCTCTCCCACCGCGTGGTCAGCACCCAGAGCTCCGGGTCGTCCACGTTGCGGCCGACGTGCCCGTCGAGGTAGCCGGGCCGCCCGGCCAGCAATCCGTGCGCCGCCTCGAGGTCGGCCCGGAAGCCGACCGCGGCGTCCTCGGCGACCCGGAACCTGTTCACCACCAGCACGACCGCCACCCTAAGCCGCGCGCCCGCTGGTTGAGGAGCGGGCGCCGCCCGCTGGTTGACGAGCGAGCGCCGCCCGCTGGTCGAGGAGCGAGCGCCAGCGAGCGACTCGAAACCGAGTGCGCACGACCCGGCGGCAGGACGAGTTGACAATGATTCTCAACTGACCTGAGAATCGTTCTCATGTCAACGTCGCTCCGTGCCCGCCTGGCACTGGTGCCGGCCGCCGCCGTGCTGCTGGGCGGCTGCAGCGCCCTGACCAGCGAGCCCGCGGACGACCACACAGTGGTGGCCGCGTTCTACCCGCTGGCGTGGGTGGCCGAGCGGGTGGCCGGCAACGGGTTCGACGTCGTCAACCTCACCCAGCCGGGCAGCGAGCCGCACGACCTCGAGCTCTCGATCCGGGAGACCGCCGCGGTCGAGGACGCCGGCCTGGTCATCCACGAGCAGGGATTCCAGCCGGCCGTGGACGCCGCGATCGAGCAGAACGCCCAGGGGGCGGTGCTGGACGTGACCGACGTCGTCGACCTGCGGCCGTTCGCCGAGCACGACCACGAGGACGGGCACACCGACGACCACACCGACGAGCACACCGACGAGGAGCACTCCGCCGACGACGGCCACGACCACGGCGACCTCGACCCGCACTTCTGGCTCGACCCGCTGCTTCTCGCCGACGTCGGCGACGCGGTCGCCGACGAGCTGGCCGGGCTCGACCCGGGCCGGGCCGACCAGGTCCGGGCCAACGCCGCCGACCTGCGGGCCGACCTCGAGCGCCTGGACCGGGAGTACGCCGCGGGGCTGGCCGACTGCGAGCGGGACACGGTGGTCGTCAACCACGACGCGTTCGGCTACCTCGCCCACTACGGGCTGCACATCGAGCCGGTCGTGGGCCTCTCCCCCGACGCCGAGCCGACGCCTGCCGACCTGGCCCGCCTGCACGACCTGGTCGAGGCCGAGGGCATCACCACCGTCTTCGCCGAGACCCTGGTCAGCCGCAAGACCGTCGACACCCTGGCCGGCGACCTCGGCGTGGAGGTGGCGGTGCTCGACCCGATCGAGGGACTGAGTGACCAGACCGCCGACGAGGACTACCTTTCCCTGATGCGGCGCAACCTGCGCGAGCTCGAGAGGGCGAACGGATGTCGATGACGTCCCCCACCGTGGTCACGGTCGACGGAGCGGCGGTCGCGATCGCCGGCCGACCGGTGCTGCGCGGCATCTCGATGGAGGTGCGGCAGGGCGAGTTCGTGGCGCTCATGGGAGCCAACGGCTCCGGCAAGTCCACCCTGGTCCGCGCCATGACCGGGCTCCGCCCGCTGACGGCGGGTTCGGTCCACCTGTTCGGCGAGGACCTCGACGGTTTCCACCAGTGGCAGCGGATCGGCTTCGTCCCGCAGCGCGCCACTGCCGCGTCCGGCGTACCCGCCTCGGTCTGGGAGGTCGTCGCCTCGGGTCGGCTCACCCGCCGCCGCTGGCTGCGACCGCTGCTCGGCCCCGACCGGGCCGCGATCCGCGCCGCCCTCGAGGTGGTCGGGCTGGCCGACCGGGCCCGCGACGGCGTGACCGCGCTCTCCGGCGGCCAGCAGCAGCGGGTGCTGATCGCCCGGGCGCTGGCCGGTGAGCCGGAGCTGCTGTTCCTCGACGAGCCGACCGCCGGCGTGGACCTGCCCAACCAGGAGGCGCTGGCCCGGGCCCTCGGGGTGCTCAAGGACCGCGGCGCGACGATCGTCCTGGTCGCCCACGACCTCGGTCCCCTGGCCCCGCTGGTGGACCGGGCGCTGGTGATGCGCGACGGACGGCTGGCCTACGACGGGGCGCCGCTGGCCGACGACGCCGTGCACCACCCGCTGTTCCTCGAGTCGCACAGCCACCACCACCACGAGGCGCCGCGGCACGACCACGCCCCGCACGTCGCGGCACCCCTGGACGGCGGGGTCGGCGGCACCGCGAGCGGCCTCGGCACCGGCAACGGGTCCGGCCGGCCGGACGGGAGGGCCTGATGGACATCCTCGGCTACGACTTCATGATCCGGGCGATGCTGGCCGCGGTGTTCACGGGCCTGGCCGCCCCGACGGTCGGCACCTACCTCGTCCAGCGCCGGCTGGCCCTCATGGGCGACGGGCTCGGGCACGTTGCGGTGACCGGTGTCGCGCTCGGCCTGCTCACCGGCTCCTCCCCCACCTGGACCGCGATCGTGGTCGCGGTGCTGGGCGCGGTGCTGGTCGAGGTGATCCGGGTGCAGGGGCACACCAACGGCGACGTCGCGCTGGCGCTGCTGTTCTACGGCGGCATCGCCGGCGGCGTGCTGATCACCGGGATCGCCGGCCAGAGCGCGGCGCGGCTGCAGGAGTTCCTGTTCGGGTCGATCACGTCGATCTCGGTCAGCGACGTGTGGGCGACGATGGCGCTCGCGACACTGGTCGTGGTGATCTGCGTCGGCCTGATGCCGCAGCTGTTCGCGGTGGCCCAGGACCAGGAGTTCGCGCGGGTCGCCGGTCTCAACGTGCAGGCCTACAACGTGCTGGTCGCGGTGCTGGCCGCGGTGACCGTGACGGTCGCGATGCGCACGGTGGGGCTGCTGCTGGTCTCGGCGCTGATGGTGGTGCCGGTGGCCACCGCGCAGCAGGTCACCCGGTCGTTCCGCACGACGCTCGCGCTGGCCATGGGCCTCGGCGTGGCGGCCTCGTTGGGCGGGCTCGTGGTGAGCGCGTTCGCGTCGTACCAGTGGCGGGTCGCGCCCGGTCCCACGATCGTGCTGCTCGCGCTGGCCGGGTTCGCGGTGACCTGGCCGATCGGCGCGGTGCTGCGCCGGCGGGCCCGGCTGCGGACCCCGTTCGTCGCCGAGCCACCGCTCGGGCACGAGGTCACCGACGAGCACCCGCACGTGCACGGCGACGACTGCGGGCACCCGGCGGTCGAGCACGGCGACCACGTCGACTACATCCACGACGGCCACCGCCACGCGGCGCACGGAGGTCACTATGACGAGCACTGAGCGGGGCGAGGCCCAGCCGCTGCGCCCCACGAAGCAGCGGACCGCGGTGGTCGAGGCGCTGGCCGCCTTCGACGACTTCCGCAGCGCCCAGGAGATCCACGAGCTGATCGGCCGGGCCGGCAGCAACGTCGGCCTGGCCACGGTCTACCGCACGCTGCAGAAGCTGTCCGAGGTCGGCGAGGTGGACATGCTGCGCACCGAGGACGGCGAGGCGATCTACCGTCGCTGCTCGGCGACGCACCACCACCACCTGGTCTGCCGGTCCTGCGGCGCCACCGTCGAGGTCGAGGGGCCCACCGTCGAGCGGTGGACCCGGTCGATCGCCTCGGAGCACGGGTACGCCGACATCAGCCACACCCTCGAGATCTTCGGCACCTGCCCGGCCTGTCGCTAGTCCGTCCCGTGGTCAGTCCGCCCCGTCGTCGATGCGGGTGCTGTCCAGCAGCGCCTCGAGCTGCTCGCGGTACGACTTGGCCACGTCCGGGTGGTGGTCCGCGGCGATCATGACCAAGCCGCCGCTCGACAGCTTCGCGATCCACACGTCGTAGTCACCGGGGGGCGACCCCCAGATCACGCTCCCGTTACCCATGAACAGGTTCCGATCCGACTTGTTGGGGCAGGGTGTCCGGAGCGCGACGCCGACGTGCACGACCTGGACACCGAAGCGCTCCGTCCTCTCGGGTGCCTGGACCAGTCGCAGGCCGGGGATGGTGCCGATCTTCTCCGCGGCGGTCGTCGGGTCGTCTCCGACGTCCTTCCATCGGCTGTTCGCGTGGCTGGGGTCACATGGACGCCCCGCCATCACCTGCTCGAGGGGCAGGATCGTGTAGCGGACATACGGCTCGGCCTGCCCGGCCGGGACTGTGTCGTCCGACTGCCACTTCACGGCACCCTCGCCCCACCACTCCCAGCCCGAGCCGGGAGCGCGTAACCAGACCCGGTCGTCGCCGAACACCGACGGAACGTAGAAACGCTGCTCTCCGGCCTCCAGCTCCTCATCGGCCGTCAGCAACTGCTTGCCGGCCCGCGGCACGACGTCGTCCGGCGTCTGGGCTGGCGGACCCGTCTGGTCGTCGTGGTCGACGGAGGCGAGGATGCCGCCGGCGACCGTCACGAGCACCGCCGCGGCGGCGACCACGGTCAGCCGCAGCCGCCGCAGGTCGCGCCCGCGCCCGACGAGGTCGTCCAGCTCGGGGGCCTGCACCAGGTGCTCGGCCTCCGAGGCGAAGTCCTTGAGCCGCTGCTCACTCATCGGATCCCCCTTCCCACGGGCCCAGCACCTTGGCGAGCGCGTCACGCCCTCGCTTGAGCCGGGACTTGACCGTCCCTTCCTTGCAGCCGAGGACCTCGGCCACTTCGGTGACGCTCAGGTCCGCCAGGTGGTGCAGCGCGATCACCTCGCGCTGCTCCGCCGGCAGCGATCGCAACGCGTTCACCACGACCACGTGCTCCTCGAGGCCGGCCAGGTCGCGCGGCTCCTCGATCCGGTGCCGGATCCGCGAGTAGTTGCGCAGCTTGCGCCAGCGGTTGCGGTGCAGGTTGATCGCGACCGTGCGCAGCCAGGCCTCGGGGTTGTCCGCCCTGAGGAACCGGTGGCCGGCGGCCACCGCCCGCACGAACGCCTCCTGGACCAGGTCCTCCGCCTCCACGCTGTCGCCGGTGACGGCGTACAGCTGCACCACCAGTCGTCGGTACGACCCCTCGAACACGTCGCGGAGTGCGTCGGACTGCTGGTCCGCCACCCGTCGTGGCTGACGGGACAGGATCTCCTCGCTCATCGCACCTCCCTCGGCCGTCCTTGAGAAGGAACGACCCGCGAGGCGCCCGCCTGGTTCCCGAGGTGTCAGGAGTTCGGGACAGCACCACCGTAGCGCCGGTCACGCCGGGCGTACTGGTCTATCGCGTCCCAGAGGTGCCGCCGGTCGACGTCGGGCCAGAGCACGTCGGAGAACACGAGCTCGGAGTACGCCGCCTGCCACAGCACGAAGTTGGACAGCCGCTGCTCGCCCGACGTGCGCCAGACCAGGTCGGCGTCGGCGAGCTCGGGCACGTAGAGGTGCTTCGCGAACACCTTCTCGGTCACCTTCTCCGGGTCCAGCCGCCCGGCCGCGGCCTCGCGCGCGATCGCGCGGGCCGCGTCGGCGAGCTCGGCCCGGCCCCCGTAGTTGACGCACATGGTCAGGGTCAGCACCTTGTTGTGCTTCGTCATCTCCTCGGCGGCCTGCAGCTCCTTGATCACCGACCGCCACAGCCGCGGGGTCCGGCCGGCCCACCGGACCCGCACGCCGAGCTCGTGCATCTCGTCGCGGCGGCGGCGGATCACGTCGCGGTTGAAGCCCATGAGGAAGCGCACCTCGTCCGGGGAGCGTGTCCAGTTCTCCGTGGAGAACGCGTAGGCGGAGATCGCCTTGACGCCGATCTCGATCGCTCCCTCGACCACGTCGAAGAGCGAGTGCTCTCCCTGCTCGTGCCCCGCGGTCCGCGGGAGCCCGCGCTCCTTGGCCCAGCGGCCGTTGCCGTCCATGACGACGGCCACGTGGCGCGGCACCAGGGTGCGCGGGACCGGCGGCGGGACGGCACCGGAGGGATGGGGCCGCGGAGGCCGTGGTTGACGAGTCACGATTCCCAGACTACGAGAGCCCGGCGGTCCTATGCTTCGAGCATCACTGCTCTGGGGAGGGGGTGAAACGGGTTGGACAACGACCAGATCGAGCAGCAGCTCTTCAAGCTCCTGCGACGCACCAACGCGATCCACGTGCAGACGTCCTCGGGCGAGATCGAGCTCGAGCGGTCGGCGTACGCCATCTTGTGCCTGCTCGCCGACGAGGGGCCGCAACGTCTCGGCAGCATCGCCACCGCCTTCCGGCTCGACCCGTCGACGATCACCCGCCAGGTGCAGGCCGTCGAGCGCATCGGGCTGGTGGAGAAGGCCAGCGACCCGCTGGACCGGCGGGCGACGCTGCTCTACCTGACCGCGCACGGCACGCACACGGTCGAGACGGCCCGCGCGCACCGCCGGCGGATGCTCGACGCGATCCTCGTCGACTGGACCGACGAGGAGCGGGGCCAGTTCCTGCGCGCGCTGCAGCGGTTCAACGACACGATGGACCTCTGGATCGCCCGGGACGCGGTCCCGCACTGACCCCGGCCGGCGCTCAGCGCTGGACGTAGGCCAGCGAGCGCAGGCCGCGCTCGAGGTGCCACTGGAGGTACGCCGCGACCAGTCCGGTCGCCTCACGCAGGTGCCGTGGCTCGGCGGCGTCGACCACCGGCCAGTCGCCGGCCAGCAGCGCCCCCAGCAGGACCACGGTCTCGGCAGACGGGGTGGCCGAGCCCGGGAGGCGGCAGGACGCACACAGCACCCCGCCCGCCGACGGGTTGAACCAACGGTGCGGCCCCTCGGTGCCGCACCGCGCGCACGCGTCGAACGACGGGGCGTAGCCGGCCACCGCGAGCGAGCGCAGCAGGTAGGAGTCGAGCACCTGCCCGGCGCCGTGCTCGTCGGAGGTCAGCGCGCGCAGGCCGCCGACCAGCAGCAGGAACTGCTGCACGGACGGCTGCCGCTCCTCCGCGATCAGCCGCTCGGCGGTCTCGAGCATCGCGGTGCCGGCGGTGTAGGCCTCGTAGTCGGCGCCCAGCCCGGCCGAGAACGGGTCGATCGTCTCCGCCTGCGTGATCACGTCGAGGTTGCGTCCCTCGGCCAGCTGGAGGTCGACGTGGGTGAACGGCTCGAGCCGCGAGCCCCAGCGCGACGACGTACGGCGCACGCCCTTCGCGACGGCGCGCACCAGCCCCTGCGACCGGGTCAGCAGGGTGATGATGCGGTCGGCCTCCCCCAGCTTGTGGGTGCGCAGCACGACCGCCTCGGCACGGTAGAGGGGCACCCCTTCATTCTGCCCCGTGCGGGGCCGTGATCAGGACCCGACGCGGCGGTGGCCGAGCCGGTCGTGCCAGCACTCACGGGCGAACTCGGCGGTGATCGCGTCCAGCCGTTCGGGGCGCACCCGCCACTCGAGGATGCTCTGCGCCTGCACGAACCGGGCGCCGGGGACCTCCTCGGCCAGCATCGCCGCGTCCGCCGCCGGGTGGATCGGGTCCTTGGGGTGCCCGACCACGAGGGTCGGCACGTCGATCGCGCGGCGGGCCCGGGACGGCGGCGCGATCCGCCCGAACACGATCCCGTGCAGCACCGCGGCCATGGAGGCCGGCTGCTGGTCGAACGTGTCGAGCGCGATCCCCGCCCAGAACGGCACCAGGCCGCGCGGGATGGGCCGGGTGACCGCGCGTAGCGCCCGGACCGTGAACGGCAGGTACCGGGCGCACAGCATCATCGGGCCGAACACCACCAGCCCGGCCTCGAGGGCGTTGTCGAGCACCGGCATCTCCACGATCAGGCCGCGGACCCGGTCGGGGGCGTGCATGAACGCCTCCAGCGAGACGTTGGCGCCGAGCGAGGTGCCGCCGATGACCGCCTCGTCGACGCCGAGGTGGTCGAGCAGCGCCATCACCTGCTCGCCGAACGCGCTCATCGAGTAGACCAGCGGGTCGGCAGGACGGTCGGACCGCCCGTGCCCGAGCAGGTCCAGGGTGACCACGTGCAGGCCCTCGGCGGCCAGGGCCCGCGCCAGCGGCTGCTGCATGCGGCGCGGCATGAGCTGCCCGTGCAGCAGGACCACCCAGGCCTCGCCGCCGCCGTACTCGGTGTACTCCAGGCGGTCCTCCCCGATGAAGAACTGCCCGATCCGCTCGGACACCAGCTGTCGTCCCGACATGCACCGAAATCTAGTGGCTCGGGCCCTCGCGCGGCTGGAAGGCTGGTCGCATGCAGCAGCTGGAGCGCATCGAGCACTACTACGACACGGTCCCGCGCGTGGCCGCCACGACTGAGGAGGTCGGCCCGTTCACGCTGTTCGTCGCGGACGGCTCCACCGGCTGGCAGTTCTACGCACGGCCCCGGCTGGGGCTCGCGGACGACATCACGGCCGACGACGTACGCCGGGTGCTCGCGCGCCAGCAGGAGCTCGGCGTCCCGCGGGCCGTCGAGTGGGTGCACGAGACCACCCCCTCCCTGCTGGCGGCGGTCCGGGAGGCGCTCCCCGACGCCGAGGTCGAGGTGGTGCCGCTGATGACCTCCGACCGTGACCTTCCCGGTCGCAACGGCGCGCCCGGCCGGTGCGAGGTCCTGCGCAGCGACAGCGCGGACCTGGCGATGGTGGTCGGCGCGGTCGGCGCCGGTTTCCAGGGCACGGACACGGTGGAGCCGGGCAGCCTCGGGGCGCGGCCGCACCTGATCGACGAGGGCAACCTGGTCATGGTCGCGGCGTACGACGGGCGGGGCGCGGTGGTCGGCGGCGGCAGTGCGTCGCCGCGGGGCGACGTCGCCGAGCTGATGGGCATCTCGGTGATCGGCTCCGCCCGCGGGCAGGGCATCGGCACCGCGATCACCGCGGCGCTGCGCGACGAGTGCCGGGCACGTGGCGTGCGCACGGTGTTCCTCACCGCGGCCTCCCACGAGGCCACGTCCATCTACCGGGCGATCGGCTTCGAGCGAATCGCCACCGGATGCATCCTGGAGGGCCTCGATGGCTGACCCGCGCGTGTCCGTGCGCCGCGCCGGGCCCGACGACTGGGAGGCCTGGCGGGACCTCCGGCTGCGCTCGCTGGCCGCCGACCCGGACGCGTTCGGCTCCACCTTCGCCCGGGAGCAGGTGTTCGGCGAGGAGACCTGGCGGGAACGGCTGTCCGGGCTGTCGGTGATCGGGGCGTTCGACGGCACCCCGGCGGCTCTCGGTGGCGCCTTCGAGTTCCGGCCGGGCTTCATGCAGGTGGTCGCGATGTGGACCGATCCGGCGTACCGCGGGCTCGGGCTGGCCAGCAGCGTGCTCGACCTCGTGGTGCGCTCCGCGACGGCCGCCGGGCACCGAGTGGTGCTCGAGGTCGCCCGCGGGAACGACCGCGCCCGTGCGGTCTACGAGCGCTACGGCTTCGTCGCGACCGGCCAGTCCGAGCCGATCCGGCCGGGCGCGGAGGAGCTCTGCGACTGGATGGCCCTTCCCGATCTGGAGACTCGTCGTTCCTGATCCGGTCCGAACCCGCCCGATCGCCGAGGCGGGCTGACAGACTGGCGTCCATGACTGTCCAGCCGCGCCGGCGCGTCCTGTGGGCCGCAGCGCTCCTGGCCCTGGTCTACGTCTGCGGCATCTCGGCGGTCTACTTCGCGCCCGAGAGCAGCTCGGTGGCGACCTGGTGGCCGGCCGCCGGCGTCTCGGTCGTGCTCATCGTCCTCAGCCCCCGCTCGTGGTGGCCGACGCTGGTCGCGGGCATCGCGGTCTCCAGCGGGCTCGCGAACCTCACCGCGGGCCGCAGCCCGGAGCTGTCGCTGCTGTTCGGGATCAGCAACGCCGCGGAGGCGCTCGTCGCGGGCGCGTTCCTGCGCCGCCGACCGCACGACAAGCCCCGCTTCGAGTCCCCGGACGACTTCTTCCGCCTGGTCGTGGCCTGCGTGCTCGGCGCGGTGACCGTCGGCGTCGGCATCGGCCTGTCGGTCGCGGTCACCGGCGGTGACGCGTGGGAGGCGGTCCGGACAGTGACCCCGTCGCACCTCGCCTCGACCCTGGTGATCGTCCCGCTCGCACTCATCTGGAACGAGCGCACGACGGTGGCGCACCGCTCGGAGCTGGTGCTCCAGTCGGCGCTGCTCACGGTGGCCACGCTGGCCGTCTTCTGGCCGGAGCAGCCGCTGGCACTGGTGTTCCTGCCGCTGCCGCTGCTGATCTGGGCCGGCCTCCGCTTCGGCACGGTCGTGGTCAGCGGCCAGCTCCTGGCGCTCGGCGTGCTCACGACGTTCCTCACGGCGCGCGGCGGCGGCCCGTTCGCGGTCGGCGAGCGGTCGGAGTCCATCGACCCCGCGATGGCCGGGGCGCTCGTGCAGAGCTACCTCGTCTGCGCCGCGCTCATGTGCCTGCCGCTCTCGCTCGCGGTCGCCCAGCGGGCCCAGCTGCTCTCCCGGCTGACCACCGAGCGGGAGCTCACGAACATCACGCTCGACACCACCAACGCGATCATCCTCGTCTCCGACCTCGAGGGCACGATCCTGCGCGCCAACCCCGCGACGTTCCGGCTGACCGGGTTCCTCGAGGACCAGATCGTCGGGCGCCCGCTGTGGGAGGGCTTCACGCTCCCGGAGCGGGTCGGCACCGTGCAGCGGATGTTCGAGGGCGGCGACGGCTCGCAGATCCCCGGCAGCCGCGAGGCCGACATCGCCACCGCCTCCGGCGACCGGCTCCGCATCGTCTGGAACAACGACCTGGTCCGCGACGAGTCCGGCACCCCGATCTACGCCGTCATGACCGGGGTCGACGTGACCGGCGAGCGCACCACCTCCGGCATGATCCGGCACCTCCTCGAGTCCACGATCGCGACCGCGCTGGTCGGGCTCGACGACCAGGGCCGGATCACCCTGTTCAACAGGGGCGCCCAGCAGATCCTCGGCCGCGACGCCGACCAGGTCATGGGTCGCAAGATCTCCGAGTTCATCGACCCCGACCAGCTCGCCCAGTGGGTGCAGCGCCAGGGCGCCGCGTCGCCGTTCGAGGCCCTCGTGCAGGACGTCGACAGGGGCAGCGCGCCGCAGACCCGCGACTGGACCTGGGTGCGCGCCGACGGCCGGCCGGTGGCGGTGTCGACCACGATCAGCGTCGTCGAGAACGTCGTCGGCAAGAAGATCGGCTACCTCTGCGTCGGCCGGGACGTGACCGACCAGCGACGCAGCCAGGAGATGCTGGTGGCCGCTCTCGAGAAGGAGCGGCAGGGCGTGGAGCGGCTGCGCCAGCTCGACGCGGCGAAGAACGAGTTCGTCTCCACCGTCAGCCACGAGCTGCGCACTCCCACCACGAGCATCGTGGGGTACACCGAGATGCTCCGCGACGGCTCGGCCGGCGACCCGTTGCCCGAGCAGCTGCCGCTGCTCGACGCGATCGCCCGCAACGGCGAACGGCTCATCGGCATCGCCGGCGACCTGCTGACGCTCGCCGGGCTCGAGTCCGGCAACACCGCGTGGGAGCGCAACGCCGTCGACCTCGGCAAGCTGGTCGCCGCGGGCGAGGAGGCGATGCGCCCCATGCTCGCCAGCCGCCACCTCGGCGTGCGGTTCGAGGTGCCCGACGACGAGATCACCGTGATCGGCGACGAGGGACACCTCGACCGGGTGCTCATGAACCTGCTCTCCAACGCCGTGAAGTTCACCGAGGACGGCGGCTCCATCACCTGCCGGCTCTCGACCGTCGACGGCGAGGCCCGCCTCGAGGTCACCGACACCGGGATCGGCATCCCCGAGGAGGAGCAGAAGGAGCTGTTCTCGAAGTTCTTCCGCTCCTCCACCGCCCAGGACCGCGCGATCCAGGGCACCGGCCTCGGCCTGTCGATCATCGCCTCGATCGTGGCCGCGCACGGCGGCCGGATCGACGTACGCTCCGGACACCTCGCCGGCACCACCTTCACCGTCCGGCTGCCGCTGCTGCGGCACCCCTCGCGGCCGGAGTTCAGCGCGACCTGACCCGGGTGCTGTCGTGACCCCGCAATTGCGGCCGCATCACATGGTCCGGGGCCGGAAATCTGCAATCCGGCTGCAATTGCAGCCCCGCGACGAGTCGAGCACGACCAATCCGTGTCGTACGGCTGCAATTGCGGCCTCACGACAGCACCGGCCGCCGATTCCCCGTCATGCGGCTGCAATTGCGGCCGCATGACGGTTCCCGGCAACCCCGGTCAGGCGCGGTTGACGGCGCTGATCACGGCCTTGAGGGAGGCGGTGACGATGTTGGCGTCCAGGCCGACACCCCAGAGCACCTGGTCCCCCACCGCGCACTCGACGTACGCCGCCGCGATGGCGTCGCCGCCGGCCGACAGCGCGTGCTCGTGGTAGTCGAGCACCCGGACGTCGAAGTCCTGCGGGAGCCCGTTGATGGCGTCGACGAACGCCGCGATCGGGCCGTTGCCCTCACCGGTGAGCGTCTGGAGCTCGCCCTCGACGTAGACGTTGACCGAGAGCCGGTCCTTCTCCCCGGCGGCCGACGAGGTGTGCACCGAGTTGAGCTTCAGCGGGGTCTCGCGGTGGAGGTACTCCGCGGAGAACACCGACCAGATCTCCTCGGGCGCCATCTCGCCGCCCTCGGTGTCGGTGCGGTGCTGGACCACCCGGCTGAACTCGATCTGTGCGCGGCGTGGCAGATCGAGCTTGTGCTCGGCCTTGAGGATGTACGCGACGCCGCCCTTGCCGGACTGGCTGTTGACCCGGATGACCGCCTCGTAGGTGCGGCCGACGTCCTTCGGGTCGATCGGGAGGTACGGCGCCTCCCACGGCAGGTCGGAGACCGGGACGCCCTGGTCGGAGGCCTGCTTGTCGAGGTCCTCCAGGCCCTTCTTGATCGCGTCCTGGTGGGAGCCGGAGAACGCCGTGTAGACGAGGTCGCCGGCGTAGGGGTGCCGCGGGTGCACCGGCAGCTGGGTGCAGTACTCCACTGTGCGGCGCACCTCGTCGATGTCGGAGAAGTCGATCATCGGGTCGATGCCCTGGCTGAAGAGGTTCATGCCCAGGGTCACCAGGCACACGTTGCCGGTGCGCTCGCCGTGCCCGAACAGGCAGCCCTCGACCCGGTCGGCTCCGGCCATCATCGCCAGCTCGGTCGCCGCGACCGCCGTACCGCGGTCGTTGTGCGGGTGCAGGCTGATCGCGGTGTGCTCGCGCCGGGTCAGCTGGCGGGAGAACCACTCGATCTGGTCGGCGTAGACGTTCGGGGTGGCCATCTCGACGGTGGCCGGCAGGTTGAGGATGATCTCGCGGCCGTCGTCGGGCTGCCACACGTCGCTGACCGCCTCGCAGACCTCGACGCTGAACGGCAGCTCGGTGCCGGTGAAGATCTCGGGGCTGTACTCGTAGCCGATCACGGTCGCGTCGAGGTAGTTCTCGGTGTGCTTCATGACCAGCTGGGTGCCGCGGACCGCGATGTCCTTGATCTCGTCCCTGCCCGCGTGGAAGACCACGCGGCGGAACAGCGGGGCCAGCGCGTTGTAGAGGTGGATGTTGGCGCGGGGTACGCCGACCAGCGACTGCACGCTGCGCTCGATCAGGTCCTCGCGGGCCTGGGTGAGCACGGAGATCGTGACGTCGTCGGGGATCCGGTCCTGCTCGATGAGCTGGCGGACGAACGCGAAGTCGGTCTCGGAGGCGGACGGGAAGCCGACCTCGATCTCCTTGTAGCCCATGCGGACCAGCAGGTCGAACATGGTCATCTTCCGGGCCGGGGTCATCGGGTCGATGAGCGCCTGGTTGCCGTCGCGGAGGTCGGTCGACAGCCAGCGCGGGGCGTGGGTGATGGTCGCCGACGGCCAGGTCCGGTCGGGCAGGTCGACCGGCGGGAACGGGCGGTAGCGGGCGATCGGCATGCCGCTGCCGCGCTGGTCGTTGTGCGTGTTGCTCAGGTGGGTCATGGGAGGGTCCTCGCCAGATGGATCGGGAGCCGGGCGCAGCACGCTCTCCGCAGCGAGGGGTCCGGCCTGATCAGGCCCCGCTGCGGCACCGAAGAAGGAGCTGACGCGTCATGACGTGACCCAATCTAGCGTGCGTCTCCGGCCCGCGGGACCGTAGTCTCACGCCTCGTGCAGATCACCCCCCTCGACCCGATGACCTGCGACCTCGACACCGCCGACGAGATGGCCGCGGTCGTGAGCGCCTCCCGCGAGGCCGACGGCGTGGTGCTGCCTGCGCCCATCGGGCCGACCCGGCTGCTGTTCCTGCAGCACACCAGCGACGGCCGGCCGGTCGGTGCGGTGTTCGTGGCACGCAACGACGCCGGCCGGATGCTCGGGTACGCCGAGATGAACCTCCCGTGGGAGGAGAACACCGACGCGGCGATGCCCCGGGGCCACGTGCACCCCGACCACCGGCGCCGGGGCGTGGGAAGCGCGCTGCTGGAGGCCTGCGTGGACCTGGCCCGCGCCTGTGGCCGGACCCGGCTCCTGAGTGGCGCGTTCACCACCGGCCCGGGGCTGGCGTTCCTCGGCCACCACGGGTGGACCGTCGGCGGGGTGCCGCGAATGGCGGTCCGTCGGCTGGACCTGCACGGCACGCCACGCTCCACCTGGGAACGGCTGTACGACGAGGCGGCGGCGCACGCGGGCGACTACGAGCTGGTCCGGATGGCCGGTCCGGCCCCCGACGAGCGGCTCGAGGACCTGGTCGCCGTCCACGACGCGATCAACGACGCACCGCTGGAGGATCCGGACGACGAGCCGGACGTGTGGACCGCCGACCGGGTGCGCCGGTACGACGCCGCGATGGCCGCCCGCCGCCAGACGACCTACCGGGTGCTCGCCCGGCACCGCGGCACCGGCGCCTGGGCGGGGATGTCCCTGCTCTGCGTGGACGAGTTCCTGCCGACGGTCGGCTTCCAGGAGGACACCAGCGTGGTCCGCGCCCATCGCGGCCACCGGCTCGGACTGTTGATGAAGGCCGACATGCTGCGCTGGATCACCGACGAGCGCCCCGAGGTCGCGGCCACCGACACCTGGAACGCGACCGACAACCACCACATGATCGCGGTCAACGAGCGGCTCGGCTGCCGCCTGGTGGCCGAGCACCAGGGTGCCCGGACGCGGTTGGGGTAGCGGGGCACGCGGGCGGCGTCGTCGTGGAGCACGAAGGACACGTGCTCCTCGTCCACGGCGAGTCGGCGCGCGCCGGTCTCGGGACGTGCGCGGGTAGCCCGTCGGGACGACGCGGAGGTGGCCCGAACGGGCAGGGACCCGGACTGGGGTCCTTCCCGGGGTCGAAGTCCCTGACCCGTGGCCGAAGCGGTCCCATACTCGGAGACGATTGCCCGCCGTCGTTCCCGCCCGGCGGGCGCGGCACGAAGTCACACGGGGGTGCGCCATCTCGGTCCTGTTCAGGAGCCCGGCCGGACCGCGAGCCCGGTCCCACTGGTTGGTGTGGCTCCTCACCGTCGGGCTGTGCTTCAGCGCCTCCGCAGCGGCGTGCGCCGGTACGCCGGGCAGCGACCCTGCGGCGGGTGTTGCCCGCAGCGGCACTCCGACCGAGCCTGACCACGCGTCAACCCGGGGAGCGGCGCAAGCACGGGTTCCCGTGAAGCGCTTCGTGACCAGAGTCAGCCGCAACGGTCGCTACTTCGTCGACCAGCGGGGCCGCCCGATCCTGATCAAGGGTGACTCGCCGTGGGCTCTCCTCGTCAACGCCTCCCGCTCACGGATGGACAGCTACCTGTCCATCCGGGCCCGACAGGGCTTCAACACGGTCCTGGTCAGTCTGCTCGGCAACACGGCGAACGGGGGCCCCGCCGACTCCGGCGCCACGTACGACGGAGTCCGGCCGTTCGTTGCCGGGAACCCGGCCCGGCTGAACGACAGGTACTGGGACCGCGTCGATCACTTCATGCGGAAGGCCGCATCGCTGAACATCTCCGTCATGGCCTATCCCCTCGACGGCTGGGCGGGCACCGACGCCTACAACGGGCTCGGGAAGGAGTGGGGAACCACCACCGCACGCAGGTACGGCGTCGCCGTCGGGAGGCGCATGGACCGTCACCCGAACGTCTTCTGGGCGGTGGGCGGTGACTACTTCATCGACGGCCCCGAGGACCCGCGCTTCAGCGCCGTCCTCGCCGGGATCGCGTCGGTGACCCGGCGCGACCGCCCGTCCACGATCCAGTTCCAGCCTCAGGACACCTCTCTCGACTCGCGGTACTGGGCACGTCGCGTCCGCTTCAACTTCGTGTACTCCTACGCCGTCACGTACGCCATGGTGCAACGGGCATATCGGCAGACCACGCCCGGCGGCCGCCACATCCCGGCGCTCATGGGGGAGACGCACTACGAGGACTACCCGGACGTGACCAACCGCTACCTGCGGTCGATGGCGGCGTGGGCGCTCACCTCTGGCTCCCCGGGCGAGTTCTACGGCTCCGAGCGGGTCTGGGACCGGTCCCCGACCAACGCGGCCCTCACCTCTCCCGGGGCACGGCAGGTCTCGGCGATCAGGCGGGTGTTCGCCCGACTGCCCGGATGGCACCGTTTGCGGCCGGACTTCTCCTCGTCCTTCATCACGGCTGGCCGCGGCACCAGGGGCAGTGCTCGGAACGAGTACCTGCCGGGTGACCGGGGAGGGACCTACGTCACGGGAGCCCGGACGACGGACGGGAAGCTGGCGGTGATCTACCTGCCGGACGCCAGACGTCCGATCACGATCGCCCAGTCGAAGATGGGGCCGGGCTACACCGCCCGGTGGGTGAACCCGGTCAACGGCAAGAGCGTCGCAACGCGGGCCCGAGCGCGGTACTCGCGCACCGTGCCCCACGGGGACCGCGCCAACGACTGGCTGCTGGTCCTCCGGTCCACCAGGGCCCGCTGACCCGCCCGACCCCGTCGAAGGCCCCCACGCTGTCTGGGGTCCCGCCCGGGGTCCGACCCGAGGTCGCTGCAGACCCGGTCTGCGGATACTCGACCCATGGGGGTACGTCGGTCGCCCGGCGAGGCGCCGGAGGGCCAGGTGGTGGCCGGCGTGGTCCTCGTGTGCCTGGCCGCCCTCGCCTGGTCGACGGTCGTCGTCGGGCCGGGACCGAGCCCGGCCGTCGAACGGGCGGCCGCACGACCCGCACCCGGCTGGTCGCAGCTGTTGGCCCGACCGGCGCCCCTGCCTCCACCCCCGCCGCGAGCGCGGGTCCTCACCCACGAGCTGCCGGTGGGCCTGGCCTGCACGGCGTACTCGGCCCGGCTCGTGGCCAGCGGGGCGGTCGGACCGTTCGCCTGGTCGGTGGTCGGAGGACGCCCGCCGGACGGTGTCCGGCTGGACGCGGGCGGCCGGCTGCACGGCACCCCGGTCCGGGCGGGGACCGGAAGGCTCGTGGTCCGGGCCACCGCCGGCGCGCACCGCGCGGCCCGGCAGGCGCTCAGGCTGACGGTACGGGCCGCGGGGCGGTCCTGCCCGGCGCGCTCGGACTAGCCTCGGGCGCATGGCCACGCTGCTGATCGTGCACCACTCCCCCACCCGCTCCCTGCGGTCACTCACCGACGCGGTGGTGGCGGGGGCGAACGACGACGCCCTCGAGGGCGTGGACGTCGTGGTCCGGCCGGCGCTGGAGGCGTCCGCCGACGACGTGCTGGCCGCGGACGGGTACCTGCTCGGGACCACCGCCAACTTCGGCTACATGAGCGGGGCGCTCAAGCACTTCTTCGACTCGACGTTCCTCCAGGTCGGCGGGGCGCTCGACCCCAGCGGCGCCGCCGACCCGAGCGAGGGGGTCACCAAGGGCCGGCCGTACGGCCTCTACGTCCACGGCCGCTACGACCTCACCGGCGCCGTCCGCTCCGTGCAGTCGATCGTCCAGGCCCTCGGCTGGAAGCAGTCGTACGACGTGCTGGAGGTGCTCGGCGAGGTCACCGACGAGCACACGGAGGCGGCGTACGAGCTCGGCGGCACGCTCGGGGCGCTGGTCGCCGGCTGCTGACCCCGGACGGGTCCGAGGGGGCGGGGTGGGCCGGCCAGGGACGGAAGGTACGATCGCGACGCCCCGAGACCTGAAGGACTGTTCCGTGCCCCGAGGACGAACGCTGCTGCGTGCGATCGCGCTGACGGCGTCCTGCCTGCTGCTCGCCGCCGGCTGCGGGGACGGCGGGGCCGACCCGGACGCGGACCCGGACCAGGTCGACTCGGTCGAGCAGCCCGAGCTCGGCGCCTGCCGCCAGCTCACCCCGGACGACGTCGGCCGGCCCGACAACGCGAGCCGGACCGTGGAGTGCACGGAGCGGCACACCGCCGAGACGTACGCCGTCGGCGAGCTGCCCAGCCAGTTCGAGGACGCATCGTACGACGACGCCGAGCTCGCGCGCTTCGCCTACCGCACCTGCTCGCAGGAGTTCGAGGACTTCCTCGGCGCCGACGAGTCGCTGGTGATGCGCACCGTCCTCAGCTGGGCGTGGTTCCGCCCGTCGGAGAAGGCGTGGGAGAAGGGTGCCCGGTGGTACCGCTGCGACGTGGTCGGCGGCGCCGAGCAGTCCCGCGACTTCGTGCTGCTCCCGCGCACCGCCAAGGGCCTGCTGCTCGGCAGCCCGCCCGACAAGTGGATGGTCTGCGTCAAGGGGCCGTCGGTGTCCGGCAACGTGAAGATCCCGTGCAACCTCAGGCACACCTGGCGCGCGGTGACCACGATCAAGGTCGGGCTCGAGGGCGACTCGTACCCCGGCGACCGCATGGTCGAGGTCAAGACCCGGGAGTTCTGCTCCGACTCCGTGGGCGCCTGGATGAACTACCCGGTCGACTACGACTTCGCCTACACCTGGTTCCACGAGGCCGAGTGGGCAGCGGGCAACCGTCGCTCGGTCTGCTGGGCCAAGACGAACCAGTGACCCGACGACTCCTCGACGCCCTCCTGGCCGCCGGCCTGGGCGTCGCGCTGCTGGCCGGGTGCCAGGACGACGGCGGCAAGCCCGAGGCGGACCCGAGCAGCTCCACGGCGGCCCCCGAGTCCACGCCCACGCCGGCCACGCCGGCACGGAAGCCCGGGAACGACCGCTGCTACCGGCTCGCGTACGACGACGCGGTGGCGCCGACCACCCACCGCAAGCCGGTTCCCTGCTCGGGAGAGTTCACCGCCCGCACCTTCCACGTCGGCGAGCTCGACACGCTCGTCGACGGGCATCTCGTCGCCGTCGACTCCACCCGGGTCCGCGAGCAGCTCGCGCGGACCTGCCCGGAGAAGTTCGCCGCGTACGTCGGCGGGGACGAGCGGGCTCGGCGGCTCAGCATGCTCTCCACCGTCTGGTTCAGCCCGACCGTGGAGCAGTCGGACCAGGGCCAGTCGTGGTTCCGTTGCGACGTGATCGCGGTGGAGTCGGAGGGACGGCTCGCCACGCTGCGCGGGTCCCTGAAGGGCGCGCTGGACCGCGAGGACGGGCTCGCGACGTACGGCATCTGCGGGACCGCCGAACCGGGGACCAAGGGGTTCGAGCGGGTGATCTGCGCCGAGAAGCACTCGTGGCAGGCCGTGGACACCGTCGACATCCCGGGCACGGCGCATCCGACCAAGGCACCGGCCGCGGTGGAGGAGGGGTGCAGGGACACGGCCCGCAGCCGTGCCGACGACGCACTCAGCTTCGACTGGGGATTCGAGCTGCCGACGAAGGCCCAGTGGGAGTCCGGGCGCCACTACGCGCTGTGCTGGGCGCCGGCCTGACCGGCCGCCGGACCACAGCCACCCCGCCGTCCCAGCCGGCGATGCCGCGTCCGGGCTACCCCTGACGTGGCTCGCCCGGTTCCGGCGACCCCAGTTCCATCCCAGTTCTCGGTAGACCACCCCCACCAGGGCTGGACCGGACTGGGCACAACCCGCACCATGAGGGTCCAGCCGACAGACGAGCCGAGCGTCAGGTGACCGGGGGGACACGCGGTGCCTCGGGTTTCGTCTCACGAGGGGCACGGGGGAGCAGCTGGTGCGCAATTTCGAGTGGAACACGTCGTTGAGGCGCGGACTGTCCGGGCTGCTGGCGGGAGTGGTTCTCGGCGGGTTCTTCGTCGGTCTCTCCTCCGCCCCGGCCGAGGCGGTCGAGGACCACGTCATCGTGACTTTCACGTTCGACGACGCGCGTGCCAGCCAGTACCCGATGCTCCCGATCTTTGCCGCCCATGGCGCCAAGGCCACGTTCTACGTGAACAGCGGCCTCATGGGAACGAACGGCATCATGAGCTGGTCGCAGCTGCATGACATCGCAGACGCAGGCCACGAGATCGCGGGGCACACCGCTCACCACACCGAGCTCACCGAGGTGAGCGAGACGACCGCACGGCAGGAGATCCAGGCGGACGTCACCGCCCTGCAGGCCCAAGGCTTCCCGCGGCCGGTCTCGTTCGCCTACCCGGTCGGGTACTACGGCCCCCCTGAGCAGCAGATGGTCCAGGACGCCGGCTACTCGTCGGCCCGGACCATCGACACCTTCCGGGGGGAGACCGCTCCCCCGGCCGACCCGTATGCCGTCCGCATCGTCCGCGACAGCCTGGACGGGTCGGAAGGACTCCAGGCGCTGAAGAACGACGTGCTGGCGGCGGAGGCGTCGTCGGGGAAGAAGTGGATCGTGTACGTGATGCACGAGTTCTACTCCCCGATCGACGAGGAGATCGACGAGTTCCTCGACTGGCTGCAGCCGCGCTCTGCGAACGGGACCGTGATCAAGACGGTGCGCGAGGTCATGCCCCCGCCCGGGCCCCAACCTCCCGTCGCCGAAGCCGGCCCGGCGCAGTCGGTGGCCACCGGGTCGACCGTCACCCTCGACGGCACCGGCAGCAGTGACGTCAACAACGACCCGTTGACCTACCAGTGGACCCAGACCGCCGGGCCGGCCGTCACCCTCTCCAGCGCCACCGCGGCGAAGCCCACCTTCACCGCGCCGGCCACCGCAGCGAACCTGACCTTCCAGCTCACCGTGAACGACGGACAGTTCACCTCACCTCCGGACACCGTGACTGTCAGCGTCACCGCTCCACCACCGGAGGGGACGCCGACCTTCCGCTCGAGCTCCTCGACCGGCGACGACGCCTATGCCACCGCCGCCAACGTTCCGGTGCCGTCCGGTGCCGCCGCCGGCGACATCGTCGTGGCGTCCATCGCGACCTGGGGCGGCGCTCCGGCGATCACCGCCCCCGCCGGGTTCACGCTGAAGGCCACCTACACCGGTGGCACCGACACCGTCCGGATCTACTGGAAGCGCCTGACCGCCGCCGACACCGGCAGCTACCAGTTCACGTGGAGCGGCGGCCGCTGGTCCTCCGGCCACGCCATCGCGGTCTCCGGCGGCCCCTCCACCGGAGATCCGATCGAGGCCATCAACCAGGCCAGCGCCGCCTCGGCCACCACCTTCCCGAGCGTCAGCGTGTCGACGACGACCGCGCCGCTGCTCGCCTGGTTCGGCCGCAACGACGAGCCGGCCTCCCAGCACACCCCACCCACCGGCTTCACGGAGGCGCAGGACAGGGACTGCAGCACCGTCGCCTACCGCCAGGCCGCGGTAGCAGGCACGCAGACGGCCTCCGGAGCCAGCTACACCGGCCCGGCCGGCCAGCACCAGGCGGTCCTGGTCGCGGTGAGGGGCGCGGCAGGCGCTGGATCGAACCAGCCGCCGGTGGCCGAGGCCGGCCCCGCCCAGTCGGTCA
>NZ_SDKM01000140.1 GCF_004519545.1 Nocardioides guangzhouensis
CGGTGACCGGCACCGTCGACAAGGCCACCGCGGTCGCCCTGCAGAGCGGCGTCCTGGCTGCGGGGGGTGAGGTTGCGTAGCAGGAGCTCGTCGGCTCGGCAGCCTGAAACTGCGAGTGCCAGTCCGAGCCCCACCCGGACGCCTTCGTCCGAAGCTCCGGAGGCCACGCACGAGGCATCCTGACCCGCGGGCTGGTACTCCCCGGACGACAGTCCCTCGCGGCTCAGCTTCCAGAAGCTCCGCGGACGCCCGCTTCTCGAGTGCGCAGCTGCTGGTACCCGTTCACGGCCGCCGAGGTCAGCGGCGCAGCGAGGATCGCCCCCATCACGCCGAAGAGCATCGTTGCCGTCGTGACGGTGAGGAGAACCGCGAGCGGGTGCAGGTGCAGGCGACTGCCGAAGGCGAACGGCTCGATCAGGTTCTGGATGGTGTTGTTGGCCAGCAGCACGATGGCCAGCATGGCGATCGCGACGCCGAGCCCTCCCGATCCGTAGGCGA
>NZ_SDKM01000141.1 GCF_004519545.1 Nocardioides guangzhouensis
CGGCGTCCTCGATCCCGTAGAGGCCGTTGATTGGGGCGGTCAGCGAGTCGATGAGGATGCGCTGCGGGTCACCGGCCACCTCGTGGTAGGTGCCCGGGATCGGGGCGCCTTCCTTGTCGAGCTGGTAGGCCCCGGCGGGGATGATCCAGGTGGCGATGGCCATGACCACGATGAGCGCGAACAGGATGGTGTACGCCGACGGCAGCCGGAACCGTGGCCCCGCCGCGGGAGCAGCGGGGGGCGGCGGTGCGGTCTGGTCACTCATGGCGAGGCTCCTCTCGGCCCTGGACCTGCTGGAGGGTGGCGGTGGTGGCCTCGTCCTCCCAGTCCCTCGTGGCCTTCGGGACCTTGAACCCGAGGTACCCGTAGGTGATGTCCAGGAGGGGACTGAGCAGGTTGAAGAATGCGAACGGGAAGTAGGCGGCGGTCGAGACACCGAGCACGCCGGAGATGTAGGCGCCGCAGGTGTTCC
>NZ_SDKM01000142.1 GCF_004519545.1 Nocardioides guangzhouensis
CCGCGACGCCGTAGACGAACGCCACACGCGGTCCGTTCGCGTCGAGGACGCGTCGAAGGGACGCAAGCTCGCGCTCCCGCCCCTTCAGCGTGACGTCGTCGCTCATCGCGACAAGGGTGCCCGCCTCATACGCCCGCGGGCTGCGCCAACCCACGGGTGACCCGGGTGGGTCCGTCGAGCACGCCGAACCGACGGACCGAGATGTTCACGAGACCGGGTGTCGAGCCGACTCCGGCGAACAGGTCCGATTGGAGGAAGTCGTCGACGGCCCTCGCGGACTCGAACGTGTATACACCGCCGAAGATCCCCTCGGCGCGGTCGGCGAGCCACACCTTTGATGCGAGTCCCGGGACCGCGGCGAAGGCAGGAGCGAGCACGTCGCACGAGCTCGCGAATTCCTCCTCGGAGAGTCCGTCAAGGCTGAAGTTCACGATCAGGATCTGCACAGCGACCTCCTTGGTCCGGGCCGGC
>NZ_SDKM01000143.1 GCF_004519545.1 Nocardioides guangzhouensis
GCACTACGTCGGGCAGGAGAAGTGCCGCCCGGTCACCGGGTGGGCGCAGCTCGCGTTCGGCCTGGACTGGAAGCGGCCGCCGCGGCAGATGATCCACACCGCGTACTGGTACCTGCACACCGACCAGTTCCGCTACGACACGTTCGGCGCGGACACGGTCTCGGCGAAGACCGGTGCCGGCCTGCTGGCCGGGATGAGCACCGCCGACGTGATCGCCAAGAGCGCGCGGATGGGCTGGATGCCGTCCTACCCCACCTTCGACCGCAACCCGCTCGACCTCGCCGACGAGGCGGCCAAGGCCGGTCGTCCCGTCGCCGAGCACGTCGTGGACCAGCTCAAGTCGGGGGAGCTTCGGTTCGCCGCGGAGGACCCGGACTCGCCCGAGAACTTCCCGCGGGTACTAGCGATCTGGCGGGCCAACCTGCTCGGCTCGTCGGGCAAGGGCAACGAGTACTTCCTCAAGCACCTGC
>NZ_SDKM01000144.1 GCF_004519545.1 Nocardioides guangzhouensis
CGGCGTCCTCGATCCCGTAGAGGCCGTTGATCGGGGCGGTCAGCGAGTCGATCAGGATCCGCTGCGGGTCGCCCGCCACCTCGTGGTAGGAGCCCGGGATCGGAGCGCCTTCCTTGTCGAGCTTGTAGGCCCCGGCGGGGATGATCCAAGTGGCGATCGCCATGACCACGATCAGCGCGAACAGGATGGTGTAGGCCGAGGGCAGCCGGAACCTGGGTCGGTTCTCGGGCGGGGCGGTGGTGGCCTGGTCGCTCACGGGGTTCTCCTCTCGTCGGGAGGTTCGGGGTTGCCGTCGATGACCTCGATCTGCTCGGTGTCCCCCCACGGCCGCGTCGCCTTGGGGACCTTGAAGCCCAGGTAGCCGTAGGCGACGTCGAGGACCGGGCTCAGCAGGTTGAAGAAGCAGTACGGGAAGTACGCCGCGGTGGAGACGCCGAGGACGCCGGAGATGTAGGCGCCGCAGGTGTTCC
>NZ_SDKM01000145.1 GCF_004519545.1 Nocardioides guangzhouensis
GAAACGTGCCCGCTGGGCGCTATGGAAGAACCCCGAGAACCTCACCCCACGACACGCCGCGAAGCTGGACTGGATCGCCAAGAACGACCCCCGGCTGCACCGCGCCTACCTGCTCAAGGAAGGCCTACGACTGGTCTTCCAGCTCCCCACCGAGGAGGCCCCCCAGGCGCTCGAGACCTGGATCGGCTGGGCCCGTCGATGCCGCATCACCCCCTTCATCGAGCTCCAACGTCGCATCGTCAAGCACAAGGCCTCGATCCTCGCCGCGATCGAGCACGGCCTGTCCAACGGCCGCATCGAATCGGTCAACACCAAGATCCGCCTCATCACCCGGATCGCCTTCGGGTTCCGCTCACCCCAGGCACTCATCGCCCTCGCCATGCTCAACCTCGGCGGCCACCGACCCGCCCTACCCGGCCGGCAATGACCCACGGATCAATCACAAGAGCCG
>NZ_SDKM01000146.1 GCF_004519545.1 Nocardioides guangzhouensis
ACCCGTCGACGGAGTCCGGTCCGAAGTCGAGGGCGGCGAGGGTGGAACGGTTCGCCGCCGACCTCGATGAGTCCGTCGAGGGTCGAAAGCCGAGCGTGCGCAGTGCGTCGAGGAAGGGCCGCGGGGCGCGGACGCCGAGGTGGAGCCGACCCAGGTGTGGCCGCAGGCGGAAGTAGTCCCGCTTGACGTCGAGCAGCGCCGCGGCCTGCACGCCGCTCGGGCTCTCGCCCGTGCCGGCGGCGAGCCAGCGCCGGTGGGTGAGCGTCCGCTGGCGCTGGACGTCGGCGCTTCCTGGTTGCCAGCCCGCGGCGTCGCGCCGCCCGAAAGGTCGACTCCGTCGGATCGATGGCTGCGCAGTCGATCCACCACATCCGGGGTCCGGACCTTCGCACGCCGCTCGCGAAGGCGTTGAGCAGTGCAGACTTGCCGATGCCCGCGACGCCGTAGACGA
>NZ_SDKM01000147.1 GCF_004519545.1 Nocardioides guangzhouensis
CTCGCTGGCGCTCGCTCCTCAACCAGCGGGGTGCTGCCGATCGGTGGTCAGGGCTCGAGGGTGTACCCCAGGCCGCTGGAGGTGAGCAGGTGGCGAGGGTGGGCGGGGTCGGTCTCGAGCTTGCGGCGCAGCTGGGCGGCGTAGACGCGCAGGTAGTGCGTCTCCCGCTCGTAGCCCGGGCCCCACACCTCGCGGAGCACCTGCTCACGGGTGACCAGGCGGCCGACGTTGCGGGCGAGCAGCTCGAGGAAGGCCCACTCGGTCGGGGTCAGGGGTACGTCGCTCCCGGAGCGTGCGACCTTCTTGCGGGCCAGGTCGACGACCAGGTCCCCGACCTCGACGACCGGCTCGGTGCCGGCGCCCTCGCGGGACCGGCGTACGGCGGCGCGGAGCCGCGCCATCAGCTCGTTCATCGCGAACGGCTTGGTGACGTAGTCGTCCGCGCC
>NZ_SDKM01000148.1 GCF_004519545.1 Nocardioides guangzhouensis
ACGGACGACGTGTTCGAGTCGGAGCACTCGATCGTCTTCGACCAGGCCGAGAACCGGCTGCACACGATCAAGGCCGTCATGGTCGCCACACTGGGATCCTGAGGACGACGTCATGCGCGTGGTGGTGGCCCTCGGCGGAAATGCCCTGTTGCAGCGCGGTGAGCCGATGACGACGGACGTGCAGCGCCGGAACGTGTCGAGGGCGGCCCCGGCGCTGGCGCAGATCGCGGCCGACCACGAGCTGGTGATCTCCCATGGCAACGGTCCACAGGTCGGTCTGCTGGCGCTGCAGGCTGCCGCCTACACGGACGCCGAGCCGTCCACGCTGGACGTGCTCGGTGCCCAGACCCAAGGGATGATCGCCTACATCCTGGAGCAGGAGCTGACCAACGTCTTCCCGACCACGGAACGGTTCGCGACGATCCTGACGATGGTCGAGGTCGAC
>NZ_SDKM01000149.1 GCF_004519545.1 Nocardioides guangzhouensis
ACCATCGGCATCGTGCGGTACTCCGGGTGCAACGGCAGCGCGACCTTGAAGACGTTGATCAGCGCGTGGATCGGTGACCGTTGGGCGGCGTCGATCCAGTCCCGTGGGATGCCGTCACGCTCGGCGGCGCGAACGACCTCGGGGTCGTTCGGGTCCAGCAGCACCGAGCGCTGGGCCTCGTAGAGGTCGTGGTTGTCGGCCACCGAGGCCGCCTCGAGCACCCGGTCGGCGTCGTAGAGGATCAGGCCGATGTAGCGCAGCCTGCCGACGCAGGTCTCCGCGCAGACGGTCGGCAGTCCGACCTCGATGCGCGGGAAGCAGAATGTGCACTTCTCGGCCTTGCCGGTGCGATGGTTGAAGTAGACCTTCTTGTAGGGGCAGCCGGACACGCACATTCGCCAGCCCCGGCACCGGTCCTGGTCGACCAGGACGATGC
>NZ_SDKM01000015.1 GCF_004519545.1 Nocardioides guangzhouensis
GTCGAGGTGCCCGGTCTTGCTGGTCGAGGTGTCCGGTCTTGCTGGTCGACGGGCCCAGTCTTGCTGGTCGAGGTGCCCGGTGTTACCGGTAGTACGGGCGCCCCATCGCAAGTAGGGGCACCTCGAAACGCAATTCCGGGCACCTCGGCGGGACTAGGGTCGGGGCATGGGCATCCCGGTGGTCCTCGACTGCGACACCGGCACCGACGACGCGGTCGCCATCATGCTCGCCGCGCTGCACCCCGACCTCGACCTGCTCGGCGTCACCACGGTCTGGGGCAACCACGACGTCCGTCACACCACGGACAACACCCTGCGGGTGCTCGGCCTGCTCGGGCGGTACGACGTGCCGGTGCACCCCGGCGCGGACCGGCCGTTCCGCCCCCGGCTGGAGCCGCTGCCGAGCGGGCGCGCGGACCTCGCGCCGGAGCTCGACCTGCCTGCGACGCACCGCCACCCCGCGAAGGAGCCGGCCGCGTCCTGGCTGGTGCGCCTTCTGCACGCCGCGGACCGCCCGGTGACCCTGGTGCTGACCGGCCCCCTGACCAACCTCGCCACCGCGGTCGCCGCGCACCCCGAGGTCGTGGACAGCGTCGACCGGCTGGTGGTCCTCGGCGGCACCCACCGCGAGCCCGGCGTCACGGCGTACGCCGAGCGGAACGTGTGGTGCGACCCCGAGGCCGCCGCGACCGTGCTCGCGGCCGGCTTCCGCCGGGTGACCATGGTCGGGATGGACGCCACGTTCTCGGCCCCGCTGACCCGCGCCGACGCGGACCGGATCGCCGCCTCCGACACCCCGGCCGCGCACGCCGCGGCGTCGTTCGTGCGCGAGCGGATCCGGTGGTACCAGCGCGACGCCGCGATGGCCGCTGCCGGGGCCGCCCCGCTGCACGACCCGCTCGCGGTGGCGTGCCTGGTCGACCCCGACGTGGTCGCTACGGTGCCGGCGTCGGTGGTGGTGGAGACCAGCGACCCCGCGACGTACGGCGCCACCGCCTACGACCTGGCCGCCGCCGCGCCGACCGTGGAGCTGGCCCTGGCCGCCGACCACGGACGGTTCCTCGACCTGCTGTGCGCGACCCTGTGACGCTCGATTTCCGCAGGTCGGCGGCCGGTTGGTAGTCTTTCCCGGTTGCCCGGAACGGGCGACATCCACGCAACGACCGCCGTGAAACGGCCGCGGATCGAGAGTGCCCGGGTGAACAGGCCCCGGCGCGCCGCGCAACGGAAGAATCGGAAGGAGCCCGCATGTCCATCGGTACTGATGCGGAGACCAAGAAGAAGATCATCGCCGAGTACGGCAAGGGTGAGGGCGACACCGGTTCGCCGGAGGTGCAGGTCGCGCTGCTCAGCCACCGGATCTCGCACCTGACCGAGCACCTCAAGCAGCACAAGCACGACCACCACAGCCGTCGTGGCCTGCTGCTGCTGGTCGGCCAGCGCCGCCGGCTGCTCAACTACCTGCAGAAGGTCGACATCGACCGCTACCGCTCGATCGTCGAGCGCCTCGGCCTGCGTCGTTGACGCACGCACCGTGACCGCGGAGCGGCCACCGACTCCGGTGGCCGCTCCCGGTGCATTTGGAGCAGGCGTCCGGTCTGACTTTCCGGCCTCCCGGCGCTAGGCTCGCCAACTGAACGACAACGCACAACACCAACACCAGGAGCGACCCGCAATCGTCTGGCCCGGTCCTCGGTAGTGGCTCTCAGAACCGGTACGCCGGCTCTGCGGGCCTCGATCGAAGACCGGCCCCTCTCCGAGACGGGCGGGAACTTCGAGTCACCGTCCTCGGTCCCGGATCCGGGCTCATGCTGAGGCGGGCGAGCGGATCGCTCCGTGAGCAGAAAGGGAAACCCTTGAACGAGGGACCCGTCATCTCCGCCGTCGAGACCGTGATCGACAACGGCAAGTTCGGCACCCGCACCGTCAAGTTCGAGACCGGGCTGCTGGCCCGGCAGGCCGCCGGTTCGGTGACCGCCTACCTCGACGACGAGACCATGCTGCTGTCGGCCACCACGGCCGGCAAGCACCCGAAGGACCACTTCGACTTCTTCCCGCTCACCATCGACGTGGAGGAGCGGATGTACGCCGCGGGCCGCATCCCCGGCTCGTTCTTCCGTCGTGAGGGCCGCCCGTCCGAGGACGCGATCCTCACCTGCCGCCTGATCGACCGCCCGCTGCGCCCGACCTTCAAGAAGGGCCTGCGCAACGAGGTCCAGGTCGTCATCACCGTCATGGCGCTCGACCCCGACACGCCGTACGACGTGCTTGCGATCAACGCCGCCTCGATGTCCACCCAGCTCTCCGGCCTGCCGTTCTCCGGCCCGGTCGGCGGCGTCCGCGTGGCCCTGATCGACGGCCAGTGGGTGGGCTTCCCGACCCACAGCCAGCTCGAGGACGCGGTCTTCGACATGGTCGTGGCCGGCCGGGTCACCGACACCGGCGACGTCGCGATCATGATGGTCGAGGCGGAGTCCACCGAGTCCACCTGGCACCTCGTCCAGTCCGGCACCCAGGCGCCGACCGAGGAGATCGTGGCTGGCGGCCTCGACGCCTCCAAGGTCTTCATCAAGCAGCTCGTCGAGGCGCAGGTGGAGCTGGCCAAGCAGGCCGCGAAGCCCGTCCAGGAGTTCCCGATCTTCCTCGACTACGAGGACGACGTGTACGCCGCCGTCGAGTCCGCCGTGCGCACCGAGACCGCCGAGGCGCTCGCGATCGCCGGCAAGCAGGAGCGCGAGGAGAGGCTCGACTCCATCAAGGAGGGCCTTCTCGAGAAGCTCGCCGACCAGTTCGAGGGCCGCGAGAAGGAGATCGGCGCCGCCTACCGCTCGCTGAACAAGCAGCTGGTCCGCGAGCGCGTGCTGCGCGACAAGATCCGCATCGACGGACGCGGCCTGGCCGACATCCGCCCGCTGCACGCCGAGGTCGGCGTGATCCCGCGGGTGCACGGCTCGGCGCTGTTCGAGCGCGGCGAGACCCAGATCCTGGGCGTCACCACCCTGAACATGCTGACCATGGAGCAGAAGCTCGACACGCTCTCCCCGGAGACGAGCCGCCGCTACCTGCACAACTACAACTTCCCGCCGTACTCCACCGGTGAGACCGGCCGGGTGGGCTCGCCCAAGCGTCGCGAGATCGGCCACGGCGCGCTGGCCGGCCGGGCGCTGATGCCGGTCCTGCCGACCCGCGAGGAGTTCCCCTACGCGATCCGCCAGGTCTCCGAGGCGATGGGCTCCAACGGCTCCACCTCGATGGGCTCGGTGTGCGCCTCGACCCTGTCGCTGCTCCAGGCCGGTGTCCCGCTGCGAGCGCCCGTCGCCGGTATCGCGATGGGCCTGATCTCCGGTGAGATCGACGGCAGGACCGAGTACGTCGCGCTGACCGACATCCTCGGCGCCGAGGACGCCTTCGGCGACATGGACTTCAAGGTCGCCGGCACCCGCGAGTTCGTCACCGCCCTCCAGCTCGACACCAAGCTGGACGGCATCCCGGCCGAGGTGCTCGCCCAAGCGCTGCAGCAGGCCCGGGACGCCCGCATGACGATCCTGGACGTGATGGCCGAGGCCATCGACACCCCGGAGGAGATGTCGGTCCACGCGCCGCGCATCATCAGCATCCGGGTCCCGGTCGACAAGATCGGCGAGGTCATCGGCCCCAAGGGCAAGGTGATCAACCAGATCCAGGACGACACCGGCGCCACGCTGTCCATCGAGGACGACGGGACCGTCTACATCGGTGCCACGAACGGCGAGGCCGCCGAGGCCGCCCGCGCCGCGGTCAACGCGATCGCCAACCCGACCATGCCGGAGGTCGGCGAGCGCTACCTCGGCACGGTCGTGAAGACGACCAACTTCGGTGCCTTCGTCTCGCTGCTCCCCGGCAAGGACGGCCTGCTGCACATCAGCAAGCTGCGCGCCCTCGCCGGCGGCAAGCGGGTCGACGCCGTCGAGGACGTCGTCTCCGTGGGCCAGAAGGTCCAGGTGCAGATCGCCGAGATCGACGACCGCGGCAAGTTGTCGCTGGTCCCCGTGGTCGAGGACGCCGAGGCCTCCGAGGACTCCTCCGAGAACTGACGTGATCCCTTCCTCGTCATCGGCAACCGGCCAGCAGGTTCCTGCTGGCCGGTTGCCGCATTCCCCCAAGGAGCGGCGCAAGGGGCGACGGCAGGCCGAGCCGCAGCGCACCGGCAGCACCCGCACGCTGCTCACCGAGCGCGACCCGGACGGTCAGGTCGTCTCGCGCGTACGCCGCACGGTCCTGCCCGGCGGCCTGCGCGTGGTCACCGAGCAGATGGCCGGCGTCCGCTCGGCCAGCGTCGGCGTCTGGGTCGGGGTCGGCTCCCGGCACGAGACCCCGGCGCTGCACGGCTGCTCGCACTTCCTCGAGCACCTGCTCTTCAAGGGCACCCGTGAGCGCACCGCGATGGACATCAGCGTGGCGCTCGACGAGGTCGGCGGTGAGTTCAACGCCTTCACCGCCAAGGAGTACACCTGCTTCCACGCGCGAGTCCTCGACGTGGACCTGCCGATGGCGGTCGACGTGCTCGGCGACATGGTGACCAGCTCGCTGATCGCCGACGTCGACGTCGAGGCCGAGCGCGACGTGATCCTCGACGAGATCGCCATGCACGACGACGACCCCGACGACGTGGTCCACAACCTCTTCGCCGAGGCGGCCTTCGGCGACACCCCACTGGGCCGTCCGATCGCCGGCACCACCGAGTCGATCAGCGCGATGACCCGTGACCAGATCGCCCGGTTCTACCGCAGCCACTACCGCCCGCACTCGATGGTCGTGGCGGTGGCCGGCAACGTCGACCACGCGGCCGTCGTACGCCAGGTCCGGAAGGCGTTCGGCCGCAACGGCTTCCTGGCGGGCACCGACGCCCCGCGCCGAGCCGTGGTGACCGACCGGGCCCGCCGCGTGCCCGGCGCCGCGGCACACACGACCCGCCCGCTCGAGCAGGTCAACCTGGTCCTCGGCGTCCGGGGGATGACCCGCACCGATCCGCGTCGGTTCGCGCTCGGCGTGCTCAACGCCGCGCTCGGCGGCGGCACCTCCTCGCGGCTGTTCCAGGAGGTCCGCGAGGTCCGCGGCCTGGCCTACTCGGTGTTCTCGTTCGCCAGCCACTACGCCGACGCCGGGGTGGTCGGCGTGTCGGTGGGCTGCCTGCCGGCCAAGCTGGACGAGGTCCTGGCGGTGGTCCGCGAGGAGCTGCGCAAGATCGCGGTCGACGGGCTCGCCGAGGACGAGCTGGCCCGGGGCAAGGGGCAGGTCCGCGGCGGTCTCGTGCTGGGCCTCGAGGACTCCGGCTCCCGCATGTCACGGATCGGCAAGGCCGAGCTCGTCCAGGACGAGCTGCTCAGCATCGACGAGGTGCTGCGCCGCGTCGACGCGGTTACCGTGGCGGACGTGCGCGAGCTCGCGCACGAGCTGTTCTCCCAGCCGCAGGTGCTGGCGATCGTCGGGCCCGACGAGGACGAGTGACGCTCAGGTCATCGTGATCGCGGCGCCGGCACAGGCGACCGCCCAGAGCACGCTGGTGAAGGTGCCGATGATGAAGCGCTCGGCGGCGCCGTCGGTCTCCGTGCGCAGCTCGGGGTAGCGGCCGAGCCCCTTGAGCGCCAGCGTCACCGCGAGCCCCTCGGGCCAGCCGCTGACCAAGGTCACGAAGACCGCGCAGCGCTCGAGGGCGCCGATCCAGGCGCCGCCCCGGAGCACCTCGCCCGCCTTGCGGACCGATCCGTTGCCGGGGGAGGCGTTGTCGACGAGACCGAAGACGGCTGAGGTCACCACCCCTCCGCCCAGGATCGCGAGCGTCCCGGCGAGGACCAGCCCGACGTTGTCGGAGTCGTCGGCATGGAGCTCGGTCAGCGCCAGCACGGCGGCGAAGCCCAGCAGCAGGCCGATCGCCGCGGCCACGAGGACCTGGCCCCGGGTGGGCAGCCGCCAGCCCAGCAGGGCGAGCGCCACCGCGGTGGCCAGCACCACCGGTGCGACGAGTTCCATCAGTCCTCCTCGAGCAGGGCGGCCAGGAGCTCGGTGGCCAGGGTGCGGGCGCGATCGGCCTCGACCAGCCCCGCTGCCCGGGCGCGCTGGGTCACCGCCGACTGGGTGATGCCCAGCCGGTCGGCCACCTGCTGGTGGGTCAAGCCGGTCGCGACCAGGTCGGCTACCTCCCAGCCCTTGGCGGTGCGTCGGTGCAGCACGCCCGCCCAGAGCCAGAGCACGGTCTCGACCTGCCGGGAACGATAGTCGGGGCCACCCACCGCGAGGTGCGCCGGAGCGTTCTTGGCCCGGGTGACCGCCTCGCGGGCGAGCACGTAGGCCTCGCCCCGGCCGGCCCGGACGTGGTCGGGGAGCGGGGTCTCGACGGCGCCGGCGCCGACGCCGACGTACCACGCGTCCTCGCGGAGCATCCCCTCGACGGTGGCGACCGCGGCGGCGGGGTCGGTGTAGAGCGCCTGCATCTCGTCGCCCGCCGTGCGCTCGAACGCCAGCAGCGCGCCCGCGGCGTACCGCTCGGCTGCCCGCTCGACGAGGTCGGGGGCGGTGCGGCTGCCCCGCTGGTCGACGGTCAGGATCAGCGCGCGCATGGCTGCCTCCCCGGATGGTCCGGAAGGTCCGGGCCTTGTCCCACCGTAGATTAGGTTATTCCCTAATGCAAGAGATCATAAGATGGAAACCTTCTGTCAGCGCTTGCCGACCAGTCCGACGACGGCGGGCTTCTTGCTCTCCACCACCGACACCCGGAAGCCGGCCTTCATCAGGGCGGCGGAGGCGTTCTCGAGGATCAGGGGTACGTCGGTCACCGGCGTCACCTCGTAGAAGAGGTAGAGCGCGCCGCCGGGGGAGATGCGCTCGTGCAGCAGCGCCACCTCGGCCTCGCAGTCGCGGACCCAGAACAGGTTCACGTTGAACGCGAACGCCCGGTCCAGCCGCTTGACCGGCACCCGCAGCGTGGCCAGGTCGATGTGCCGGACGGTCAGCCTGCCGGCCGCGATCGCGTCCGCGCAGCGCCGCTTCGTGCGGTCGACGCCCGACTCGGAGCGGTCGATCGCCAGCAGCCGGCCCTTGTCCAGCCGCTCGCAGACGAGCTCCGCGGCGTACCCGGGCCCGCACCCGATCTCGAGGATCTGGTCGCCGGGTTGCGGGTCGAGGACGTCGACCGCCCACCGGATCCGGGCCGGGATCGTCTGCGGAACCATGGGGAAAGAGTGCCATCCCCGCGCCCGTTCGTCAGTCACCCCCACGCCCCCGACGTCGCGGGCCGGTAGGTTTGAGGCCGTGACGAGCGAGCGGTTGAAGGTCGGCGTGCTGGGTGCGCGGGGCAAGGTCGGCAGCGAGATCTGCCGTGCCGTCGAGGCCGCCGACGACGTGGACCTGGTGGCGCAGATCGATGCCGGTGACGACCTCGCGACCCTGGTGGAGTCCGGGGTCGAGGCGGTCGTCGACTTCACCCACCCCGACGTGGTGATGGACAACCTGGAGTTCTGCGTGCGGCACGGCATCCACGCCGTCGTCGGCACCACCGGCTTCGACGACGAGCGGCTCGAGCGGCTGCGCGGGTGGCTCGCCGACAGCCCCGGCACCGGTGTCCTGGTCGCCCCGAACTTCTCGATCGGCGCGATCCTCATGATGCGGTTCGCCGCGGTCGCGGCGCCGTTCTACGAGTCGGTCGAGGTGGTCGAGCTGCACCACCCCGACAAGGCCGACGCGCCCTCCGGCACCGCCCGCCGTACGGCGCAGCTCATCGCCGCCGCCCGCCGCGAGGCCGGCTCCGCGCCCATGCCCGACGCCACCTCCTCCGCGCTGGACGGAGCCCGCGGTGCCGACGTCGACGGCGTCCGGGTACACGGCCTGCGGATCCGCGGCATGGTCGCCCACCAGGAGGTGGTGCTCGGCGGGCCGGGGGAGACGCTCACCATCCGCCACGACTCGATGGACCGCGCGTCGTTCGCGCCCGGTGTGCTCACCGGGCTGCGCCAGATCACCGCCCGCCCCGGGCTCACCGTCGGCCTCGAGGAGCTGCTCGACCTCGGCTGACATCGGAGATCTGCAGGTTTGCGCATTGCACGAACCTGCAGTCGGCGGTCCCTTCCCATCGATCGTCGGTCCTGACAGGTTCATGCAGGTTCCATCCCGGTTCCACGTGAGTGAGGACACCCCTTCCATGCGTTCATCTCGGGCCATCGCCGCGCTCGTCGTCGCCGCGGCCTCGACCACCGGTCTCACCCTCGGCGCCTCCGCCCGGGCGCAGTCCGCCGACCGGGCCACCGCCCTCGAGGCCCTGGCCGCCCACCCCGTCGCTGCCCGCGCCACGCCGGGTCAGGCCTTCACGAAGACCGCCACCGTCGTCGACCGCGACGGCGGCACCCACGTGCGGATGAACCGCACGTACCACGGTCTCCCGGTCGTCGGCGGCGACCTCGTGGTGCACCAGAGCGCCGGCGGCGCCCTCGACGGCGTCTCCCAGACGCTGGAGGCCCCGCTCGACCTGTCCGTGGTGCCGACGGTCGCCGGCCGGGCTGCCGCGGTGGAGGCGCTGGCCCCGAGCCCGGTCAACCGTGCGATCGACGCGCAGAAGACCTCCGGCTCGGCGGTCCTGGTCGTCGACGCGACTCGCGCCATCCCACGGCTGGCCTGGAAGGTGCTCAGCGGTGGCGTGCAGGAGGACGGCACCCCGTCGCGCCTCGCGACGTACGTCGACGCGCGCACCGGCGAGGTCCTCCGCACCGAGCAGGAGATCCAGAACGTCGACGGCTCCGGCCAGTCGCTGTACGGCGGCACCGTGCCCCTGCAGCTCACGCTCAGCGGGTCGACGTACCAGCTCAAGGACCCGACCCGCGGCAACACCTACACCACGGACCTCGGGAACAAGGAGGACCCGATCACCTGCCAGATCTTCGGCACCGGCTGCCCGACCGGCACCCTGTTCACCAGCCCGGACAACTCCTTCGGCAACGGCTCCACCAGCAGCCGCGAGTCGGCCGGCGTGGACGCCCAGTACGGCACCAACGTCACCTGGGACTACTACAAGAACGTCCACGGCCGGAACGGCATCTTCGGCAACGGCACCGGCTCGTTCAACCGCGTCCACTACGGCAACGGCTACGTGAACGCGTTCTGGGACGGCACCAAGATGACCTATGGCGACGGTGACGGCACCAACTACGGCCCGCTCACCTCCCTCGACGTGGCCGGCCACGAGATGTCGCACGGCGTCACCGAGAACACCGCCGACCTCACCTACTCCGGGGAGTCCGGCGGCCTCAACGAGTCCACCTCCGACATCTTCGGCACGATGGTGGAGTTCTACGCCGCCAACGCCAACGACCCGGGTGACTACCTGATCGGCGAGGAGTTCGACCTCGAGAACCACGAGGGCTTCCGCCGGATGGACAAGCCGAGCAGCGACGGCGCGTCCTACGACTGCTGGTCGGTGCTGGTCGGCCAGGACGACGTGCACTACTCCTCGGGCGTCGGCAACCACTTCTTCTACCTGCTGTCGGAGGGCTCGGGCGCCACGACCCTGAACGGCGTGTCCTACAACAGCCCCACCTGCAACGGCTCGACGGTGACCGGCATCGGCCGCGACGCTGCCGCGAAGATCTGGTACCGCGCGCTGACGGTCTACATGACCTCGAGCACCGACCACGCCGGGGCGCGCACCGCCACCCTCAACGCAGCCCGAGACCTCTACGGCGCCGGAAGCACGCAGTACCACACCGTCGCCGCCGCCTGGAGCGCCGTCTCCGTCGGCTGAGAGGGCGCTGGTCTCACACGTGAACTGGTGATTCGTCAGGCCAGCGCGGTGTGCAACCGCACCTGCTTGACCTGCACGGTGCCGTCACCGTGCAGGTCGAGCTCCCGGTGGGCGCCGTCAGGGGCCCAGCCGGCGCCGGTGAGGAACTCCCGGAGCGCGTCGTCGGTGCTGCTCAGCCAGGCGACCGCCCGGCTGAACCGGTCGGCGGCCAGCGTGTCGGCGCAGGCCTGGACCAGGCGCGAGCCGTGGCCCTTCCGCTGCTCGCCAGGGTCGACCCGGAACTCCCCGACCTCGCCGTCAGAGACCGGGTCGCAGTCGGGGTCGCCCGCCGGGCCGGTGACCGCGAAGCCGACCACCCGGTTGCGCTCCAGTGCCACGAGGACCCGGTTGCGGGCGTCCTGGGGCTTCGCCAGGGCGTCGCGCCAGGCGGCGGCCACGTGCTCCACGTCGAGGCCGGCCAGCGCCTCGGCCGGGAGCACGTCGGCGTACGCCTCGCGCCAGGCGCGCACCTGGACGCCCGCGATCCCGGGGGCGTCGTCGGCCCAGGCGACCCGGACGGACACGTCGGCGGAGGGCTGGCTCATGATCGCCATCCTGTCAGGCGCGGTCGTCGGCCCCGGCGGCGCCCGGCACGGCCGCGGAGACCGCCGCCGCGCTGCTCAGCGCGACCGCCCCGGCGACGCTGAGCACCAGCCCGGCCAGCACCGCGCCCGCCCAGCCGGTCCGCACCTCGTCGCCGAGCAGGGCGATCCCGACCAGCGCCGGGACGAAGGTCTGGGTGACGATCAGCGCGCCGGTGGCCGGGGCGACCGTGGTCCGGGCCAGCGCGATCGAGTAGAGCCAGAACGCCACCAGTCCGAGGGCCGGCACCGTGAGAGCGGACACCACGACCGGTCCGGACAGCTCGGCCCCGACGCCGCGCACGGCCAGCGCGGAGCCGGCGTACCCGCAGCCGGCGACGGCGCCGAGCAGCACCGGACGACGGCGTACGGCGGCGCCCGCGGCGAGGACCGCGGCCAGGACGCCGACCATGGCCAGCGCGAACGGCCAGTGCGTGACCACCTCACCGGGCTCCCCGGCGCCGAGGGCGAGCAGCACGATGCCGCCGGTCACCGCCGCGACGGCCACCCAGCGGGCGACACCGAGCGGCTCGTGCAGCCGGTGCGCCGACAGCACGGCCGTGCACGGCATCGAGAGCGAGATCGCGGCCTGCGCGAGGTAGAGCGGGAGCAGCCAGATCGCGACCGCGTGCAGCACGAACCCGCCGAGGTACGCCGCCACGACGAGCAGGAGCAACGGGTCACGCACCCCTGCGGCCACGAACGAGCCGAGCCGGTTCTCGTGGCCCGGCATGGCCCGCACGGCGCGGGCCTGGTCGACCGCGGCCCAGCCGAAGAGCAGGGCGGCCACCAGGGCGGCGACCAGCCCGACCAGCACCGCGGGGACCGCCGGCTCAGCGGTAGGTGTCGGGGAGCGACTCGCCGATCTTGCGCTGCGGCTTGGGCATGCGCAGGAAGCGCATGTTGATCGCCCGCATCACGCCGTAGAACGTGACCCCCTTGAGGGACTCGTCGGGGAACCGCTCGCGCACCGCGCGGCGCAGCCGGAACCGCAGCCAGAGGACGTCGGCGATGACCAGGAGCATCGTGGTCTGCATCAGGAAGCCCGACATGGTCACGCCCGCGCTGCCGGCGGCGCCGTACCCGAGGACCATGATCAGGATCAGCAGCGGCGCCAGCAGCTCGGAGAACCCGAGCCGGCTGTCGACGAAGTCGCGGATGAACCGCTTGACCGGACCCCGGTCGCGCGCCGGGAGGTGCTTCTCCTCGCCGGTGCGCATCGCCTCCCGCGTCTGGCGGCTCGACTGCATGCGCTGGTCACGCTGCTGCCTGGCGAGCTCCTTGCGGCTGCGCGGGACCTTGGCCCGCTCGCGCGCGGCGGCCTCGGCCTCCTTGCGGGTCGGGGTCGGGCGGCCCTTGCCGCCGGGCTTGGCGACGGCGGCGGACTCGTCGACGACGGGGGACTTGGAACGACGGAACAACACGGGCCTCACGAGCGGGGAGCGACGGGACGGATCAGGGGCCCAGCCTACCGCCCGCCCTTCCTCGCTCCGGCTTGTGTTTGGGCCTAGGGTGAAGGCAGGGAAACACCGGACACCACGTCGCTACGACGGCACGACCCGAGGGGGCCGCACCACATGGGACTCTGGCAGCGCTTTGTGATGATCTTCCGCTCGAAGGCCAACAAGGCCCTCGACCGCGCCGAGGACCCCCGCGAGACCCTCGACTACAGCTACCAGCGCCAGGTGGAGCTGCTCTCGAAGGTACGCCGCGGCGTGGCCGACGTGGCGACCAGCCGCAAGCGCGTGGAGCTGCAGATCAACCAGCTTGAGCAGCAGTCGGCCAAGCTCCAGGGCCAGGCCCAGAAGGCCATCGACATGGACCGCGAGGACCTCGCCCGCGAGGCGCTCACCCGCAAGTCCGGCCTGCAGTCCCAGGTCAACGACCTCAAGGTGCAGCACGCCCAGCTGCAGGGCGAGGAGGAGAAGCTCACCCTCGCCCAGCAGCGGCTGCAGACCAAGGTGGAGGCCTTCCGCACCAAGAAGGAGACCATCAAGGCCACCTACACCGCGGCCGAGGCGCAGACCCGCATCAACGAGGCCCTGTCCGGGATCGGTGACGAGATGGGCGACGTCGGCCAGGCCATCCAGCGGGCGGAGGACAAGACCGCCCAGATGCAGGCCCGGGCCGGCGCCATCGACGAGCTGATCGCCTCCGGCGCGCTCGACGACGTCACCTCGCCCGGTGGTGGCGACGACATCGCCCGCGAGCTCGACGCGATGAGCTCCCAGTCCGACGTCGAGGCAGAGCTGGCCCGGCTCAAGGGCGCCTCGCAGCCCGAGGCGATCGAGGCAGCGGCCGACGGCGGCGACATCCTGCGCGCCGAGCCCGAGTCCGTGGAGGCCCAGACCGGCGACGCCGAGGCCCAGAACCCCGACGGCAAGAGCTGACCATGACCGCCTGCCGGCGCCTGGCTCGGGACTGAGCCATGGCGCACTCCCGCTTCCTCAAGGACCGTGGCCTCACCGCCCGCATGACCCTGGTCATGTTCCTGCTCGGCGCCCTGTTCGTCGCGCTGGTCGTGACCCTCATGTACACGTTCCAGAACATTGCGTTCTTCATCGGGATCGCCGGCATCGGCATCGCCTTCTACCAGTGGTGGTCCTCGGACAAGGTCGCCATGCGCGCGATGCGGGCTCGCGAGGTGACCCCGGAGGAGGCCCCCGAGCTGCACGGCATGATCGACCGGCTCTGCGCGCTGGCCGACATGCCCAAGCCGCGGGTCGGGATCGCCGACAGCGACATCCCCAACGCGTTCGCGACCGGCCGGTCCCCGAACCGTTCGGTGGTCTGCGTGACCACCGGCATCCTCCAGCGGCTCGACGCCGAGGAGCTGGAGGGCGTGCTGGCGCACGAGCTGTCGCACGTGGCGCACCGCGACGTGCTGGTGATGACCGTCGCTTCGTCGGCGGGAATCATCGCGGCGATGCTCACCCGGAGCGCCCAGTTCGGCGGCCTCGGGCTCGGCCGGCGGAACAACAACAACGGCTTCCCGGCGTACCTCGTGGCGCTGGCGATCAGCCTGGTGGTCTATGCCATCAGCTTCTTCCTGACCCGGTTGCTCTCGCGCTACCGCGAGCTGTGCGCCGACCGGTCCGGCGCGTTCCTGACCCAGAAGCCAGGTGCCCTCGCCTCGGCGCTGCAGAAGATCAGCGGGCAGATGGCGGCGATACCCACCCGCGACCTGCGTGCGGCCAGCGCCATGAACGCGTTCTTCATCGCCCCGGCCGTCAAGGGCGTCGACTTCAAGACGCTGACCTCGACCCACCCGTCGCTCGAGCAGCGGCTGGAGCAGCTGGCGCGGATCGCCGCCGAGCTCGGCCGCCCGATGGACTGAGCCGTGGGCTTCTGGGACGCCCTGCGTGGTCGTGCGCCCGCGAAGGCGGCGAACCTCGACTCGCTGTTCATGATCCCGAGCGCCGCGATCACGCTGGAGACCGCGGCCGGGCTGAAGCCGACCGGTGTCGGTGCGGTGTGCTTCCGGGCCGCCGAGGGGGCGGCGTTCTCCGACACGCAGGCCGAGATCGTGGCCCTGCTCGACGCCGACGACGACGGGCCGGACGTCGAGTCGACCGTCGACGACTTCGGGTTCACCTGGCTGGTCGCCCGGCAGGACGACATGTCCGTGCTCTGCACCGACCTGCACACGGTCAACACGTCGCTGGAGGAGCAGGGCTTCGGGTCCGGCCTGCTGTGCTCGATCGTGACGTTCCAGGACAGCGCGGGACGAAAGGTGGGCCTGGTCTACCTCTACAAGCAGGGCACGTTCTATCCTTTCGCTCCGTCCGGCACCCGCCGCGACAACCTTCTCGAGCTCCAGGTCCGCGACCACCTCTCGGGTGAGCTGCCGATGGAGCCCGACCTCAACCGATGGCTGGCCGTATGGGGGGCTCCGGGACTGTGAACGCCGTCGACTCGAGAAGCCGGGTCGCCACGCTGGAGCGCTACCAGGTCCTGGACCAGCCGCCGCGTCGCGAGCTGGTCGCCCTGGTCGAGCTGGCCGCCCGGGTGTCCGGCGTGCCCATGGCCACCATCAACCTGATCACCGACGTCGAGCAGCACCAGGTGGCGACGGTGGGGTTCGACGGCGCGGTCTGCTCGTACGACGACGCGATGTGCACAGTCGTCGTCGAGGGCGGCGAGGCGGTGGCCACCGACGACGCCCGCTCCGACGACCGGTTCCGGGCGAACCCCTTCGTGACCGGCCCGCTCGGCAACGTCCGGTTCTACGCCTCCCACCCGCTGACCACGCCCGACGGTGTCACGGTCGGCACCCTGTGCGTCTTCGACGACGAACCGCGGCACCTCGGGGCCGAGGACGCCGGCATGCTCTCGACCCTGGCCGGGCGGGTCATGGACGTCCTCGAGCTCGAGCTGCGCACCCGGCAGCTCGAGACCGCGCTGGACCAGCTCCAGGAGGCGAACCACCAGCTGGAGACCTCCAACGATCGGCTGGCGGCCTTCGCCGGACAGGTCAGCCACGACCTGAAGAACCCCCTGACCGCGCTGGGCATGTCCCTGGGGCTGCTGGAGGAGGAGCTCGAGGACAGCGGCGCGCTCGACGACGCCCTGGCCCTGCTCCTCAAGCGGGCCGCGAGCGGCGCGACCCGGATGGAGACGATGATCGGGGACCTGCTCGAGTTCGCGCGGATCGGCGGGAGCCCGAACCTCCAGCCCGTCGACCTGGCGATCGTGGTCGCCGACGCGATGGCCGACCTCGACGGCGAGGTGGTCCCGGCCATGGTCACGGTGAAGAAGGACCTGCCGGTCGTGCTCGGGGACCAGACCCAGCTCCGGCTGGTCCTGCAGAACCTCCTCGGCAACGCAGTGAAGTTCGTGGTCCCGGGTGTGGGCCCCGAGATCATCGTCGCCGCCTCCGAGACCGCGGACGGGTGGCGGGTCGAGGTGGCGGACCGGGGTCGGGGCGTCGCCGAGGTGGACCGGGAGCGGGTCTTCGAGCCGCTGGCCCGGCTGGACAAGCGGGTGCCGGGCAACGGGATCGGGCTCGCGACCTGCCGGCGCATCGTCAGCGCCCATGGCGGCACCATCGGGCTCGACCCTCGCCCGGGTGGCGGCACCGTCGCCTGGTTCGAGCTGCCCGGCCGGGTCTGACCGGGACCGGGGCCCGCCCCGACCGGTTGCCGTACGCCGACCGGTCGCCGTACGCCTCGGCCGGGGAGACGGGTCAGTCGCGGTGCGACCTGCCCGGCAGCTCCAGCATCCGCTGCAGCGCCACCTGGGCGTGGTGCTCGGTGTCGGGGTCGACCCGGATCACGTTGACCTCGTGCCCGGCCACCAGCGACTCCAGCGCCCACACGAGGTGCGGCAGGTCGATCCGGTTCATGGTCGAGCAGTAGCAGACCGTCCTGTCGAGGAACGTGATCCGCTTGTCGGGGTGCTGCGCGGCCAGCCGCTTGACCAGGTTGAGCTCGGTGCCGATCGCCCAGCTGGTGCCGGCCGGGGCGGCCTCGACGGTCTTGATGATGAACTCCGTCGACCCGACCAGGTCGGCCTTCAGCACCACGTCGTGGGTGCACTCGGGGTGGACCAGGATCGTGACCCCGGGGATCGTGGCCCGCAGCTCGTCGACCACGTCGGCACGGAACCGGCCGTGCACGGAGCAGTGGCCCTTCCAGAGGATCATCCGCGCGTCGCGGAGCTCGTCGGTGGTGAGCCCGCCGTTCGGCTGCCGCGGGTCCCAGACCACGCAGTCTGCCAGGGACATCCCCATCTTGAGCACCGCCGTGTTGCGGCCGAGGTGCTGGTCGGGGAGGAACAGGACCTTGGCGTCCGGCTTCTGGTCGAACGCCCACTCCAGCGCCACCTCGGCGTTGCTGGACGTGCACACGGCGCCGCCGTTGCGGCCGCAGAACGCCTTGATGTCGGCGCTGGAGTTCATGTAGGTCACCGGCACCACCACGTCCGCGATGCCGGCGTCGGCGAGCGCGTCCCACGCGTCCTCGACCTGAGCCAGCCGGGCCATGTCGGCCATCGAGCAGCCGGCGGCGAGGTCCGGCAGGACCACCTTCTGGTGCGGCGAGGTGAGGATGTCGGCCGACTCGGCCATGAAGTGCACGCCGCAGAAGACGATGTACTCCGCCTCCGGTCGCGCGGCCGCGTCGCGGGCGAGCTTGAAGGAGTCACCGGTCACGTCGGCGAACTGGATCACCTCGTCGCGCTGGTAGTGGTGGCCGAGCACGAACAGCTTCTCGCCGAGCGCCGCCTTCGCCGCCGCCGCCCGGGCCACCAGGGTCGGGTCGGAGGCGGGAGGCAGGTCGCCAGGGCACTCGACGCCACGCTCGGCGGTCAGGTCGCGGCCCCGTCCGAGGGGAAGGAGGGGCAGGTCGACGGTTGTCATGCGCTCAATCCTAGGGACGGCCCTCAGAGCAGCGACCCGTGGTGCAGGTACGGCGCCGGCGGCTTCATCCCGCGCAGCGCGAGGTAGCCCGCGGTGTGCAGGTCCAGCCGGGCCGCCACCCCGACGTCCACGGCCCAGGGGTTCGCCGCAGTGACATGGGCGATGTCGACGTTCACCAGCGGGTCGCTGGCCGCGAGCGCCTCCCACAGCAGCGCCGCCGCCGTACGACGGTTGGTGGCGGCCAGCAGCTGAGGCGAGCCGAACGCGTCGTGGTAGACGTAGCCCGACCCGGTGTGCGCGTCGGCGACCACCAGGGCGTACTGCCGCAGCAGCACCTCGTGGTCGGACAGGTGCGCGGCGCCGCGGGTCTGCCGGTCCACGGAGTTCATCAGGTCGATGTCGCCGGCCGAGCCCTCCCGGGTCTTCTCCACCACCGGCAGCAGGGCGCGGTCGACGGTGCCGGTGAGGTACATCTGCGGGTGCATCCGGAACCCCGCGAGGAGGTAGCGGCGGACGGCGCGCGGGTCCTGCGATGCGGACAGCATCATCCGCAGGCAGCCGCGGCCGTGCTGCATCGCGGCGTCGAGCAGCTGCCGCCCGATGCCCCGGCCCTGCGCGTCCGGCAGCACGCCGTAGCTGGCCAGGATCCACATCAGCTCGCGCTCCAGCGAGGTCGCGTAGCCGACCATCCTGTCGTCGACCTCGGCCACCCAGCACCCGCCGGGATCCGTGCGCAGCAGGCTCAGCGTGCGCTCGACCCACTTCTCGGCACGGCCGGGAGGTCGCTCGACCGGGTCCGGCCAGGACCGGGGGAGGGTGCGCTGGTCGAGCTCGAGGAAGGAGGCGGCGCTGAGCCGCTCGGCGAACGGGACGTCCTCGGGGCGCATCGGCCGCACGACCACCTCGCTCACGGCCGCCATCCTGCCACGCGGTCCAGTCCGGCCAGTCCGTCCGGCCGTTCCGTTCGGCCGTCCCGTCCGGTCAGGCGGGCCGCTCCCGGCGGCGCCAGCCGGTGGGCGCGACCCCGTGGTGCCGCTTGAACGCGGTGCTGAACGTGAACGGGCTGTCGTAGCCGACCTCGCGAGCGATCCGGGCCACGGTCCAGTCCTCGCCGTCGAGCAGGTCGGCGGCGCGCGACATCCGCCAGGCCGCCAGATGGCCCATCGGGGGCTCCCCGGTCTCCGCGGTGAACCGCCGGGCCAGGGCGGCACGCGAGACCCCCGTCGCCCGTGCCAGCGCCCCGACCGTCCACGGGTCGGCCGGGCGGTCCTGCAGCAGCCGAAGCGCCTCGGCGACCACCGGGTCGCGGGTGCCGCGCAGCCACGCCGGAGCGCCGTCCTCGTCGTCTGCCCAGTGCTGCACGACCGCGACCACGAGCGCGTCGAGCAGCCGATCGAGCAGGCTGGCCTGACCGATCCCGGTGCCGTGCACCTCGTCGGCCAGCACCCGGACCAGCGGCGAGTGCCACGCGGCGGCGCGGGTCACGACGTACGGCGGCAGCGCGGCGAGCAACCGGCCGCCCACCGCCCCGGCCGTCTCGTAGGTCCCGATCAGCAAAGTGTCGGGCCCGTCGCCGTCGTTGCCCCAGCTCCGCACGCCCTGCCACATGGGCAGGTCGAGGCTGCGGCCGTCGGGGGTCTCGCAGCGCTGGCCCGGGTGGATGACGGCGTCGGGGGCACGGTCGGGCGCGTCGGCGACGAGGTACGGCGCGGGGCCCCGCACCAGCAGCAGGTCGCCGGCCTCGAGCTGCACCGGCTCGCCGCCCTCCGGCACGAACCAGGCGGTGCCGGCGGTGACCGCGACGAGCGTCAGCGGCGCCCGGTCCCGCACCTCGACCGCCCACGGCGGCGCCATGGTCACCCGCAGCAGGAACGCGTCGCGGGCACGTGGAGCGTCCAGCAGGTCGGTGAGCGGGTCCATGTGTCGAGCGTAGACGAATTCACATGGATCTGCGTCCATCACTCATGGAACGTCTCGCCGTTTGGCGGTGGAATCTCGGCATGACCCTCACCCAGACGCTCACCCTCACCGCAGCCGCCGGCGCCGGCGTCGTCGGCGGTGTCCTCTATGGCTTCTCCGCCTTCGTGATGCGCGGGCTCGACGCGAGCTCGCCGGCCACCGCGATCGCCGCGATGCAGCAGATCAACCGGTTCGCGCCCCGCGGGCCCCTGCTGGTCCCGCTGGTCGGCACCGCGCTGCTCTGCCTGCTGCTCGCGCTCCGCGCCGTCGTCGACCTCCGCGACGGCGACCGCACCGCCTGGTGGATGTTGGCGGGCGCCGCGCTGTACCTGGTCGCGTTCCTGGTCACCGCGGCGTACCACGTTCCCCGCAACGACGCCCTGATGGCCGTCGACCCGACGAGCGCGGGTGCCTCCGGTGCCTGGCGGGAGTACGCCGCCGGGTGGACCCGGATGAACCACGTCCGCACCGCCGCCGCCCTCGGGGCCGCCGCCGCGTTCGTCGGCTCGGCCGTGCGCTGAAGCCCGGGCGGTGCCCCGCCGCACAGGTGCACGCGACCGGTCGGACAGGATGGCCCCATGCGCGTGCTCGTGGCCCCGGACAAGTTCGCCGGCACCCTCACCGCGGTGCAGGCCGCCGAGGCGATCGCGACCGGCTGGCGGCGTCGGGTGCCGGACGCCGAGCTCGACCTCGCCCCGATGTCCGACGGCGGCCCTGGCTTCGTCGACGTGCTGCACGCCGGGCTCGGCGGCGACCTGCTCGGGGTCACCGTCCGCGGCCCGCTCGGCGACCCGGTGCCGGCGTCGGTGCTCCGCGTGGGAGAGGCGGCGTACGTCGAGACCGCGCAGGCCTGCGGCCGTCACCTGCTGGGCGACGGCGACGTCGAGGCTGCGTCGACGTACGGAGCGGGAGAGCTGCTGCTGGCCGCGGTCGACGCCGGCGCCACCCACATCGTGGTCGGGCTCGGGGGGAGTGGCACCAACGACGGCGGTACGGGCCTGCTCGCCGCGCTCGGAGCGACCGGCGACGCCGCCCTCGACGCCGGCCCGGCGGCCCTGTCCGGGCTGACCACGCTCGACCTCGGGCGAGCCCGCGACCGGGTCGCGGGCGTCCGGATCACCGCGGCCTCCGACGTCGACAACCCGCTGACCGGGCTGTTCGGCGCCACCAGGACCTACGGCCCGCAGAAGGGGCTGGCCGAGGACCGACTGGTGGCCGTCGACGCCGCCCTGGAGCACCTCGCCGGGCTCGCCGACCGGCGGCTGTCCCTGGAGAAGGGAGCGGGTGCCGCCGGCGGCCTCGGCTACGCACTCCTGCTGCTCGGCGCCGATCGGGTGCCCGGCATCGGCCTGGTCGCCGATGCCGTCGGGCTGCCCGGACGCGCCGCTCGGGCGGACGTCGTGGTCACCGGTGAGGGTGCCTTCGACTTCTCCAGCCGCTCCGGCAAGGTGCCGTACGGCGTCGCCGAGATCGCCGCGGCCGCCCTCCGGCCGTGCGTGGCCCTGGCTGGGCAGGTCCTGGTCGGGTCCCGCGAGATGCGCGCCCTCGGCGTGGAGTCGGCGTACTCCCTGGTCGAGCTGGTGGGGGAGGAGCGTGCGTGGGGCGACCCGGCCGGCGCCCTCGCCGACCTCGCCGAGCGGGTCGCCCGCACCTGGGGCCGCTGACGCACCGGGTGCGGCGTCGGCGCGGGGGAATAACCTCCGATGTGCGACCATTGGAACCGGTACACACCCGTTCGACGAGCACCGTGGGAGTCACAACATGACCGAGCAGGCCTTCGAGACCCGCACCGACCAGATCAACCTCAGCCCGGTCGCTGCCGCCAAGGTGAAGAGCCTCCTCGACCAGGAGGGCCGCGACGACCTGTCGCTGCGCATCTCGGTGCAGCCCGGTGGCTGCAGCGGCCTGCGCTACCAGCTCTTCTTCGACGAGCGCAGCCTCGACGGGGACGTGGTCACCGACTTCGACGGCGTGGCCGTCGTCGTCGACCGGATGAGCGTGCCCTACCTCAACGGCGCGGTCATCGACTTCGTCGACACCATCGAGAAGCAGGGCTTCACCATCGACAACCCCAACGCGACCGGCTCCTGCGCCTGCGGCGACTCGTTCCACTGAGCCGCCCGCGCACGCTGCATGGAGAAGGCCCCCGCCGTCCGGCGGGGGCCTTCTCCATGTCCCGAGATCAGTCGCCCGAGATCAATCCAGGTGAAGGTGGAGGCTGCCGGCCATCGTGGCCGCCTCCACGGACACCTCGATCGCCGGCCCCTCGGTGCGGGGAGCCGGACGCCCACGGGCAGCGTCGAGCGGGTGCACCAGCGCGAGGTTCGCGCCGACCGCCCGGCAGTCGCCGAACATCTCCCGCGGCGACGACGGGTCGTCGTACGCGAGGCGGGGGGAGACGGGTGCGCTCATGTGAGCGACGCTAGTCGTTACCGCGTGGTATCCCCAGAGCCGTCGGACCCGGGTGACGACGGGTAGGGTTCGGCAACATGTCGCTGCTCATCGCGGGCTCCATCGCCACAGATCACCTGATGTCCTTCCCGGGCAAGTTCTCCGACTCCCTGGTCGTCGACCAGCTGGACAAGCTGTCGGTGTCGTTCCTGGTCGAGGAGCTCGAAGTACGCCGCGGCGGGTGCGCCGCGAACATCTGCTTCGGCCTCGGCAACCTCGGCCTCCGCCCGATCCTGGTCGGGGCCGTGGGGGAGGACTTCGCCGAGTACCGCTCGTGGCTGGAGCGGCACAACGTCGACTGCGAGCACGTGCACGTCTCCGAGACCCGGCACACCGCGCGCTTCGTGTGCACCAACGACTCGTCGATGGCCCAGATCGCGTCGTTCTACGCCGGCGCCATGAGCGAGGCCCGCGACATCGAGCTGAAGCCGATCGTCGACGCCGTGGGGGAGCCGTCGTACGTCCTCGTCGGGCCCGACGACCCCGAAGGGATGCTGCGGCACACCGACGAGTGCCGTCAGCGCGGCTACCGCTTCGTCGCCGACCCGTCGCAGCAGCTCGCGTTCGGGGACGGCGACCTGATCCGGCAGCTCATCGACGGCGCCGAGATCCTGTTCTCCAACGAGTACGAAGCCGCGCTGATCACCCAGAAGACCGGCTGGTCCCGCGAGGAGGTGCTCTCCCGGGTCGGCACCTGGGTGGTCACCCTCGGGCCGGACGGCGTGCGCATCGACCGTGAGGGCGAGGAGTCCATCACGGTCCCGGCCGTGCCGGAGATCCGCAAGGTCGAGCCCACCGGCGTCGGCGACGCCTTCCGGGCCGGCTTCCTGGCCGCGCTCTCGTGGGACCTCGAGCCCGAGCGCGCCGCCCAGCTCGGCTGCCTTCTCGCGGTCTACGTGGTCGAGCAGGTGGGCACCCAGGAGTACACCCTCGGCCGCGCGGCCTTCGTGCGCCGCATGCGCGAGACGTACGGCGACGACGCGGTGGCGGACATCGAGCCGCACCTGCGGATGCCGCGCCCCTGAGACGCGGCGCCAGGCCGGACTCGGGCCCGGTCCGCCCGCCGGACACGACGACGGCCCCCTGACCGTTCGCTGGTCAGGGGGCCGTCGTGATGCGTCGGTCGGACGGTGATGGCTCAGCCGTCCGGATGCCTCCGGTCAGGGAATCGCCGGAGCCTTGGGGATGGCCTTGGCCGGGATGGCGGGTCCCTTGGGGATGGCCTTCGCGGGGATGGCGGGTCCCTTGGGGATGGCCTTCGCGGGGATGGCGGGTCCCTTGGGGATGGCCTTCGCGGGGATGGCGGGTCCCTTGGGGATNGTCCCTTGGGGATCGCCTTGGCCGGGATGGCGGGTCCCTTGGGGATCGCCTTGGCCGCCTCTGCAGAGGTGCCGGATCCGATGGCCAGGGCGAAGGCGACACCCGCGATCAGCGACTTGGCGTAGATGCGCATCGGGGGGGTGCTCCTCATTTCTCGGGGGGTGGAGAAAGCGTTTGCGAAATGATGAAAGCACCTGCGGACAGTCCCATGTGCACAATTCGGCAAATTGGCATCTAGCGGTCGTCAAATAGCGGGCCGATGTCCCAGACGGACAAGAAAGCGCTGCACACCACGTCCGGTCATTTCCGAACCGAGGAATTCGTGCCCGCGCATCCGGCACCAGGCCGGGATGTCGGTCGCCGCGGCCGGGTCCGTGGCCAGCACCGCGAGCACCGTCCCGTCCGCCAGGCCTCCGGAGACCCGGGCCAGCTCGATGACCGGCTGTGGGCAGCGCAGGTCGCGGCAGTCCACCTCCACGGTCTCCTCGGGCTCCCCGCGTCCCGGCTGGTCGCTCACGGCAGCGGTCCCAGCTCGGCCCGGATCCCGGCCACCACGCCCGGCAGCGCGTCGAGGAACGCCTCCACCTGGGCGACCGTGGTGGTGCGGTCCAGCGAGACGCGCACGTTCCCGTGGGTGAGCACGCCCATCGCCTCGAGCACGTGGCTGGGGGAGAGGGTCGACGCGGTGCACGCCGAGCCCGACGCGACGCCGTACCCGAGCCGGTCGAGGCCGGTCACCAGCGCCTCGCCGTCGACGTACAGGCAGGAGAAGGTGACCAGGTGGGGGAGCCGGTCGTCCGGATCACCCACCACCTCCACGTCGGCGACCTCGCCGGCCACCCGCTCGCGGATCCGGGCCACCAGCGCGTGCTGCGCCGGCGCCACCGTCGCACGCTCCTCGCTGACCGCCTGCAGCGCCGCCGCGGCGGCGAGCGCCGCCGGCACGTTCTCGAAGCCGGTCGCACGCTCGTCGGTCCGGTCGTCGACCGGGAACGGCGGCCGCCAGCGCACGCCCTTGCGGACGAGGAGCAGGCCGACGCCGGCCGGGCCGCCCCACTTGTGGGCCGAGCCGGCCGCGGTCGCCCACCCGGACGGCAGGGGGAGGTGGCCGAGGGACGCACAGGCGTCCACGAACAGGGGTAGGTCGCCCAGCCGGGCAGCGATGTCGGCGACCGGCTGCACGGTGCCGACCTCGTGGTTGGCCGACTGCACCGCGACGGCGGCGACCGGCTCCCCGACCGAGGCGACCGCGGCCTCCACCGCCTCCGGCGACACCCGCCCCAGCCGGTCGGCGGCGGCGCCGGCGACCGGGGCGCCGGTCCAGTCCGCGGCGTGCCGCACCGCTGCGTGCTCGACGTCGGAGACGACCAGCGCGGGACCCGCGCGTGAGCGACCGGCGGCGAGGCCGAGCAGGCCGAGGTGGACGGCGTGCGTGCCGCTGGGGGTGAACGTCACCTCGTCGGGCCGGACCTCCAGGCACGCGGCCACGACCTCGCGCGCGTTGTCCAGCAGCATCCGGGCGGTCCGGCCGGGTCCGTGCAGGCGTCGCGGATCGGCGTACCCGGCGTCCATGGCGGCCAGCAGCGCCTCCCGCGCGGCCGGGTGCAACGGGGTGGAGGAAGCTGCGTCGAGGTCGGTCGGACCGGCCCCGTCGGCGCGTGTCTCCGGGACCGTCCCGACCCCTTTGTCCGGGTCTTCCCCGGGGCGCTCCGAGGTGTATCTCACACGCCGAACCTACCGACCCACCTGTCGCCCACTACGGGGAAGGGTTCCGATAGTGTGCGGACTATCCGTGACGACTGAGAGAGAGGCTCGTTCGTGGGTCTGCAACTCCCCCCGCGCGTCCGTCGCGCGTCGTGGGCGACGATGGTCGCTGTCGGCCTTCTGACGCTCGGGGCCTGTTCCTCCGAGACCGAGGCCCAGTTCCACCGGTGGGCGATGCCGGCGAACTCGCCCGGCACCGAGCAGGCCGTCTTCATCGCCGACCTGTGGCAGTGGGCCTGGGTGGCCGCACTGATCACGGGTGCCGTGGTCTGGGGCCTCATCTTCTGGGTGATCTTCGCCTACCACCGTCGCAGCGATGACGAGATCCCCGTGCAGACGCGCTACAACCTGCCGCTCGAGATCTTCTACACGATCGCGCCGATCATGATGATCGTCGTGCTCTTCCACGCCACGGTCACCACCCAGAACAAGGTGCTCGACCAGGTCGACAACCCCGACCGCACCATCGAGGTCGTGGGCCAGCAGTGGTCCTGGACGTTCAACTACTCCAGCGACCGGGACGTGACCGGCGGCCAGGTCGCCTACACCGCCGGCACCGCCTCGCACATCCCGACCCTGGTCCTCCCCGTCAACGAGACGATCGAGTTCAAGCTCTCGTCGCCCGACGTCATCCACTCCTTCTGGATCCCGGGCTTCCTCATGAAGATGGACGTGATCCCGGGCCAGCACGGCGAGGACCGCAACAGCTTCCAGGTGACCCCCACCAAGGAGGGCACCTTCAAGGGCAAGTGCGCCGAGCTGTGCGGTGTCTACCACTCACGGATGCTGTTCGACGTCCAGGTGGTCAGCGCGAGCGCGTACGAGTCCTACCTGAAGGAGCTCGAGGCCAAGGGCTACGTGGCCGACGAGCCGCTGCTCGGCGGCTCCGACGCCTACACCCAGGCCGGCCTCGAGGAAGCCGAGAACGAGACCCACGGAGGCACCGAGTGACTGCCACAGCCCCGCACACCGGCCAGGCCGTGGCCGGACGCAAGCCGCTGGGCCAGCAGGTGGTGCGGATCCTCACCACCACCGACCACAAGCTGATCGGCAAGCTCTACCTCGGGACGTCGTTCGCCTGGTTCATGATCGGCGGCCTCATGGCCATGCTGATCCGCTCCGAGCTCGCGTTCCCCGGCCAGCAGGTCGTGTCCGACGAGCTCTACAACCAGCTGTTCACCATGCACGGCACGATCATGCTGCTGCTGTTCGCGACGCCGCTGTTCTTCGGCTTCGGCAACGTGATCATGCCGCTGCAGATCGGGTCGCCCGACGTCGCGTTCCCGCGCCTCAACATGTTCAGCTACTGGCTGTTCCTCTGGGGCGGCCTGATCGCCGCCTCCGGCTTCCTCACCCCCGAGGGCGCCGCCGACTTCGGCTGGTTCGCCTACACCCCGCTGTCCAACTCGGTCCGCTCGCCCGGCATCGGCGGCGACCTGTGGATCATGGGCCTCTGGATGGCCGGTCTGGGCACGATCCTGGGTGCGGTCAACTTCATCACCACGATCATCTGCATGCGTGCGCCCGGCATGACCATGTTCCGGATGCCGATCTTCGTGTGGAACACCCTGATCACCAGCCTGCTGGTGCTGATCGCGTTCCCGATCCTCGCCGGCGCGCTGCTCTCGCTCGAGGCCGATCGCATGCTCGGGGCCCATGTCTTCGACGCCGAGCACGGAGGAGCGATCCTCTGGCAACACCTGTTCTGGTTCTTCGGCCACCCCGAGGTCTACATCATCGCGCTGCCGTTCTTCGGCATCGTGACCGAGATCCTCCCGGTGTTCAGCCGCAAGCCGATCTTCGGGTACGTCGGCCTGGTCGGCGCGACGCTCGGCATCGCGATCCTGTCGGTCGCGGTGTGGGCGCACCACATGTTCGTCACGGGTGCGGTCAACCTGCCGTTCTTCTCCGGCATGACCTTCCTCATCGCCGTACCAACAGGGGTGAAGTTCTTCAACTGGATCGGCACGATGTGGGGCGGATCCCTATCCTTCGACACCCCCATGCTCTGGTCGCTGGGCTTCCTCACGACCTTCCTGTTCGGTGGCCTGACCGGCATCATCCTGGCCAGCCCGCCGCTGGACTTCCACGTGTCCGACTCCTACTTCGTGGTGGCGCACTTCCACTACGTCGTGTTCGGCACCGTCGTGTTCGCCATGTTCGCGGGCTTCTACTTCTGGTGGCCCAAGATGACCGGCCGGATGCTCGACGAGCGCCTCGGCAAGCTGCACTTCTGGCTGCTGTTCGTCGGCTTCCACACCACGTTCCTGGTCCAGCACTGGCTGGGCGTCGAGGGCATGCCGCGGCGCTACGCCGACTACCTGCCCGGCGACGGCTTCACCACGCTCAACCAGGTCTCGACCGTGGGTGCCTTCCTGCTCGGCGCGTCGACGCTGCCGTTCCTCTACAACGTCTACATCTCGCGGAAGGCGCCCCTGGTCGAGGTCGACGACCCGTGGGGCTGGGGCCGCTCGCTCGAGTGGGCCACCAGCTGCCCGCCGCCGCGGCACAACTTCCACTCGATCCCGCGGATCCGGTCGGAGTCCCCGGCGTTCGACCTGCACCACCCGGAGATCGCCGCGCTCGAGCTCGCGCACAACGACGCCGAGCGTGAGGGCCGCGTCGCCGACGCCCCGACCGTCGAGGGTCGCGAGGAGATGTTGCGCGACGGCGGCACCACGATGACCGAGACCAGGCCCGACACCGGCACGGACAGCGACGAGAGGGACACCGACCGATGAAGGCCGAGACCTGGATCTTCGTCACCACGACGATCTTCTTCGTGCTGGTCACCCCGGCGTACTGGCTGATCACCGGTGACTGGACGGGCACCTCCGCGCTCACCATGGCGGCGCTGCTGGTGGCGATGGTGTCCCTCTACCTCGGGTTCCACGCGGCCCGGATGGACCCGCGCCCCGAGGACCGCAAGGACGGCGAGATCGCCGACGGCGCGGGCGAGCTGGGTTTCTTCCCGCCGTACTCCTGGTGGCCGATGTGGTGCGGCCTGGCCCTCGGCGTCTGCGTGCTGGGCGTCGTCATGGGCTGGTGGCTGTTCATCATCGGCTGCTTCCTCGGCGTGCTGGCCCTGCAGGGCTGGATCTTCGAGTACTACCGGGGCGAGCACGCGCACTGAAGCGCGCACGCTCCAGACCTGCGTCGGACCTGCCTCTGACCTGCACGGACGCCGTACGCGCGGCGCCGGTGGCCCGCGACGCGTGAGGACCACCACGTGTCGGCGATGTGGCCGTGGGCGTCGCAGCAGGTACCGTGGAGGGGAACGCCTGCTCTGACGTCCTTCTGGGAGATCGCCCTCATGTCACCACACCGCACGGGACTCCTGCGCGCCGTGACCGCGACCACCGCCCTGCTCGTGCTCGGGGCGGGACTGGCCGCGTGCTCCTCCGACGACCCGTCCGAGCAGGCCCGGGGAGGCACCGGCCAGGCGACCGCCTCGCAGGCCGCGCAGGAGGACCCGGTCGAGATCACCTCGAACGTCGACGGCAAGCAGGCCGTGCCGGTCGACACGCACCTCCGGCTCACCGCGCACAACGGCACCCTGCAGAAGGTCCGCGTGCTGTCCCGCAAGGGCGTCGAGCTGCCGGGCGGCATCACCCCCGACGACACCGGCTGGGAGGCCGACGGGCGCCTCGAGCCGGGCACGACGTACGTCGTCAAGGGCGTCACGAAGTCGCCCTCCGGCACCACCGGCCGCACCAGGACGTCGTTCCAGACCGAGGACCTGCCGCTGGACCGGCAGACCTACGCCTCGGTGGCTCCGCTGGACGGCGAGACCGTCGGCGTGGGCATGCCGGTGATCGTGACCTTCGACGTGCCGGTGACCGACAAGACGTCGATCGAGAAGCACATGACGGTCACCAGCTCCTCGAAGCAGCCGGGTGCCTGGCACTGGCTGAGCGACACCGAGGTGCACTGGCGGCCCAAGCAGTACTGGAAGGCCGGCACCGACGTCACCGTCGACGTGGACGTCAACAGCGTGCCCGCGGGCAACGGCGTCTACGGCCAGGAGTCGCGCACCGTGAAGTTCCACGTCGGTGACGCGGTCGTCAGCAAGGTCAACGCGCAGACCCACCAGATGCAGACCTTCATCAACGGCAAGCTCGCGAAGACCACGCCGATCACCACCGGCAAGGCGGGCTTCACCACCCGCAGCGGCGTCAAGGTGATCATCGAGAAGTTCCGCAGCAAGCGGATGCGCTCGGAGACCGTCGGCATCAGCGACCGCAACAGCGAGGACTACTACGACCTCGACGACGTCGAGTACGCCATGCGGGTCACCTACAGCGGCGAGTTCCTGCACGCCGCCCCCTGGTCGGTCGCCTCGCAGGGTCACGACAACGTCTCGCACGGCTGCACCGGCATGAGCACCGCGGACGCCCGCTGGATCTACAACATCTCCAAGCGCGGCGACGTCGTCGAGTACACCGGCACCGACCGCCCGATGACCCTCACCAACGGGTACGGCGACTGGAACGAGTCGTTCGCGACCTGGAAGCAGGGCTCCGCCCTCTCCTGACCGGGGACGTCTGCAGGATTCCCCGGTTGACCGGGGAATCCTGCACATGACAGGCAGAACTTCGGCCGACAAGCGCAGGAGCTGCCTGTCCAGTCCGCCGGAATCCCCGGGTACCCGGGGAATCCTGCACCTACCGGGGCAATCCGCACCCCGGATCTGCGGGTTTGCCCCGGGGAGTGGGGTGTACCCCGGCGCTTCGCACGGCGTGGTCGCTCAGGGGTCTCGAGACGACCAGAACGTGCGACAGGCGCGACCCGGGGCTGGCGCGCGCCCCCGCGCGCACGGATGGGCGGTCAGCGGGGCAGCTGGTCCTCGATGTACGCCGGGCGGGCGACGTAGCGACCGAGGGCGATCTGGGGGACGCACAGCGCCATCAGCAGGAGCAGGGACGCGGTCCAGCCGTCGGTGGCCTCGTGCAGGACGCCGACGGCGAACGGGCCGGCGGCGGCGAGCAGGTAGCCCAGTGACTGGGTGAACCCGGAGAGCGCCGCAGTGCCGGCGGGGGTGCGGGAGCGCAGCCCGATCAGAACGAGGATCAGCGGGAACGTGCAGGCGCCGATCCCGACCAGGATGGCGGCGGGGACGGCGAGCGCCTGCGGGGCGACGAGGAGGGCGGCGTACCCGATCGGGTAGCAGACCATGACCACGGTCAGCAGCAGCCGCTGGTCGTCGCGGCGGGCGGCCGCAGCGGGCAGCCACAGCGAGAGCGGGATGCTCACGCCGGCGACCAGCCCGACCAGCAGGCCGGCGGTGGTGGGGGAGAAGCCGTTGTCGCGCCACAGGGTCGCGAACCAGCCGAACACGGCGTACGCCTGCAGCGACTGCAGGCCGAAGAAGACCGCCATCGCGATGCCGAGGCGGGTCCGCCCCACGTCGCGCAGGCGTACGGCGCCTCCGGTGCGGGGCGTGTGCTGGTCGTGGGCCACCAGGCGCAGCCAGGGGAGTGCGGCCACCAGCGCAAGCGCGGCCCAGGTGCCCAGGCCCCAACGCCAGCCGTCGGAGCCGCCGGCGGCCTCGGAGATCGGCACCGTGAGCGTGAGGGCCGAGGTCAGTCCGATCGCCAGCGCGGTCGTGTAGAGGGCGGTCACCTGCCCGACCCGGTCGGGGAAGTGCAGCTTGACCAGCGAGGGGAGCAGCACGTTCGCGGTCGCCATGCCGGCCAGGGCCAGCATCGACAGCGCCAGGAACGGCAGCGAGGAGTCCACCAACGCGCGGCCCCCGAGGCCGACAACGACGCACAGCAGCGCGCCCAGGGTGACCCGGTGGACGCCGACGACCGTCGCCAGCCAGGGCGCCAGCGCCCCGAAGAGGGCGAACGCGAGGACCGGGAGCGAGGTCAGCAGGCCCGCGGTGGCCGGGGCCATGTGCAGCCCGTCCCGGACCTCGTCGAGCACCGGCCCGACGCTGACCGCGGCCGGGCGCAGGTTGAACGACAGCAAAATGAGCCCGGCCAGGACGCCCCATCGGGCGCCCCGGCCGAGCTTCGACTGGTGCGGAGCGGGGCTGCTCAGTGGTTGCGCAGCTCTTCGCCGTCGACCGGGTGACGGCCGTCGAACTGGTGGCCGTCCGCGGAGTGGCCCTCCATGGCGTGCTCCAGCTCGTGGACCTCGTCGGCGTGGTGGTGCGCGTCCTCGATCTCGGCCGCGGTCGGCTTCTGCACGTTGTTCTCGAACATGCCCCGGGACAGGCGGGCACGGATCCGGGCGATCCGGGAGCCGTCCCGCGAGACACCGTTGGCGTCGGCGTCCGCGCCGGCGTCGTACACCTGGTCACGCTGGCGGGCGGTGAGGGTGTACGCCGAGGCCTCGCTGACCGGCAGGTGCCGCTCGGTGTAGCCGCCCTCGGGGGAGCGCATGATGATGCCGGTCTCGTAGCCGTGCAGGAGGCGCGCCTCGTCGGACCGCTGGAGCGAGATGCACCAGCGACGGGTCAGGATGAAGACCAGCACCGGGACCACGAACACGGCCACCCGCATGAAGTAGGTGATGTGGTTGAGGTTCAGGTGGAAGATCACCGCGAGGATGTCGTTGCCACCAGCCGCCCAGAGCAGGCCGTAGATGCTCATCATGGCCGCCAGGAACGCGGTGCGCGTCGGGGCATTGCGCGGACGCTGGAGCAGGTGATGCTCCCGCTTGTCCCCGGTCACCCAAGCCTCCAGGAACGGCCAGGACAGGACGATCATGAGCAGCACGATCGGCATCAGCTGGCCCGGGATGAAGACGTTCCACGACAGGGTGTGGCCCCACAGGTGCGTCTCGATGCCCGGCATGATGCGCAGCAGGCCCTCGGCGATGCCCATGTACCAGTCGGGCTGGGAGCCTGCGGTGACCTTGGACGGGTCGTAGGGGCCGTACTTCCACACCGGGTTGATCGACAGCAGGCCACCCATGAGGGCGGTGACGCCGAACACGATGAAGAAGAAGCCACCGGCCTTGGCGGCGTACACGGGGAGCATCGGGTAGCCCACGACGTTCTTCTCGGTGCGACCGGGGCCGGGCCACTGGGTGTGCTTGTGGAAGACGAGCAGCAGCATGTGCGCACCGATCAGCGCCAGCAGCAGGCCGGGGATCAGCAGCACGTGGACGATGTAGAGCCGCGGGATGATGTCGTCGCCCGGGAACTCGCCGCCGAACATGAAGAACGACATGTACGTGCCGAGCACCGGGGTTGCCTTCACCAGGCCGTCCGCGATGCGGAGGCCGGTGCCGGAGAGCAGGTCGTCGGGGAGGGAGTAGCCGGCGAAGCCCTCGAGGATGCCGAGCAGGATGAGCAGGCCGCCGATCACCCAGTTGAGCTCGCGGGGCTTGCGGAACGCGCCGGTCAGGAAGACGCGCATCATGTGCACGAGCATCGCGGCGATGAACAGCATGGCTGACCAGTGGTGCATCTGGCGCATGAGGAGGCCGCCGCGCACGTCGAACGAGATGTCCAGGGTCGAGGCGTAGGCCTCGGACATCGGTACGCCGCGCAGCTGGTCGTAGGAGCCCATGTACTCGACCTCGGCCATGGACGGCTTGAACCACAGGCTCAGGAAGACGCCGGTGAGCAGCAGGACCACGAAGCTCCACAGCGCGATCTCGCCGAGCATGAACGACCAGTGGTCGGGGAAGACCTTGCGCAGGTTCTTCTTCGCCAGCGTGGCCAGGCCCAGGCGTTCGTCGGCCCAGTTGGCGACCTTGCCGGCGGGGTTCCCCTTCTTGGCCGCGGCAGGCTCGCCGGCGTTGGTGTCGGCGACGGACGACGTCAGGTTCTCGGAACTCATTCGGAGTCACGCTCCCAGTAGCTCGGGCCCACGGGTTCGTTGAAGTCGCTCTGGGCCACGAGGTATCCCTCATCATCCACCGTGATCGGCAGCTGGGGAAGCGGTCGGGCGGCCGGCCCGAAGACCACACGCCCGCCGTCGGCGAGGTCGAAGGTGGACTGGTGGCACGGGCAGAGCAGGTGGTGGGTCTGCTGCTCCCACAGGGAGATCGGGCAGCCCACGTGGGTGCAGATCTTGGAGTAGACGAGGATGCCGGCGACCGACCAGTTCTCGGGACTGCGCCTCGAGAACGTGATCTCGTCGGGCTGCATCCGCACCGCGATCACGGCGGACTTGGTCTTCTCGATCTGGAGCGCGGCGCCCTCGAGGTAGGTGACGCCCTCGCGGTGCTCGGGCACGTGCACCAGGCCCTCGGGCTCGCCGTTGACCAGCTGGCCGATCTCGAGGTCGTCGGCCTTGATCGGGAGCCCGGTCACGTCGTTGACGACCCTGGTGCCCGACCTCCAGAAGGTGGTCTCGAGCGTGCGCTTGCGGACCGACTTGGTCGCCACGGGACCGAGGTCGGCCAGGGCCACGACCGCGGGGATGCCGAGCAGCGCCACCGAGCCGAGCAGGGTGTTGCGGACCAGCGGGCGTCGACCGATGCCGGACTCCTCGAGGCCCTGGGACAGCGCCGCCAGGGTGGCCTCACGGTCCTCCTGGGAGGAGGTGGCGGGGTGGCGGTACTCGACGATCTCGACGTCGGCCATCAGCTTGCGGGCCCACTGGATCACGCCGATGCCGATCAGCAGCAGGGCGAAGCCCAGGGACAGGCCCAGCGCCACGTTCGACGCGCCGAGCCCGCCGATGGTGTCGGGGTCGTCCTTGATGTCGAGCGCGAAGTAGGCGACGACGAACAGGATGGTGCAGATCATCGACAGGCCGAAGAAGGTCGCGACCTGGCGCTCGGCGCGCTTCTCGGCCTTCTTGTCGACGTCGGTTGGCCGCGGCGTGTGCGGCTCGATCCCGGGGTTCGGGAGGGGCTCCTCGGCCGCCATGGCGGCCCTCTCGTCCGCCGGGACCTCCGGCAGGTTGTCGTCGTGGCTCACGCTTCGGTCCCCTCGGTGGGAGCAGTCTTCTTCTTCGAACGGACGGTGTGGGAGGCGATCCAGAAGGCGAAGCCCACCAGGCTGCCGATCCCGACCAGCCACGCGAACATGCCTTCGCTGACCGGGCCCAGCCCGCCCATGCCGAAGCCGCCGTACTCGGGGGTGTCCTCGGTGGACTTGAGGTAGGCGATGATCGCGGCCTTGTCCTCGGGGTGGAGGACGTCGTTGGAGAAGACCGGCATCTGCTGCGGTCCGGTCAGCATCGCCTCGAAGATGTGCCGCTTCTCGACGCCCTTGAGGCTGGGCGCGAACTTGCCGTTGGGCATGGCTCCGCCGGAGCCGTCGAAGTTGTGGCAGGCCGTGCAGTTCGTGAGGAACAGCTGGCCACCCTTGGTGATCGCCTCGCGCTGCTCCTCCTCCGAGAGACCCTCGAGGGAGTACTCGGACTCGTCCGGGATCGCCGGGCCCGGGCCGAGCGAAGCGACGTACGCCGCCAGCGCCTGGATCTCCTCGTCCGTGTAGACCTTCTTCTTCGCCAGCGCCTGCTGGCCGGGCTGCTGCATCGGCATGCGGCCGGTGCCGACCTGGAAGTCGACCGCGGCGGCGCCGACGCCCACCAGCGAGGGGCCGTACTGGCCCTTGGAGCTCTTGACGCCCTCGCCGTTCTGGCCGTGGCAGAAGGCGCAGCCGACCAGGAAGAGCTCACGGCCCTGCTGGATCAGCTCCTCGTCGCTCTTGCCCGCCTTGGTGGCACTCGCCGGCGAGAACGCGGCGTAGACGGTGCCCGTCAGGATCAGGCCGAGCAGCAGGACCAGCAGGCCGGCGAGCGGTCCGCGACGGTGGCGCGAGAGCCGTCCGGCGGAGCGGTTCAGGAGACGCACGAATTCAGTCCTCGATCTCGTTCTTATCGGATCAGATAGATGGTCGCGAAGAGCCCGATCCACACCACGTCGACGAAGTGCCAGTAGTAGGACACGACGATGGCGCTGACCGCCTGCTCGTGGGTGAAGCGACGGGCCATGAACGTGCGGCCGAGCACGAACAGGAAGGCGATCAGGCCGCCGGTCACGTGGAGGCCGTGGAAGCCGGTGGTGAGGTAGAAGACGGTGCCGTAGGCGTTGGCGGGGATGGTCAGGCCCTCGTGGACCAGCTCGACGTACTCGATCGCCTGGCCGGCGATGAAGACCGAGCCCATCACGTAGGTGAGCACGAACCACTCGCGCAGGCCCCAGCCGGGCACGTTGAAGACCGAGCCGGTGCGGCCGACCTGGCCGCGCTCGGCGGCGAACACGCCGAGCTGGCAGGTGACCGAGGACAGCACCAGGATCGTGGTGTTGACCGATGCGAACTTGATGTTGAGGAGCTGTGTCTCGGCCGCCCACAGGTCCTGGCTCTGGGCCCGGATGGTGAAGTAGCAGGCGAACAGCGCCGCGAAGAACATCAGCTCGCTCGCGAGCCAGATGATCGTGCCCACGCTGACCATGCTGGGACGGTCGTGATGCCCGTGAAGACGGGAAGCCGGAATCGCTGTTGCTGTCGCCACGGGCCCCATCATGTCAGTTGGTTCGCCCGAGGGCACCCCGACCCCCGGCTGAGTCGCGTCATAAAGTTCACACCGTGGACTTCCCCCGCGTGCTGGCCGCTTCGGACGCCGTCCAGGACCTCCCGCGCTTCACCTGGGGGCGGGTGTGGACCGACTGGTCGCTGGACCCGTTCCTGTTCGTGGTGACCGTCTGGGTGGCCGGCCTGTACGTCGTCGGCGTGCTCGTGCTGCGCAACCGCGGCGTGCACTGGCCGGTGGGTCGCACCCTGGCGTTCCTGGTGGCCGGGATGGGTGGTTTTCTCTTCGCCACCGCCTCCGGCCTCTCGACGTACGACACGACGCTGATCAGCGTGCACATGGTCCAGCACATGATCCTGTCGATGTGGGTGCCGGTGTTCCTGGCGCTCGGCGCCCCGGTCACGCTGGCACTGCGCACGCTGCCCCGGAAACCGCGCGGCGTGCTCCTGGCGGTGCTGCACTCGCGGGTGGCGAAGGTGCTCAGCTTCCCGCCGCTGACGTTCGCGCTCTACGTCATCTCGCCGTGGGCGCTCTACTTCTCCGGGTGGTACGACGCGTCGCTGGACTCGGCGTACGTCCACGAGATGATGCATGTCCACCTGGTGCTGGTCGGCTGCCTCTTCTTCTGGCCGATCGTGGGCATCGACCCGGTGCCGGGGCGGGTGTCCTACCCGTTCCGGATGGCCCTGGTGTTCCTGAGCCTGCCGTTCCACGCGTTCCTCGGGGTCACGATCATGAGCCAGGACTCGCTGATCGGTGGCGACCACTACCGGGCGCTGCGCGAGGGACCGATGGGGGCGTGGCTGCCGGACGCGGCCGCCGACCAGAACCTCGCCGGCGGCATCCTGTGGGCCACCGGCGACCTGGTCGGGCTGCTCTTCTTCGGGGTGCTGTTCGCCCAGTGGGTGCGCGCGTCGATGCGGGAGGCGGCGCGCGAGGACCGGCGCCTGGACCTGCTCGAGCAGCGCTCGAACGGTGGTTGAGGAGGTCGTCCTGCGACCGTCTCGAAACCACCGCGGCCGCGGCCGATAGGATCGCCGCGTGACCGACACCACGCCGCTCCGCGTCCTCGTCTACAGCGACGACGTGAACACCCGCCAGCAGGTGATCCTCGCCCTGGGCCGCCGGCCGCACCCGGACCTGCCCGAGCTGCAGTACGTCGAGGTGGCCACCGAGCCGGTCGTCCTCCAGCAGATGGACGCCGGCGGCATCGCGCTGGCGATCCTCGACGGCGAGGCCGTTCCCGCCGGCGGGATGGGGATCGCCAAGCAGCTCAAGGACGAGATCTACGAGTGCCCGCCGGTGCTGGTGCTGACCGGCCGCCCCCAGGACGCCTGGCTGGCCACCTGGTCGCGTGCCGAGGCCGCCGTACCCCACCCGCTCGACCCGGTGCAGCTCGCCGAGGCCGTGATCGGGCTGCTCCGCTCGCGCGTCCCGGCCTGAGATGTCGCACACCTGGCCCGACGTCCTCTCCACGCTGGTCGCCGGCGCCGACCTGACGGGGGAGCAGGCCGCCTGGGCGATGGGCCAGATCCTCGGCGGCGACGCCACCCCGTCGCAGGTGGCGGGCTTCGCGGTCGCGCTGCGGGCCAAGGGCGAGACGGTCACCGAGCTGGCCGGGCTGATCGAGGCGATGTACGCGCAGGCCGCACCCCTCTCCGTCCCCGGCCGCACCCTCGACGTGGTCGGCACCGGCGGTGACCGCTCCATGTCGGTCAACATCTCGAGCATGGCCGCCATCGTGGCCGCGGGCGCCGGTGCCACCGTGGTCAAGCACGGCAACCGGTCGGCGTCCTCCGCCGCCGGGTCCGCGGACGTGCTCGAGGCGCTCGGCGTACGCCTCGACCTCGAGCCGGCGCAGGTCGCCGAGGTGGCCGGCAAGGCCGGGATCACCTTCTGCTTCGCGCCGCGCTTCCACCCGGCGCTGCGGCACGCGGCGGTGACCCGTCGCGAGCTCGGCATCGGCACGACGTTCAACCTGCTGGGCCCGCTGGCCAACCCGGCGAAGCCCGCCGCCCAGGCGATCGGCTGCGCCGACGCCCGGATGGCTCCGGTGCTGGCCGGTGTCTTCGCCGCCCGCGGCGTCGACGCCCTGGTGTTCCGTGGCGACGACGGTCTCGACGAGCTGACCACGACCACCACCTCGACCGTGTGGTCGGTCCACGACGGCGCCACCGAGCAGACCACGCTCGACCCCGGCGCCCTCGGGATCGCCCCGGCCACCGCCGACGACCTGCGCGGCGGCGACGTCCAGCACAACGCGGACGTCGTACGCCGGCTGCTCGACGGCGAGCCGGGCCCGGTCCGCGACGCGGTCGTCCTCAACGCCGGCGCCGCGCTCGCCGTCCACGCCGGGGGAGTGCGCGACGTCGAGGCGGCCGTCGCCGACGGCATCACGCGGGCCTCCGCCGCGATCGAGTCCGGCGCCGCCAAGGACGCGCTCACCCGCTGGGTGGCCGCCTGCGCGGCGGTCTGACCCTCCGGGCTCAGCGCGACGCGCCGACCGCCTCCTCGTGGGCGGCGGGCGCGAGTGTCTCCGGCCCCGACCGCCAGCGCTCCCACGCCGAGCACAGCGCCAGCACGGCGACCGCGCACCCGGCCCCGACCAGCACGTCGACCACGTAGTGCTCCCCGAGGTAGACCAGGGCGAACGACATCAGCACCGGGTAGGCGAGCGCGGCCCAGCGCCAGGCCGAGCGGAGCCGCTGGATCGCGTAGATCGCGACCAGGAACGCCACCCCCGCGTGCAGCGACGGCATCGCCGCCACCGCGTTGCCGGCCCAGCTGTGGGGGTCCTCCACCCCCGACGGCCGGGGGCCGATCCAGCCCCGCGCCGTCAGCCGCTGCACGTCGTGGGGCAGGGCGCCGTCGAGCGAGGCCATCCACGGGGGCGCCATCGGGTAGGTGACGTACCCGACGAGCGCCACGAAGCAGAGGCCGAAGTAGCGCCGCATCCACCCCAGCCACGCGGTGCGGTTGCGGACCCACAGCACGACGGCGAGGGTCATGCCGACGAAGAAGTGGGAGAACCAGACGGCCCAGAGCAGGTGGTCGTACCACTGTGGCGGGCCGGTGGGGTTGCACGGGTCGCCGCACATCCAGTCCTGGAGGCGTGAGCTCGGGATGTCCCCGCCCCCGAGCAGCCTGTCGGCGACCACCGGCTCGTGCACGTGGATCGTCGTCCCGAGGTTGTCGGCCAGCTGGCGGCTGTAGGTGTAGAGAACGAGCAGTGCGAGCGGGACCGACCAGTCGCGGAGGAACTCGAGGTGCCGCCGCGGGTGTTCGGCGATGTTCCAGCACACCGACGCCAGCCACAGCCACAGCAGCACCTTGAGGTAGCCGTTCTGCGGCCCGTCGACGACCGAGACCGCGGCGAAGACCAGGGCCAGGACGCAGAAGGCGACCACGCGCGGTGCCCATGCCCCCGACCAGGTGCCGCTGGACCAGCGCGTCCGTGCGGTCACCTCGCCGGTCGCCATGCGGCGATTCTAGGGAATGCGACCGACAGGTCAGAGCTCCAGCACGTACGCGTCGCCGGTCCGGCTGAATCCGACCCGGTCGTAGTACGCGCCGACCATCCGAGGGGAGGTCTCGACCCGACGGAAGCCCCGGTCGCGCAGCAGGTGGCTGCGGCGCCACACGAACTCGCCGGGGGAGAAGTCCCGGAATCGCGGAGTCACGTAGTCAAGCCGGACCCGGGCGGTCTCGCCGTCGGGCTCGATGACCACCACGCCGACGGTCTCGTCGCCCTTCTGCACGACGTACGCCGCGTCCCCGGGGCGGGCGCCGAGCCCGGCCGCGTCGAAGTCCGGCTGGAACGTCGCGATGTCGGCCGCGTTGCGGCGCAGGACGTAGTTCAGGTAGGCGTCGTCCGGGCGCACCTCGAGCACTTCGAAGGCGGCCTCGTCGTGGCGGTCGCGGAGCAGCTTCACCAGGAACCACACGTTGATGGCGCTGAGCACCGCGTTCATCGCGACCATCGGCCAGATGCCGAGGATCGCGTTGAACACGATGAGGATCAGGCAGGCCAGCAGGTTCAGCGCACGGAAGCGCAGCACCCGCGCCTGCATGAGGGAGAAGACGAGCAGGGCGCTGCCGCCCCAGCCCAGAGCGTCGAGCCAGGTCACGCGCGGAGACTACCGGCTCCTCGCGCGACCTGGCCGAGCGTGGGCTACTTGACCCGCACCTTCCACGTCTTCGCGACGACCAGGTTGCCCTTCGCGTCCTTGATCGCACCCGAGACCTTCATCGTGTAGGTCTTCCCGCGCTTGAGGTAGCTCGACGGGTTCAGCGTGGCCCTCTGCTTCGACGAGCTGTAGGTCACCCTGGCCCGCACCTTGGTCCTGCCGAGGTAGAGCCGCACCGTCGTGCCGCTGACGCCCCGCACCGGCTCGCTGAACGTGGCGGTCAGGTTCTGCCCCCGCGTCATCGAGGTCCGCGGCGAGTACGCCGACACGAAGGGACGCGTGCCGTCGACGGTGAACTGACGCCACGAGCTCACGCCGAGGACGTTCTTGTTGGAGTCCTTGGCGGTCACGCGCCAGCTGTAGGTGGAGTCGCGCAGCGCAAGGTTCGGCGCGTACGCGGTAGCCGCCGTGGTCACGGTGGTGGTCGACGTGCCCCGGCGGTACTCGAGCGTGTACGACGACGCGCCCGGGACATCGGTCCAGCTGAACAGCGGTCCGTTCGAGGGCTGGAACGAGTCGTCGGCCGGCGCCAGCAGGGACGGGCTCGCGCCTTGTGACAGGAACGACCGCGGGGACGACCACTGGGCGAGGTTCCCACTGGGGTCGACGCGACGCACGCGCCACCAGTACGCCTTGGCAGACGGCGGGATCGGCAGGTTCCACGAGTACGCGGTCTGCTTCACGCCGGTCACCAGGAACAGGCGGTTGACACTCGAGAAGTTCTTGTCGTCGTTCTTGGCGACCTCGATCTGGTAGCTGCCGGCGAACGCCTGGGGCTCCCACTCGAAGGCACGGCTTCCCGCGCCGACCGAGCCGTTGACGGGCGACCGGAGGGTCACCGCCGGGCTGGCCTTCACGAACGTGCGGACGTCGGACCACGAGAGGCCGTTGCCCTCCGCGTCGATCGCCTGCACCCGCCAGTAGAGCTGGCCTTCGGGGTACATCTTCGTGAAGGCCGTGTACGTCGTCTGGTCCACGAGGATGTCGTCGAGGTTCTGACTCGCGGTCATGCTGAACGTCGGCGTCTTGCTGACCTGGATGCGGTACTGCATCGCCGCCTGCGGGCTCTTCTCCCCGGTGGCCGACCAGGTGGTGGACTGGTTGGTGTCGAAGTAGTCGTCCCAGCTGAAGGTGATCTCCGCGGAGCTCACCTCGGGAACGCTGGTCGGCGCCGGCTGGGTCGGCACGCCGGGGGACTTCGAGGCCACACCGGGCGAACGCTTCCGGAACTTGTTCGTCGCCTTGCCCACCTGGGAGACCGGGCTGGCCGCGCAGGTCTGGATCGATCGGCACGGACGGACGAACCAGTAGTACGCGTCACCCGCCTGGCTCTCGGGAAGGGCTGCGCGGAGGGAGCTGAGCGTGGGCGCCCAGCGGGTGTTCGTCGTCGCCGGTACCGCGCTGAGGGGCTCGACGAGGTTCGTGAAGTTCGCGTCCTCGGAGACGTAGAGCATGTAGAGCGACGCACCCGGGACCGGGCTCCAGTCGAACACCGGCGTCGTCGGTGCGTCCGAGCAGATGTCCGGCGTCTGCCCGATCCGGGCGCTACAGGTCGTGCCGGAGTCCAAGGTCAGACCGTCGATCGCCAAGCGTGTGTTCTGGGCGCTGGCGATCGGTGAGATGGTCATCGTCGCAAGGGGTGACACACCGATGATCTCGTTGGCGGCGCTGTAGGCCTGGACCCGCCAGTCGTAGGAGCCGGGCGCGAGGAACCACGACCAGGTGTCCGTGACGTGCGGGAAGTACAGCTTCTTCTCGAGCGCATCGCCGCCCACCGGGCTGAACCGGGTGCCGGTGCCAGCGGGTCCGGCGAAGAGCATGTAGTACTCGGCGCCCGGCATCGGCTCCCAGGACAGGTCAGGCGGCAGGGCGTAGGCGCCGTCGACCGCTCGCCCGGAGAGCGGTGTGAGGGCGGGCTGGCCCGACGCGGGAGGCGTGCCGCCGAGGTTGAAGGTGTTCTCGAACGACAGGGTCATGGGGTTCTTCCGGGCGTCCAGACCCGTCAGGAACCAGTGGAACGGGCCCTTCGCCGGGTCCATCTTGGCGTTCACCGGGGTGTAGCTGGTGGCACTGGTCGTCGCCTTGTTGACGACTACCGTGCCGAACCGGTCGAGGATCCGGACCTCATAGCTCACCGCTCCCTGGATCTGGTCCCAACTGAGGGTCGGGTAAGCCACTGTGGCGCCGTTGATCGGGCTGAACGTGAGGCCGGCGGCCGAGTTGTAGCGGAACGACTGCGTCTCGGAGAACAGGCCGAGGATCCAGGCCGGAGTGCCGGACTGCGGCCGATCGACCGGACGGACCCGCCAGTACGTGATACCGCCGGGCATCGGCAGGCAGTCCTCGTCCTGCCGGAACGAGAAGAAGGCACTCCCGCTCTCGGGCACGACACCGGCGTACGGCGTGTACGTGGTGCCGGCGACCATGCAGGTCTCGTAGGTGTCCGGCGAGAAGTTCGCGTCCGAACCGACCTGGAGCTCGTACTGGCTGGCGTGCTGGACCGGCGACCACTGGAAGTAGGGATCACCCGTGATGGTCTCGAGCCCCGGGTCGGCCGGGTACAGCGCCTGCGGCGTGTCCGGCCACACCCGACTGAAGTTCGCCCGAACCTGTGACCAGTCGGTCGGGTTGCCGCTGAGGTCGATCGCGCGCACCTGCCAGAAGTACTGGTTGTTCTTGTAGGTCACCGGCGGGGAGTAGCGGGTGCCGTAGATCTTGGTGCGGGTCTCGACGATGTTGGTGAAGTCGTCGTTGGTCGCCACCCGCAGCTCGTAGTACTGAGCCCCGGGGACCGGATTCCAGTCGAGGACGACGTCCTCGATCTCGTTGTCGGGGCTGTCGTCGGGGCTGACGATGCCGACCTGGTCCAGGGGCATGACCGTGAACGTCGCCTCGTCCGACCAGGAGGACTCGACGCCGGTTCCCTTTTTCGCCTTCACCCGCCAGTGGTACGTGGTCCCGGTGCTCAGTGCCGCCTCGAGGGGGTCCTTGACCACGACGGAGGTGGTCTGGGTCTTGTACTCGAAGGAGCCGATCCAGTCGCCCTCCTTGTCGACCTGGACGGTGTACTCGGTCGCCCCCTGGATGCCGTCCCAGGTGAGGAGCGGCGGGTCCTGCGGCTGCTCCAGGGTGTCGCCGGCCACGGGGGAGATCGGCGTCGGAGCGGCGAAGCCGCTGATGGTGAAGCTGGTGCTCGACCAGGAGGAGGCGGCCCCCGACGACGAGAACGCACGGACCCGGAGGTACTGGTCTCCGGTGCCGAGCAGCGTTGTCGGGACGGCACGGGTGTTCACGGTCGTCACCGAGTAGCCCGGCGACGCGAAGCTGTCGTCGTTGTCGACCTGGACCTCGAACTTCACCGCCCCACTGGGACGGCTCCACGACAGGGTCGGTGTGTTGGACGACACCTCGCCGCCGGGCGACAGGTTGGAGGGTGCCGCCTGGGCGGCACCCGCGGGCACGGTCACGGCGACGGTGGCGAGTACCAGCCCGATCAGGGCCGAGCCACCTCCGAGACGACGGGACAGGTTGCTGAACACCGGCGTTCCCCCTTGTTGGACAGCGAGCAACGGAGCCACGCTAGGGACGAATTGGCGACCATGCCTGTCCAACCGGACAAAGTAGTCCGAACGGGCTAGGCAGGTCGGACCGATCGGCCCGCACGAGACTCAGCGCACGACGGTCATGGACACCTTCGACGACTTCGGCAGCAGCCACGACGAGCCGGCGTAGGTCACCTTGAGCGTGTGCTTCCCGAGCGACCGTGCGGGCACGCTGGTCTTCAGCACGCCCCGGTTGGCGGGCTTGAGCGTCAGGGTGCGGACCAGGCGGCGCCCGTCGTACACCCGCACGGTGCCGGTGGGCGCCGGGAAGCCGGCAGCCCGCACGGTCACCTTGATCGGGGCGGAACGGCGGAGCCGTACCTTCTGCGTGCGCGGCCCGACCGTGACCGTCGACGCCACCCTGGCCACCGTTGCCTGCGCGGACGTCGCGATGCCTGGTGTGTGGCCGGTGCGGGTCGCCGTGACCCGGACCGAGATCCGCTGGCCGGCGTCCTTGGGCACCAGGCCGTACGCCGACGACGTGGCCCCGGCGATGACGACGCCGTTGCGCAGCCACGCGTAGGCGTATCCCGGTGTGCGGGACCAGGTTCCGGGGTCGGCGGTCAGGACCGAGCCCACGCGGAGCACGCCGGTGACGGCGGGAGCTCGTGTCGCGACAGGAGCGTCCCCGACCACCGCGGTGACCGGGTTGCTCAGCACCGTGCCCGGCTGCCGTCCGGCGACGCGGCCGGTCACCCGAACGGTCAGCTCGGCGCCGAGGTCGGCAGGGAGCACGGTGTGCGTGCGCGCGGTCTCGCCGGCGATCGGTGAGCCGTCGCGCAGCCACTGGAAGGTCTCGGAGACCCCGGTCATGCTCCAGGACACGGTCGGCAGCGTGAGGACCGTGCCGACCTTGCGGTCGCCGGACGGGGTGGGGCGCGCGGCGGCGACCGGTGCGTCACCGAGCAACCCGGTGACCGGGGCGCTCGTCACGGTGGCCGGTGCGCGGCCCGGGGCCGTTCCGGCGTACCGCACGCTCAGCTGGTGGCCGACGTCGGCGGCCGTCACCGCGTACGAGGCGCCGGTACCGCCCGCGACCGCACTGCCGTCGCGCAGCCACTGGGCGGACGTGGACACCCCGCTGATGCTCCAGGTCGGGGGAGTCGCGGTGAGCGTCGTGCCCGCCTTGCCGCTGCCGCTGACCGAGGGGGCCACGGTCGCCGTCGGGGCGTCGCCGGTCACACCGGAGATGCCGTTGCTCACGCTGACGCCGTCGGCGTGGCCGGGCTGGGTGCCGGTCACCCGCAGGGTGATGAGCGCGCCGAGGTCCGCCGCCACCACGGTATAGGTGGCGCCCTCCGCGCCGGAGATGGCGGATCCGTTCCGCAGCCACTGGCGCGTCGAGGTCACGCCGGTGGACGGGTTCCAGGTCGGGAGGGTTGAGGTGAGCGTGCTGCCCACCTTGCCGGTGCCGCTGATCGTGGCGGGCGTGCTGGCGGTCGGCGCCAACGCAGGGCTGGCCTTGATGGCGTTGCTGGTCGTGACGGTCGGCTCGAAGCCGCTCGCGGTGCCGGTGACCCGCAGCGAGAGCTGCTGGCCGAGGTCGGCCGCGGTGACCGAGTAGGACCGGGTCGTGGCTCCGGGGATGGCGGTCGCGCCGCGCAGCCACTGGTAGGTGTGGGTCACCCCCGCCACGTTCCAGGTCGGGTCGACAGAGACGAGGGTGGTGTCGTAGGTACCGGACCCCGAGATGACGGGGGCCGTGGTCGCGGCCGGGTTGGCGGCGACGCTCACCGGGCGCCAGTCGCTGGTGCCGAGCACCGCTCCTTCGACGTCGATGGCCGAGACCCGCCACTGGTAGTCACCAGCGAGGAGCGTCGACGTGACCGCGAACGCCTGGGCAGGGGTGGTGACGCTGGTGGAGCTCGTGGATCCGGCCTTGCGGTACTCGAGCTTGTACTTCACCGCCTCGTCCACGGCTGACCAGCGGAAGAGTCCCGCCTTCGGAGCCATGAGGCTCGCGCTGGTCGGTGCCAGCTGCTGGGGAGCGTCACCGAGCGAGTAGAACGAGGCAGGAGCGGACCACGGGCCGGCATTGCCGAGCGGGTCGATGCGCCGCACGCGCCACACGTACGGTGTCGGCGAGGCGGGGAGGACCTTCGCCGCGGTCACGCCGGTGGTGAAGGCGGGCTGCACCGTCGACTTCGTCGCGACGACGAGGTTCCCGGACGAGAAGTTGGCGTCCCCGTCCTTGGCAACCTGGATCTCGTACTTCCCGGCGAAGGGCTGGGCCTCCCAGCGGAACGGCACGCTGCCCGGGTAGGACTCCGCCGCTGACGAGCTCACCGGTGAGGTCAACGTCGGCCGTTCGCTGCGCTTCACCACGGTCCGGGTCTCGGACCAGCCGAGCGCGTTGCCCGCCCCGTCTATCGGCTGGACCCGCCAGTAGAGCGGTCCCTCGGGGTAGAGCCGGTCTGCGGCGGTGTACGTCGGCTGGTCGACGAGGACCGGGGAGGTGTCGAGCGGGCTGGCGAACGTCGGCTGGTCGTCGATCTGGAACTGGTAGCGCATGCCGGATTGAGGGCTGGTCTCCCCGGTGGCGTCGTAGTGCGTGGCCTGGTTGCGGTCGAAGTAGTCCTGCCAGGTGAAGGTGATCTCGGTTCCTGTCGCGTCGTCGGCCTCGGTGGTCGGGTCGTCGGTGGCGGGCGAGATCAGCTGCAGCCTCGGCGAGACCTTCTTGAACGCGTGCCTGGCCGGGTCGATCGACGAACGCGGGTCCGGGCCGCACAGCGTCGTGCTCTTGCACGGCTGGACGAACCAGTAGTACGCGGTCTGCGCTGTGCTGTCCTGGAGGGCCGGCCACGGATAGCGGAACGTGGGCACCCACCGGGTGTTCGTCGTGAAGGGCGGCGTGTCGTCCAGGGAACCGGTGGTGAAGTTCCCGTCCCGGGAGATGTGGATCCGGTACAACGAGGCGCCGGGGACCGGGTCCCAGTCGAGCACGGGCGTGCCCGGCACACCCGTGCACATCTGGTCGGGGCCGTCGGCCAGCGTCAGGGCGCACGCGTTGCCTGCGTCAAGCGCTGACCCCGTCAGCGCCAGCCGTTCACCCTGGGTGGCGGTGAGCGGCTTGATGCGGAAGGTTCCGACCCGGCCGAGGTCGTAGCCGTCGGCGATCTGCACGCCCGTGTCGGTGTGCGCGGTGACGTACCAGTCGTACTCTCCCGGCGCGAGGAACGTCGGCGAGAAGTCGGTGACCGCGGGGTAGGGCAGCTTCGAGCCGAGCACGGTGTCGGACGTGGCCTCCAGCCAGGTGCCGCTGGCGTTGTCCCGGACGTGCAGCCGGTAGTGGTCGGCGCCCGCCAGTGGCTGCCAGCTCAGCGCGGGTGCCCGCAGCGTCGCCGGGTCGGTGTCGATCCCGGTGATGGGCGCGAGGGCATCACCGGTCGCGGTCACGGTGCCGGAGACCTGGAACCGTCGGGAGATCGTGGTGGTGAGACGCCCATCGGCATCCAGCGCCGTGATCCGCCAGGTGAACGGACCGTCCTCCGGCTGGAGGGCCTTGACCCCGAACGGCGTGATCGAGGTGGCGTGCGTCTTCCTGGAGAACACCTGGGACCCGGTGTTCTTCAGCAGCGAGACGTCGTACTCCTCGGTGTGCGGGACCGGCTGCCACGACAACGTCGGAACGTCCACCGTCTGGTCCTGGGAGGGGGTGAGGCCCGTGATCCACTGCTCGTCCTTGTAGACGAAGGACTGACGCGCCGAGAAGATGCCGGGCACACCGACGTTGTCGAACGGCCGGTCCATCGGCCGGACCTTCCAGTAGAAGACCGTTCCCTCGGACCACGGCATGCACAGGTCGCCCAGCTCGCCCGGGGTGTACGTCGTGCCGACCACCGGGCACACCTTGGTCTGCGGGGCGGGATAGGTGAAGTTCGGGTCCGTGCTCAGCCAGAGCTCGTAGTTCGAGGCATGACGGACGGGGGTCCACTCGAAGTACAGGTCGTCACCCACGAACTGCGGGTCGGTGCCGGCCGGATGGACCGGCACGGGCGTGTCCTCCCACACCCGGTCGAAGTGGTAGAAGTTCTCCTCGCTGAGCTCGACCCACTCGGTGGGGTGGCCGCTCAGGTCGACGGCGCGGACCCGCCAGTAGTACTGGTCGTTGGCGAACGTCGTCTTCGGGGAGAACCGCGTGCCGTAGATCTTGGCCGGGACCTGCGAGCTGTCCGGGCTGCTGAAGTCGAAGTCGTCGTCGACCTCGAGCTCGTAGTAGCGGGCGCCGTCCACTGGGTCCCAGTCGAGGACCACGTCGGTGATGTCCTGGTCCGCGGCCGGTCCGGTGATGTCCGGGATGTCGATCGGCGCGATGCGGTACTCGAATGGCGGCGAGTAGTCGGTGACGACTCCGTCGGGCAGGGTCGCCTTGACCCGCCACCAGTAGTCGACCTCCGGAGCCTGGTTGACGGGGACGACGAACGAGCTGGCCTTGGTCGTGTAGGAGGAGGGCGAGACGAACTCGGTCTCCGTGTCCACCTCCACGGTGTAGCTGGCCGCACCGGGCACCGGCTCCCAACGCAGCAGCGGCGGATCGGCTGGCTGGGACAGCTGTGCGCCGTCCGCAGGCGCCATCGGCACTGGAGCGTCGACGGGGGTCACGTCCATCGTCGCGTTCGACCAGGCGCTGAAGATGCCGGAGGCGTCCTTGGCGCGCACCCGCCAGCTCAAGGAACCGGGCGGGAGCACCTTGGTGGCGACGGAGAACGCATTCACCGTGGACGACTGCCACTCGGGGCTCGTGAAGTCCGCGCTGTTGTCGACCTGGACCTCGTAGCCGACCGCACCTTCGACGCGCTCCCAGGTGAGCTCCGGGAACGGGGTCGTGGCTCCGGTGGGTCCGACGATCACCGGTTCGGTGACTGTCGCGTGCGCCGGGCCGGTCAGGGCCAGGCCGCTGGCCACGACGGCCCCGACGACCGATCCACGAACGACGTTCCTGCGGGTCGACGACAACACCACGAGATCCCCCTGGTCCAGACAATGCAGACAGGCGGAACCTAGGGGCCACCTGGAGAGTGGGTGACTCCATTGCGGCAACATGGCCCGATCGGGCCATCAGGTAGGACCGACCGGCTACGCGCTCAGTCCAGGCCGAGGGAGAACGCCGACTCGAGGTCGTGCTGGGAGTAGGCGCGGAACGCGATGTGGGTCTCGGTCGAGGTGACCCCGGGGACCTTGTTGAGCCGGTCGGCGACGACGTTGGCGACGTCCTCGTGGTTGGTGACGCGCACCATCGCGATCAGGTCGATCTGGCCGGTGACCGAGTAGACCTCGCTCACGCCGTCCAGCGCCGCGATCTGCTCGGCGACCTCGGGGATGCGGTCGACGTCGGCCTTGACGAACACGATGGCGGTGATCACGGACCACAGGTTAGCGGCACGACCTCCTGGATGACCCGCTCGAGCTGGCGCTCGTGGTCGGCGAGCGGCCAGACGTAGAGCGTGTCGACCCCGGCGTCGGCGTACGACGTCAGGAGGGCGGCGCACTCCTCGGCCGGGCCGACCATGACCCGACCGGCCAGGTCCGACTCGGATCGGCCGAGCATCGCGGCCAGTCGACCCAGCTGCTCGGCGCGCACCCGCTCGTCGTCGGTCACGTAGGTCCACATCGTCGCGACCGAGCAGGCCAGCCCGTGCTCACGACGGCCGGCCGCGACCACCTCCGGGGAGGTGTTGTACGCCGACGCGAGCCAGCCGTCGCCCAGCCGGGCGGCGCGCCGGAGCCCGGCCGCAGATCCCCAGCTGCCGATCCAGATCGGCGGGCCCTCGGGCCGCGACCGGGGCTCGAGCGCCGGCACGTCCGGGCCGCCCCGCAGGTGCCCGCGCAGCTCCACGACGGAGGCGTCGAACCGCGGCCAGCGCTCCTCGAAGGGGACGCCGGCCAAGGCGTAGTCCTCCGGCGAGGATCCGGGCCCCACGCCCAGCACCACCCGACCGCCGGACAGGAGGTCGAGGGCCGCGGCCGCCTTGGCGAGGGCGGCCGGGCCGCGCACGACCGGCAGCGCGACGGTGGTGGCGAGGGTGAGGTCGCCGCTCGCCTCGACCACGCTCGCCAGCGCCACGATCCCGTCCAGCCACGGACGGCGGAAGACCAGGTGGTCGTTCGCGCTCAGCGCCCGGAACCCGAGCTCCCGCGCGGTCCGGGCGTACGACGTGAGGCCGCCCGGGTCCCACCCGCGGCCGTCGAGGTCGACCTGCGGCAGGTGCGCGCCGTACTCCATCTGCCGACGGTACTCGCGAGAGGCGTTAGCGGGCCGGCTGGTGGACCGGCGCCAGACTACGGCGGTCGTCGAAGGGGACCAGGCTGAGCCGGGACTGGTTCACAGCGTCGTGCAGGGCCAGGTGGCGGCTGGCGCCGCCGACCGGGCAGGTCCACTCTCCCTCGATGTCGACCAGCCGGACACCCTCGGACTCCAGCCAGCGGAGCACCTTCTCGGTCTCCTCCGCCGTGGCCGCCGGCACCGGGCCGGGGGAGGGCACCACGGACTCGGCGGAGGCACGCAGGGTCTCGACATAGGTATGCGCGTTGGTGCCCGCGGGGATCACCCCGGCGGCGGCCAGCCGGCCGAAGCGGACCACGTGCACCGCCCACCTGCCGTCGTCCTCGCGGCGGGCGGCGACCACCTCGGGGCAGCGGGTCAGCGCGGTGAGGCGCTGGGTCCGCGCCGCGGCCCTGATGAACGCCGAGAGCCGGTCGCGGTGCACGCCGGCCTCCTCGAACCGCTCGTCACCGGCCAGCCCGCCCATCCGCCGGTTGATCGTGTCGACCACCTCGTCGGGGTTGCGCAGGATGGCGTCGCGCAGCTGCCGCACCACCGCGGCGTACGTCGTGGGGTCGGCGCTGCCGTCGCAGGGGGAGAGGCACCGCCCCATCTCGGCGAGCACGCAGGGCGACCGGCTGGGCTCGCGGGCCAGCCGGTCGGAGCACTGGCGCACCGGGAAGGTGTCGTGCAGCGCGTGCAGGCAGCGCTCGGCGGACTTCTTGGACGAGAACGGGCCGAGGTAGTCGGCGTCGTCGTCGAGAACCCTTCGCACCAGCGAGAGCCGCGGCCACGGCTCACGGGTGAGCTTGATGAAGTGGACCCGCTCCGGGAACCGGGAGCGGCGGTTGTACTTCGGCTTGTGCTCGGCGATCAGCCGCAGCTCGCGCACCTGCGCCTCGAGCGGGGTCGCGCACTCGATGCCGAGCACGGACTCCGCCAGCCGCACCATCTCGCCCATCCGGGAGCGGGTCTCGGAGGCGGTGAAGTAGCTGCGGACGCGGGTGCGCAGGTCGCGCGAGGTGCCGACGTAGAGCACCCGGGACCGGTCGTCGCGGAAGAGGTAGACACCGGGGGCGTGGGGGAGCCGCTCGGCGAGGTGGCGCTTGCGCCGCTGGGCGGAGCTGACCCGGGCCGAGAAGGTGCCGAGCTCCTCCAGCGTCTGCACGCCGAGGCCGCCGAGCCGCTCCATCAGCCCGTGCAGCACGTCGACGGTGGCGCGGGCATCGGACAGCGCGCGGTGGTTGGGGGTGGTGCCGGAGTTGAACAGCCGGGCCAGTGACGACAGCTTGCAGTTGGGCGCGTCGTCCCGGGTCACCACCCGTCGGGCCAGCTTGGCGGTGTCGACCACCTCGAACGCCGGCCACGGCCGCCCCTGCTTCGCCGCGAAGTGCTGGAGGAAGCCGACGTCGAACGGCGCGTTGTGGGCGACCAGCACGCAGCCCTGCGCGAACTCGAGGAACGCCGGGAGCGCGGAGTCGATCGACGGCGCGTCGGCGACCATCGTGTTGGTGATGCCGGTGAGCACCGCGATGAAGGCCGGGATCTCGGCGTGCGGGTTGACCAGGGTCTGGAACTCGCCGAGGACCTCGCCGCCGCGCACCTTCACCGCACCGATCTCGGTGATCATCGACCCGCCCTCGGCGGAGCCGCCGGTGGTCTCGAGGTCGACGACGCAGAAGGTGATGTCGCGCAGCGGGCGCCCCAGCTCGTCGAAACTGCGTTGCGCCTCCCATCGGGAGGGCGCACCCTGAACCGCACTGCTCACGTCGACGACGCTAGATGTGGGCACCGACATTTTCCGGGTACGCCGCGCGCATACGCTGGTCTCGACCCCGCCCGAGCGAGCAAGGAGCCCGACCCGTGACCGTCCCGATCCCCGACGCGACCACCCGCTGGCGCTGCGCCGGATGCGGCAATCTGACCCGGTTCGACGTGGCCCGCACGCGCCGGACCCAGGAGTACTGGCACTTCGACCTCGCCGGCGAGCACGCCGTCGAGGAGACCGAGGTGAAGGCCGAGTCGGTCGAGTCCGTCACGTGCCGCTGGTGCGGCCGCTCCGACGCGATCGAGCTGGTCGACCGCAACGAGGCGGCGGTCGACCCCACTGCCGACCCCACTGGCGACCCCGCTGGCGACCCCGCTGCCCACGGGGCGGGCTGAGCCCGGAGGCGACGGTGTCCGGGGCGCGCGACGAGGAGGTGGCCGGCCGGGAGCTCCCCGGGCCGGTCCGCACGCGCGCGCTCTCCCTCGCCGCCGACGCGCTGCCGCTGCTGGGTGAGCTCCCTGCGCCACTGCGCAAGGTCGCCGGCTTCGCGCCCCAGCGGCGGGCGCGTCTGGGCGGCTCGCAGATCGCGGCCGCGCTCGAGACCGACGACGACTTCCGCCGACGGGTCGCCGACCAGGTGGCCGCCGCCGAGCCCGCGCTCGCCACGGCGCTCGCCGAGGGCGTGGTGCCGGCCGCGGCCGACCCGGTCGAGGTGGCCGCGCTGGCCTGGCTGGCGCGGCCCGAGGGCTGGGAGACCGCCTTCGACGACGCCGTACGCCGGGTGTCCGAGGCGGCCGCCCCCCGCGACGCCGCGGAGCTCGAGCGAGCCCGGGCCCGGGTCGAGGTGGCCGAGCGCGCGCTGCGCGACGCCCGGCAGGACCACAAGACGCAGCTCGAGGAGCTGAAGTCCGAGAACACCACGCTGCGCCGCAAGCTGGGGGAGGAGCGGGCCGCCCGCCGCACCGCCGGCGACTCGCTGAGCGACGAGCTCGTCGCTGAGCAGGAGGCCCGCCAGAAGGCCGAGACCGCCCTGGCCGCAGCCGAGGCCGACGTACGCCGGCTCCGGGGGCAGGTCGAGGAGCTGCGGGCGGCAGCGGCGTCCGTGCGCCGGGAGCAGCGCTCCGACCGCGACGACGCGACGCTGCGCACCCGGATGCTGCTGGACACCCTGATCGAGGCCGGCCAGGGGCTGCGTCGCGAGCTCGGCCTGCCCGCGACGCCAGGCACGCCCGCCGACCGGATCGAGGCGGCGATCAGCGAGGCCGCCGGCTCGCCCGGAGCCGCGAAGCCCGGGCCGGCCGACGCCGTGCTGCTGGAGCGCTACCTCGGGATGCCACGGGCCCGGCTGATCGTCGACGGCTACAACGTCAGCAAGACCGCCTGGCCCGACGCGACCCTGGAGACGCAGCGCACCCGGCTGCTGACCGCGCTCGCGCAGCTGGTGTCGCGCACCGGGGCCGAGACCACGGTGGTCTTCGACGCCGCCTCGTCACTGACCCGTCCGCCGGTCGCGCCGCCCCGCGGCGTGAAGGTGCTGTTCAGCCCGCAGGGCGTGATCGCCGACGACGTGATCCGGGAGCTGGTCGCGGTCGAGCCGGCCGGCCGGGTGGTGGTCGTGGTGACCTCCGACGCCGAGGTGGTGCGCGACGTCGGCAAGGCGGGGGCCAGGCCGATCTCCTCGTCGGCCTTGCTGACGGTGCTCGGGACCTGACCGGCGCGTCCGCCGAACCTGCCGACACGCCGTACGCCGCGCCACCCGGGCCGGCCTGTCGGTGGTCCCTGCCATGGTGCGCGACGTGCCGGTGATTCCCCCTCCGGCCCGACGAGACGAGGTGCTGGATGAGTGTGCGGATCGACTGCGACACCTGCGTGGTGCGCGGGCTGGCGTGCCACGACTGCGTGGTGACCGTGCTGCTCGGGCCGCCGCCCGAGATGGCGTTCGACGAGGAGGAGTGCCGGGCGCTCGACGTGCTCGCCGACTCCGGCCTGGTGCCACCGCTGCGGATGGTCACCCCGGTGACCGGCCCGGACATCGAGTCGGCCTGAGCCGACTGGACCACCCGGGACCGGGCGTGTGGCACGTGTGACGGAAGTGACGAAACTCGCCGATCTGGGCTGCACTCGTGGCAGGAAACACCTCGAGACATGGGGATGGTGGCTTGGAGAGGTGGACAAGTGGGCACTACAGTCCTCGTTTCAGGTGCCCGTACCAGTTGATCAGACCGGATCGACTCGGGCACCGCGCCGAGTTCGGAACCGTGGACGGGGAAGTCCGTCGGAACTGGAGCCGGGGAACCACCAAACCCCTGGGGTGAATCACACGCAAGGCGGTCTCGGGACCGAGGAGCGTGCGTAGGGCTGCTGCGCCCGAACCCGTCAGCTAACCCGGTAGGCGTCCAGAAACAGAGGGAGACCTCCGCTCGTGCTCCACGGCCGGAAGCGACTCGTGACCGGGCTGCTCGGAATCGCTGCCATCGTCAGCGTCAGCCTCGTCCCCACCACCCCCACCTACGCGGACCCCGACATCGACGAGGTCAAGGCACGCGTCGACACGCTCTACCACCAGGCCGAGCAGGCCCAGGAGCGCTACAACGACGCCAAGCTGGCGCTCGACGACCTCGAGGCCGACCTGGCGACCCTCAAGAAGGACGAGAAGGCGCAGCAGGCCCGCGTCGAGAAGATGTCGGGCGCCGTGACCGAGGGGATGGCCGCGCAGTACGAGGGCCAGAGCATCTCGACCACCGGCCAGCTCGTCCTCGCCGACGACCCGGACCAGTTCCTCTCCGAGCTGACCACGCTGGACAGCTTCAACGACGCGCAGGCCGAGGCCGTCGCTGACTTCTCCCGCGAGGCCGACAAGCTCGACGCCCGTCGCGCGGCCACCAAGGCCAGCGCCACCGAGCTCGCCGCGACCGAGAAGACCCTCCTCAAGGAGAAGAAGAAGGTCGACGCGAAGCTCGCCGAGGCCAAGGACGTGCTCGGCAAGCTCGAGGAGAAGGAGCGGGAGCGCCTCGACAGCGCGAGCCGCAGCGACACGCGCCTGCCCAACGTCCCGGTCTCCGGGCGGGCCTCCGCCGCGGTCAACTACGCGCTCGCCCAGGTCGGCGACGCCTACGTCTACGGCGCCGCCGGTCCGGACGCCTTCGACTGCTCCGGCCTGACCATGATGGCCTGGGCCCAGGCCGGCGTCAGCCTGCCGCACTCCTCGAGCGCGCAGCAGGGCTCCGGCACCCCGGTCTCCTCGGGGAACCTGCAGCCCGGCGACCTGGTGTTCTACTACCAGCCCGTCAGCCACGTCGGCATCTACATCGGCGGCGGCCGCATCGTCCACGCCGCGAACCCGAGCACCGGCGTGACCGTGGCCGGCGTGTTCTCCATGCCGTACTCCGGCGCGGTCCGGCCCGGCTGACCGAGGGCACCCTGAACGAACGCACGTCGCGCAGGGCCGGTCACCCACGATGGTGGGTGGCCGGCCTTTCGCTCGTCCTCGTCGCCGCGCTGGCCGCGGTCTGGCTGGTCCAGCGCGGGGGCGAGGGGGACACCCCGACCGTCGCGCTCAGCCGGCCCCGGCCCGACCTCGCGACGGAAACGCTGGATCGGCTGACCGACGCCGTGGCGGAGGGGAGGACCGATCCGTCCGGGCTGGTCGACGTGGACGACCCGGCCACCGAGGACTGGATGACCGGCGTGCTCGGCAACGTCGGGCCGCTGCGGGTCGCCGACTTCTCCGCGCGGTACGTCGACGACGACCCCAGCCTCACCGCCACGCTCCCGCGGGGCCAGTGGGCGGCCGCCGTCGACATGTCCTGGCGGTACGCCGGCTTCGACCGGCACCCGGCCCACGGCGAGGTGACGATGGTCTTCACCGTCCGCGACGGCCAGGCGGTGCTCGTGTCCGCCGGCGGCGGCGAGCGCCGTACCCCGCTGTGGCTCACCGGGCCGCTCGAGGTGCGCCGAGACGCCGACTCGCTGGTGGCGGCCGCGACCCCGGGCGGGGTGGCGGCGTACGCCCGATACGCGCGGAACGCGGTCCGGGTCGTGCACCGGGTGCTCCCGCGCTGGCCCGGCCGGCTGGTCGTCGAGGTGCCCAGGGACGCCGGCGCGCTCGACGAGCTGCTCGCCGCCCACCCGGGGGAGTACGCCAACATCGCAGCCGTGACCACCACCGTGGACGGGTCGACCTCGGACACCTCGCCGGTCCACGTGTTCGTCAACCCGGTGGTCTTCGCCGGGCTCCGGCCACGGGGCGCCCAGGTGGTGATGAGCCACGAGGCCACCCACGTCGCCACCGAGGCAGCCACGTCACGGACCCCGCTGTGGCTGCTCGAGGGGTTCGCGGACTACGTTGCGCTACGTGACGTGCCGATCCCGCTCTCGGTCAGTGCCGGGCAGATCACCCGTCAGGTACGCCGCGACGGCGCACCGAAGCAGCTGCCCGGCAGCGCCGAGTTCGACACGAGGACCACACACCTGGGCGCGGCGTACGAGTCGGCCTGGCTGGCCTGCCGCCTGCTGGCCGAGGTCGGGGGAGAGGGAAGCCTGGTGAGCCTCTACCGGCGCGTCTCCGGCGGGCAGCCCCTCGAGGCGCCGCTGCGGGCGATCTACGGCTTCGGGACCGCCGAGCTGACCCGGCGCTGGCGCGCGGACCTCGAGGCGCTCGGGTGAGGCTCCCCGGCCCACCGCAGGCCCGGCTGGCCTGGGTGGTGACGCTGGTCGGCGCCGTCGGCTTCGGCGTGGTCGCGGCGCTGCTGGTGCCGTGGCAGCCCGTCCCGGGGGGCATGCCCGACCCGGTCCCGGCCCGCGAGGTGTTCACCGCCGCCCAGATCGCCCGGGCGGAGGACTTCGCGCGCCTGGCCCGGGCGCTGAGCTGGACCGCGCTGGTGATCTCCCTGCTGGTCGCGGCGCTGCTGGGCTTCACGCCCCGTGGCGCCCGGCTCCTGGACCTCGCTCCGGGCGCCGTACGCCGTCGCTGGCCGCTGGCGGTCGTCTTCCTGGTCGCCGTCGTGCTGCTCATCGGGCGCCTGGCCACGCTGGTCCCGGGGGTGCTGCTGCAGCGGCAGCGGCTGGCCAACGACCTCAGCAACCAGGCGTGGGGCGACTGGGCCCTCGACCAGCTCCGGGGGTACGGCGTCGCGGTGGTCGCCACCTCGATCGCACTGCTGGTCCTGGTCGGCTGCGCCCGGCGCTGGCCCCGATGGTGGCCGGTCATCGCGGCCGGGTTGTCGGCCCTGCTGGTGCTGGCCGGGTCGTTCCTCTACCCGCTGCTGGTCGAGCCGGTGTTCAACAACTTCCACCGGATGCCCGACGGGCAGCTGCGCACCGAGATCCTCCGCCTCGCCGACCAGGAGGGGGTGACGGTCGACGACGTGCTGGTGGCCGACGCCTCCCGCCGTACCACCACGCTGAACGCGTACGTCTCGGGGTTCGGCAGCACCCGCCGCGTGGTCGTCTACGACACGCTCCTGGACTCCCAGCCCGAGGGGGAGGTGCTCTCGGTGGTGGCGCACGAGCTGGCCCACGCCCGGCACGACGACGTCGTGGTGGGCACGGTGCTCGGTGCCTTCGGGGCGGTGGTCGGCGTCGGCGTGCTCGGCGTGCTCCTGGCCTCACCGGGGCTCCGGCGACGGGCCGGGGTGACCGGCCTGGGCGACCCGCGGTCGGTGGCGCTGGTGCTCGCCCTGCTGGCGGTGGGAACGCTGCTCTCGAGCCCCGTGCAGAACGGGATCAGCCGGCGGATCGAGACCCGCGCCGACGTGGATGCCCTGGAGACGACTCAGGACCCGGAGAGCTTCATCGCTCTGCAACGGGCCCTGGCTCTGCGTTCGCTGGCGGATCCGAGTCCACCCGCGTGGTCGCAGTTCTGGTTCGGCAGCCATCCGACTGCGCTGGAACGGATCGCCGTGGCGCGGTCCCTTCCGATCAGGTAAGGCGGCTCAGCACCCGCCGAACATCTGGTTGCAGCTGTCCTGGAAGCTGGCCGACAACGTGTTACCGAAGATGCCGACGGTGATGACGATCGCCAGAAAGATCATGGCAAGCATCAAGGCGTACTCGACGGCGGTCGCTCCGCTCTCCTCACGTCGCCCGTTGATGTTGTGGTCCACGATGACTTCCTTTTCTGTGGCGGTAACGGTGCGGCCGGGACCAACGCATGGTCCCGGCCGCCTCGACAGGAACGGACTGGATTACCGCTCCTGTCCTGACTCGTAGGAGATCACTGCAGCGCGGTCGTGACACCCTGGAAGAGCGTGTCGAGCTGGTCGCCCAGCAGGCCGACGGTCACGATGATCGCGACGGCGATCAGGGCCACCATGAGGCCGTACTCGACCGCGGTCGCGCCCTTCTCGTCGCGCTTGCCCTCGAGCATGATCTTCAGGAACTCAATCATTTCAATACCTCCGTTTTGCCCCCGTGCCGGGGAAGTGTCTGTCGTGCACATCCAGGTGCGATGTGCACCTGACGACAAGTCTGCGGGATGGACAGTGACACTCGCTATCGGGTGATCAGGTCGACCGCGTTAGCCCGTTGTGACTACCCCGGGGAGCGTCAGTGGGGCTGTACCGCCGAGAGCATGCCTAGCCTCATCGCGGTGACCAGCGCCTGGGCCCGGTTGGTGGCGCCGAGCTTCTGGTAGATCCGGGCGATGTGGGTCTTCGCCGTCGACTCGCTCATGTAGAGCTTGCCCGCGATCGCACCGGTGCCCAGACCGTCCGCAAGCAGCTCGAGGACCTCCTGCTCACGCTCCGACAGCCGTGGGCGGTCGTCGGAGGCGCGCCGAAGCATCGCGGCTGCCAGGCCGGTGCACATGAACGTGCGTGGCGAGACATGGGCGTGCCGAGCGGCGCCGACCACGTCTCCCGAGGGCGCGTCCTTGCCGACGAACGCCGAGGCGCCGGCCTCCATGGCGGTGAAGATCTGCTCGTCGCCCGAGTGCATGGTCAGCATCACCAGGCCTGTGGTCTCGCTCTGCTGCCGGACCGCTCGGATGATGTCGAAGCCGGTCCCGTCCGGGAGCTGGAGGTCGGTCACCACGACGTCCGGACGGTGCTCCTCCCAGGCCGCGAGCGCCTGCACGACGCTGCCGGCCTGGGCGACGATCTCCATGACCGGCTCCCGCTCGAACGCCCGGGCCAGGCCGTGACGGATCAGCTCGTGGTCGTCGACGAGCATGACCCGAATGATGGTCGTGTTGTCGGTGCCGGTCATGTACGGCTTCCTTCCAGGGAGGTGGCGGAGGTCGAGGAGGGGATGTGAGGGGCAGAGAGTGCTCCGCCCTCCAAGGGGCCGAGTGTCACCATGACGAGGGTCCCGGGGTTGGAGTCGCCGACCTCGATGTCGGCTCCGATGCGCCGTGCCCGCTCGCGCATGATGCGCAGTCCGTGCGAGTCGTCGCGACTCGGGCGGAGACCGACGCCGTCGTCCTGGACCGTCACCCGGGCCTGAGGGGCTCGTACTGTGCAGGTCACCCGGATCCAGCTGCCATGCGCATGCTTCACGGAGTTGTTCATCGCTTCCTGCGCGATCCGCAGCAGCTCGCTCTCGACCTCGGGCCGGAGCCGGCTGCGACTCTCATCGCGCAGGACCTCGACCACGATGCCGGTGCGGGCCTCGATGTGCCGGGCCAGGTCGGTGATGCTCTCGCCGAGGCCGCGACCGTTCTCGTTGCGCAGCGAGAAGACCGACCGGCGCAGCTCGGTGACCACCGAGCTCAGCTCCGTCCGGAGCTCGCGCAGCCTGGTCGCTTGGGCGGGCGACTCGGCCGAAGCAAGGGCGTCGTCGATGAGGTAGCCGAACGACGCGAGGTCCTGGGCCACACCGTCATGCATCTCGCGGGCCAACCGCTGTCGCTCTTCGGTGGTCGCGGACTGGCGCACCGCTGCGAAGACCAGCGCGGTGTCGAGCTTGAGAGATTCGGTGGCGAGGCTCTGGACGAGCGATCGCGCGGTCTCGTCCACGCGGAGGGCGCCGGGGTCGACGCCGGGCGCGAGTCCGGCCGTGAGAACCGCCACGATGCCGGCATCGGTCATGAGAGGCAGGGCTACGGCGTGCCGCTCAACCACCGGCTCCCCTGTCGAGAAGACCTGGTCGACGAGCGTCTCTCGGTCCGCCAGCTCCGGCGCTGACCCGTCGCCCCCGATGCCGGTGACGGTCCCATCCGGGTGTCTGCCGTGCAGCATTGCTCCGGAGAGCGGGATCTCCTCGCGGGCCAGGTCGACGATGTGGTTCGCAATGCTGACGGGGTCCAGACCGCCGATGAGTCCATCGGAGAGCTGGAGCAGCTGGGTCAGCAGGGCCCGGGCGTCTCGGTACGACGAGCGCGTGGAGTCGCCGAGCTCGAGCCTCGCGGATCGAACTACGGCTCCGATGAGGCCGAACCCGAGTCCGGCCATGAGCCACGTGAAGAGCAGCGCCAGGAGGTCGGGGGCCAGCCGGACGGCCGGGTCGGCACTTACGACGACGAGAAGCACCAGGCACTCGAGTCCGAGCACCCGCGCCAAACCCCTTGCGCCTTGGTAGGTGCCTGCGATGAACGGAGGAATGACGAGAGCCGGGATCAGGACTCCCGTCGACTCCAAGGACATCCCGACCAGGAGAGACACGAGCCCGGCCTCCACGAGGACTGCCGGCCCCGGTTGTATTCGCGGGAGTCCACCGGCAAAGGTCGCGCCCGTCCAGACGGCCGCCATCAGGATCGCGCTCAAGATCGTGGGGTAGTCGCGGGTGAACGCGATCAGCGGAGCGAGCACGATCAGCGCGAACAGCCGGGCCCCTGCCGTGATGGTCAGGAGAGAGTTGGCTGGTGCCCTGAGGGTCATCTGCTCTTGAACGTCTGGACGATGTCGATTGCGGCCGGACCCAGCACGACGACGAACAGGCACGGGAGGATGAAGAGGACCACAGGCACCATGATCTTGACAGGCACCTGTGCGGCCTTCTCCTCCGCCCGCTGACGACGCTTCACCCGGATCTCCGCTGACTGGACGCGCAGGACCTGACCGATCGGGATGCCGAACGAGTCGGCCTGGACCATGGCGCCGACGAACGACTTCAGATCCTGCAGCGACGTCCGGTCTGCCAGTGCGCGGAGCGCCTCACCTCGTCCGCGTCCGATCTGCATCTCCTGGAGCACGCGACTGAACTCGTCGGCGAGAGGCCCCTCGGTGTTCTTCGCGACCTGCTGGACCGCGGCGTCGAACCCCAACCCGGCCTCGACCGAGATGGTGAGGAGATCGATGGCGTCGGCCATCGCCTTCTGCATGTCGGACTCGCGTTTCGTCGCGATGTTGTAGAGCCAGATGTTCGGAAGGTAGAAGCCGAGCGCAGTCGCTCCGACGATGACCAGGATGGCGATCGGCAGGGACAGGTCCAGGCTGACGAAGCTGAGGAAGGTTGCGAGGCCGAGGAACGCAAAGAGGCCCAGCATCTTGCCCGAGGCCACGCGGTCGACGGTCCAACCCGGCGGGTTGCCGGCGCGATCGAGCTGGGCCCGGATGCGCTCCTCCTGGTCCGCACCCGAGATCCGTCGTCCCAGCTTCTGGAACCGCTGAAGCAGCGGGTCGAGAACCCGCTCGGCGAACGGTTGGTCGATCTCCGCCGTCAGCTCGGGAGAAGCCCCACCCAGGGACTCGATCATGTCGAGCGATCGCTGGACGCCCTGGTTGTGGCTGGACATCGATCCGAACGCTGCGAAGGTCAGGAAGAGCGCCCCGAAGAGCAGCAAGCACCCGAAGAGGAGAACCATCACTTACACCTCGACCTTCACGATGCGGCTCATCAGGAACCCGGCCATTCCGAGAAGCACCGCGGCTCCAGCGAGCAGGACGAATCCCATTCCGGTGGTGAAGAGTGGTGCGATGTACTCGTACCGCGTCATCAGGAGGAACACGGCGATGCCGGGCGGCAGTGCCGCAAGTATGTATGCCGAGAGTCGACCTTCGGCCGCCAGTGATCGGATCTGCCGTCGCAGGTAGTCACGCTCCCGGAGAGTGCCGGCCACGGTCGTGAGCAGCTCGGCCAGGTTGCCGCCGACCTGACGCTGGATGCGGATCGCCATGACCACCCAGGCGAAGTCGGCACTCTCGAGCCGCTGGGCGATCCCCTCGAGGGCGTCGTCGATGCTGACACCCAGCCGGGTCTCGACGAGAACTCGCTTGAACTCCCCGGAGACGGGCTCCTGTCCCTCGCGCACCACGGTGTCGATGGACTGGGCGAGCGACATGCCCGCGGACAGGCTGCCGGCAATGAGCTGGAGGGTGTCGGACAGCTGGGAGTTGAAGGCCTTGAGCCGCCGCTTGCGCTTGCGAGCCAGCCAGAGCTTGGGCAGGAGCCAGCCGACGGCGGCTCCGGCCAGCAGCAGCAGGAAGTTCCCGCCGCCGAGAAGCATCCCCACGAGGCCACCGACCACGGTCACGGCGCTGTGGATGAGGAGCCACTCCGCCGGCTTCAGGGCCGAGCCCGCGGCTTCCAGCCGCTGGTTGATCTTCTGCTCCAGGCCCGTGTTGCGCTTGAGGACCTTGGCAGCGGCGTCCTTGGCCTGGTCGAGGGCCTGCGGAGCCTCCGAACGGTGCGTCGCTGAACCGTCGCCGCCCCCGGCAGCACCGTAGGCGAGGATCCGCTGCTCAGCGGTGGATGCGCTCCGCTTGGGCACGAGGAGAGCCGTGACGAGGACGAGGAGTCCCAGGCCCATGGCCAGCAGCCCGCCGAACATCATCGGGCGAGTGATCGTGAGAGCTGCGCCGTCGCTGCTCGAGGCAACCGTGGCGCCCGCTCCGTCGTCCGGGTTGCGGATCACGGCATAGCTGCTCGCGGTCGTCGGCCGGCCGTCGACCGTGGCTGCCACCGTGACTGTTGCTTCGTTTCCTGTCACCTCACTGGGCAGGGTCGCCGTGACGAGCACCTGGCGTGCCAGTGCGTCAGCCTCGGCCGCGAAGGCCGACTCGAGGGCGTCGGCGTCGGCGGCGATGACGGAGCCGCTTCCTGCGTCGGACATGGCGCGCAGCGGCGCGAGAGAGGAACCCGACTGGTCGAGTGCGACCACGTCCACGGCTACGTCCGCATCCTTGATGGCGGCAGTCACATCCGATTCCGGGGTCTTGCTGGTGTCCCTGCCGTCCGAGAGGACGAGGATCCGCCGCTGTCCCTCGGTGCCCGCCTGCGCAACCGCTTCGATGACGCCGTCGTTCAGACGGGTCTGCGAGGCCAGCTCCAGCCCGTCCACCACTTCTTGAGCGGCGTCACGGTCGGTGGTCGGCGCCAGCACGGTCTCCACCTCGCGGTCGAAGGTGACGATGCCGACGTAGACGTCCTTGGGCGCGGACGCGAGGAAGGTCGTGGCGGCAGCACGGGCGGCGTCGATGCGCCCGTTCTTGGACATGCTGTCGCTCGTGTCGAAGGCGATGACCGTGGTTCGCCGCACGTTGTTCGAGGTGGTGCCGGCCCTCTCGGCAGACGAGTCCAGCACTGCGTCACCGATCGACACCGTGATGTCGGAGGGGTCGACGTCGGCATCGGCCGGCACCGACACCAGGACCTGGATCGTGTTGTCGTCACCGGGCTCGACGTGGCCGATCGAGAGCCCAGTACCGTCGTCGGCGTACGCCGACTGCCCGCCGTACGAGAGCACGGCGAGCGCGGCGACGAGGGCGATGGCGATCCGACGCATCAGATGGAGTCCATCGCGAACAGCATCGGGTCGACGGTCACGTTGGCGTGGGCCATCTTCTCGAGGAACTTCGGTCGCAGTCCGGTGGACTTGAGGCGGCCCCGGGCGCGGCCCTCGTCGTCGAACCCGGCGGCGTGGTCGTAGACGAACACGTCCTGGAGGGTGATCACGTCGCCCTCCATCCGCTCCACCTCGGTCACGTGCGTGATGTGGCGGGACCCGTCCTTGAAGCGGGTCTGGTGGACGATCAGGTCGACCGCGGAGGCCACCTGCTCGCGGATCGCCCGCATCGGGAGATCCATGCCGGCCATCAGCACCATGGTCTCGAGACGGGCCAGGGTGTCGCGCGGGCCGTTCGAGTGGAGGGTGCAGATGGAGCCGTCGTGACCGGTGTTCATCGCCTGCAACATGTCGAGCGCGGAGGCGTCGCGGACCTCGCCGACGATGATGCGGTCGGGGCGCATGCGCAGGCAGTTCTTGACCAGGTCACGGATGGTCACCGCGCCCTTGCCCTCGATGTTGGCCGGGCGGGACTCGAGCCTGACCACGTGCTCCTGCTTGAGCTGGAGCTCCGCAGCGTCCTCGATGGTCACGATCCGCTCGTCGCCGGGGATGAACGACGACAGCACGTTGAGCGTGGTCGTCTTGCCGGCGCCGGTGGACCCGGAGACGATGATGTTGAGCCGCCCCCGGACGCAGGCGTCGAGGAAGTCGCTGGTGCGCTGCGACATGGACCCGAAGCCGACCAGGTCGGCGGCGGTGAGCGGGTCGGCCGCGAACTTGCGGATGGTCAGGGCAGAGCCGTCCAGCGCCAGCGGCGGGATCACCGCGTTGACGCGGGAGCCGTCGGGCAGGCGGGCGTCCACCATCGGGCTGGACTCGTCCACACGGCGGCCGATGCGGGACACGATCTTGTCGATGGTCCGACGCAGGTGTGGCTCGTCGCTGAAGAACGCCTCGACCTGCGTGAGCTTCCCCCGGCGCTCCAGGTAGATCTGCCGGGGACCGTTGACCATGACCTCGGTGACGTCGGGGTCGCGCAGGAACGGCTCGATCGGCCCGTAGCCGAGGATGTCGTCGGTGATCTCGAGCGTGACCTGCTGGCGGTCCGCGCTCGAGAGGGGCCGCTCCTGGGAGCTGATGACCTCCTTGAGCACCTGGCGCACACGGGCGGCGAGGTCCTCCTGGTCCAGGTTGGCGTCGTACAGCTGCGGCCCGAGCTGCTTGAGCAGCTCGGCGTGCACGGTCGCCTTGAGGTCCTCGAGCCGCGACTGCGCCTGAGTGGCAGCCAGCGCCCGCCGCCTGCCGACGGACTCGTCGGCGGTGGCCGTCGATGCCGGAGCAGCCGCAGCTGCACGCTTGCCGGCCGGGTGGTCCCCGTTGAGGGCCTCGGGCGTTGCCTCGCCGGCGGCGTGGGACCCGTTGTGCCCTGGCGCTGCTGGAGCGACGGCGGGTTCGACGTGGGAGGTGACGGCGCTCGTTCCGTTGCCGTTGGCTCCCTCGTTCGCGTGGGAGCCACCGCCGTTCTCGGACGGGTCCGGGTTGGCTCGCGCCAGTCGGTCGCGCAGGCTGCTCATGCGCGGTTCACCTCCTCAGTCGGAGACGGCGTCCCCGGTTGCGGCTGTCGTCCTCGGTCGGCTCGACCAGCTCTGCCAGATGCGAGTCGCCCACCTCGGACGACAGGCGCTGCGCCAGCTCCTTGAAGGCTCGGCTGGCAGCGTGGTTGGGCTGGCTGACGATGATCGGCGTGCCGGCGTTCGTCGCAGCCGCGATGTCGGTGGACGTCGGGATCGGGACGCTCACCGGCATCGACAGGATCTGCTCGACCTTGGCGTCGTCGAGCCCGACCGCGTCGTCGGCCCGGTTGAGCACCAGGTGACGGTGGTCGACGGCGATGTTGAGCAGGTCGAGCGTCTCGAGGGCGACCTTGACGTTCTTCAGCGTCGGGACGTCCAGGGTCGCGAGGATGATGCACTCGTCGGTCTCGTCGAGCGCCTGGAGGGTCAGCTCGTCGAAGCTGGGGCAGGTGTCGACGACCACGTAGTCGAACTCCTGTCCCAATGTCCGGAGCACTCGCGCGATGAGGGTGGCCGAGACCCGGTCCCGGGCGTCCGGCCCGGCCGGCGCCGCCAGGATCATCAGGGAGTCCTCGTGGCGTGTCAGCAGGCCCTCGACCATCGAGTAGTCGAGCAGGTCCTCGGCGCCGATCATCTCCTCGATGGTGTGCGCCGGGAACAGCTGCATCGTGATCGCGACGTCGCCGAACGCGAGGTCGAGGTCGACCAGGCAGACCTTGCGTGATCCGCCGTCGCCGAGGGCGAGGGCGAGGTTGACAGCCGTCGTGGTCTTGCCGACCCCACCCTTGGGGGAGAAGACCGTGACCACGTGCCCGGTCTTGCCGGTGCCCGACCCACCGTGCAGCGCCAGCCACAGCTGGTGGGCGCGCTGGACCGCATCGCGGATGCCCTCCTCGTCCTCGAGGCGCACGACGTCCCGGCAGCCGGCCTGCATCGCCCGGTAGAGCACGTCGGTGTCGAAGCCGTCGCGGACCAGGATCACGCTGGTGGAGGGCCGCGTGTAGCGCAGACCCTCGGAGATCGTGATGGCTTCATCGAGCGACACGTTCGGGCCGATCACGACGGCGTACTCGTCCGTTCGGTGGGCTAGCCACGAGTCCAGCTTGTCGGCGCTGTTGATGCCGTGGCTCCCTGCGGGGAGGAAGGGCGCAAGCGCCTCGATGCTCCCGGGGTCAGGCTCGATGATGACGGGCATGGGTGTCCCTCACTGGAAGAGGTTCTGCTCGAGGGTCGGCGGCGACTTCTTCACCGTCGTCTTGTTGGTGAGCAGGCCCACCGAGAGCTCGCCGTTGGCCACGGCGTAGAAGACCTTCTGAGCGTCAGCGGAGTTCACCGCCAGCGTCATGAGCGTCTGGGGCACCTCCTCGGTCGTCTGCTCGCCGTCCTTCGTCGTCTTGGTCGACGTGATGGTCGAGGTGTCACCGATGCCGATGACCTTGACCCGCTCGAGCAGCAGCTGAGCGAGGGGCACCTGGTCGGCGACCCGGTTCAGCGTCACGTACACCGCGACGTCGGAGCCGGGCGTGACGAAGCCGGACACCCGGCCCGGGTCGGTGAGGTTGACGGAGATCGCCATCATGTCCTCGGGGATCGCGAGCGCTGTGGACGCGACCGCCTGGTCGCCCCAGTTGCTCGTCGTGACCTGCTCCCCTGTGAAGATGGTCTGGGTGGCGACCCGGCCGGAGAGCCCGCTCAGGTCGGTCTGATACCCCTCGATCAGCGAGCTCTTGGCCACAGGCTGGAGCTCGAACTTTCCGGCCGTGACGGCGTCGTTGAACTTCTCACCCGCCTCGACCTGCTTGACCGCCGTCAGCACCTTCACGGTGTCGTACTCGTCGGCGGCACGACCGTCGGCGTTCTGTGCGTACAGGAACACCATGAGGGTGCCCAGGGCAGCAATCAGCGCGGCGACGGGGAGAAGGAACTTGCGGCGACCCATGGCACCTACTTATGGCCGGACAGGCGGTCCCCGGGCAGCGCCGAGGGTCGTACCTGTTGGAGAGAGATGGTTGCGAAGAGAACCCTGCCGGAGATTGTCACTCGGAACTCACTGTTTCCCACAGATGACCGGTTCTTACTAGTCATGCTGCAGAAAATTGGCCACCACCAGTGCCCGTTCGGACTATCAGGATCGGCCGATCGGCCGGAACCGGGGCAATTCGGACACGGAATGCCCGGAACGGGTGCGCGGGCGCGCCGGTCGGTCTAGCGCGTGTAGAGCGCGGCCACCTCGTCGCGGAACTCGCGCATGACGACCGACCGCTTGAGCTTGAGGCTCGGCGTGAGCTGTCCGCCCTCCTCGGTCCAGTCGTCGGGGAGGATCACGAACTTCCGGATCGCCTCGGCCTGGGACACCGCCTTGTTGGCGTCCTCGACCGCGGTCTCGATCGCCGCTCGGAGGTCGGCGTCGTCGACGTGGTCGGCCACGCTGCCGCTCTTGCCGTGCTCGGCGGCCCAGGCGGGGAAGGACTCGGGATCGATCGTGACCAGCGCCGCGATGAACGGCTGGCCGTCGCCGACCACCATGCACTGGCTCACCAGCAGGTGGGCGCGCAGCCGGTCCTCGAGCACGGCGGGAGCGACGTTCTTGCCGCCGGCGGTCACGAGGATCTCCTTCTTGCGTCCGGTGATCCGCACGAACCCCTCGTCGTCGACCTCGCCCACGTCGCCGGTGTGGAACCAGCCGTCGCGGTCCAGCGCCTCGCCAGTGGCCGTCTCGTTGCCCCTGTAGCCGGCGAACACCTGGCCGCCGCGGACCAGCAGCTCGCCGTCGTCGGCGATCCGGACGGCGGTGCCGGGCAACGGACGTCCGACTGTGCCGACCTTGTTCGCGTCGGGGAGGTTCACGGTCACCGCGGCCGTGGTCTCGGTGAGGCCGTAGCCCTCGAGGACGGTCAGCCCGATCCCGCGGTAGAAGTGGCCGAGCCGCTCGCCGAGCGGGGCGCCGCCGGAGACGGCGTACGTGCAGCGCCCGCCGAGCGTGGCGCGCAGCTTCGCGTACACGAGCCGGTCGAACAGGGCGTGCTCCGCACGGACCCGCAGCGGGACCTTGCCGGTGTCCTTGCCACGGCTCCAGGCGATCGCGGCGTCGGCGGCGCGGTCGAAGATCCGGCCCTTGCCGTCGGCGGCGGCGCGCTGTGATGCGGTGTTGAAGACCTTCTCGAACACCCGCGGCACGGCCAGGATGAAGGTCGGCCGGAACGCGCCGAGGTCGGCGACGAGGTTCTTGATGTCGGCCGAGTGCCCGAGGCGGACCCGCGCCTTGATCGCCCCGATCTGGATGATCCGCGCGAACACGTGCGCCAGCGGCAGGAACAGCAGCGTCGACGGCTCCTCGCCGCCCTCGGTGGAGAACAGCTCGTCGAGCTCGGGCACCGCCACCCCCAGCTCGAACATGAAGTTGGCATGGGTGAGCATGCAGCCCTTGGGCCGGCCGGTGGTGCCCGAGGTGTAGATCAGCGTGGCGAGGTCGAGCGGCGTGGTGGTGGTGCGGCGCTTCTCGAGGTCGTCGTCCGGCACGTCGGCACCCAGCCGGGTGAGCACGTCGATGGCGCCGTCGTCGATGGTCCACACGTGGTGGAGGTCGGGGAGGTCGCCGCGCAGGCCGCTGACCCGGGCCAGGTGGTCGGCGCCCTCGGCGACCACGGCCCTGGCGCCGGAGTCCGAGAGGATCCAGCCGATCTGCTCGGCCGACGAGGTCTCGTAGACGGGGACGGTCACCGCCCCGGCGAACCAGATCGCGTAGTCGATCAGGGTCCACTCGTAGCGGGTCTTGGAGATCAGGGCCACGCGGTCGCCGGGCTCGACGCCGGCCGCCACGAGGCCCTTCGCGACGGCGACCACCTCCTCGCGGAACCGCTCGGCGGTCACGTCCACCCAGCCGTCGCGGGTGTTGCGGCTGAACACGACCGCATCGGGGTGGTCCGTGGCATTGCGGACGACGTCGTCGGTGAGGTTGCCGGTGGCGGGGATCTCCACCGACAGGGGGGTCGAGAACTCGCGCACGCGTTGCTCCTTGCTACGAACCGGTTCACCAGCAGGCTACCGGCGCCGGACGGCGGTCCGGTATCCGGTACGCTCGCTGCTCTCGGGCGCCCGGGCTCCGGTGCCCGATCGGCACGCTGCACGGACCAAAGCCGCACGGACCACTCCAGGGGACACGATGGCCGAACAGACCACCTCGTCGATCGTCGTCGACGCCGAGCCGTCGGCCGTGATGGCGGTGATCGGTGACTTCCCGGCGTACCCCCAGTGGGCCAAGGGCGTGAAGACCGCCGACGTGCGCAGGACCAATCCCGACGGTTCCGCGGACCAGGTGTTCTTCGAGCTCGACGTGTCGCCGATCAAGGACGAGTACACCCTCGTCTACGACTGGGACGGTGACCGCCAGGTCACCTGGAAGCTGGTCGAGGGCAAGATGCTGCGCGCCCTGGACGGCGCCTATGTCCTGCGCGACCTGGGCAACGGCGCGACCGAGGTGACCTACCGACTCTCCCTCGACGTCTCGATCCCGCTGATCGGCATGCTCAAGCGCAAGGGCGAGAAGATCCTGATCGACACCGCGCTCAAGGGGCTCAAGAAGCGCGTCGAGTCGCTCGCCTGACGGGGTCCTGGCCCGAGACCGTGCGCATCATCCTGTTCACCGGCAAGGGCGGCGTCGGCAAGTCCACCGTCGCCGCCAGTACGTCGGCGCTCGCGGCGTCCCGTGGTCAGCGGACGCTGGTCCTCTCCACGGACGCGGCCCACTCGCTCGCCGACGCGTTCGGCGCCCGCGTCGGGTCCGAGCCCACCGAGGTGGCGCCCCGGCTCTTCGTCCAGCAGGTCGACGCCCAGCAGCGCTTCGAGCAGTCGTGGGCGGACATCCAGCGCTACCTCCTCTCGGTCCTCGACGTCGCCGGCGTGGACCCGGTCGCGGCCGAGGAGCTGACCGTGATCCCTGGTGCCGAGGAGGTGCTGGCCCTGCTCGAGCTGCGGCTGCACGCGCTCTCCGGTGACTGGGACCTGGTGGTCGTCGACTGTGCCCCGACCGCCGAGACGCTGCGGCTGCTGGCCCTCCCGGAGGCGCTCGGGTGGTACATGCAGCGCGTGTTCCCGGTCGAGCGGCGGGTGGTCAAGGCGCTCAAGCCGGTGCTGACCAGGGCGGCCGGGGTGCCGATGCCCGGCGACTCCGTGTTCGACGCGATCCAGCGGCTGCACGACGAGCTGGACGAGGTGCGCGACCTGCTGGCGGGCCCCGACTCCAGCGTCCGGCTGGTGCTGACGCCCGAGAGCGTCGTGCTGGCCGAGGCCCGGCGCTCCTTCACGACCCTGTCCCTGTTCGGCTACCGCGTCGACGGGGTCGTCGCCAACCGCGTGTTCCCCGAGGCGGAGGGCGACAGCTGGCGCGCCGGCTGGGTGGCGGCGCAGTCGCATGTCCTCGAGGAGGTCGAGCAGTCGTTCCCGGGCCTGCCGCTGTGGCGCTCGGTCTACCGCGCGGGTGAGCCGGTGGGGGTCGACGCGCTGCGGCAGCTCGCCACCGAGGTCTATGACGGCACCGACCCCTTGGCCGCGCCGGCCGGCGACGGGCCGCTGCGGATCACCCGCAACAGCGCGGGCGCGGTGCTGCGGCTGGACCTTCCGTTCGTCACTCGGGGTGAGGTGGATCTCGCCAGGCACGGCGACGAGCTGGTGGTGACCGTGGGGTCGTATCGTCGGCTGCTGTCCCTGCCGCCGGGCCTGGCCCGGCACCGGGTGACCGGGGCCCGGGTGGACGAGGGGGCCCTGCAGGTGCGGTTCGAGGAGAGGAACGGATGAGCGAGACCGGTGGCGGCGGGGACGGGCGGCCGCAGGACCCCGTGGGATCGGTGACAGAGGAGGCCGCCAAGTTGCTCGGCGCTCTGTCGGGATGGGCCCGCACCCACGGCAGCGAGGCCGGGCAGAACCTCGGGCACGGCCTGGCCGACGCGTTCCACGAGCTGGACCAGCACATCGCGACCGGGAGCCCCGAGTGCCGCTACTGTCCGGTGTGCCGGGTGGTGCACGTCGTACGCGAGGGCAGCCCGGAGGTGCGCGCCCACCTGGCGCTCGCCGGGGCCAACCTGATGCAGGCCGCGGCGGCGCTGATGGCGGCGGCCGTGCCGGAGGAGAAGCGCCGGCAGGGTGGCGTCGAGCGCATCGACCTCGACGACGCGGGTGACGACACGGACTGGGACGGGGACGACGAGTGGCCGGAGGGCGAATGACCCACACCATCGGTGTCGACGTCGGTGGCACGAAGATCGCCGCCGGTGTCGTGGACCAGGACGGCCGGGTGGTCGCGAAGACCAAGGTCACCTCGCCGGCCAAGGACCCGGCGGCCATCGAGACCAGCATCGAGAAGATGGTGGCCGAGCTCCGCGAGAAGCACGAGGTGGCAGCGGTCGGTGTGTCTGCCGCAGGCTTCGTGGACGCCGCCCGCGCCAAGGTCTACTTCGCGCCCAACATCGCCTGGCGCGACGTCGCGCTCAAGGAGGACCTCGAGGAGCGGGTCGGGCTCCCGGTGGTCGTCGAGAACGACGGCAACGCGGCTGCCTGGGGCGAGTTCACGTTCGGGGCCGCCCAGGAGCTCTCCGACGACCTCCTGCTGGTGACCATCGGCACCGGCGTCGGCGGCGGCGTCGTGATGGACGGGCAGCTCTACCGCGGAACCTTCGGCATCGCCGGCGAGGTCGGACACATCCGGATCGAGCGCGAGGGTCGGCTGTGTGGCTGCGGGCTGCACGGTTGCCTCGAGCAGTACGCCAGCGGCTCCGCCCTGGTGGCCGACACCCACGACGCCGTACGCCGCGGAGCCGAGGGCGCCGGGCCGCTGCTGGAGCAGGCCGGGGGAGACGTGGAGCGGATCACCGGCCCGATGATCACGCTCGCCGCGCAGGCCGGCGACCCATTCGCCCAGGAGCGCCTCGCGGTGCTCGGCGGCTGGCTGGGTGAGGGCGTGGCCACGCTGGTCGCCGTGCTCGACCCCGGCGTGGTCGTCATTGGCGGCGGCGTGAGCGAGGCCGGCGACCTGCTGCTCGACCCGGTGCGGCGTTCCCTGGAGGCCCATCTCACCGGCGCCGGGCACCGTCCGGTGCCCGAGGTCCGCGCCGCCACCCTGGGCAACGACGCGGGCATGATCGGGGCGGCGCACCTCGCGCTGCCCTGAGCCCGTTGACGACGGTCAGTCGATCATGCGGACGATGCGAGGCCCCACGCCGAAGTAGGTGGTGAGTGCACCGCCCGTGCGGCTGGGCAGGGCGTTCGAGTTGAAGAAGATCACCTTCATCGTCTTGATCTGGTTCTGCTCGATCACGATGCCATTGCCGGGCGAGTTCCCGACCGGGGCGGTGGCCGTGTTCGAACCCTTGACCGACGACGACGCGACGTCCTCGTCGGTCAGGAACGCCGGGCGGAAGTCGATGATGGAGTACTTGTTGCTGCCGCCATTTGCCGGCTGGACATGAAGGACCGGCACGAAGAAGAACCGCGGGGAGTCGTAGATCGACTCGTCGAGCACCGCGTCCCCGCTGTAGTTCTTGTCCGCGACGGTGGCCAGGGAGGCCCCGTCGGTGAGGAAGCAGCTGAGCACGTCGTTGTTGATCGAGTAGTTCGTGTTCTGGATCCGGGCAGTGGCGTTGGACGACGAGCCCCCGGGCCCACAGCCGGGTGTGGTGCTCTCGGTCGTCAGGCGTCCCGGCGTGCTCCCGACCCCGGTGATCATTCCCGCGGTGGCAGCGAGTGCCGGCAGCCCGGTGTCGGTGTCCACACAGTTGGTGCCGGGCTTCAACCCGGGGTTGGGCAGCCCGCTGGTCACGGCACCGTTGACACCGTTGGAGCAGGTGCCGCTGGATGTCCACGATGAGTGGACAGTCAGCGTCATCGGCTCCTGCAGGTTGGTGGCCATGTTCATCGCGAGCTGGTCGTTCTGGGAGCTCACGTCGGTCCGTGGGAACTTGAGCGTGCCGAAGTTTCCGTCGTTAGACCCCGCATCGCACTCGAGGACCGGCTCGCCGACGCGCAGGGGGATCGACTGGTTCTTGTCTGACCACAGACCGGTGCTCGAGGTGGCGGTGTCCCGGTTCCAGACCCGGATGTACCAGACCTGCTCGCTGGTCGCCACGGACTGGGGGACGACGAATCTGATCGTGTGTGCGCTGTTCCCGCTCGTCGTGTAGTTCACCATGGGAGACAGCGTGTGCGTCGAACCGGTGTCGTCGATGAAGCTCGCGGCCTCGACGGGCGCGGCCCCCGAGGCTGGGAAGAAGCCGACCTTGGTGGTGCGAGTCCACGCCTTGCCCGTGAGCATGATCGTGGCGCCAGTCGTGTTCAACGGGATCTGCGCAGTGTCCGACCCCGTGAGCTCGGTGCCGTTCACTTCCGAGTTGTTCGCGAGCGGCGGGACGGCCACCGGACTGACCTGACCGTTGGCCGGGTCGGTGATCGTCTGTCGACCGTAGTCACAGGGTGTGACGGCGTAGACGGGGAGCGCCCCCAAGGGGGAGAACACCGCCACCGTGGCACGACCCTGGACGTCGGTGTTCTCGTTCTCGCAGGGGCCGTCGTCGCCCACGCTGAAGATGCAGGCGAATCCGTTCTCGACCCGCTCCAGGGGCGTGATGACCTGCAGCCCTCCATTTGCCCACCTGACCTCTCCGTCGGTCAGGTCGCCGTTCGTCAGCTGGGTGTTGCTCGTCACGCAGGCTGTCACCGTGTCCGAGACGCAGGCCCCGTTCCGGTTGAGCGGTTGGTTCTCGTTCATCGAGAGCCGGACCGCGTCGAGCACCACGCTCGGGATGGTGCCGCTGGTCTGCCCGGTCAGCTGGCCGCCGGCCGACAATGCTGCAAAGTCAGCCTGTCCCTGGACGTCGGACTTCCTGGCCATGGCGTTGCCCAGGTCGACAGCGAAAGCTGACAAGCCGATCAGTACGACCGCCAGGAAGGCGAAGAGGATCGAGTACGCCCCGCGCTCGTCGCGCCGCTTCGATGCCATCTCAGGGCGCCAGACATGCGTCGTCGGCGGCGTCGGACTGCTCGTCCACCTCCATGTGGGCGGTGTACGCGCGGGTGACGGTCGCCGGCACACCGGGGATCAGGCTCAGGAGCTCGGCGTCGGACGTGACCGTGACGGTGATGTTGTCGCCGACCGAGAGACCTGAGGGGGCCGTGCTGAGGCCGACGCTGCCGGTCATCTGCGGCGCGAAGTCCGTGGCGAGGTCGTCTTGGCCACCCCAGCAGTCGCCCACCACGACCCGCCGGGCCACCTCGCGGGCAGCCGTGTTCGTCGACTCGGCGGTGAAGAAGTACCAGCCGAACTGGATGATGCCCATGACGATGGCCGCGAAGATCGGGAAGATCAGTGCGAACTCGATGACGGCAGAGCCGTCCTCGTCCCTGTGCCGTCTACGCATCCTGAGCCCCTCCTCCGCAGAGGTATCCGTCCCCCGTTGCTTGCCACGAATGGCGAGACGAGTCTAGGTATCGGCGAGCGCCAATAAACCCCTCCGGACAAGAATCATCCGATTGGTGAGCGGTGGTAGTCATATAGGGTCATCGGTCACCCGTGTACCCCGATGCGCCAGAATGTGGCGCGTGGGTGAACAGGTCTGGATCGGTGTGGACGTCGGCGGCACCAAGGTGCTGGCCGGTGTCGTCGACGACGAGGGGCGGGTGCGCCGCACGGCCCTCCGCCGTACTCCGGGCCGCCGCGTCGACGTACGCATGGTCGAGGACGCGCTGACCGAAGCCGTCGAGGAGGCGGCAGGAGACGCCGAGGTGCTCGGCGTCGGTGTCGCCGCGGCGGGATTCGTCGACGCCGACGGTGAGCGGGTGATGTTCGCGCCGCACCTGCCCTGGGAGGACTCGCCACTGCGCGAGGTGCTGGCTGACCGCTGGGGCGTGCCTGTGGTCCTCGAGAACGATGCGACCGCAGCTACGCACGCTGAGGCGACGTACGGCGCGGCTCGCGGCGCTCGGGACGTCGTCGTCGTCACGCTTGGGACGGGGATCGGAGGCGGCCTGCTGCTCGACGGTTGTTTGCACCGAGGTCGCAACGGCATGGCTGGCGAGTTCGGCCACATGCAGGTCGTGCCCGGCGGGCTGGCCTGCGAGTGCGGCGGCTATGGATGCTGGGAGCAGTACTCGTCGGGCAGCGCACTGGTGCGCTTCGTCCGTGAGCGCCTCGGGATCCGGCCCACGGTCCTGGAGGACATGTGCCAGGGGAACCCGGCGCTGCTCACCGGCCCGATGGTGACCGACGCCGCGGGTGACGGCGACCTCCTGGCACACGAGGCGTTCCAGCACGTGGGTGACTGGTTGGGCGTCGGCGTCGCGAACCTGGTCGCCGCGTTCGACCCTGACTGTGTGGTTATCGGCGGCGGGGTCTCGGCGGCGGGTGACCGGCTGCTGGACCCGGCCCGCACCGCCCTCGAGCGCACGCTGGTCGGGGCCGCGAGGAGGGAGATCCCGCCCGTGCTGCCGGCAACCCTCGGCCCCGGGGCCGGGCTGGTCGGCGCCGCCGACCTCGCGCGTCAGACCCGGCGGTAGTCCGGCACCAGCTCCACGGCGAGCTGCTCGAGGAACAGGCCGACGTCGGTGACGATACCGCGCGCCTGCGAGGAGCCGCGGTCGGCCAGCTTGGTGACGGTGGCGGGGTTGATGTCCACGCAGACCAGCGGGATGGAGGCGGGGAGGATGTTGCCGGTGGCGACCGAGTGCAGCATGGTCGCCACCATCAGGCAGAAGCCGACGTCCGACAGTGCGCGGCGCATCGCGCGCTGGCCGTCGATCACGTCGGTGTAGACGTCCGGGAGCGGGCCGTCGTCGCGGACCGAGCCCACGAGCACGAACTCCTTGTCATGGGTCACCAGTGCGTGCATGATCCCGCCGGTCAGCACGCCGTTCTCCACGGCTGCGCGGATCGAGCCCTCCTTGCGGATCGTGTTCAGCGCACGGATGTGGTGCTCGTGGCCGTGCTCGACGCCTCGGCCCATGGCGAGGTCGACGCCGAGCGAGGTGCCGTACAGCGCGGACTCGATGTCGTGGGTGGCCAGCGCGTTGCCGGCGAAGAGGATGTCGACGAAGCCGGCGTGCACCAGCGCCATCATCGCGGGAGCCGCGCCGGTGTGGACGACGCCGGGGCCACCGACCCACAAGACCTTCTTGCCGGCGGTCTTCGCCTCCCGCATCCCGTCGGCGACCTGGCGCACCAGCACCGCCTGCGGCTTCTCCGACGACACGTCGGACTCCATGAAGCCGAAGCCGCCCTCGGGGCGGTCGTCGACCGGCGTGGTGACCTTGACGCCCGACGCTCCGCACACGACGTTCATGCCGGCCTGGACGTCGGCCATCGGCAGCGTGTAGACCCGGGTGCCGTCGACGATCAGGCCGCAGTCCATCTCGGGGTTCTCCACCTCGATCCAGCGGCCGCCGAGGCGGACCCGGGTGGGGAGGTTGGTGGTGGAGTAGAAGCCGTCGGGGAACACGCCGTCCATCTCGGCCTCGGCGTACTCCGCCTCGCCGGGGTCGACCATGTTGACGCCGCGGGTCTGCAGCCGCATCAGCAGCCGTTGGAGGTCCTCGTCGTCGTCCGCGGTCACGGTGATCGTCGCGGTGGACATGTCCGCGGCCTCGTGGCCGACGTCGATGTGGTCGATGACCCAGTCGGCGCCGTACTCGCGGATGTCGTCGAGGACGCGCGACAGGATGCCGCTGTCCATCAGGTGGCCGGTGATCTCGACGTTCTCGCTCACAGTCACGGTCGGCAGCCTAGCCACTTCCCGGTGCCGTGCGCGGGCGGGTCCGGTCAGACGACGGCGCCGTCGTCACCGGGGTCGCGGGGGTCCTTCGACATGGTCGAGACCAGGTAGACGAACCCCCCGATGAACCCGCCGACGAGGATCGCGCTCACCCACCCCGGGAGGTAGATCCCGAACACCAGCGCGACCAGCAGCACGATGGGTGCGCCGAACAGACCGACCCAGGCCAGCGCCCGCCGCGGCTCGGGGCGGGGGACCGGCGGCGGGGGCGGCGGGACGTAACGACCCTCGTCCTCCCACGGGAACGGGGAGTACGACGCGTCCTCGCCCTGCGCGCCGTCTCCCGGTCGCTCGGGGTCGCCCGGTAGCCGCTCGGCCGACGGCTCGTCGATCCGGTGCTCCTCGACGTGCTCGTCGAGGCGGGGGAGGTCGTCGACCGACGGCTGCTCGCCGTAGTTGGCGACGATCTGCCGCCAGGCCTCGTCCTCGTCACGCTTGCTCACCCTGCGAGCCTACGTCGCGACGTACCCCTCCCGTCGAGGTGGTTCGCGCCCCGCCTTCGAGTCCCTGCTGGGGAGTTCCGCTGTCCGTCCGGATAGTCCCAAACGTTCGAGGGTCCGACACGCCGACGGCGACCCCTCAAACGTTTGGGACTATCCGGAGAGGGGGCCGGTCACTCGGGGTGCTGGGCGTGGGTGGTGGCGTGCACGAACGCGACGGACTCCTCGAAGATCGTCGGGGCGTCGTTGTCGAGGGTCGCCACGTGGTAGCTGTCGGGGAGCACCTTCTCGATCACGTCGATCGAGGACACGGACTCGAGCACCGCGCGGTGCGAGCCGGGATCGGCGACGTGGTCCTCGCTGGAGCAGAGGATCAGCAGCGGCTGGGTCACCTGCGGGAGCAGCGGCTGGAGCGCGCGGTAGAAGTCCAGCAGCGAGGCCGAGGCGTCGAGCGGGAGCCGGTCGTAGCCGAGCTCGGTCTGGCCGGGCTTCTTGATGTCGTCGACGATCCCGGGGAACGACTTCGTGACCCGGCGCAGCACCGGCAGCAGGTGCCGGCGCCAGTCGCGGTTGTCGACGGAGACGTTCACGCTGATCACGCCGGCGACGTCGGGTCCTCGCTTGGCGGCCAGCATCAGCGCCAGCGCGGCCCCCATGGAGAGGCCGCCGACGACCACGCGGTGGTTGTCGACCAGCAGCCGGTCCAGCCCGCGCTCGGCCTCGTCGTACCACTCCCGCCAGGTGGTGCGGTTCAGGTCCTGCCAGCGGGTGCCGTGACCCGGCAGCAGCGGGACGTCGACGGCGTACCCACGCGTGGCGAGGAACTCGGCCCACGGCCGGATCGAGGCCGGGGAGCCGGTGAACCCGTGCAGGAGCAGGACTCCGACGGGACGCTCGGACTGGGTGAGCTCGGGGTGGGCCGCGGCGGACCACGCCGCGGTCGGTGACGATGTCGGCACGTGAGAATGATGGCACCGCCCCACCCCCCGTGCGGGTGACCACACGGGGTGGTTTTGGGGCTAGTGTTCACTCGGCGGGTCGGCGATCGGGGGCCGACCGGGAGACAGCGTGAGGAGGCCGCCGGTGTTCTACTGGTTCCTGAAGTGGATCGCCATCGGTCCGTTGCTGCGGCTCATCTTCCGACCCCAGGCGTATGGCGTGGAGAACGTCCCCGACGAGGGCCCGGTGATCCTCGCCAGCAACCACCTGTCGTACGCCGACTGGCTGTTCATGCCGCTCACGCTGAGCCGCCGGGTCAGCTTCGTGGCGAAGGCGGAGTACTTCACCACACCCGGCCTCAAGGGCTGGATCCAGAAGCACTTCTTCCGCGGGTCCGGGCAGATCCCGATCGACCGCTCTGGCGCCAGCGCCGCCGAGGGTGCGCTCACCTCGGCCAAGGGGATCCTGTCGAAGGGCGAGATCTTCGGGATCTACCCCGAGGGCACCCGCTCCCACGACGGCAAGCTCTACCGCGGCAAGACCGGCGTCGCCCGGCTGGCGCTCGAGACCGGCGTCCCGGTGATCCCGGTGGCGGTGGTCGGCACCGACGTGGTGGCCCCGCCCGGCAAGACCTTCGGCTCGTTCACCCGCCCGATCGTGCGCTTCGGCAAGCCGCTCGACTTCAGCCGTTACGAGGGCCTCGAGAACGACCGCTACATCCTGCGCTCGATCACCGACGAGATCATGTACGAGATCATGAACCTCTCCGGCCAGGAGTACGTCGACATGTACGCCACCCGCGCCAAGGAGGAGTCCAAGCGGCTCGAGCGCGAGGCCGCGGCCGAGGACGCGAGCGAGAAGAAGAAGGCGTCCTGACGGCGCTCGACGGGCGCCCGTGGTGGCGCGAGGCCGCCGGGGTGGCCGTCCAGGACGGCATGTTCCGAGCGGTCGCGGTGCTCCGGGTGCTGCTCCTCGCGAACGCCGTCGCGCTCAACGTCTACCGCCGCGACAACTTCGTCCACCCGACCGCGGGCCTCGTGCTGGTGCTGGTCATGGTCGCGTGGACCTTCGTCGCGAACTGGGCGTACGCCGACCGGCGGAGGCGGCGGCCCCCGCTGCTGGTGGCGGACCTGCTGGTCGCGGTGGCCCTGATCGCCGCGACCCCCTGGGTGAAGGGCGCCGGCTTCAACGCGACCCTGCCCGGCTACTGGGTGATGGGTGCCCTCCTCGCGTGGGCCATCCACTGGCGCCTGGTCGGCGGCACGGTCGCCGCCTGCGCCCTGGTCGCAGCGGACCTGCTGTCCCGGCAGGAGATGAACCAGACCAACTACGGCAACGTGTTCCTGCTGCTGCTCGGCGGGGTCGTGGTCGGCTACCTCGTCGACCTGCTCCAGCGGATGGCGGTGGCCCGCGACGTCGCCGAGCGCGAGGCCGCGGTCGCCGGCGAGCGGGCCCGGCTGGCCCGGGCGGTCCACGACGGGGTGCTGCAGGTGCTCGCGCTCGTGCAGCGTCGGGGCGGCGAGCCCGGCGGCGACGCCGAGCTCGGCCGGCTCGCCGGTGAGCAGGAGCAGGCGCTGCGCGCGCTGATCCGGCAGCAGGACGCGCTGCAGGTGCCGACCGACGAGGACGGCGAGGTCGACCTCGGGCCGGTGCTCGAGGCGCTCGGGCTGCTCCGGTCGCCGCGGGTGAGTGTGGCCACCCCGGGGACGCCGGTCCCGCTGCCGGCGCAGTCCGCCGGCGAGGTCGAGGCCGTGGTCCGCGCCTGCCTGCACAACGTCGAGGTCCACGTCGGCGACGACGCCCCGGCGTGGGTGCTGCTGGAGGACCTGGGCGACCGGGTGGTGGTGAGCGTCCGCGACGAGGGGCCGGGCATCGCGGACGGCCGGCTCGCCGCTGCGGAGGCCGAGGGACGGTTGGGGGTCAGCGGCTCGATCCGCGGCCGGGTCGCCGACCTGGGCGGCACCGCGGAGCTGATCACCGGGGCCTTCGGGACCGAGTGGGAGCTCACCTTCCCCCGGGACCCAGAGCGGTAGTCCTAGGCTCGGCCGCGTGACCATCCACGACACCCACCCGTTCCTCGACCCCGAGTCCGAGCGCGACCCGGTGCGTCGGTTCCGGGGCCGGCTCGGGGGAGCGGTGTCCCTCTGGACCACCGGGACCGGTCGCGAGCGGGCCGGGCTCACGGTCTCGTCGCTGATGGTGGCCGGCGGCGAGCCGGCGCGGGTGCTGGCGCTGGTGGACCCCGACTCCGACCTCGCCGACGCCCTGCCCACCACCGGCCGAGCCGTCGTACAGCTGCTCCGCTGGGGGCACCGCGCCCTGGCCGACGCCTTCGCCGGCACCGCGCCCGCGCCCGGTGGCGCGTTCGCCCAGGCGGCCTGGGAGGAGACCTCCTGGGGTCCCCGGCTGGCCGACGCCGCCACCTGGGCCGGGGTGGCCCTCGAGTCGACGACCGAGGTCGGGTGGTCGCTGCTGCTGACCGCGACCGTCGAGCACGTCGAGATCGGCTCCGAGGACGACGCGCTGGTGCACCGGCGGGGGCGCTACGTGCGGCCCTGAGCGGCCTTCTCTGACTAGGGTGACCGTCATGAGCGACGGGGACGCGCAGCAGCCGGTGCGGGTGATGGTGGTCGACGACCACCCGATGTGGCGGGACGCGGTGGAGCGCGACCTCGCCGCGGCTGGTTTCGACGTGGTCGCGGTCGCGGCCAACGGCACCGAGGCGCTGGCCCGGTTCCCCGCCGCGCGGCCCGGCGTGGTCGTGCTGGACCTGCAGATCCCGGCGCCGAACGGCGTCGAGGTGACCGCGGAGGTGGTCCGTCTGGACCCCTCGGCCCGGGTGCTGATCCTCTCGGCCAGCGGCGAGCAGGACGACGTGCTCGACGCGGTGAAGGCCGGCGCCACCGGGTACCTGGTGAAGTCGGCGTCCAGCGCCGAGCTCCTCGACGCCGTACGCCGTGTGTCCCGCGGCGACACCGTGTTCACCCCCGGCCTGGCCGGCCTGGTGCTGGGCGAGTTCCGCCGCATGCTCGACGCCCCGCCGTCCGACGACGGCTCCTCGCGCCTCACCGAGCGCGAGACCGAGGTGCTGCGCCTGGTCGCGAAGGGCCTGTCCTACAAGCAGATCGCCGAGCGGCTGGTGCTCTCGCACCGCACCGTCCAGAACCACGTCCAGAACACCCTGCGCAAGCTGCAGCTGCACAACCGCGTCCAGCTGACCCGCTACGCGATCGAGCAGGGCCTCGACGACGAGGACGAGTGACCGCCTTCCGCGCGGCCAGCCCCGCCGATGCGGTGGCCCTGCGCGACCTCGAGCGGGACGCGGGCCTGGCGGCGCTGGGCCACATCTTCCCGCCGGACCGGTACCCGTACCCGGAGACGGCCGTGCTGGCGCGCTGGGCGCTGGTGCTGGACGACCCGGACGTGCGGGTGGAGGTCGTCGAGGGCGAGGCGGGGCTCGACTGCGTCGTGGCGTGGGACGTCGGCAGCGTGCGCCACCTCGCGGTGCGGCCGGACGCGTGGGGGAGCGGGCTGGCGCGGCAGGCGATGAACCGGGCGCTCGCCGGGATCGCGGCCGGTGGTCTCGGCCGGGCGGTGCTCTGGTGCCTGGCGGACAACGGACGGGCACGCGGGTTCTACGAGCACCTGGGTTGGCGGACCACCGGGCGCGAGCAGGAGGCGGGGTGGCCGCCGTACCCGACCGAGGTGGAGTACGCCGCCCCGACCGGCGCGGCTGTGTAGATTCGCAGCGTGACCGACCCGCTGCTCGAGGCCGCAGACCGGCTCTACGGCCTCACGCTGCCGGAGTTCACCCCGGCCCGGGACGCGCTGGTCAAGGAGCACAAGGCCGACAAGGAGCTCGCGGCCCGGCTGAAGGTACTCAAGAAGCCCTCGCTCGCGGCGTACGTCGTCAACCTGCTCGTACGACGTGACGCCGCGCAGGTCGGCCAGGTGCTGGTGGTCGGCGAGGCGTTGCGGCAGGCACAGGAGAACCTCGACGGCGCGGAGCTGCGCAACCTGACCCGGCAGCGGCGACAGCTCACCGCCGCGGTCACCCAGCAGGCCCGGTCGCTCGCCGGCGAGCACGGCCAGCGGGTCACCCAGGCGGTGGCCGACCAGGTCGAGGCGACTCTGACGGCCGCGATGCTCGACCCCGGGGCCGCGGCAGCGGTCCGCACCGGGCTGCTGGTCAACGCGATCACCAGCACCGGGGTCGGCGAGACCGACCCCGCGGCGTACGTCGCCGTGCCCGACGCCGCGGGCTTCACCCCGACCGAGCTGGCCGAGCCGGCACCGCCCCCGCCGCCGGAGCTGCACGTCGTACCCGATCCGGACGCCGAGGCCAAGAAGGTGGCCGCCGCGCAGGAGAAGGTGGAGGCGGCGCAGGCCAAGGTCGACGAGGCCACCGAGGCGCTGGCCGCGGCGGACGCGGAGGTCGCCGAGCTCGAGGCGCGCAGCCTGCAGCTCCAGGCGGAGATCGACGAACTGCGGCGCCGGGTCGAGGAGCTGGCGTCCGACCAGGACGAGGTGGACGACGAGCTCGGCGACGCGCGCGAGGTCGCATCGTCGGCGCGGCAGGACGTGGCCTCCGCCGACGCCGCCCGGCAGCGGGCCGAGGCCGCGCTCGCCAAGCTCCAGTCGTGACGGGTCGTCCGCCCCAGGAGGGGCCCTGACACCCCGTCAGGCGGACGACCCTCAGGCCCAGCCCTTGGACCGCTCCACGGCGTCGGTCCACTTCGTGTGCAGCGCGTCGGCCCGGCTCCGGTCGCCGGCCGGCTCGAACCGCCGGTCCAGCTGCCAGGTCTCGCGCAGCTCGTCTGTCGACGACCACACGCCGGTGCCGAGCCCGGCGAGGAACGCGGCGCCGAGGGCGGTGGTCTCGACGATCCGCGGCCGCTCCACCGGTACGCCGACCTGGTCGGCCTGGATCTGGCACAGCAGGTCGTTGGCCGCGGCGCCGCCGTCGACCCGCAGGGACGCCAGCTCCGGCATGGTCTCGAGGACGTCGCGCACCTCGAACGCGATCGCCTCCAAAGTCGCCCGCACGATGTGGGCGCGGGTGGTGCCGCGGGTGATCCCGATGATCAGGCCGCGCGCGTGCGGGTCCCAGTGCGGGGCGCCGAGCCCGGTGAGCGCGGGCACGAACATCACGCCCTCGCTGTCGTCCACGGTCGAGGCGATCGCGTCGGTCTCGGCCGCCGACCCGACGATCTGGATCCCGTCGCGCAGCCACTGCACGGCCGCGCCGGTCACGAAGATCGCGCCCTCCAGGGCGTGGGTGAGCACGCCGTCGGGGGAGCGCCAGGCCGCCGTGGTGAGCAGCCCGGCGTCGCTGCGTACCAGCTCGGTGCCGGTGTTGGTGAGGATGAACGACCCGGTGCCGTAGGTGCACTTGGAGTCGCCCTCGTCGAAGCAGGTCTGCCCGAACAGCGCGGACTGCTGGTCGCCGGCGATGCCCGCGATCGGCAGCTCCAGCCCGAGGAACACCTTCGGGTCCGTGGTCGCGACCTCGCCCCAGTTGGGCACCAGGTCGGGCAGCGCGTCGCGGGGTACGCCGAACAGGCCGCACAGCTCGTCGGACCAGTCGCCGGTGGTGAGGTCGAAGAGCAGGGTCCGGCTGGCGTTGGAGACGTCGGTGACGTGCCAGGTGCCGCGGGTCAGGCGGGCGATGAGGTAGGAGTCGACCGTCCCGACGGCGTACCGCCCGGACTCGACCAGGGCCCACGTGTTCGGCTCGTGCTCGGCCAGCCAGGCCAGCTTGGTGCCGGAGAAGTACGGGTCCAGCCGCAGCCCGGTCAGCTCCGTGACCCGGTCCTCGTGGCCGTCGTCCTTGAGGCGTGTGCAGATGTCGGCGGTACGGCGGTCCTGCCACACGATGGCCCGCCGCGGCGACCCGAGGGTCTCCCGGTCCCAGAGCACGATCGTCTCGCGCTGGTTGGTGATCCCGACCGCGGTGACGTCGTCGCCGGCGTAGGTCTTGAGCGCGGCGCGGACCGCCTCGAGCGTCGCCTGCCAGATCTCCTCCGGCGCGTGCTCGACCCACCCGGGCTGCGGGAAGTGCTGGGCGAACTCCTGGTAGCCGCGGGCCGCGATCGCGCCGTCGGTCGTGACCACGACCGCGGTGACGCCGGTGGTGCCGGCGTCGATCGCGAGCACGCTCACGCGTCGTCCTCCGGGGTCTCGTCACCGGTCGAGGACTCGCCGCGCACGATCGCCAGGATCCGCCGGTCGATCCACTCGAGCCCGGGGTCCACGCGCATCTCGTAGTTCTCGGTGCCGACCCAGGCATGGAAGTCGCGGTGGCCCTGCGCGGTGGCGAACTCGTCGAGCTCCCGCTCCAGCGCCGCGTCCACCGGCACCTTCTCCTCCTCGGTGGAGGCGGTGAGGTAGAGCTCGTTGAGGTCCAGCAGCCGGGCCAGCTCGGTGACCGGGTCCGCGTGGTCGTCGACCCGCAGGTCGACCGCGATGTCGTCGAGGCCGCCGTACCCGGCGGCGTCGCGGACCACCAGCATCGCCGCCGACTGGCGACCGCGCCGGTCGCCGCCTGCCTCGTCGCCGGCGCGGAGGGAGGCCAGCAGTCGCTCCGCGAACGGTGTCTCGGGATCGGCGCCGGTCCACGCCTCCTCGATCGCCTCCACGACCTCCTCGCCGGCGAGGATGTTCCCCTGGATGGCATAGCCGTCGCCGGTGCGGCTGCCGGCCCAGTCGAGGCACGCGTGGCCGGTGTGGCTCGCGGCCCCGCCGTCCTTGTCGACCACCCCGACCTGTCGGTGGTCGCGGCCCTCGTCCTGCTCGATGAGCGTCTGCACCACCTCGGAGGCGGTGCCGCCGTCGTCGAGATGGGCCAGCGCGAGCCCCTTCCAGGCCACGTTGGCCTCGGCCTGGGTGGCCACCGCCCCCACCCCGGCGACCGCGGCCGGCACTGCCGACCCCACCGCCAGAAACTTCGAGGCGACCGCCACCCCCCAGGTCTCGCCGTCGTCCGACCGGGCCACGATGGAGAACGTCATGGGCCGAGGCTAGCGGCCCTCCGCCGAGTCGGATATCCGCCGGCGCGGCCATCTCGATCGCCTCCGCGGCGTCGATCCCGGCCGGCTCGGTCGTCGGCGGCATCGTCGACCGGGTCGGCGCCCAGCGGGTGCTGCAGGTCGCGAACCTCGCGCAGGGCGTCGGCTTCGCGGCGTACCTCGTCGTCGACAGCTTCACCGGCGTGCTGCTGTCGACGGTGCTCGTCAGCGTCGGCCGGACGGCGTTCTGGGGCTCGTTCGGCGCCACCGTCGCCGTGATCTCGCGACCGGGGGAGCGGGGGCTGTGGTTCGGGTTCCTGGGCGCCCTGCGCAACGTCGGCTTCGCGCTCGGCGGCCTGGTGTCCGGGCTCGCGATCAGCATCGGCACGGAGACGGCGTACGCCGCGATCGTGGTCGCCAACGCCGTGTCCTACGCGCTCGCCTACCTGCTGCTGCGGGCGGTGCCCAACACGGTCGTCCACTCGACGTACGACGCGGGGGAGCGGCGGGAGGGCTGGGGCGTGGTTCTCCGCGACCGCCGCTACGGACTGCTGGTGCTCACCCAGGCCGCGTTCTCGATGTCGATGATGGCGCTGAACTTCGCGATGCCGATCTACGCCACCGAGACGCTCGGGCTGCCCGGCTGGGTGGCCGGCGCGCTGTTCACGATCAACACGGTGATGGTCGGGTGCGGGCAGGGACTGCTCGTGCGGTCGCTGACCGGCCGGGTCCGCAACCGGGTGCTGCTGGTCGCGAACCTCGCCTTCGCCGCGTCGTACGTCGTGCTGCTGGGCGCCACCCGGGCCTCGGTCGTGGCGGCCACGCTGCTGGTCCTCGGCGGGGTCGCGATCTACAGCCCTGGCGAGATGCTCGGCGGGCCGGTGCTCGCCGACACGGGCGCCTCCTCACCAGACCTGGTCTGACGGCGGCGAGACGCCTCTGGCCGCGAGGTCGACTGCTGGCTAGAGTCGATGGCTCCGCCGTTGAACGATCCAAGGAGGGCTCATGCGCGTCGGCGTACTCACTGGTGGGGGCGACTGTCCCGGGCTGAACGCGGTGATCCGTGCCGTGGTCCGCAAGGGCGTGAAGACGCACGGGTTCGAGTTCGTCGGCTACCGCGACGGCTGGAAGGGCCCGCTCGAGGGCATCACCATGGAGCTCGGCATCGAGCAGTGCCGCGGCATCCTGCCCCGCGGCGGCACCATCCTGGGCTCTTCCCGCACGAACCCGTTCAAGATCGACGGCGGCGTGGAGCGGATCCAGGAGAACCTCGCGAAGGACGGCGTCGACGCGCTGGTCGCGATCGGCGGCGAGGACACCCTCGGCGTGGCCACGAAGCTCGCCGACCTCGGCGTCGACGTGGTCGGGGTGCCCAAGACCATCGACAACGACCTCTCCGGCACCGACTTCACCTTCGGCTTCGACACCGCCGTCAACATCGCGACCGAGGCCATCGACCGGCTGCACACCACCGCCGAGTCCCACCACCGGGTGCTCGTCGTCGAGGTGATGGGCCGGCACGCCGGCTGGATCGCGCTGCACTCCGGGCTGGCCGGCGGCGCGAACATCGTGCTGATCCCGGAGCAGCCCTTCGACATCGAGGAGGTCTGCTCGCTGGTGGAGAGCCGGTTCGAGTCGAGGTACTCCCCGATCCTGGTGGTCTCCGAGGGCGCGATCCCCAAGGAGGGCGGCGACATGACGCTGGTCTCCCAGGAGCTCGACGCGTTCGGGCACGTCCGCCTCGGCGGCATCGGCGACCGGATCGCCAAGGAGATCGAGGACCGCACCGGCAAGGAGGCCCGGGCCGTGGTGCTCGGCCACATCCAGCGCGGCGGCACCCCGACCGCCTTCGACCGCTGGCTGGCCACCAGGTTCGGCCTGGCCGCCATCGACGCGGTGGCCACCAAGAACTTCGGCACGATGATGGCGCTGCGCGGCACGAAGATCGAGCAGGTGCCGCTGATCGAGGGCACCGGCGAGCTCAAGCTGGTCAGCCCGGAGGAGTACGCCGAAGCGCAGGTCTTCTTCGGGTAGGGGACACTCCCCGCCCCACGACCGACCGGACCGGCCGTGTAGCCGCACGCGGGAACGGGTAAGGACACAGTGGTCTGGACGGCCGTCCGGCCAGGGTCGAGCAGAGGAGCCCCGCGATGTCCCAGACCGCCGAGACCGTCACGGCAGCAGAACCGGAGCCGACCGAGCTGAAGCGGGTGATGGGGCCGGGGCTCCTGCTCCTGTTCATCGTCGGCGACATCCTCGGTGCCGGCATCTACGCGGTCACCGGCCAGATGGCCGGGATCGTCGGTGGGCTGGTCTGGCTGCCCTTCCTGCTGGCCTTCGTGGTCGCGGCGCTCACCGCGATGTCCTACCTCGAGCTGGTCACGAAGTACCCGCAGTGCGCCGGAGCCGCGCTCTACACCCACAAGGCGTTCGGCATCCACTTCGTGACGTTCCTGATCGCCTTCGCGGTGATCTGCTCGGGCATCACCTCGGCGTCGACGTCGGCGACCGTGCTCGCCCAGAACTTCACCGGCGGTCTCGAGATCAACGGCTGGATCGACGCCACCCCGAGCGCGGGCGTGATCACCGCCATCGCGATGGGCTTCATGGTGCTGCTCGCGCTGATCAACCTGCGCGGCGTCGGCGAGAGCGTGAAGTTCAACGTGGTGCTCACCATCGTCGAGCTGGCCGCGCTGACGATAGTGATCGGGGTCGGCTTCTACGCGATGACCCAGGGCAAGGGCGACGCGGGCGAGCTGACCACCTTCCACGACTACCAGGACAAGGGGATGTTCCTCGCGGTCACCGCCGCCACCTCGATCGCCTTCTTCGCCATGGTCGGCTTCGAGGACTCGGTGAACATGGTCGAGGAGACCAAGGACCCGGAGCGGATCTTCCCCCGCACCATGCTGACCGGGCTCGGGATAGCGGTGATCCTCTACATGCTGGTGGCCGTGTCGGTGGTGACCGTGCTGACCTCCGACGAGCTCAAGGGCATCGCCGACTCCGAGGGCGCGGCCCTGCTCGAGGTGGTGTCCAAGGGCGCTCCGGACTTCCCGATCGACAAGGTCTTCCCGTTCCTGGCCGTGTTCGCGGTGGCGAACACCGCCCTGATCAACATGCTGATGGCCAGCCGGCTGCTCTACGGCATGGCCAAGCAGGACGTCTTGCCGCGGGCCCTCGGCCGGGTGCTGCCGTCCCGCCGCACGCCGTGGGCCGGGATCGCGTTCTCGACGCTGATCGCGCTCGGCCTCATCTACTTCGTGGCCAACGACCCGGAGAGCAACGTGGTGCTCAACCTGAGCAACGTCACCGCGTTCCTCCTGCTCTGCGTGTTCGCGGTGGTCAACGTGGCGTGCATGATCCTGCGACGCGACCCCGTCAGCGACCGCTCGTTCAGGTCGCCGGGCCCGATCCCGCTGGTCGCCGCGGCGCTCTGCCTCTACCTCGCCGGCCCGTGGGTCGACCGCGACGCGGTGGTCTACGAGATCGCCGGATGGCTGATGCTGCTCGGCGTGGTGCTCTGGGCGATCACCTTCGTCGCCAACCGGGTCAGCGGCACGGGCGACAGCGACTTCGAGGACGTCTCCCGGCTCGGGGACTGAGGCCCCGTCCCACGGCCGGCCGGCGAATCGCCGGCCGGTCCGGCTCACCCGTACGATTGAGCGGTGATTCCCGACCTCGCCGCCCTCCACGCGCGCGGAGCCGCGCAGCAGCCGTCGTACCCCGACGCTGGTGCCGTCGATGCCGCGGTGGCCCGGCTGCGCACCGCCCCGCCGCTCGTGTTCGCGGGGGAGTGCGACGAGCTGAAGGCCAAGATCGCCGCCGTCTCGCGCGGTGAGGCGTTCCTCCTCCAGGGCGGCGACTGCGCCGAGACCTTCGCCGGCGTGACCGCCGACAACGTCCGCAACAAGCTGCGGGTGCTGCTGCAGATGGCGGTCGTGCTGACGTACGCCGCGTCCGTCCCGGTGGTCAAGGTCGGCCGGCTGGCCGGGCAGTACGCCAAGCCCCGCTCGTCGGACACCGAGACCCGCGACGGCGTGACCCTGCCGGCGTACCGCGGCGACGCCGTCAACGGCTTCGAGTTCACCCCCGAGGCGCGTGCCCACGACCCGCAGCGGCTGGTCGACGTCTACAACTCCTCGGCGGCCACGCTCAACCTGGTCCGGGCGTTCGTGACCGGTGGCTACGCCGACCTGCGCCAGGTGCACGCGTGGAACACCGACTTCGTGCGCGAGTCCCCGGTGGGTCAGCGCTACGAGCAGATGGCCTCCGAGATCGAGCGGGCGCTCACGTTCATGAAGGCGATCGGCGCCGACCCCGACGAGTTCCACCGGGTCGACTTCCACTCCAGCCACGAGGCTCTGGTGCTGGAGTACGAGCACGCGATGACCCGCATCGACTCGCGGACCCAGACGCCGTACGACGTGTCCGGGCACTTCGTCTGGATCGGCGAGCGCACCCGCCAGCTCGACGGCGCTCACGTGGAGCTGCTCAGCCACATCAAGAACCCGATCGGCGTGAAGCTCGGCCCCAGCACGACCCCCGACGACGCCCTGGAGCTGGCCGGGCGGCTCAACCCCGACAACGAGCCGGGCCGGCTGACCTTCATCACCCGCTTCGGCGCCGGCCGGATCCGCGACGGCCTGCCGCACCTGGTGGAGAAGGTGACCGCGGCCGGGCTCAACGTGGCCTGGGTGTGCGACCCGATGCACGGCAACACCTTCGAGGCGTCCTCCGGCTACAAGACCCGCCGCTTCGACGACGTGATCGACGAGGTGCAGGGCTTCTTCGACGTGCACCGCGCGCTCGGCACCTGGCCGGGCGGCGTCCACGTCGAGCTGACCGGCGACGACGTCACCGAGTGCGTCGGCGGCGGCGAGGAGCTCGCCGAGATGGACCTCGGGCACCGCTACGAGTCGGTCTGCGACCCGCGCCTGAACCGCGTGCAGAGCCTGGAGCTGGCGTTCCTCGTCGCCGAGATGCTCAGGAAGGCCTGAGGCCGGCCGTCCTCCACCACCGGTCCCCGGTGGTCGAGGAGCGAGCGCCAGCGAGCGTCTCGAAACCACTGCGCCGGAGTCGGCCGTCCTCCACCCCGATCCCCGGCTGACAGGATGGGCCGGTGACCTCCGTGATCGACCTGCGCAGCGACACCCTCACCCGACCGACGCCCGCGATGCGGCGGGCGATGGCGGAGGCCGAGGTCGGCGACGACGTGTACGGCGAGGACCCGACCGTCCGCGCGCTCGAGGAGCGGCTGGCCGCGCTGTTCGGCAAGGAGGCGGCGCTGTTCACGCCGACCGGGTCGATGGCCAACGTGCTCGCGGTCCGCACCCTGGTCGGGCCGGGGCAGGAGGTCCTCTGCGAGGCCCGCGCCCACATCGCGCGGGCCGAGCTCGGCGCCCACGCGGCGTACACGGGGCTCACCATGCGCACCTGGCGCGACCCGCGTGGCGGCGTCGACCTGCCGGTGGTGCGCGAGATGTTCGCGCCGGACATGGGGCCGTTCTTCGTGCCCACGACCGCGATCTCCGTCGAGAACACCCACAACTTCGCCGGGGGAGCAGTGACCCCGCTGGCCCACCTGCAGGCGCTCAAGGAGTACGCCGGGTCGGTCGGCGCCGGCGTCCACCTCGACGGCGCCCGTATCTGGAACGCGCACGTCGCGACCGGCGTACCGCTGGCGGACTGGGGTGCCTGCGCCGACGTGCTCGCGGTCTGCCTCTCGAAGGGGCTCGGGGCACCCGTCGGGTCCGCGGTCGTCGGGACCGCCGATGCCGTCGCGGAGTCGCGGATCTGGCGGAAGCGCATGGGCGGCGGCATGCGCCAGGTCGGCATCCTCGCCGCCGCCGGACTGCACGCCCTCGAGCACCACGTCGACCGGTTGGCCGACGACCACGCGCACGCCCGGCTGCTCGCCGAGGCGGCCGGCGGCGACCCCGACACCGTGGACACCAACATCGTGGTGGTCGAGCGCGAGGACGCCGCGGCGTACGTCGCCGCAGCGCGTGAGCAGGGCGTCCTCATCGCCCCGGTCGGCCCGACCACGGTCCGGTTGGTCACCCACCTTGACGTCGACCGGGCCGGCGCCGAGCGGGCCGCAGCGGTGCTCGCGAGGCTCTGACAGAGGACAGCCCCGCTCCGGTGTCATCACCTGACACCGGAGCGGGGCCGTCACCCGCGACTACGGCTGCTGGTCGCCCTGCTGCGGGGGCTGCTGCCGCCAACCGCCCTGCTGCCCGCCCTGGGGCTGCTGGCCGTACTGCTGCCCGTGCTGGCCGCCGTACTGCTGACCGCCCTGCTGGGGCTGCTGCCACTGCTGGCCGGGCTGCTGCTGTCCGTACCCCTGCTGGGGCTGCTGCCACGGCTGGTCGTAGCCCTGGTGCTGTCCGTAGCCCTGGTGCTGTCCGTAGCCCTGCTGCTGGCCGGGCTGCTGCTGTCCGTACCCCTGCTGGGGCGGCTCCCACTGCTGGTCGCCCCACTGCGGCTGGCCCGGCTGGGCGTGCTTGTTGGTCTGGAACGCCGCCGCCCGGGACCTGATCGCGGACAGGTCGAGGTTGCCGGTCACCACCAGGTAGACCGCGGCCACCACGACGGAGAGCAGCAGGAAGAGCAGCGTGGTCTGGAAGCCGGCGACGCCGACCCAGGTGGAGGAGTCGAAGGTGTCGTCGCCGAGCTCGACGTTCGTGTCGACGTGCACGTTCGCCAGGCGGACCAGGAGCGGCACCACGACGACGAGGCTGGCCAGGTAGATCCCGACGTTGCGGAGCACCTCGGACTTGTCCTGCGAACGGCGCACGACCATCCGGGTGGCGAGCACGGCCAGGCCGATCGCCACGACCGGGGCGATCCAGAACAGCGCGCCGTTGTCGTCGGCGAAGTCCCAGAGCCGGTCGAAGCTGCTGCTGTCGTTGTCGTCGCCCGTGGTCTTGTCGCCGATCTTCGACAGCGAGCCCAGGCCGAGCATGAAGACACCCATCGAGGGCAGCGCGGCGAGCGCGCGGACGATCTCGCCGAACCCGCGAGCATCCTTCTCGCCGACGACCTGGCAGACCAGGAACAGCAGTCCGGCGCCGACCAGGCCGACCACGAGAGCGGCCAGGCCCCACAGAGGGGCGGACGCCCAGCGCTGGACGGTGACCAGCTTCGCGTGCATCCACTCCGAGCGCACGAAGCAGGACAGCACGAGCACCAGCGTCAGCAGCAGGAACGGCAGGAAGATCGCGCCGGCGATCGACAGCCTGGTCGGGCCGTCCATGATGATCAGCTGGAACGAGTCGCCGACCGGGTCGTCGCCCGTCACGTCGGCGTACCCCGTGATCTCGGGGGTGGCGATGCGCACCACGATCGCGACCAGGGTCACCAGCACGCTGAGGACGAGGCCGGCCCGGACCGCGTCGAGCAGCGCCGGGACCACCTCGCTGTAGCGGGCTGTGGTGCGGCGGAAGAGGTGGGTGCCGACCCCGAGCGCCAGGAAGGTCGCGAGGAGGGGGTACTGGCCGAGGTCCAGCGTCGCCTCGTCGGTGCCGAACGCGTCGGCCAGGTCGAGGATGCTGTTCGGGCCGAATGCGTTGGCGGCCTGGACGAGCCCGGACCACAGGGCGCTCACCACGTCGAGGTCCTCGGCGCCGACGACGGCGACGACCAGGCCCACCACGAGCGCGGTGACGAAGGCGCCGCCCGCGGCCACCGCGGCACCGGCCCAGTTGCCGACCAGCAACCGCTTGAGGTCGGGGCCGGACCTGGCCGGCGCGGCGTACGGGCCCTGCTGCCAGCCCTGCGGCGGGTGGCCGCCGGCGTACTGCTGCTGGCCCTGCCACTGCTGACCCTGCCACTGCGGGGCGTGCGGGTCGTACGGCAGCTGCCCGTACCCCTGCTGCCCGTACCCCTGCTGCCCGTACCCCTGCTGCCCGTACCCCTGCTGCCCGTACCCCTGCTGCCCGTACCCCTGCTGCCCGTACCCCTGCTGCCCGTACCCCTGCTGCCCGTACCCCTGCTGCCCGTACCCCTGCTGCCCGTACCCCTGCTGCCCGTACCCCTGCTGCCCGTACCCCTGCTGCCCGTACCCCTGCTGCCCGTACCCCTGCTGCCCGTACCCCTGCTGCCCGTACCCCTGCTGCCCGTACCCCTGCTGCCCGTACCCCTGCTGCCCGTACCCCTGCTGCCCGTACCCCTGCTGCCCGTACCCCTGCTGCCCGTACCCCTGCTGCCCGTACCCCTGCTGCCCGTACCCCTGCTGCCCGTACCCCTGCTGCCCGTACCCCTGCTGCCCGTACCCCTGCTGCCCGTACCCCTGCTGCCCGTACCCCTGCTGCCCGTACCCCTGCTGCCCGTACCCCTGCTGCCCGTACCCCTGCTGCCCGTACCCCTGCTGCCCGTACCCCTGCTGCCCGTACCCCTGCTGCCCGTACCCCTGCTGCCCGTACCCCTGCTGCCCGTACCCCTGCTGCCCGTACCCCTGCTGCCCGTACCCCTGCTGCCCGTACCCCTGCTGCCCGTACCCCTGCTGCCCGTACCCCTGCTGCCCGTACCCCTGCTGCCCGTACCCCTGCTGCCCGTACCCCTGCTGCCACTGGCCGTGCTGGGGCTGGCCGTGCTGGGGCTGCTGGGCGTACTGCTGCTGGGCCGGCTCCTGCGGCTGCTGCCAGCCCTGCTGGGCCTGGCCGTGGCCGGCCGGCCGCTGCCACTGCTGGCCCGGGTCGACGGCCGGGAGCTGCGCGGTCGGGTCGGGTTCGCCGGACGCCCGTTGACCGCCTGTCGGCTCCCCGGGAGCCTGCTGCTCGGAAGCCGGCGCCTGGCGACGGTGGCTCGCGATCTGCGTGGGTGCGTCACCCTCGCGCTGGGGCTGAGCCGCCGGCGCGAGCGAGGCTCCGCACGCTCCGCAGTACGGCTGGCCCACGGATGTCTGCGCACCGCACTGCGGGCACTGGCTCATGACGAGACTCCGATCTGGTTGCGTCGTCGGGCCGCGGCGCGACGACGGACATCGTGCTGAGTGGGTGGCCGCGCGCGGCCCCGCGTGGGCGTTACCCGCGCCGGAGCCGGGTCAAACCTGCGGTCAGGAGTCGCCCCGCAGCAGCACGTCGCTGATCGCTGTCACGTTCTTGCGCAGGCGTCCGGCACCCGGCTCGGAGACCTCGTTGATCCGCAGCTGGATGCTGCGCGTGCGGACCTTGTCGACCACGATGGTCTGCAGGACCGGCTCAGTGCGCATGCGCTGCACGATCGACGTACCGTCGTCGAAGACCCACTCCACCTGGAGGATCTTGCGGTTGAAGCGGTACCAGTCGACGGTGCGGCCGCCGGTGGAGTCCTTCTTGGCGTAGCCGTTGACCATCCCGACCTCGCTGATCACCGACTCGCGAGGGAGCGTGAACGTGATGGTCGCTCCGCTGGCGTCGCCCGGCATGCGGTACGCCGTGGCGAGGTCGTCGTCGAGCATGTTCTCCGGCGGGTAGGCCACCCGGTTGCCGTTGAGGTCGGTCCCCGGCGCCAGCGGCTTCGGGCCCTGCACGGTCGACTCCGGTGCGAGGTCGTCCGGGCTGCCGATGGGCTGCTCGGGTGTCGTCGGGTCCTTCTTCGGGGAGCCCGTGCCGTCCGGCCCGGACGAGGTGCGGTCACCGCTCGCGTTCTGCGGCTCGTCGTCGCCACCACCGAGCAGCCACACGCTGAGGGCGACGACCACGACGAGGGCGAGCACGGCGAGCACGGCGGCGAGGGGTACGGCGCGACGCGGGCCACCCTCGCGGTGCGGCGTCGGGTCGGCGGGCGGGCCCGGCGGCACCGGGGTGACCTGACGGGTGGCGTCCACCTCGTCGGCGAAGAGCGGGTAGCGGCTGGCCTCGCCGGTCTGAGCGGTCGGCGGGGTGACCGGGGCCCGCGGAACCTGGCGCGTGGGGGAGGCGGCGGCCGGGCGCGGGCTGCCCGCGGGGCGCTCGGCGGTGTCCTGGACCGGGTCGTGCGGGGCGGTGTCCCGGCCGTCCGGGGTCGTCTCAGCGCCCGTCGGTGCTCCGCAGTGGGTGCAGAACCGGCCGACGACGAGCTGCTGTCCGCAGTTGGTGCAGAAGTTCATCGGTCTCCTCGGGGTGCCGCGCGGGCCAGCGTATGCGAGCCTTCGGCCCTGCGGGAAACCGCCGAACCGGTCAGCCCCGCTGCGCGAGGACGCCGGCCGGCGCCCGACCGACCACCTCGGGGAGGCGCCGTACGGCCTGGGCCAGCTCGCGGAGCTCGGCCCCGAGGAGCGCCTGCGGGCCGTCGCAGAGCGCGGTCTCGGGGTCCGGGTGGACGTCGACGATGACGCCGTCGGCACCGACCGCGATCGCCGCGCGGGAGAGCGGGACGACCAGATCCTTGCGGCCCGAGGCGTGCGACGGGTCCACGATCACCGGCAGGTGGCTGGCCGCCTGGACGACCGGCACGGCGGAGATGTCGAGGGTGTTGCGGGTGGCCGGCTCGAAGGTGCGGATCCCGCGCTCGCAGAGGACGACGTCGAGGTTGCCGCGCTGGGCGATGTACTCCGCGGCCATCAGCCACTCCTCGATGGTCGCGGTCATCCCGCGCTTGAGGAGCACCGGCTTGCCCGCCTCGCCGACCGCCTGGAGCAGCCCGAAGTTGGCCATGTTGCGGGTGCCGACCTGGAGCATGTCCACGTGCTCGGCGACCATGGGTACGTCGCGCGGGTCGACCACCTCGGTGACCACCGGCAGCCCGGTGGCCTCGCGGATCCCGGCCAGGATCTCGAGGCCGGCCAGGCCCAGCCCCTGGAAGGCGTACGGCGAGGTGCGCGGCTTGAAGGCGCCGCCGCGGATGATCGTGGCTCCCGCGGACTGGGCCATGCGCGACGCCTCGGCGGTCTGCTCCTTCGACTCCACCGCGCACGGCCCGGCGATGAACGTGAACGTGTCCGGCCCGATGGGCACCTGGTGCCCGGCCGGGCCGACCCAGACCGTGGACCGGTCCGGGTGGTGCTGCCGGCTGACCAGCTTGTAGGGGTCGGAGATCCGGTGCACGTCCGCGACCCCGGCCAGGGTGCGCAGGTTGAGGTGGTGGAAGGAGTCGATGTCGCCGACCAGGCCGATGATCGTGCGGACCACGCCCTTGCTGACGAACGCCTCACCACCGACGCTCTCGACCCGCTCGACGACGTGCGCGATCTGCTCGTCGGTGGCATCCGGCGACATGACCACGACCATGGGCTGCTCCCTGCTGTTCCTCCTCCGCCCGGCCCACTCGTCTTCCTCGACGCGGCGGCCGGCGGCCCGGCAGGTCCCACGCTAGTGGGGTCGCTCACACCGCCTGCCGACCGCCCACATCCCGAACCCGCCGAGGTGCCCGGAATTGCTGGCCGAGGTGCCCCGTCTTGCGGTGGCCACCGCAAGACGGGGCACCTCGGAGCGCAAGACGGGGCACCTCGGCGTCAGACGGCGATATGGGTGACCTCGGCCTCGATCCGGCGGCGGGGGAGCAGCTCGACGATGAGCATGGCGGAGAGGACCAGGAGGCCGCCGACGACCAGGCGGAGGGTGAGCTCCTCACCGCCGGCGAGCACCGCGAAGAACGCCGCGAAGACCGGCTCCATGCTCATGATGATCGCGCTGCGGGTCGGGGTCAGGTGCGCCTGCGCCCAGGTCTGGAAGGCCATCGCGAGCGCGCCCGCGAACACGGCCATGTACACCACGCTGAGCCAGTCGCGGCCGGTCTCCGGCAGCACGATCCCGCCGGGGGCGGCGCCGACCAGGCAGATCACCGAGATCACCGCCAGCTGCACGACCGACATCCCCATCGCCTCGTGCGGGCGCGACCAGGCCCCGAGTCCGACGATGTGCAGCGCGTAGATCACCGCCGCGACCAGGGTCAGCGTCTCGCCGTACCCGAAGGCCAGCCCGCCGGGCTGCAGGGTCAGCAGCCCGACGCCGGCCATCGCGAGCGCCACCGCGAACCAGGTCACCGACCCGATCCGGTTGCCCAGCAGCAGGGCGGCCAGCAGCGGCGTGCACACGACGTACAGGCCGGTGATGAAGCCGGAGACCGAGGCCGCGGTGTGCGCGAGACCGATCGTCTGCAGCACCTGGGCGACGGCGTAGAGCGCGCCGAGCACGGCCGCCTGCCGGCGCGACTCGGGCGACAGCGAGCGCAGCGCGCGGGGAAAGATCAGGAACAGGGCGACCGTCGCGATCGGGAACCGGATGGCGAGGAAGTCGATCGCCGGGATCCGGTCGGAGAGGTCCTTGATCAGGAAGAACGTCGACCCCCACGTCGCGGTGGTCACCAGCAGTGCGAGCGTCGCCAGCCGCCCGGCGGTCACCTGCCTCACGGATGGGCCTCCTCGCGCAGCCGCTTGAGCAGCGGGATCCCGGCGTCGCCGACGTCGCGGGACCCCGGCGTCTCGAGCACGAACGGCACGCGGTCGGTGGCCGGGTGTGCCAGTAGCTCGCGGAACGCGTTCGTGCCGATGTGTCCATCGCCGAGCTTCTGGTGCCGGTCCTTGAACGCACCGCGGACGTCCATCGAGTCGTTGGCGTGCACCAGCCGTAGCCGACCGGGGCCGCCGATCGCCACGATCCGGTCCAGGGTCGCGGCCGGGCCGCCGGGCTCGTCCAGCGGCGCGCCCGCGGCGAACACGTGGCAGGTGTCGAGGCAGATGCCGGCCTTGGGATGGTGGTCCAGCGCGTCGAGGTACGGCGCCAAGTCGTCGACGCCGGCGCACAGCGAGCGCCCCTGGCCCGCGGTCGGCTCCAGCAGCAGCCACGGGGCGGCGTCGTCCGCGACCGCGTCGAGCAGCGGCAGCAGCCCCTCGCGCACCTGCCGCATCGCGGCGGCATACCGCTCCTCGGAACCGCTCGCGTCGACGTACGACCCGGTGTGCACGACCACGCCCTCCGCGCCGATCTCGGCGGCCCGGCGGAGGTTGTGGGCGATCGACGCCACGGACTTCTCGTACGTCGCGCGCGTCGGGCTCCCGAGGTTCACGAGGTACGGCGCGTGGACGAACACCCGCAGGCCGGCCTCGGCGCAGGCCTCCCGGAAGCGCGCGTCCGCCCGCGGGTCGCCGGCCGAGAGCGCCCAGCCCCGCGGGTTGCCCACGAACACCTGGAACGCCTCGCAGCCGAGCTCGCGGGCCGCGCCGAGCGCCCCCGTCACCAGTCCCTTGCCGACCGGGACGTGGGTGCCGACCGGGTTGCGGCGCGCGGCAGCGACGGGAGAGGTGGGGGACACCAGCAGAGGCTATCCGTGGTGAGTCGGCACAAGCTGTGCCGGGTCGGCAGTCAGACGACGGTGATGACGACGGTGCTGCCGGCGGGCGCCTTGTCCCCGCTGCCGGGCGACTGCTGCAGCACCCAGCCGAGGCCGATGTAGTCGGCGTGGTGGCGCACCTCGACCTCGAACCCCGCGTCCTCGAGCTCGGTGGTCGCGGACTCGACGCCCTGGCCCCGGACCAGGGGCACGTCGACCAGCTCGGGTCCCTTGGAGACCGTCAGCTTCACCTCGTCGCCCTTGAAGACGGTGCCGGTGCTGGGCACCTGGGCGATCACGTCGCCCTCGTCGACGGAGTCGCTGAAGTCCTCGCTGCGGGTGACCACGAGCCCCTGCTTCTCGAGCGCCGCCTGCGCCTTGTCGGCCTCCTTGCCGGTCCAGTCGGTGACCTTGATCGGCTTCGGGCCCCGGCTCAGCAGGATGTCGACGGTCGCGCCCGGCTTGACGGAGGTGCCGGGCTCGGGATTGGTGGTGATCACCCGGCCCTCGGGGACCTTCTCGCTGTACGTCGGGATCGAGCGGCCGAACTCCAGGTGGGTGTCCTGGATCGCCTGCTGCGCCTCGTCCTCGGTCTTGCCGCGGAGCTTGGGCACGTCGTACCGCTCGAGACCGAGCGAGACCACGCCGGTGACCGTGCCGCCGTCGAGCACCCGGTCACCCGGGTCGGGGTCGGTGCTGATGATCCGGCCGGCGGGGACGGTCTCGGAGTACGCCTCGTCGCCCACCTCGAAGCCGAGCCCGGCCCTCTCCAGCCGGGTCTCGGCCTGGGCCGAGGTGAGCCCGAGCACGCCGGGCGTGGAGGTGTAGCGGGCGAAGCCGAAGTACCACGCGCCGACGCCGGCGCCGACGGCCAGGAGCAGCGCCACGAGCAGCATCACCAGGCCGCGTCGGGACCGGCGCGGCGGCTCGTCCCAAGCGGCGTACGACGCAGGCTCGGTCGGGGCCGGCGGTCGCGGCGCCCGGACCAGGCCGGGGTCGATCGTGCTCGTGTCGTCGATGCGGTGCCCAGCGGTCACCGGTGTCGCGCCCGCCGGGGCAGCCGCCGCCGGGCGGATCGGGTCGGTGTCCTCGGGCGGGTCGACCTCACGGAGCCGCTCGGCGACCTCCTCGGCGTCGTAGGCCTCCTCGACGTCGGGATCCATCGTCACCACCGCCAGCGGCGGGGCGAGGTCGGAGACCAGCTCGGGGTCCTCGACGACGCCCTCGTCGAGCGCCTGCTTCACCCGGTGCACCTGGTGCAGCAGCACCCGGGCGTCGGCGGGGCGGTGGCTGCGGTCGCGGGCGGTGGCGCGGGCCACCAGCGCGTCGACGTACGCCGGGAGGCCGGGGACCAGCGTCGACGGGGCGGGGACGTCCTCGTGCACGTGCTTGTAGGCGACCTGGATCGGTGACTCGCCCTCGTGCGGCTTGCGGCCGGTGAGCAGCTCGTAGAGCACCACGCCGGCGGCGTAGACGTCGGCGCGCGCGTCGGCGCGGCCGTCGACGACGAGCTCGGGCGCGAGGTAGGAGACGGTGCCGATGAGGATCCCGCCGGTCGCGGTGTGCTGGGTGTCGGCGCTGACCGCCTTCGCCAGCCCGAAGTCGGCGACCTTGACCCTGCCGTCGCCGGAGATGAGGACGTTCTCCGGCTTGATGTCGCGGTGGATCAGCCCGGCCCGGTGCGCGGCGGCGAGCGCCGAGAGCACCGGCTCGACCAGCGCCAGCGCCTTGCCGGGCGGCATCGGGGACTCCTTGCGGATCACGTCGCGCAGGGTGTGGCCAGGGACGTACTCCATCGCGAGGTAGACGGTGCCGTCCTCCTCGCCCTGGTCGAAGACGCCGACCACGTTCGGGTGGGAGAGCCGCGCGGCGTGCCGGGCCTCGCGCACGAAGCGGGCCGCGAACTCCTCGTCGTCGCCCATGCCGGGGTGCATGACCTTGATCGCGACGGTGCGGTCGAGCCTGACGTCGATGGCCTCGTAGACCGAGGCCATCCCGCCCCGGGCGATGCGCGGGCCGATCCGGTAGCGACGGTCGAGCAGGCGACCCACCATGGGGTCGCTCAGGTCACGCTCGACTGTTCGCTCCACTGCCTGGTCCTCCGTGCGCGGTCGGATGGGGAAGGATCCGCCGCGGTCCATGGTACGGACGCCCGCGGCGGCGCCCCGCATCGTCGGCGGTGCGGCGTGGCGCACCTCACCGCGCGTTCGGGCAGGTCAGGCCGTGGATCGGACCTCCGGGGAGCCTCAGGCCGGCGGCAGCCCGCGCTCGAGCCGGTGCTGGATGGCCCGGACGTTGCGGACGTAGCGCTTCGTGTCGTCGTACAGGCCGTGCTCGCGGACCGCGCCGAGGCCCTGGTAGTACGCCGCGACCTGGTGCCGGGTGCTGCGGGTCAGGTCGTCGAGCACGTCGAGCAGGAGCACCCCGGCGAGCACGTTGTCCCGCGTGTTGCGCAGCTTGAGCGGCCGGCCGGCGTACAGCGACATCCAGGTGCCGGTGGTCGGCAGCACCTGCATGGCGCCGATGGCGTGGGCGTGCGAGACGTGGTGCATCTGCCAGCCGGCCTCCTGCCACGAGACGGCGAGGGCGAGCTGCGGGTCGACACCGTGCCGACGGGCGGTGGCGACGATGGTCCGGCGGACCGTGGCCCGGCTCGGGTTGCCGTGGTGACGGCGTGGGGTGGCGTGCTTCCGGTGCGCCTTCCGGTGCGGCTTCTCGTGGACGGCCCTGCGCTTGGCCCGGTGGGCCTTGCGGTGCTGCCGGTCCTTGCGCACCGCGGAGCGCACGACGGGGATCGCGATGCGCTCGCCGACCCGGAGCGTGGCCGACGGGCCGAGGTGGTTGTGGGAGATCAGCTCGGCGGTCCAGGCGTGGAAGCGGACGGCCAGGCCGGTGGCCGTGTCGCCCGGCTTCACGACGTACGACGTGAGCTTGCGGCCGGCGGGGAGCGGGCGGTCGTCGGCGCCCGCGGTGGGCGGGGTGACCGTGGTCAGGCCGGTGAGGAGGAGCCCGCCGGCGGCGACGCTGCCGAGGGCGGCGCGGAGACCGGTCCGGGGACGTCGGGGGGAGCGGGATCGGGAGGGCGGGGAAGTCATGACGAGGGGTCCCTTCGTCGGACCGCCGGACGCCCGGGATCCCGTGCAGGCCCCGTGGGTGGCGTTCCGGCAGTCGTCCGACGGTAACGCGAGTGACGGAAGTGACTCAAGTGACGATGAGCGAAACCGGTTTCCCGGGCTGCGGCCACGGGTGGGAGAGTGACCGCATGAGTGAGGCAGCAGACGGGCGGGACCTGGCCGCCCTGGTCGACGAGTGGCTCGACTGGTCCGAGGTCGCCGAGCGGCTCGGGGTGAGCGTCAACAAGGTCCGCACGATGATCCGCGAGCACCACCTCGCCGCGGCGGTCCCCGCCGGCCGACGCGGCCAGCAGGTGCCGGCCGCGATGATCCAGGACGGGCAGGTGGTCAAGGGGCTGCCCGGACTGCTCACGATCTTCCACGACGCCGGGTGGGACGACCGCGAGGCGATCGAGTGGATCTTCACCGACGCCGACCTCCCCGGTCGCCCGATCGACGCGTTGCGCGAGAACCGAGGTTCCGAGGTGAAGCGGCGGGCCCAGGCGCTGGCGTTCTGAGCGTTGCTCTGGGCGGCGTTCAGGGCGGCCTTCTGGGGCGGCGTTCTGGGCCGCTTCGGGGCGGACCGCGCCGGAACGTCTCGGCCGAACGGTGGCCGATCGACAGTTTGGTCCGGCTGAGGGGTCGTCAGCGGGCGCTCGGACGCGTTACTAATGGAACCCAGACCACAACCGTCGTTCGAGAGGAACTGCCGATGAGCGGACTTGCCGCCGTCCTGGCCGGACGGCATGCTCCCGGTGTCTACCGGTGGCACGCCCACCTCGACGAGGCCGACGTACGTCGCGCCGTCGAGCACGCGGGCTGGACCTACGGTCACCTGGACGGGTGGCAGGTGGAGGACAAGGCGGAGTTCCTGTCTGCGGTCGGGAAGGCATTGAGCTTCCCCGACAGCTACGGGCAGAACTTCGACGCCCTCTCCGACTGCCTGGCCGATCTCGGCCCGGCAGCGTTGTTGTGGGACGGGTGGTCCTGCTTCGACCGCGCCGACGAGAGTGCGTTCCAGACCGCCGTCGACGTGCTCGAGAGCCATGCGATGGACGAGCGCACCGCGCCGTTCGTCGTGCTCCTGCGCGGTGACGGCCCCGACGTCGAGGGCCTCGAGTCCCTCGACTGACGCTCTCCCCGCCCGCCTCCCGGGTCGTTGAGTCGCGCTTCCCTGCTTGTTGAGTTGCGCTTCGCTGGCAGTTGAATCGCGTCACGCCGCCTTGCGGGGCTGTCTCTGGCGCACCGGTCGACCCACGCTCGCGCCATCCGCAACCCAACGCTCAGCTGGGCGCGACTGAACCCGCAGCGCAGCGCGATTCAACAACTAGCGCGGCGCGACTGAACCCGCAGCGCGGCGCGACTCAACAACCAGCGAGGCGCGACTCAACGGGTCAGAGCACGCGGGCGGTGGCGGCGGAGGCCAGGGCGCGCAGGGCGTGGCGGGCGTCGTCGCGCACGGCGGACCTGTCCAGCGCCACCAGGGCCAGCCGGGCCAGCTCGTCGATGACGCCTTCGACCTGGGCGTCGGCACCGGAGCCGCGGATCACCGCACGCAGCTCCTCGACCTGGTCGGGGGAGAGGTCGGTGCCCAGCGAGCGCTGCAGCAGAGCGGCCTGCTCCTCGGGGACGGCGTCCAGCGCGAGGGCGACCAGCACGGTGCGCTTGCCCTCCGCCAGGTCGTCGCCGGCCGGCTTGCCCGTGACGTCCGGATCGCCGAAGACCCCGAGCTGGTCGTCGCGGAGCTGGAACGCCTCGCCGAGGGGCAACCCGAACGCCGACAGCTCCTCGAGCACCCCGTTGTGCGCCCCGGCGAGCGAGGCGCCGACGTGCAGGGGCCGCTCGATCGAGTACTTCGCCGACTTGTAGCGCAGCACGGTCATCGCGGTCTCGACGTCCGCCCGGCCCCGGGCCTGCACGGACACGTCGAGGAACTGCCCGGCCACCACCTCGGAGCGGCACAGGTCGAAGACGTCGAGCGCCGGACCGACCCGGTCCCAGCCGAAGCCGCAGCGACGCAACAGCTCGTCGGCCCAGGTGAGCAGCAGGTCCCCGAGCAGGATCGCGGCCGCGGCGCCGTACTGCGTCGGGCTGCCGCGCCAGCCTGCCTCCCGGTGCGCCGCCTCGAACGCGCGGTGCGTCGCCGGCCGCCCGCGGCGGGTGTCGGAGGCGTCCATGTAGTCGTCGTGGACCAGCGCGCTCGCGTGCAGCAGCTCCAGGGCCGCGCAGGCGCGCAGCAGCGCGGTCTCCTCCTCGGGCCCGACGGGCGCGACCGCGCGGAAGCCCCAGTAGCAGAACGCCGCGCGGAACCGCTTGCCGCCGGACACGGACCGGTGCGCCTCCGCGACCAGGGCCGCGGCATCCGGGCCGAGCGGGGTCAGTCGCAGCGCCTGCTCGTCGACGAAGTCGTCGAGCACGCGCTGGATCCGCTCGCGGAAGAGCGCGCTGTCGAACGGCTCGTCGATGGTCTCCGAAGTCACGAGGCGAGCGTAGTCACCCGTGGTCCCTCCCCAGACACCACGTGGAATGCCGGACGCCGCCGGGGAACGGCCACCTATCCTGTTGCGCATGGCGCACACGACCCAGCGCGGCATCGGCCGCCTCATCCGGGAGGGCGAGCGCTCGTTCTCGTTCGAGTTCTTCCCGCCCAAGGACGACGCCGGCGAAGCCCAGCTGTGGCAGGCGATCCGTGATCTCGAGCCGTACCACCCGACGTTCGTCTCGGTGACGTACGGCGCCGGCGGCACGACCCGCGACACCACGGTCGAGATCACCGGCCGGATCGCGCGTGAGACCTCCATGGTCCCGATGGCGCACCTGACCTGCGTCGGCCACACCCGGGCCGAGCTCGAGGCCATCCTCGACGCCTACGAGGGCGCCGGGGTCGCCAACGTGCTCGCGCTGCGGGGCGACCCCCGCGAGGGACCGCGCGCCGCGTGGGTGCCGACCGAGGGCGGCCTCACCTACGCCCGTGAGCTGGTCGAGCTCGCCGCCGGCCGGTTCTCCGTCGGCGTCGCCGCGCACCCGGGTGGACACCCGGCCGCCGAGTCGCTGCAGCGCGACGTCGAGGTGCTGCGCGAGAAGCAGGCCGCGGGCGCCGAGTTCGCGATCACCGACATGGTGTTCCGGGCCGAGGACTACTTCTCGCTGGTGGAGCGGGCGACCGCGGTCGGCGTCGACATCCCGATCCTCCCGGGCATCATGCCGATCCTGAACCTCGGCCAGGTCAAGCGCATGGCCGAGCTCTCCGGGCACCCGGTGCCGGCGGAGGTGGTCGCCCGCCTCGAGCAGTACGACGGCGACCCGGCCGCGGTGCGTGCCGAGGGCATCGCGATGGCCGCCGAGCTCTGTGACGCGCTGCTCGACGGCGGTGCGCCGGGGCTGCACTTCTACACGCTCAACCGCTCCAAGGCGACCCGCGAGATCTTCGCGGCGCTGCGGATCACGGTCTGAGGAACCCGACCCAGGTCGCGGGCTCGTCGGGTTGGGCGAGTTCCGCCCGACGCGGTTGTCGTAGCCCTACAGTGCGGACATGTCCGGGCCTCTTCTCCTCCCCGCCGTCCCGGAGCCCGGCCATGGACGGCCCGGGGTTCGGCGGTGGCTTCGCCGCGCTGTTCGTGCTGGTGCTGCTGGTCGGCATCGGGTCCGCCGTCTGGCGGGCCACGACGGCGCGCCGCATCGCCCGGCGGGCCGGGCTCGACGAGCGTGACGCCGCCACGATGGCGGTGGCGACCGACGACGGCCTCGAGGCGACGTACCTCGCCGCCAGCCTGCGCGCCCGGCCGCCGCAGCCCGTCGAGCCGCGGCCGACCGCGTCCAGCGCTGACCGGCTGCGCGAGCTGCAGCGGCTGCTCGACGAGGACCTGGTGACGCAGGAGGAGTACGACGAGCGGCGCCGCGCGATCATCGACGGGATCTGACCGGCTGTGCCCGGCCTCCACGACCGCCTCCGTGCCGACCTGAGTGCCGCCCTCCGTCACCGCGACCGCGACGCGGTCCGCGTCCTGCGCACGGTCCTTGCGGCGGTCGCGAACGCCGAGGCGCAGCCGTACTCCGACGAGACGCCGACCCGCCTGCGCGCGGACGGCCCGATCGCGGGCTCCACGGGCGGGCTGGGTGCGGCAGAGGTGGCCCGACGGGACCTCGACCCCGACACCATCCTGGCGATCGTGGCAGGGGAGCGGGACGAGCGTCTGGCCGCCGCGGACGACCTCGCGGGCCGAGGGGCCTACGACGCGGCCGGAGCGCTGCTGGCGGAGGCGACCCTCCTCGAGCGCTACCTCGGCTGACCAGTCCTCGGAGATTCGCACGTGCTGGCTGCTCCCGGGCCCGTTCCCCGACGACGGCGTGCGACACGCCGGGCATCGGGCGAGCGTGCGGATCCGGTCGTGGATCGTCCGGAACGGGTCCTAGGGTTCCCGGCATGGCAATCGCACGATTCCCGAGCCTGGTCATCGACTGTCCCGACCCGGCCGCCCTCGCGACCTTCTACGGCTCGATGCTCGACTGGAAGGTCGACATCTCCGACGGCTGGGCCGAGGTCCGCGCCGACTACGGCCAGTGCATCTGCTTCCAGCAGGTCGCCGACTACACCGCCCCGGCGTGGCCCGGCCAGGCGCTGCCCCAGCAGATGCACCTCGACGTGGTCGTCGACGACCTGGACGCCGCCGAGGAGGCGGTGGTCCGCCTCGGCGGGACGAAGCACGACCACCAGCCGGGCACGAGGTTCCGGGTCTTCCTCGACCCGGCCGGGCACCCGTTCTGCCTCTGCGTGGACTGAACCCGGCGCGGGCTCAGGCGCCCGACATCACGTGCCCGTCGACCCAGGTCTCGAGCGTCGGCACGAGCAGCAGGACCAGGACCCCGGTCGCGCCCACGACGTGGATCAGGACGTTGAACCCGGGCGTGGTCTCGCCCGCCCGGTCCGCTGCGATCCAGTACGGCACGAGCACCGCGATCCCGGCGACTGCGGAACCGACGGCGACCGCCTCCCACCACGAGGCCTGCCGGAACAGGCCCCAAGTGGCGACCGTGAAGCCAGCCAGGACGATCCAGCTCCCGATGGCCGACACCGTCCAGAGGGCGCCCTTCGTCGAGACGTCCTTGCCGGCGAACATCGGGGTCAACCAGAGGTACGTCGTCCCGAACAGGAACAGCGCCACCCCGCCGAGGTTCCGGATGGTGAACATGACCGCCTCCTCACGGGTTGCTCCACCTCCAGCCTCCCGGGACGCCCGTCCCGGGGGCAGGGCCGAGGGTCGGGCGCCGTACCGGCCGATGGTCCCGGGAGGCCAGCGGTCAGGAGAAGGACGGCGGTCAGGAGAAGGACAGCAGGCCGTTGATCAGGCGGGCCCCGACGTAGCCCACCAGGAGGCCGATCAGGACGGCGACCGCGAGCTTCGAGGTGCCGCGGAGCCAGCGGTTCTCAATCCCCTCGAACAGCCGGTCGAACCAGCCGGTGCTCCTGGGCTTCTTTCCCTCGGACGCCATGCCTCCCCCTCGTGCCTCCTCCGATTCTTGCCGCCCGCGGGCGCCAAGACCAGCGCCGGCCTCAGGCTCCCGGGAAGCCGTTCAGCAGGAGGAAGAGCAGCGCCACCCCGACGAGCGCGGCCGCGAGGCCGAGCAGGACGCCGATCCCGACCGCCCGGCGTGGTGTCGAGCCGGTCCCGGTGAGCTCCGGGAGCGCGAAACCGACCAGCGCACCCACCCCCGCCATCAGCACGAGCTGGGCGGGGAGGACGAGGTTCTCGGTGGTCGGTCCGTCGAGGGCGTAGGCCACCGCGGGGAGGCTGACGATGCCGGTGGCCAGCAGGACGACCACGGCGATGCCGCGCTGCAGCCAGGCAGGGGGCCGAGCGCCGGTCATGCACGCCTCCTCGGTGGTCGACCGCCGACGACGGAGTCGACGTCGCAGCGAAAACTACCGCCGGATCACCCGTTCCGGGTGGGTGGAGCGCCGCGACGCGCGCCGTACGCTCCGCGCATGCTCATCCTGGCGCTGATCCTGTTCGGCATGCTGGTCGGCGGGGCCGCCCAGCTGATCCTGGGGCGAGAGGACGGCAAGGTGAACTGGGGCCTGGCCCTGTCCGCCGGACTCATCGGGTCCTTCGTCGGCGGACTCCTCTTCAGCCTGCTCGCCGGCGACGGGATCGCCCTGCGGCCGAGCGGCATCATCGGGTCGCTCATCGGCGCGATCCTGGTGACGTGGGGATGGCGACGCTGGTCGAGCAGGACCGCGACCAGCGGGTGACCGGGACGCGGGCCCTCAGGCGGGCCCGACCTCCTGGGCGACCAGAGCGGCCGACAGGCCGACGAACGGGAGGCCCGAGCCCGGGGTGGCGTGAGCTCCGCAGGCGTAGACGTTGGGCAGCGGCGTGCGTGGCCCCAGTCGCCGGGTGAGGGTGTTCCGGCCCTGCCAGAGCACGCCGAGCGGGGAGCCGTTCCAGTGCTCGACCTGGTCGCGGGGGGAGCGGTCGACACGGACCTCGACCTGGCGGCGTACGTCGACCCCGCGGCGCGCCAGCGCGGTCACCACGTCCTCGGCGAGCAGGCCCCGGCCGAGCAGGGTCCAGGCATGGCCGCCGTCCGGGGCGCGGCCGCCGGTGCGCAGCACCAGGGTCGGGTCGCCGTGGAAGACGGTCTCGGGCGGCAGGTCGGGCACGTCGCCCGCGAGGCCGAGGTGGCACACGACCGGTGGGATCGCAGGCGTCGTACGGCGGACGTACGGCGACAGGGCCGGCAGCAGGCGGGGGTCGACCGCGCACACCACCAGGTCGGCGTCGACGTCACCGGCGGACGTGCGGACCGCGACGGCGCGCCCGTCGCGGAGCACCAGGTCGGTGACCGCGGTGCCCGTCGACACCGCCACCCTCCGCGTGGCCAGCCGCTCGGTGAGCGCCCCGGACAGCCGGGCCATCCCGCCGGGGACGGTCCAGGCGCCGAAGTTCTGCTCGAGGTACGCCGTGGTGCCCAGCCAGGCCGGCACGTCGCGGGCGGCGTGCCCGTCGAGCGTGAACGGGTGCGTCGCGACCTGGCGCAGCCGATCGTCGCCGAGTCCCTTCCTCACCCGCCTCGCCAGGGACTCGCGGGTGAAGAGCGTCGCGGTGACCGCCTTGTCGGTGAGGCCGGGTCGCCACGGCCGCTCGAGGTAGTGCCGGCGGACCGTGTCCCACTCGTCGGCGAAGCCGGACACGTAGGCGCACCACTGCTCGCCGAGTCCCTCGCCGAGCACGTCGACCGCGGCCAGCTGGGCGGCACGTGACCCGCCGGGCAGGTCGATCGCGGTGCCGTCCGCGAACCGGTGGCCCCGCACGACCTCCTGCGGGACCAGCTCGAGCTCCCGCTCCAGGGGACGGCCGGACTTGCGGAAGAGGTCGCGCAGCACGGCCGGCAGCAGGGTCCAGGTCGGGCCGGCGTCCCAGGCGAAGCCGTCCCGCTCTACGCTCGACACCGCGCCGCCGAGGGTGTCGAGCCGCTCCAGCAGCCGCACGTCGTGGCCGAGCTTGGCCAGCCGTGCCGCGGCGGCCAGCCCGCCGAACCCGCCGCCGACCACCACCACCCGCGCCATGCGCGGAACCCTAGGTCACCCGGTCCTCAGTGGCGCACCGAGGGCGCGGGGGAGACCGGCCCGAAGCCCGCGTCGTACTCCACGTCGAGGAAGGCGTACAGCGCCGCGTTGAGCGGGGCCAGCCGCTCGCCCGGGTGCAGGGCTGCGCACGGGTCGACCTTGGCGAAGAACCCGGTCGGGGTGTCACCGATCGCCAGCACGTTGCCGGTCTCCTCGTCGGTGCGGGTGAATCGCTGCCCGTCCCAGGCCAGGGGGTAGCTGTCGGTGACGTGCAGGCTGCGGCCCTCGGAGACCGCGACCGGGCGGCCGGTGCGGACCCGGTCCATCACCGGCAGCGCGGTCTCGAGCTCCGCGACCGTGACCCCGGGATCCCGGCCGGCGATGAGGTTCGCCTGGACGAGGGTGAAGAGGTCGCGGTCGACAGCGGCGGCCACGGACGCGAGCCCCGCCGAGATCCGGGCGTTGAGCTCGGTGGGCCGGAACCCGTCGGCGGTGAGCACGCCGTCGATGCCGAACGCACCGGCATAGCCGTACGCCGCCCGCAGGTGCTCGCCCACGCGGCGTACGGCGTCCCGCATCGCCGCACGGTCTACCTCCGGCGGGTCCCAGTACGACGACAGCCCGCCGTAGGTGAACGCCCGCTCGCCCGCGTTGCGCAGGATCGCGATCTCGACCGGCCGGAACGCCGCCGTGCCGTCGGGCAGGACCATCCCATGGACCGAGCAGGGCACGCCCTCGAGGAAGGGCAGCACCCGGACCCGGTCGCAGTGGGCGGCGAAGAAGTCGTACGCCGCCGCGCGTTCGGCCGCCGTGGCCACCCAGCGGACGTAGTTGCCGCCGCCGTTGAAGCCCTCGCGGGTGTCGCCGGACCACACCACGTCGCCGCCCAGCTCGTCGCTTGCCTCGTCGAGGGCCGCCAGGTCGGCGGGGACCACTCGGCTCGGAGCGTGCTCCACCTCCGCTGCGCACCAGATCTCCTCGGCGAGGAGCTTGTCCTCGACCGCCTCGAACCGGGCCGGCCGTCCGCCGGTGACCGGACGACCCAGGACCGGCTCGTCGGTGCTGATGAACGGCGTCGTGCACCAGACGCCGCGCCGCTCCGGGTCGAACGCCTCGATCCGCTCGACCACCGACATCGGCAGCGCGCGCAGGAGCCGGTCGTGGTCGCGGAGCTCCTCGGTCACGGTGGCCCGGGCGGGTGCCTCCACGGAGACCCACTCCTCGTCCGGGACCGGTCCGGCGCCGCGGGTGGTGGCCAGGATCAGCACGGCGCTGGCGTCCGCCTCCCGCACCATGCGTGCGGCCGAGGCGAAGCCGGCCAGCACGCCGGGTCCGATCAGCACCGGCCGCCCGGCGTACAGCCCGCCGAGGTGCGCGCGGAGCTCGCGGCGGTCCGTCTCGTGGGACAGGTCCATGAGGAGACGCTACGGCCCGCGCGGCTACGCCTGCATCCGCGTTGCCGACAGGTCCGGCCGGGCCCCGATGGCCCTACAGTGAGCCCATGACGGTGCGCGTCGTCTTCGCCGACGACAACTACCTCGTCCGCGAGGGGGTCGCGGGCCTGCTGACCGAGACCGCCGAGATCGACCTGCTCGAGACGGTGGCCGACCCCGAGGCGCTGCACCGCGCCGTCGCGCTGCACAAGCCGGACGCCGTGCTCACCGACATCCGGATGCCGCCGACCTTCACCACCGAGGGGATCGACGCCGCCAAGCGGATCCGCGTGGACTTCCCGGACACGGGCGTGGTGGTGCTCTCGCAGTACGTCGAGGAGGAGTACGCCTTCGACCTCCTCTCCGAGGGCGTCGAGGGGCTGGGGTACCTGCTCAAGGAGCGGGTCACCCAGGTCGACGACCTGGTCCGGGCCCTGCACGACGTCGCCCGCGGTGGGTCGGCGCTGGACCCCAAGGTGGTCGAGGGGTTGTTGGCCCGGAAGAACAAGGAGAGCAGCTCCGCCCTGCACGGGCTGACCGAGCGCGAGCTCGAGGTGCTCCGCGAGCTGGCCACCGGCCGCAGCAACGCGGCCACGGCGAAGGCGCTGTACATGAGCGAGCGGGCGGTGGAGAAGCACGTCGGCTCGGTGTTCCAGAAGCTCGGGCTGGTCAGCGAGTCCGACACGAACCGGCGCGTGATGGCGGTCCTCGCCTACCTCGACGCGACCGGTGGTGCGGCGGCCCGGTGAGCGGGCAGCACCCCCCAGCCGTGTGGACAGCACCACTGTCCGGGAGCCCCCGGGCAAGGGACGATGACGGTCGAGGAGGTGTGCCGTGAACGAGGTGCGCGTGCTGATCGTCGACGACCAGGAGCCCTTCCGTCGGGCCATGGCTGCCGTCGTCGACGCGACCGACGGCTTCGTTGTCGTCGGCTCCGCGACCACCGGCGAGGAGTCCCTGACCGCGGTGGCCGAGCTCGCCCCCGACCTGGTGCTGATGGACGTCAACCTGCCCGGCATCGACGGCATCGAGGCGACCCGTCGGCTCGGGGCCGGCCGGGGCGGACCCGTGGTGGTCCTGCTCTCGACGTACGACGAGGACCAGGTCGACGCGGCCGGGTGCGGCGCGACGTCGTACATCCCGAAGGCGGCGTTCGGCCCGGACCGGCTAGCCGACGCCTGGGCGGACGCCCTCGGCACCCGCACCGCCGACCAGGGCTGACTCCGGCCCGGCGTCGCCGCCCCGCCCCGCGTCCCCGACCGGGACGGTCAGCACCAGCAGCTGCGCCCCGACCGAGAGCGAGCCGCCGACCGCCTCCACCCGGTCGGTGACCGCCTGCAGGTCGATGTCCGCGAGCGGCCCGGTGATCCGGAGGACCAGGTCGTCGCCCGCGTCGGCCAGGTCGACCGCCACCGGTCCGGCGCCGCCGTGCACCGCCTCGGCGCAGCAGAAGTAGACCGCCGCCTCGACCCGGGGCGGGTGCCGCCGGCCGCCGGCGCCGTCCACGTTGAACTCGGTGGCGTTCGCGGAGCGGGCCAGGAGCGAGCGCAGTGCCGGCTCCAGCCCGGATCGCGCCAGCTGGGACGGGAACACGCCGCGGGTGAGCTCCCGCAGCTGCTCCAGCGCCTCGTTGGTCCCGTCCACGAGCCGGTCCAGCCCCGGGTCGGCGCCGTCCGCGACCGCCTGCCGGGCCCGGCCGATCTCCGCCGGCAGTGCCACCAGGAAGGGCAGCACGTCCCGGGCGATCGCCGCCTCGAGCGTCCGGCGGGCGGCGTCGTCGGCCTCGATCAGTCGCAGCCGCGAGCCGGCCAGGTCGCGGGTGGTCCCGGCCAGCTCGGTCACCCGGTCCGCGAGCGCGCTGGCCAGGGAGGTGTTCCGGAACGCGACCGCGGTCTGGTCGGCCAGGGCGCCCAGCAGCCGGAGGTCCGAGGGCCGGAGGCTGCGGCCGCGGGGGAGTGCGACCGCGATCCGGCCCAGCTCGCGCCCCTCGGTGCGGACCGGGACCACGTGGTCCGGTTCCTCCTCGTGGTCCTGCCCCCACCAGCCCCAGGTGCCGGTGGCCGGTGCGCTGCCGGGCACGTCGAGGGTGGCCCGCGCGCCCCGGGCGGAGACGGCCCGCGCGGCGGCCTCGGCGACCGCGGGCAGCAGGTCGTCGGGATCGGGCGCCTCCGAGAGCCGTCGGCTGAAGTCCGCGAGCGCCTCGTAGGGCTGCGCCCGGTCGCCGTACGCCGCGCGGTCGGCCAGCCGGACCACGCTGCGCCGCAGCGGCTGGAACGCGAGCGCCACCAGCGCGGTCGCCAGCAGGGAGAGCCAGAACCCACCGGTCCGTCCCTCGACCTGGAGCCCGGTGACCACGACCAGGGTGGTGTAGCCGACGGCCGCGAACGCCGTCCCGACCACGACGACCACCGTGCGGTTGATGATCACGTCGAGGTCGTAGAGCCGGTAGCGCAGCACCGCGACCGCGAACAGGATCGGCATCAGGAAGAACGCGACGTACAGCGGCACCCCCGTGTACCACGTCTGGTGGCCCCCGTTGAGCGCCTGCCCGACGAACAGGTTGACCAGCCCGGCCGCGGCGAGGGCGGCGGACAGGGCGATCAGCCGCAGCTGCTGCCGCTCCTCGCCGGCACTGCCGCGCAGCCGGCGGACCATCGACACCAGGGAGAGCACGACGCCGATGCTGATCAGCATGAAGCCGATGCTGGCCACGACCACCCGTACCGGCCCGACCCGGTCGTCGGCGTTGACCAGGTCGAAGTCGGTGGGGTTCACGGTCAGCAGCGTGCCCAGGCAGAGCACCGCACCGACCCCCGGCACCAGCGCGACGTGCCGCCAGCGGCGGGAGAGGAACCGGCCGTCCGGGGAGAGGAGGTACATGAAGGCGAGCAGGGCGATCGAGATCTGCCCACCGACCAGCTGGGAGACCCAGGCCGAGGCGCTGCCGAGCGCGTGCGAGCCGGGCCCGTCCTCCTCGAGGACCCAGTAGGCCCAGGCCTCGGTGAGCACGGAGACCGAGGTGAGGAAGCCGATCGCCGCGAGCAGCCAGCCGATCGGGTGCCGCTCGTAGCGGGAGACGATCAACGCACCCATGAGGGAGGAGCCGAGGCAGGCTCCGTGGACGAACGGGAACCCGTGGATGGCGACGCCGGTCTCCGAGAGCAGCGGGACGGCCTGGGCGGCCACCACGACGTCGATCCCGACCAGCACGGCCGCGACGACGGCACCGGCCCACGCGATGCGCACCAGCACGTCAGCCACCACCCTCGGCGGCGACCAGGGACCGGGCCGGGATGACCGCGCGCACCCGGGCCCCGCCGCCCGGCACCGCCTCGAACGCCAGGCTCCCGCCCACCGAGTCCACCCGGTCCCGCATGTTCGCCAGCCCGGAGCCGGCGGTGACCGAGGCGGGGTCGAAGCCGGACCCGTCGTCCTCGACGGTCACCACGAGCGACTCGGGACCGCCGTCGACCTCCACCCGGACCAGGGAGGGGCCGGCGTGCTTGGCGGCGTTCTGGATCGCCTCCAGGCAGCAGAAGTACGCCGCCGCCTCGACGCCGGGCGGGTACCTCCCGGCGCCACGCTCCACGACCTCGACCGGACCGCCGCCGGCGACGGCCCGCAACGCCGCCGCCACCCCGCGCTCCTCGAGCAGCGGCGGGTAGATCCCCCGGGAGAGCTGCACCAGCGTCGCGACCGCGTCCGCCGCGGCGTCCTCCTGCGCGGCCAGCAGGGGCTCCGCCCGCTCCGGCGCGGTCGCGGCCAGGCTCGCGGACAGCCGCAGGTTCACTGCCAGGGCGACGAGGTGCTGCTGGGCGCCGTCGTGGATGTCCCGCTCCAGGCGCCGTCGGGCCGCGTCCTGCGCGTCGACCAGCCGCTCCCGGGAGACCCGGAGCTCGGCCTCGCGGGCCGAGAGGTCCGCCAGCCGCTGCTCGAGCGCCGCGCGGAGCCGGGCCCCGCGCAGCACCAGCCCGGCCTGGCTGGCCAGGCCCGTGAAGAGCCGCATCTCGACGGGGGTGAGCGGGATGCCCGGCCGCTCGCGGAGGACCAGCTCGCCGAGCTGCTCGTCGCCGTGGCGCACCGCGAGGCGCCGGACCGGCGCCGTGGGGTCCGAGCCCTCTTGACCGGCAGCATCGGTCGCGTCGGGAGGCCAGGTCGCAGCGGGCACGGAGCGGTCGCCCACGACCACCCGGACCTGGGCCCAGGCGGCGCCGGTGCCGTCGGCGAGGAGCCGCGCCATCCGCAGCGTCAGGTCCTCGGCCGGGCGGCTGTCCGCGACCACGCCCGCGAACCGGCGCAGTGCGTCGTAGGGCTGGAGCCGATTGCCGGCCACCACCCATGACGCGAACCGCTGGACCCGGGTCAGCACCGGGTCGAACCCCAGCGCCACCACGGCGGTCGCCAGCACCGACAGACCGACGTTCGGCGTCTGCGTGTCCCCGAGCAGCAGCCCGCCGCCGACCACCACGACCACGTAGGCCAGCACCACGAAGCCGACCAGCCCGGCGCACACGAGGGCGAACCAGATCCGCTCGCGTCGGGTGCGGCGCACCGCCGGGAGCAACCTCATCCCAGCAGTGTGCTCGCACCCGGGCCCGCCCGGGGAGGGTGCTGACCCCACCCCGGGGGTGGGGCTGCCCGTACGGGCCAGCCCCCGCACCCCTGCGGCCAGCGCCGCCGGCGGTGCGGCCCGCCCGATCGTCGCCGGCCGCCGTTTCAGGTGTTCTCGAAGGACACCGCCCGGACGGGGCGGACGCCCACCAAGGAGAAACCCGAGATGTCCCTCACCACCACCCTTTCCCCGCAGCAGGCCACCTTCCCCGGCACCCCGGCTCCGGCGGCCCGCGCCGTCGGCGTCACCAAGCAGTACGGCGCCGGGGACGCCACCGTGGCAGCGCTCGACGACGTCAGCGTCGACCTGGACCGTGGCCGCTTCACCGCGATCATGGGCCCGTCGGGCTCCGGCAAGTCGACGCTGCTGCACATGCTCGCCGGTCTCGACCGGCCGACGTCGGGGGAGGTGTACCTCGGCGACACCGAGATCACCTCCCTGCGCGACAAGCGGTTGACGATGCTGCGCCGCGACCGGATCGGCTTCATCTTCCAGTCGTTCAACCTGCTCCCGACCATGACCGCGGCCGAGAACATCGTGCTGCCCATGCGGATCGCCGGCCGTCGGCCGGACCCGGACTGGGTGGCCGCGATCGTCCAGACCGTCGGGCTCGACGGCCGGCTCGGGCACCGCCCGTCGCAGCTCTCGGGCGGCCAGCAGCAGCGGGTCGCCGCGGCCCGGGCGCTCGCCTCCCGGCCCGAGATCGTCTTCGCGGACGAGCCCACCGGTGCCCTCGACTCCCGGTCCGGGACCGAGCTGCTCCGCTTCCTCCGCACCGCGGTGGACGAGCTCGCCCAGACCGTGGTGATGGTCACCCACGACCCGACCGCTGCGGCGTACGCCGACCGGGTCCTCTTCCTCGCCGACGGCCACATCGTCGACGAGATGCACGACCCCTCCGCCGAGGCCGTCCTCGACTACATGAAGAACCTGGGAGCCTGACGATGTTGACCGCAACCTTTCGAAGCATGGTGGCGCACAAGCTGCGCCTGCTTCTCACGACGGCGTCGATCGCGCTCGGCGTCGCCCTGCTCGCCGGGACTCTGATCCTCACCAACACGATGGGGATCGCCTTCGACATGCTGTTCGGCAAGATCGGCTCGGGCACCGACACCGTGGTCCGCGCCGAGGCGCCGTTCACCCAGACCGAGGGCGTCGGCACCAACCGCGGCCCGATCGCCGCGTCCGTCCTCGACCAGGTGAAGAAGGTCGACGGCGTCCGCGCCGCCGAGGGCACGGTGCAGGGGTACGCCCTGCTGACCGACACCCACGGCAAGGCGATCACCACCAACGGTGGCGCCCCGACCAACGGCTACAGCATGCCCTCCGACGAGGAGCTCCGCGGCGACGTCGAGCTGCTCAGCGGGCACGCACCGACCAACGCGCACGAGGTCGCCATCGACGCCACCAGTGCCGAGGACCACGACATCGCGCTCGGCTCCTCGATCAAGGTCCTGTTCCAGGGCCCGACCCAGGAGTTCACGGTCGTCGGCACCATCGGCTACGGCGACGGGATCAAGGACCTCGGCGGCACCACGTCGGCGTACTTCGACCCGGCGACCGCGCAGAAGGTGCTCGGCACCCCCGGCGCGTTCGACCAGATCAACGTGAGCGCCGCGGACGGCGTCAGCCAGGCCGAGCTCGCCGACCGGATCTCCGACGTGATCCCCGCCGGCACCGAGGCCGTGACCGGCAAGGCGGTCGCCGAGGAGAACGCCGACGCGACGAAGCAGAACTTCTCGATCGTCGGGATCCTGTTCGGCATCTTCGCCGGCATCGCCCTGTTCGTGGGTTCCTTCATCATCTGGAACACCTTCACGATGACCGTCACCCAGCGGTCGCGGGAGATCGCGCTGCTGCGGGCGATCGGCGCCCGGCGCCGCCAGGTCATGAGCAGCCTGCTGCTCGAGGCCCTCGGGCTCGGCCTGTTCGCCTCGGCCGTCGGCTTCGGGCTCGGGATCGGGGTCGCCAAGGGCCTGAAGTGGCTGATGGACGCCGTCGGCTTCGCGCTGCCGTTCACCTCGCTGCAGATCGAGGCCAGCCAGGTCTGGATCTCCCTCGCGGTCGGTGTCGGCGTCACCGTCGTCGCCGCGCTGGTCCCGGCCCGCCGCGCCACCAAGGTGCTGCCGATCGAGGCGCTGCGCGAGTCCACCCCGGGCGCCGAGAAGTCCTCGAAGCTGCGGGCCGTGATCGGGCTCGCCGTCATCGCCGCCGGTGCGGGAGCCCTGTGGGCCTCGCTGTACGCCGACGGCGGGATGAAGCTGTTCGGCCTGGGCCTCGGGGCCGCCATGGTGGGCGTGATCATCGCGCTGCCGGTCGCGGTGCGGCCGCTGGCGGCGGCGATCGCCACCCCGCTGCGGCTGCGCGGGCTCCCCGGCGAGCTGGCCAAGCAGAACGCGGCGCGCAACCCGCGCCGTACCTCCGCCACCGCGGCGGCCCTGATGATCGGCCTCACCCTGGTCGTGAGCATGGGCGTGTTCGCCTCGTCCCTGAAGGCGTCGTTCGGCGACGTCCTCTCGGACCGGGTCGACGCGGACCTGTACGTCGTCACCTCCAGCGCGCAGGCGCCGGGCTACAGCCCGTCCGTCCTGGCCGCGGTGAAGGGCGTCGACGGCGTGGACGAGGTGTCGGCCAACGGCTGGGGACAGGCCCGCTTCGACGGCCAGGACTCGGGCTTCTCCTCGATCGACCCGGGCAATGCCGACGAGGTGCTGGCCCTCAACGTGGAGAAGGGCTCGCTCGCGGACCTCGGGAAGGACGACGTCATGGTCGCGCGGTCCGCCGCGAAGGAGCACGGCTGGAAGGTCGGCGACACCGTGACCGCGGAGTTCGCCGAGTCCGGGAAGCACCAGCTGCACGTGGCCGCGGTCTACGAGGGCAAGGGCTGGATCAGCGACGACTTCGTCGTGAGCCGCGCTGCCCAGGAGGCCCTGGCCGGTCCGCAGCTCGTGTCGAACGCGTTCGTCACGATCGACGCGGGCGCCGACCGGGCCGAGGTCCAGGACGCCATCGCGGCGGCCCTGGCCGACCACCCGGACGCCAAGGTGCTGGACCGGGCCGGCTTCGAGAAGGAGGCCAGCGGGTTCATCGACCAGCTGCTCACCTTCATGACGGTGATGCTGGCCCTGGCCGTGATGATCGCCCTGCTGGGCATCGTCAACACCCTGGCCCTGTCGGTCTTCGAGCGCACCCGTGAGCTCGGCCTGCTTCGCGCGGTCGGCATGACCCGCAGCCAGGTCCGCGCCATGGTCCGCTGGGAGTCCGCGGTGATCTCGCTGATCGGCGCCGTGAGCGGTGCCGCCCTCGGGATCGGCATCGGGCTGGCGATGTCGCAGATCCTCAAGGACGAGGGGATCAAGTCGATCTCGATCCCCGTGCTCCAGATCGCGGTGTACGTCGCCGTCGCCGCAGCTGCGGGCGTCCTCGCGGCGGTCGGCCCGGCCCGCTCGGCGGCCAAGGTCGACGTCCTCAAGGCGGTGGTCACCGACTGACCGTCCCTCCGGCAGACGGCCCGGCGGCTCCTCGGGGAGCCGCCGGGCCGTCGTCGTGCGTGGGCAGGCGAGGAGCGCGCATCGGTGCGGCAGCCGTCTCGCGTCGGCGGTACCGGCGGGCGATCCGTGCAGAGATCACGCGAGGTCGGCCGGGCAGCATGCGTTGTGCACGGATCGCCGCTGGTGTCTGTCGTACGGCTGCAATTGCGCGGTTGTGACAGTGCGCCGGCCCGACCGCCATGCCACGCGGCTGCAATTGCGGTCGTATGACACGAGATCGCGTTCTGGACATGTCACGCGGCCGCAATTGCGCCCGTATGACACGAGATGACACTCTCGATCTGTCGTACGGCTGCAATTGCGGGCTTGCGGCCACGGCCCGGCGGCGGCCCGCCACACCGGCCGCACCTTCCCCTTCACCCGGGCGCCGGCGCCCGGGTCCGCCACCGCCGCCACCCGCGCCGCACCAGCCGGGCCAGCGCGTAGAGCACCACCAGCCCCACGACCAGCAGCACGCCCGCGACCACCGCGGCCGCGACCGGGTGCTCGACCGCGAACCACATGACGCCGAGCACGGCGAGGTCCTCGACCAGCGAGGCGCTGATGTTGGTGACCGGCTCGGGAGAGGTGTTCAGCGCCAGCCGGCTGCCCATCTTCACCGAGTGCGAGGCCAGCGCGGCCCCGCCGCCGACCACCGCCGCCACCACCTCGTTGAGCGAGTCGGCCTGGCCCGCGATGAGGATGCCGACGACCGCGCCGACGGTCGGGCGGATCGCGGTGGAGATCGCGTCCCAGGTGGAGTCGACGTACGGGATCTTGTCGGCCACGAACTCCATCGCGAACATGAACCCCGCCGCCGCGAGGACGGGCCAGGAGCCGAGCACGTCGGGGATCGCCTCGACGTCCTCGACCCGGTCGGCGACACCGAGCACCAGCAGCACGAGGTACGCGTTGACGCCGCTCGCCCAGCCGCTGGAGAAGACCAGCGCGAGCGACTCCATCAGGCCCGGCCCCAGGTGACGGCCGCGGCCACGGCCGGGTCGCCGTCGGTGCGCAGCTCGTCGTCGGGGCGGGCGCCGAGGGCGGCGTTGACGGTCGAGAACGCCATCCGGAGCGCGACGTACGTCGTGATCGCGAGCACCTGCGGGTCGTCGTACCCGACGGCTCGCAGCGCCGCGACGTCCGACGCGGTGGTGCTGTTGGGGTCGCGGGCGACCTTGCGCGCCCACGCTGCCAGCGCACGCTCCCGCTCGTCGTCGAGTCCGCCGTCGTCACCGGTGAGCACGCCGGCCGCGGTGCCGCCGTCGGAGGCCCTCGCCAGCCGGTTGCCCCAGGCCAGCGAGCAGTAGGAGTCGCCGTACGTCGACGCGGTCGCCGAGACGAGGATGCCGCGGTCGCGGAAGCTCAGTCCGGCCAGCTCGGTCATCGCCAGCAGCTGCGCCGAGAGCGCGTCCTGGGCCGAGGGGTGGTGGCCCCAGACGCGCGAGAGGTTCATGACATATCCGTTGTCGGCGACGTCGGACTCGTAGAGCGCCGTGACGTCCGGGGTCGGGCCGGGCTCGGAGAGGAAGGTGCGCGACATGGCCCGACAGTACGGCGGGCGGTCAGCCTCCGTCGATGATCCGCTGGAGGGTCTCGGGGTCCCGGGCGACCACGGCGGTGCCGTCGTCGAGGGTGATGATCGGCCGCTGGATCAGCTTCGGGTGCTCGACCAGCGCGGCCACCCAGTCGGCACGGTGGCCCTCGTCCTTCGGTACGTCGCGGAGCCCGATCTCCTTGGCGACCGGCTCGTTCATCCGGGCGATGTCCCACGGCTCCAGGCCCAGCCGGGCGAGCACGCTCTCGAGCTCGGCGGTGGTCGGCGGCTGGTCGAGGTAGCGACGCTGGGTGTACGCCGTCCCGGCCTCGTCCAGCGCCCCCACCGCGGTGCGGCACTTCGAGCAGGCGGGGTTGATCCAGACCTCCACGTCACTCCACCTCGATCTCGGTCGCGCCGGTCATCGCGAGCAGCTCGTCGCACGTCGTGCTGAACACCGCCGCCGGGTGGCCGGCCGCCGCCCACACCACCGGGTGCCGGCGCAGCCACGGGTCGACGTACGTCGGGACCGGCTCGGGGTGCGCGAACGGCGACACCCCGCCGATCACCTGGCCGGTGTGCCGGCGCACGAAGTCCTTGTCGGCCCGCTTCAGCGGCCCGGTGGTGCCGGCAACCTTGGCGGTGTCGACCCGGTGTGCGCCGGAGGTGAGGATCAGCACCGGCGTCCCGTCGGAGTCGAACAGCAGGCTGTTCGCGATCGCGCCGACCTCGCAGCCGAGCGCCTCCGCGGCCAGCGCGGCGGTGTGCACGGAGTCGGGCAGGACGACGATCTCGCCGGTCCCGCCGCGGGCGGCCAGCTCGGCCCGGAAACGGGTGATCGCGGGGTGCTCTGCGGGCATGCTGGCGAGGCTAGCGGGTGTCGGTGACGCGCTCCCCGCCCGGCCCGCGGAACGTGACGGACCACGCCATCCGGGTCAGGGTGGCGAGGTCCTCCT
>NZ_SDKM01000150.1 GCF_004519545.1 Nocardioides guangzhouensis
ACCATCGGCATCGTGCGGTACTCCGGGTGCAGCGGCAGCGCCACTCGGTAGACCTTCGCCAGCGCGTAGACCGGCGACCGGCGGGCTGCGGCCATCCAGTCGTCGGGGATCCCCTGCTCGCGGGCGGCCCGGACCACGTCGGGGTCGTCGGGATCGAGCAGCAGGTCGAGCTGGGCCTCGTGCAGGTCCTGCGGGTCGGGCGTCGCAGCGGCCTCGGTGACCCGGTCGGCGTCGTACAGGAAGAGGCCGAGGTAGCGCAGCCGGCCGACGCAGGTCTCCGAGCAGACTGTGGGCAGCCCGACCTCGACCCGCGGGTAGCAGAACGTGCACTTCTCGGCCTTGCCGGACTTGTGGTTGAAGTAGATCTTCTTGTACGGGCAGCCGGTGATGCACTGCCGCCAGCCGCGGCACCGGTCCTGGTCGACCAGGACGATGC
>NZ_SDKM01000151.1 GCF_004519545.1 Nocardioides guangzhouensis
TCCGGTTCGGCCACTCGATGGTCCGCGAGGCGTACAACTGGAACGCCCGGTTCCCGGACGGCCAGGGCACCCTCGACCTGCTGTTCCTCTTCTCCGCGACCTCGAGCATCCTCGGAGGCAACCCGCGGCTGCCGAGCAACTGGATCGCCGACTGGCGCCGCCTCTACCGCTTCGGCCAGATCGGTCGCGCCGACCTCAACCCACCCCGCGGCGAGGCGAACGTCGCCCGGCGGATCGACACCGGGCTCGTCGACCCGCTGGCGGTCCTGCCGAAGGGCTCGTTCGGTGGCGTCGACGCCGACGAGTTCACGATCCGGGCCAACCTCGCGTTCCGGAACCTGACCCGGGCCAGCATGGTGCGCCTCGCGAGCGGTCAGCAGATGGCGACGTTCCTGCGCA
>NZ_SDKM01000152.1 GCF_004519545.1 Nocardioides guangzhouensis
TCCGGTTCGGCCACTCGATGGTCCGCGAGGCCTACAGCTGGAACGCGCGGTTCCCGGACCGCCAGGGCACCCTCGACCTGCTGTTCTTCTTCTCCGCGACCTCGAGCACGCTCGGGGGCAACCCGCGGCTGCCCAGCAACTGGATCGCGGACTGGCGCCGGCTCTACCGGTTCAGCCAGATCGGGCGGACGGACCTCAAGCCGCCGGCCGGCGAGGCGAACGCCGCCCGGCGGATCGACACCGGCCTGGTCGACCCGCTCGCGATCCTGCCGAAGGGGTCGTTCGGCGGGGTGGACGCCGACGAGTTCACGATCCGGGCGAACCTCGCCTTCCGCAACCTGACCCGGGCCAGCATGGTCCGGCTGGCCAGCGGTCAGCAGATGGCGACGTTCCTGCGCA
>NZ_SDKM01000153.1 GCF_004519545.1 Nocardioides guangzhouensis
GTTGGGTTCGCGGCCGAGGTCTTGGGAGAGCTCCTCGATGGCGCGGTGCAGGCGCCACTGGAGGTCCTGGATGCGGCGGGGTGGGCGGACGGTCCAGCCCTGGTCGCGGAAGTAGCGCTGGACCTCGCCGCGGATGGTGGGCACGGCGAAGGAGAGGAAGTCGTGGCGGCGGGCGGGGTCGAAGCGGTGGACGGCCTTGACCAGGCCTTCGTAGGCGACCTGGCGCAGGTCGTCGGTGGGGATCCCGCGGCCGCGGTAGCGGGAGGCGACGGACTCGGCCACGTCGGCGTTGAGCAGGACGACCTCGTCGAGGAGGCGCTGCCGCTCCACGGGGTCGGTGGTGACGGCTGCTGTCTCGAGCAGGTCGTGGGCCACGGCGTGGCGTTCGGCCGA
>NZ_SDKM01000154.1 GCF_004519545.1 Nocardioides guangzhouensis
ACGAACATGCTCTCGTCATCCAGCGCCGCGGCCGGCAACGAACGGGACCGGTACGCCGCCAGGTCGAGCCCGGACTCCGCAACGGTCAGCCCGCCGATCAGGTGCCTCGCCAACACGTCGGGCTTCATGGCCGCGAGCGCCGCGCGGACCTCGTCAACCAGGGACAACCCCACGGTGTACTCCGAGGCGGCGACCTCGATCAGCCGCTGACGGCCTTCGTCGCTGGCGGCCAGCGCCTCCGCCAACAGGGTCTGGAGGAGGAAGACCTCGACGCCACGTTCGCGCATGCGCGCCACGAACTGGTCGTGCTCGTACTGGGCACGCTCGACCCACAGGACGTCGTCGAACAGCAGGTCGTCGTGGTTGGA
>NZ_SDKM01000155.1 GCF_004519545.1 Nocardioides guangzhouensis
CGTGGGCCTCGACCAGGACCGCGCCGGCCAGGCGGAGCAGCGCGGCGGGGTTGGGGAAGACCCCGACGACGTCGGTGCGGCGTTTGACCTCTTTGTTGAGCCGCTCGAGCGGGTTGGTCGACCAGGTCTTCTTCCAGTGCGCGACGGGGAACCCGGTGAAGGCCAGCAGGTCGTCGTGGGCCTGGCGGAGCAACTGCTCGACCTTGGGCAGCTGCTTGCCCAGCATCGCGGCGATGACCTCGAACTGCTCGTGCACGTGGTCGGCGTCGGGCTGGGCGAAGATCGTCCTGATCGCGGCGGCGACCATCTCCTGGTTCCCCTTCGGCACGACCGCGAGGACGTTGCGCATGAAGTGCACCCGGC
>NZ_SDKM01000156.1 GCF_004519545.1 Nocardioides guangzhouensis
ACTCGTCCTGGCCGACCTTGTCGAGCTTGCGTCCCCGGCTGAAGCCGGGCATGCCGGCCTCGACCCCGAACAGCGAGATCCCGCGTCCGCGCTTGGCATCGGGGTCGGTGCGGGCAGCCACGACGACCAGGTCGGCGGAGTACCCGTTCGTGATGAAGGTCTTGGATCCGTTGAGGACCCAGGCGTCCCCGTCGCGTACGGCGGTGGTCTTCAGGGCGGCGAGGTCGGAGCCTCCTGAGGGCTCGGTCATGCCGATCGCGGTCAGGATCTCACCGGACACGAACCCCGGAAGCCAACGTTCTCGCTGCACCTCTGTGGTCAGCTCGACAAGGTACGGCGCCACGATGTCGGCGTGGATGC
>NZ_SDKM01000157.1 GCF_004519545.1 Nocardioides guangzhouensis
TGAGCGGGCGCGCCTGAGATGCCGCGGAAGCGCGGGCCGAGAAAGTTGCCTCTCCGACCCAACAGTTCGGCCATGCTGGTGCGTTAGGTGTCCGAGAGGGGACCGGCCATGGACGAATCAGCGTTCAGCGACTACGTGGCGGCGCGGCGACCACAGCTGTTCCGCACCGCGTGCCTGCTGTGTGGGGATCCGCATCGTGCGGAGGACGTGGTCCAGGACGCGCTGACGCGGCTGTACGCGGCCTGGGACCGGGTCGTGCGGATGGACAACATCGACGGCTACGTGCGCCGCATCATCGTGAACGCCCACTACAGCGACCGGCGCCGGCCGTGGCGTCGCGAGCGGGTCTCGGAGCC
>NZ_SDKM01000158.1 GCF_004519545.1 Nocardioides guangzhouensis
AGGGCGCCTGGGTGACCGACGTCGAGGGGCGTCGCTACCTCGACTGCCTGGCCGGCTACAGCGCACTGAACTTCGGCCACGCGCACCCGCGCCTCGTCGCGCGGGCGCAGGAGCAACTGGGTCGGCTCACGCTGACCTCGCGGGCCTTCTATGACGACCAGCTCGGCCCGTTCGCCCGGGACCTCGCACGGCTGACCGGCAAGGAGATGGTCCTGCCGATGAACTCGGGCGCCGAGGCCGTCGAGACCGCGATCAAGCTGGCTCGCAAGTGGGGCTACCTCGTCAAGGGCGTCGCGGAGAACCAGGCGACGATCGTGGCGATGGAGGGCAACTTCCACG
>NZ_SDKM01000159.1 GCF_004519545.1 Nocardioides guangzhouensis
AGGGCGCCTGGGTGACCGACGTCGAGGGGCGGCGCTACCTCGACTGCCTGGCCGGGTACAGCGCGCTGAACTTCGGGCACGGGCACCCGCGCCTGGTGGCCCGCGCGCAGGAGCAGCTGGGCCGGCTGACGCTGACCTCGCGGGCGTTCTACAACGACCAGCTCGGGCCGTTCGCGCGGGACCTCGCCCAGCTGACCGGCAAGGAGATGGTGCTGCCGATGAACTCCGGCGCCGAGGCCGTCGAGACCGCGATCAAGGTGGCCCGCAAGTGGGGGTACCTCGTCAAGGGCGTCCCGGAGAACCGGGCCACGATCGTGGCGATGGAGGGCAACTTCCACG